>NVSY01000013.1 GCA_002401385.1 Flavobacteriaceae bacterium | reverse complement strand
AGAAACTATAAAATATATGCTATTTCTATTTTAGGAATGAGCATTGCAATTATTGCTTCTTTTCATATTTATCATTTTGTATATAAAGAGTTGAGTACTGATGCTTTTCATACGAAACGGAAGGATATTTACCGGCTGGTAAATAAAAGACCAAATTCAAATATTAGGAATACAGAAACTTATTTACCTCTAGGAGAATTTTTAAAAGACAAACTTCCAGAAGTTGAAAACTATTGTCGCGCTATAGTAAATGATGAACCTCTAGAACTACATATAAATGAATCCTCACAATTAGAACCTTTTATATTTGTAGATCCATCGTTTTTTGAATTATTTAATTTTAGCTTAAAAAATGGAAGTATTGAAAAATTCAGAAGTACACCAAACGGAATCGTTATTTCTGAGAAAACTGCTAAAAATCTATTTTTGGATGAAAACCCCATTGGGAGAACAATATTAGTTTCTAGATATAAAAATCCTAAAAAGATTGAGTTGCAAGTTACAGGTGTAATAAATAACATCCCAAAATCTTCAACTATTCAAGGTAATTATTTTATAAATATTTCTGGATTTTATAATTTTAGCAGATCTGAATACAAAAAATTTGAATGGTTTGAGGGGGAAGCTGATTTATATCTATACCTTCCTCATTTACGAGATAAAGAATCGTTTTTAAAAAGTGTTTCTGAAGTTGTTATTATGCAACAAAAAAACAATAGTCATTTTGTATCAATGGGGCCTGAGGATGTAGATGAAAGTATGTGTCAATTCGAAATGCAAAGACTAGACAACATTTATTTTAATTCGTCCGACATACCTAAACAACAAAAAAAAGGAGATTTACAATTCATCAATATATTAGTTCTTGTTGCCTTGCTGTCTTTGTTTTTAGCAATGTCTAATTACATTATAATGAATTTAGGGTTAAATTTAAATCGTGCAAATGAATTTAAAATCAGACGTTTTTTAGGGGCATCTAAAAGTACTATTTTCAATCAATTAATTATAGAGTCTCAAATAAATGCAGTTATTTGTTTTATATTATCCTTGCTGACATACCCCATTATTGGAAAACTAATTGCAGAACTATTAGGCTTTGATTATCAATTATCACTCCTAAATGATGGTATGCTGCTTCTTTCCTATTTCATTCTTATATTGACTATTGGTTTCATCATTGGATTTTTAGAATTTTTATTATCATATAAGTCCATTTTTATAAAAGATAATGAAACTCCCTCTTCGCTATCTTGGTTGTCAAAAAAATTAATGATTGGCTTCCAGTTATTTTTATTTATTAGCTTAATAATCTGTATTTTGTTTGTTGGAAAACAAATTACCTTTATACAAAAAAAAGATGTAGGCTTTAATATTAGAAAGATTGCGAGTGTTTCTACTCAATATGAGCCTTTAATAAATGAGCTTGAATCCAAAAGTTATGTAAACGCAGTAGCTAGAGGACAAAAATTATTTCGAACAAAAATTCATCTTGAAAAAATAAAAATAGATAAGCCTACTACTGAAATAGAAGCTATAATTGTTCAAGGTGATGCTGATTATTTAGGAGTTCATAATATCGAATTGGTGCTTGGAAAAAATTTGAATGCTTCTAAATTACCAAAAGCAGAAGACTTTAAATATGGACGAAATAAAATCAACAGAGGTTTTGTTGAAGTATTGGTAAATGAAGAGTTTGTTAGAAAGGCCAATTTGAAGAACCCTTTAGGTACAATTCTAAAAAGTAATTACATATTGGAAGTTGTTATTGTAGGAGTGATTAAAGACGTATACAGTACGCCGTTATATAATAAAATACAGCCTATGGTATTTGGATTTGATTTTCAAGGGTATCCAAATTTATATCAAATAAGTTTTGATGAAAAGCATAAGGAAGAATTGATAAATTTTGTCCAAGAGTTTTATATTAATAAGGGATTTCCTCAAAAATACTTACATCTTGCAATAGATACTTACGACTATAAAGATATCTACAAAAAAGAAATCCAATTAAAACGTTTATTACAAGCCTTTACAATAATTGTACTTTTTATCACCCTTTTAGGTATGATAGCTATTAGTCTTTTTATTACCGAAAGTAAAACAAAAGAAATAGGTATCCGAAAAGTAAATGGAGCCACTATAAAAGAAATTATGTTCATGCTCAATATAGATTTTATAAAGTGGGTGGGTATCGCTTTTGTAATTGCTTGTCCGATTGCTTATTACGCTATGAGCAAATGGTTAGAAAATTTTGCTTATAAAACCAGTTTAAGCTGGTGGGTATTTGCCTTGGCAGGTTTATTTACCTTAATTATAGCATTGCTAACAGTTAGTTGGCAAAGTTGGCGAGCAGCAACAAGGAATCCTGTAGAGGCATTAAGAGATGAATAAAGTTAAAACAGCATAAAAATGAACATCCTATTTTTCAAATTAGCATTTCGTACTATTCTAAAAAACCGATTAAGTGCAATTATAAACATTGTTGGATTTTCTATAGGAATGGCAGCGTGCCTTTTTGTTTTTCTGTTTATAAAATATGAAACTAGTTTTGATACGTTTTATCCAAATGCTTCCAAAATTTACCGTGTTCTAAGTTCAACTATCAATAATGGGAATGTATCAAAATCTGGTTTTACATGGTTTCCAATGGCTCCTGATATAAAAAATGAGATTGCTGGAGTGGATAAATATTGCCGTGTTTCTGGTGTAAAACCCACAAAAGTTTTCATTGAAAATGAAGTTCAAAACATAGGCAAATTACGATTTGTGGATGCTAATTTCTTTGGTTTTTTCGATTTCAAGTTGAAAGCCGGAAATCCTGAAACAGCATTGAATAGTGCAGATAAAATAGTATTGACCGAAAAAAAAGCGAAACAATTATTTGGAGATAAAAATCCTTTGGGAGCTACATTATTGTTTAATCATAAACTAGTTACTGTTTCTGGAATTGCAGTCAATCCACCGTCAAATACGCATCTTGTATATGATGCGCTAATTTCTATAAAATACATTGCGCAAAGCGATCTGTTTTGGAAAGATTATGGAGGAGGGATTACCTTCTTGTCATATTTACAATTATCAGAGAATGTAACTTCTCAACAGATTGAGCGTGCATTGCCACAATTTTTATTCAATAAAATAAATAAACACTGGGAAGATGCAGGATTGATATTAAAAGCATCCTTACAAAATATAAAAGAAGTGCATTTGTCCGATAACTCTTTCAATTACGATTGTCCAACAAATAGAAGTAAAAAAAGCATGTACATTATTGTAAGTATTAGTGCATTAATACTATTATTAGCAAGTATTAATTACATTATTTTATATACAGCGCAGAAAATTACGAAAACAAAAGAGATCAAAATACTTAAAATGTTTGGTGCAAGTAAATTTGGTTTGATGGCTCAAACCTATCTTGAAGTGGTAATTATTACTACTATAGCTTCAGTACTTGGAATATTTTTGCTTTTGTTAGGAACCCCGTTTTTGAATAAATACCTTCAAACAACCCTGTTTATTGAGAACAATATTGTTTCTGCAATTTCTTTCTTGGGGATTTCAATACTAGTGGTCTCTTTTTTAGTTGCCTATTTTTCTACACAGAAATTCTCGTTTTCAAAAGTGAATTCAAATAAAAAACATGGAATAACTATTGAAAAGTCAAAAGCGCAAAAAGGAAGTGTTTTGATTTCATTTCAATTTACGGTTGTGATTGTTTTACTAATTGCAGTTTTAATTATTTACAAGCAAAACAAGCTGCTATTAAATACAGAACTTGGATTTGACAAGGAAAATATAATGACTCTTCAAACCGATGAAGAGTTTTTAAACAATGAACTCACCCAATTTAAACAGGAATTACAACAGTTATCAGAAATACATTCGGTAAGCTTATCAAGTCAGATAATAGGTACTGATATTACAAGGAATGGTTATACAATAAACAATGAAAAGGAAGTCGCAATGTTAAAAGTTTTATATACCGATGCTGACTTTTTGAAGTGTTTTAAAATAAATTTACTTGCTGGACGAAATTTTAAAGAGAATAATGAATTTGAAAAAAACACCATTTTAATAAATCAACAATTAGCTAAAAAAGCAGGCTGGGAGTATCCAATAGATAAACAGATATATAGAAATGGAGAGCTAAAAGTGATTGGTGTAGTTGAAGACTTTAATTTTGCTTCTTTGGAAAATAAAATCCAACCTATGCTAATTATGTCAAATCCTGAATGGGATAATTGGAGGTATTCCGTTGTTAATATTAGGTTTCAAACTTCAAATATTCAAGGGCTAATGTCAGAAATAAGCAATCGTTGGAAGTCCAGATTTCCAGAAACTCCGGTTGAGATTTCTTTTCTGGAAGATCGATTGGCTTCAAATTATATACAACAAAAAGCACAGCAAAAAATGAGTATCTTTTTCAGTTTAATTGGTGCTTTAATTGCCATAATAGGATTGTTAGGGCTTACTATATTTTCTACACGAATGCGAATCAAAGAAATTGGAATTCGTAAAGTGAACGGAGCATCCGTATTTGAAATAATTCAATTAGTAAATAAAAATTTTATGAAATGGGTTGGTTTAGCTTTTGTTTTGGCTTGCCCAATTGCATATTATGCAATGGATACATGGCTTGAAAATTTTGCCTATAAAACTTCTATAAGCTGGTGGGTATTTGGATTGGTAGGAGTATGTGTTATTGGGATTGCTTTATTAGCGGTAAGTTGGATTGGTTGGAGAGTAGCAGTAAGCAATCCTGTTGAGGCTTTGAGGGATGAATAATGAGATAGGTATTCAGTGAGATATATCAAAGACTTTTAGCGACACTATATATGGTAACAGGCTTTTTTTTACCTCTTAAAGTTTCCTCTCCCATCTTAGTAAAACTAAATAGGTCTGATTTTTGGATATAAGCTACAACCGAATCAGAGATTAAGAATTTTTGATTGTAAATTTTGCATTGCTCTTGAATTCTTGAAGCAATATTTATTGTATCTCCGTGGTATGCTATTTCGCGTTTTAACTCACCCACTTCAACGGCAGTTATTAAACCTATATGCATTCCTGCTTTAAAAAAAGGGACTATATTATAATTGGATTTGTAGTAATCAGACTTTGTTTCTAGGCAATTAGCATAGGAAAAGTAGGCTTTTAGACAGTGAACTATTGTGTCGTTTTTTTTTATTTTCCAAGTTAATACAACTTCATCTCCAACATACTGGTACACTTCTGCCTTGTGTTTTTCAACCACCAACAAATCAGAAAAACAATCTTGTATAAACCTACTGTATTTAATATGTCCTAAGCTTTCGGCGATAGTAGTTGAACCTTTTAAATCCAAAAACATAAATGCTCTAAGCTCTTCTTTGGGTTCGTAGAACTTTCCTGTAATCAGCTTGCCTAAATACCCTTTGCCTAACAACCTATTCACCTGAATTAGTATTACAATGGAACTATTAACAAGAATAGAATAAATTAGATTGGTAATTGTTAATGGAGAAGTTAGAAAGTCTATAAATTGAATGTTTTTATCAAGTCCTATAATTCTTAAAATTATATACAACGTTAAATATATAAAAACCATGGTAAAAACATGAAGGGTTAACGAGGTAATTAACAAACTTCTAAAAGATGTTTTTCTGGTGAGATACTTTTCTTGATAGTATTGTATACTGCCAAAGAAAACACCTGCAAATAACGATATGGTTACTATGGACGCAAAAGTATATAAATACGAAACATTAATATCTGTATAATCTAAATATTCATTGATTCCTGTTTTTCTAATACTTTTCCATAGTAATAAAGAAATAAACCAACCAATTGTAAATGTTGTAATCTTATTAAACCAATTAGAATTCATAAATAGATAAGGTTTAGTCCTGAACAAAAATACGAAACATTATTTTCTTATGTTAYATTAAAAATCCGYTGAATTAGCAAGTYAAAAAAACTTTGTTATGGTGTTAAACTTTGTGTTGCAAAATGTCARGAATTTTCAATAGCGCATTTCCGCTAGTAATCAAGCAGTATTTTCTGGAAATATATTTACCTTTGATAATAAAATATAWAAAATGAAAAAAATTGTTGTTGTAACTTTCCTGTTTTTTACGGTGTTTTCGAATGCTCAAAGTTTATCAAAACTATATAAAAATGTAAATTCTTCCGTGGTRGTGATTGAAACTGTTAGYCTGGAGTCAGATGGCTATTCCAGAAAATTAACACCTCAAAACTCACATGGTTCGGGAGTGTTAATCTCAAAAGAGGGGTTAATTTGGACWGCKGCACATGTAATTCAATCTGCTGAAAATGTTACTGTAGAATTTTTAGATGGAGATGTATATGACGCAGAGGTGTTAATTTCAAACCCATCGGCAGATGTAGCGCTTATTAAAATAGGAGGAGAATTTTTATTGAAAAATAAAAAAATAGTTCCTATTGGAGATTCAGATAAGCTAAATATTGGAGATGATGTATTTGTATTAGGAGCTCCTCATGGCTTTAAACAATCTTTATCTAAGGGGGTTCTAAGTGGAAGGCATTTCCCGAACAGTTTAAGTAATGACTTTATAAAGATGGAGTTTTTACAGTCAGACGCGGCAATTAATCCTGGTAATTCGGGAGGTCCAATGTTTAATATGAAAGGAGAAGTGATAGGAATTGTTAGTAGAATTTATACGGAATCGGGAGGTTTCGAAGGAATAGGCTTTGCGGTCTCATCTAATATTGCTAAAAAACTCTTATCAGAAGAAAAAAATCTTTGGGTTGGTATGGAGTCTCTTATTCTTACAGGAGATTTGGCACGAGCTCTTAATGTTCCTGGCGAATCAGGACTCTTAATTCTTAGGTTATCTTCAAAAGGAGCAGCAAATAAACTGGGTCTTAAAGGAGGCTATATCCCAGCAATAATTGATGAGGTTGAGCTTTTATTAGGAGGAGATATAATTTTGGAAATTGCAGGGATTAAATTTAAAGATGAAAACTCAGGTTTTTTAATAAAAAATAAACTGGCAACATATAAAAAAGGAGATATGATTGAAATGACTGTACTGAGAAATGGGAAAATTGGAGTGGCTCAATTTCCAAAACAATAAGTTCATTTGAAGATCTAGATGCTTCACATTGCTTTTTCTCTGTTTCAATTAATAAGTKCCTCTAAGACATTCATGATGATTCTATATTTGTACTCGGAAAACAAAACGTTTTAATTGTATAAAATATAAATTATGAAAGCAGTAAAAAATATTATCAGAATTACGCTATTACTTATTGCATTGATTTCTACTCAACATATGGAAGCTCAAAAAAGAAGTGGTAAAGAAAGTAATAGAGCAAAAGAGCAGCGTTCTTATGACTATAAACCAAACCATCGTCAAGGAGATCGTTATAGAACACAGCCTATTCGAAGAAATCCACATTATAGATACCCACAACACCGAAGAGTTGTTAGGACCTTACATCACAATCATTTAAGATTTGTATTTGGAGGGCTATCTTACTTTTATTATTCGGGAGTGTATTATACTGCTTATGGGAATGAGTATTTGGTAGTTGTACCTCCAAGAGGATTTAGAGTAGCTGTATTACCCGTAGGACATGTGAGAATTATGGTTGGACCAGTACCTTATTTTTATCATTCTGGAATATATTATGTTGAATCCAATGATGTAAATAGCAATGAACAATATGAAATAACCCAACCACCAATTGGTGCTGTTATTACCGATATTTCTGAAGATGCAGACCAAATAATTATGGATGGAAATGTACTATATGAATATAATGACGTGTTTTACAAACGAATTGATAATGAGAATGGTAGCCCTACTTATAAAGTAGTTTACAGTAAAAATAATAACGATTACTAATTTAAACACCTCTTATGTGAGAACGCGTGTAAGGAGTGCTTACATGGGTTCTCAAATTTCGAAATATTTTTATTCAATTACAAAATTTTAAACAGATGAAACGAACATGAATTTTTTTAATCAAAAAATACACGCAAGTGTATGATTAAAATAAATTTATGTGAGAACGAGTGTAAGGAGTGCTTACATGGGTTCTCAAATTTCGAAATATTTTTATTCAATTACAAAATTTTAAACACATGAAACGAACATGAATTTTTTTAATCAAAAAATACCCCTTAGGGTATGATTAAAATAAATTTATGTGAGAACGAGTGTAAGGAGTGCTTACATGGGTTCTCAAATTTTTAAATATCTTTAGTCAATTACAAAATTTTAAACACATGAAATTATTTACAACTATATTGGTTTTAGTAGTGTCCTTTAATACAGCAATAAATGCTCAAAATATTAAGGAAGCGGTTCAAAACAGCAAACAAATTATCGAAGGAAAGAAAAACTTAGAACGTGACTCCAAAGAATTAGCTGCATATAAATTGAAAATAAATGCTTTTAACAATGCTTTTAAGATAAGAAATTTATCAAAATCGAATGAATTAAAAGCAAGTATTCTTACGGATATGATCCGAGAAGTGCAACAGAGTGGTGTGAAGGCAAAAAAAGCACGATTGGAAATTGCGCAAAGTTCAGCTGAAATTAGATCAGATAGGAGAGAGATACGCCGAGATAAGGAAGACTCAAAAAAAGGACGGTTTGATAGWAAGGACGATAAAAAAGACCTCAATAGAGATAAAGCGAATATGCGTGATGACAAAAGAGACCGTAGAGATGATATTCGTGATTTTGAAGATCAAATTAAACGTGCCGAGAGGCAAGCTACTATTTTAAAGAGTCTAAAGGGATATAGATTTTCCTATAGTACTGAAAGGTTGGGGGAAGCAGAGGTTAACAAAAAACTACTTCATGAATTTTTGCAAACGCTCCAAGCAGATATCATTGCTACAAAAAAAGAATTGAATGAAGATATTAGAGAAAGCCGTGAAGACAGTAGAGAACGACGCGATGATAGAAATGAAAAGAATGAACCTGATAATAAAAAGAAGAAAAGAAGAGGATAGTTAGACCTCGTTTGATACATAATATTTATAAGCCCTTTGCCTAATCGCAAAGGGTTTTTTTATTTAACTTCGATATCAAATGCTCCTTAAATTTGCAAAAAAAAACGTACGCTGTTTGGTTATTTTAACCAACAGATATTCGCAATCAAAGCCATCCTTATAAAAGGAGTTGTTGCTARTAAAGGTTTTTAAACTACTTAAATCTAGTTATTTATTGTAAATAATAAAAACCGATTCATTCCGAATTAACAACTGTTTTCTTAAGAAAACATCACTTCTCATTTAAGTACAATTACTTCACTTTCAGATTTGGACAGTTCACTTTGAGTTTCAGTCCGTTCAGTCTAATACTTCCATATAYCCCTGAGTTTCAGTCTACATTTGTAGTAGAAATAGCGCAAACAAATTAATTAAGTATATGCCTATCAAAGGGTATAAATAAAGAGAACTAACTACACAAAAAGTAATAATTTTTAAAAGAAAACAAGATGAAAACAGAACTATTAATAGTATTCGCCTTAGACATAGCATTAAGCATAACAGCAATATTTATGCTATACGTTGCATTTATCAATGTGTTTTTCTAAAACAAAAAGGATGACATATTCACATTTAATACGCACAAACAAAGAAAATAAATTTTCAAGGAATTCTAAAAAATCACTTTGGAATAAGCAAAGACGATTTGAATTCTAATTTGCTGATATCAATACTAAAAAAAGAAAATTATGAAACGAACATGAATTTTTTTAATCAAAAAATACACGCTAGGGTATGATTAAAATAAATTTATGTGAGAACGAGTGTAACGAGTGCTTACATGGGTTCTCAAATTTCGAAATAATTTTAGTCAATTACAAAATTTTAAACACATGAAGACAATTATCTTAACTACAGGAGTAAAAATACAACAGGATTTTAATGACAACATTGTAACCGTTTACAGTCCTTACATGAATTTTGAAATATATAATTTGAGTATTTCTAAAAATATGAGTTGGAGTCCATTTATAAAACATGWGCTGTAAAGTWCTGTTTGCTTCAAAAAAAGAGTTTTAATAAACCTTGAGAATGTCTATTCCTTAAGGTTTTTTGAATTTAAATCCCTTCTCATTTTAGCCAATGCAATTTCACATTGACATACGTTCCAAAGGGAGAGAATATGATTCCAAACAACTGTTTTTCTTAGAAAACGAACCCTCTAATTAACGGACAACTACTTCACTTTTAGATTTGGACACTTCACTTCGACTTTAAGCTCGTTCAGCCTAATACTTCCATATACCTCTTGGTCTCAGTCTATATTTGTATTAGAAATAGTGCAAACAAATTAAAAAACAGGAATCAAAAGCCCTATTCCTACCAAGGAATAAAAACAAAGATAACTACACAAAAAAATCAATAATTTCTAAAAGAAAACAAGATGAAAATAGAACTTTTAATATTATTAGCCCTAGACACAGTATTAAGCATAACAGCTATATTTATGCTATATGTTGCATTTATAAATGTATTTTTCTAAAACAAAAAACGATGACATATTCACATTTAACATGGACAAACAAAGAAAATAAATTTTCAAAAAATTCTAAAAAATCACTATGGTATAAGCAGAGGCGATTTGAATTGTAATTTGCTGATGTCACTAATAAAACAAGATAATGATGCAAACAATTATGTTGGCTGCAGGAGAAAAAATAGAACAGGTTTGGGATAACACTGTAGCCGTTTACAGCCCTTACATAAATTTCAAAATGTATAATTTGAGTATAACAAAAAAAATAAAATGGAGTCCAATTATAATATAGGAGCTGTAAAATGCTTTTAGCTTCAAAATTTTATTAAACCCTGGGGATGTCTATTCTTCAGGGTTTTTTGAATTTGAGCCATTTACTCTTTTTTTTATCAATTGTACCAATACATTGTACATTGATATCCGTTCCAGGCTAGTAAGAATATGATTTCAAAATTGAATTGATACATTTAAGGGGGGCAACACAATGTAGTACTCCCTGAAAATTGTAAATATTAAAAGCTAGATCTATCCAAATTAACAGCGATTTTGTTAAAATTTAGCTTCTTATTTAAGGAGAATTACTTCGCTTTCTGATTTGGACATTTCACTTTGACTTTTAGTCCATTCAATCTAAAACTTCCATATCTCCCTAGGTTTCAACCTATATTTGTATTAGAAATAAAGAAAAATATATTTATAAAAACATATAAAAAATTAACTATGGATACATTAAATTCAATTTTTAAAAGGAATTCAAAATTTAGTTTGAGAAATATCAAAATGAAAAATAGCAACGAAGATTTTCTATCTAAATATGGCAATGAAGAAGCTGTTTGCCTATTTATCTAATTTATAAAGTATACCTCTAAAACAAATTTTAAAAACATAAATGATGACCTATTCACACTTAAAAAACACAAACAAAGAAAATAAATTTTCAAGGAATTCTAAAAAATCACTATGGAATAAGCAGAGGCGATTTGAACTCTAATTTACTAACATTAATAATGAAATGAAATCTCTTTAAAAACAAGTATTGTAAAGTGCTGTTAGTTTTTTTAAAAATTTTATTAAACCCTGAGGATGTCTATTCTTCAGGGTTTTTTATATTCAAAGTCCTTGTCGTTTTTTATCAACTTAACCAATACAGCATCCTGTTGAAATTGGTTCGAGGTTAGTAAGAATATGATTTCAAATTAATAGTTAAAAAAACGAGTTGTTGTTAAGACTTCTAAAGCTGTTTTATACCAGCTGTTTCTTGTGAATACTAAAAGCCAATCCTTTTCGAATTAATAGCTATTTTCTTAAAAAAACAATACTGCTGAGCTAAGGGTAACTACTTCACTTTCAGATTTGGACAGTTCACTTTGCCTTTTAGTTTGTTCAGTGTAATACTTCTATACCGCCCTAGTATTCAGTCTACATTTGTATTAGAAACAAAACATATTAATAAACAACATACAGAATAAATAATCATGGGAACATTAAAATCAATTTCTAAAAATGATTCAAAATTTAGCTTGAGTACCATCAAAATGATAAATAGTAATGAAGATTTTCTGTCTAAATATGACAATAATGAAGATGTTTATTTATTTATCTAATTCAAGAAACACATTTCAAACACATTAAAAAAACAAAAATCATGACATATTCACATTTAAGTGGGACTAACAAAGAAAACAAATTTTCAAGAAATTCTAAAAAATCACTTTGGAATAAGCAGAGACGATTTGAAATCTAATTTGCTGAAATCAAATTAATAACAATTATAAAATGACAAAATTATGAAAACAGTATTTAAAATTATAGGAATAGTCACCGTTGCAATTGTAATGGAAAGTTGCTCTTCTGTAAAGGTAACAGACTCATGGAAAGACATAAGAACTCCAGAAATAAAGAATAAAAATATTTTGGTGGTTAGTAAAACGGGTAATGAAACTGCCAGGGTTCGATTTGAGAAGGATATGGTAGATGTTTTAAATGACAATGGATATAAATCCGTTGAAAGTTTTGTGAAATTTCCAGAAATTGAACAAACAAATGAAATAGATTATGATAGATGGGACAAATTAACAGATAAATTAAAACACGAAGGTATTGAGGTGGTGATTATGACTGTTTTAAGAGATACAAAACAGTTCACTAAAACAACAACCAGTAGTTCTGTTTATTCCATTAATACCTATCCCTTTTATTATGGTCGAGGGTACTATAGAGGGTATTACAGACATTATGGGACCATGTATTCTGAGTCTTACCCAATAACATCGGTAACAACAGAAGGGAAAATTTATGTATTAGAGACCATTGTTTATGACTTGACACAGCCGAAAGACAAAAGAGTGCTTTCTGTGTTGACTACAAGAATTGATAATCCGGATACTTTAGGAACCACTTCAGAAGATTTTTCAAAAAAGATAGTTAAAGCGTTAAAAAAGTAATTGAACCATTAAGTTAGTTGTAAAAACTTCCTGTCGAATTTAATTCAACAGGAAGTTTTTTTTGTTTTATTATATTGGGTTTTATTTATAGCGATAAGTCAACTTTACAATGCTATCTATTTAACAAGTTTAAAACCTAATTTAAAGAAAAATTTATTTTCAGGAGACAAATCCAATTCACTATCATCATTTCCATTTAACCAATCTAATTTATTTGCGATAGTAACCCCTCCATTTAAATTTAATTTTATTTTCTTAGTAATTTTGATTTCATATTCCGGACCAATATTTACTCTTGAATAACTTAGTTTATCTAAATCTAAACCTGAAGTATTTGTGTTGTGAAAATTGTAATTATTTCCATTTAAATTAATAGAAAGACCTAGCTTGCTAGAATTAAAATTATAAAAGTGACCTAAATATGCTGGTAAATATGCAAAGGTTGTCCAATTATTCTTTTTGTATACTAATTGAAAAATTGGTAAAATTTGCTTTTGACCAAATCGCGTATTAAAAGAAACCCCAAAACCATATTTGAAATTTTCACTAGCTCTTTTAGAAAAAAGAACTGATGCCTGAAGTATAAAATCTTCAGATGATACTCCACCTTCTTCAAAATCTGATGCCAATGTTGGTTTCAATCCTAAACTGTACCTCCATCCTTTCTTTCCTATTGGGTTAATTATTCCAAATCGATAAGCAGCTGAATAAAAATTTCTGGTTATAGGAGAAGAATTTGGGACTTCAGAAAAATCTGGTTTTAAATTGGTAAACTCTAACCCGTGTATAAGTACTGTTTTTCTATTGTTAAGCAATTTTGTTGTAGTATAAGAAAACCTAAATTCAGAAAATCCTACTTCACCAACTTGATTATCCTTTTTAAATTCAGATTTACCATAATTGACATAACTTAAACTTACAATATCAAAATCTTCTAGAGGTTTAAACTGTTTTTGTTTTGCTTGTTCTTGTCCTGAAGTGCTAATGGTGCTACAAATAATTAAAACTAATGCTAATAATCTAAATTTCATACTATTACTTTTTTTTAAAAATAGTAAATCTAAATTAGATTGCAGCACTCATTTCAAAATCAATTAATTGAAAACAATGCTATTTCTTTCATTGGTGGAACCAAAAACATAAACAAGAGAGGTTTTTTATATCGGAATTATCGTGACCTAAGAGTGGAGTTACTGCATATTCTCGGACACTATTTAAGACTGTTTCACTAAAAACAAATATGTTAGAATTATGAAAAACGCCAGGTTAATAATCTATTTTATAGATAACAAGAGTAAAAAATAAATGAGGAAACTACTTCATAGTAAGTGAAAAAAACGCTGTGGAATTAATATAGTGTAAGAGTTAAAAAGGGAAACTGGATGTTGTTTCAAAATAAAACTATAATTGCAAAAAAAAAGAGTTTGTATGAAGAATCAAAATTGGTTCACTTTGGAAGCTTTCCGTTTGACTGACTCTTTTATCCGTTTTACTAACTGTTTTGTATGTTTCACTTAATAACGACTCGTTACTGTTCTAATGTGGGCCTATATTTGTATTAACAATACCTCGATAATTAAAAACAATAACAGTTTAAAATTAAGAGAAATTTAAATTTTTATATTTGCAATGGGAGTCGTCATAAATACAATAATATCACCAACACTGAATTTCTACTTTGAGTTGGAATTATATCAGGAGTCGATTGAGAAAGTGTACGTTTTAAATGAATCAATTTTCTGCAAAGCGAAAGTCTTTAGTGAACAGGTTCTTGTAGAAGCACAAGTTGAGGGTTATAAAACAGGGATTTATAAGGGTAAAGTAACTGAAATTAAGAATAATGAATCCAACTAGTTATAATATTTGTAGTTTCGTACATCGACCAGCAATTTTAAATTTTAAAATGAACTCAAAAAAATTGGTATTTAAAAAAGTAAAAGGAGCTGTTATTAACGGTATTGCACTAATTATTACGGTGCTTGTTAATCTTCCTAGAATTTTAGCTATGTTTAGCTTAAACATTGTAGAAAATGTGAGTTTTAATATCGTTTCTTCTAAGGATTTATTAGTGAGATTTGTTTTTCTTTTTGTTTCTTCATGGATTATCTTACAATTTAATGTTAATTGGCGCTATAATTTCAGACATTTTTCTTCCGGTCTAAAAGATGTTGGGATAGCGTTGATTGTGCATGTTTTTGTCTATTTTGCAGTTGTCCAATCGCTATTTGCCATTTACCCGATTGTTGTAAATAAAGAACTTACAACGCCAGCAATAAACCTTTTCTATTTTATATATGTTGTCATTTTTATCATCTTATTTTTTATTGCAAATCTTTTAAGACTTCAAATTATCCAAAGGGAAAACATATTAGAAAATGAACGGTTAAAAAGGCAAAATTTACAAAGTGAATTATCGGCATTGAAAAATCAATTAAATCCTCATTTTCTTTTTAATTCGTTAAACTCTCTTAACTTTTTGGTCAAAGAAAATAAAGAAGCAACTACCTTTGTTAATAAATTATCATTTATGTATCGCTATATTCTTCAGAGTGGTCAAATAGATTCCATTTCGTTGAAGGAAGAACTTAAGTTTTTAGAGAGTTATATTTATTTAATTAAAACAAGATACCGTGATAAATTTAGTATTACTATAGAGATAGATGATCGATTTATGGATAAAAACATTCCAATTTTAGCCTTGCAATTATTAGTTGAAAATGCGGTTAAGCACAATGAAATTTCTACAATTCACCCGTTAACTGTTCGGGTATATTCAGAAGGCGATCATATTATAGTTGAAAATAAAATAAGACTGAGAACTTCGTTTGTAGACAGTACAGGAAGCGGTTTAGGAAATCTTGATAAACGTTATTTTTTATTGAAACAACAACATATTATAATCAAAAACACCAATCAAATTTTTAAAGTTAATCTCCCATTAAATTAAATCTAATGAAAGTAGTTATTGTTGAAGATGAAATTGCGGCAAGTGAGAATCTTACTTTCCAACTTAATGGTATTGACAGTACTATTGAAATACTAAGTGTTATAGACAGTGTTAATACTGCCATAGAATACTTCTCTATTAAAAATGAAGCGGAACTCATTTTTATGGATATTCATTTAGCCGACGGAATATCGTTTGAAATTTTTGAAAAAGTAACTATTAATACTCCAGTGATTTTTACTACAGCATATGACCAATACGCTATGCAGGCCTTTAAAGTGAACAGCATTGATTATTTGCTCAAGCCAATTGATGAAGAAGAACTTTCTGAGGCTATTGCTAAGTTTAAGAGAAGAGTGCGTGTTGAAAAACCAATTAATGATCAAATTGAGGGGGTATTGCAACTATTACAAACTAATATTAAGTCGTATAAGAAGACTTATTTAGTACAAAAGAGAGATGAACTCATCCCTGTAAAAATTGAAGACCTTGCTTACTTTTATATTGAAACAGGAATTGTAAAAGGGGTTACATTTGAAAATCAAACGTTTATAATAGATAAAAAACTGGAAGATATTGAGAGCGAAATAGATCCTTCAATGTTTTACAGAGCCAATAGACAGTTTGTAGTGAATCGAAATGCAATTTCAAATATTAAATACTACTTTAATGGAAAGCTTGTAGTAAATACAAATCCGAGATTTGAAGAGAGAATATTAATTAGCAAAGCCAAAGCTACTGAATTTAAAAATTGGGTAAACGCTTAATTTTTTTTATATATTTAGCAACAAAATGTGCTGTAATAAACTAAATCATCTAAACTAATTCTGTAATGAGAATATACTATTTTATAATTGTTTTTTTTATCACCATCAATGGGTTTTCTCAGTCAGGGAAAATTTATAATATTAGCATCCTTACGGACAAATCTACTGAAAAATCTAGTGTTTTGTTCAATCAATTACAAAACGAAATAAAAACTGTTCTAGGACAAGATGCTACAATTGTGTTTAAAAATATCCTTGAGAATAATTTTAATACTGCTACAGCAAAAGCTAATTATCAGCAACTTTTAGCGAATGATACTGACATTATTTTAGCCTTTGGGATTATTAATAATATTGTCCTTACTCAAGAAAAAAATTACCCAAAGCCTATTGTTGTATTTGGGTCAGTAAATAGTGATTTTATAGACCTTCCGCAAGATCAAAAAACATCAAACATCAATAATATTACCTATATAATTACCCCTTTCTCTTATAAAGAAGATTTGGAAACATTTAAATCGCTGTACAATTATAAAAATGTTGGGATTATAGTGGATCAATTTTTACCTGAAGTGTTACCTGTCAAAGATTTATTCGATAACTATTTTTTAAATAACGATTCAAGTTATAAGTTGATTCCTTATTCAAAAGGAGACGATTTGAGCAAGTCCTTAAACAATGTAGATGCGGTTTATTTAGCCGGTGGTCTTTACATGAAAGAGGGTGAATTAGATGCTTTAGTAAAATCTATAAATAAAAGAAAACTCCCTTCTTTTTCCGCTTTTGGGAAAAAAGATGTTGAGAATGGAATTTTAGCCACCAATCAACCTGATACTAATATCAATCACTTTTTTAGACGTATTGCTTTAAATGTAGAGGCCATTATATCGGGGACAAACCCATCAGAAATTCCTTTGTATATAGAATATAAAAATAAGCTTACTATAAATTACAATACAGCAGTTCAAATAGAATTTCCGGTACAATACAGTCTGTTGGCTAAAGCGGATTTTATTAACAATAATACAGTACCTGTATCTAAATTTTCTTTGTCTATTACTGATATCATGAAGGATGTTGTAGGGAAGAATTTATCTCTTGAAGTAGAAAAGAAAAATATTAATTTAAGTGAACAAGAAGTGAAAATTTCAAAAAGCAGTTATTTACCTAATGCAACAGCTACTATAAACGGAATTTACATAGATCCAAGAGTTGCTAAAGTTTCTAATGGTAAAAACCCTGAGTTTTCTACTACAGGGAGTGTAGTTTTAGAACAATTACTTTATTCTGAGAGTGCTTCTGCAAATATTGATATAAAAGAAAATTTAAAAAAGGCGCAACAAGAGGTGTATAATGCCGCTGAATTAGACGCCTTATTAAACGCAGCAGTCTCCTATTTCAATGCATTAATATTAAAGACAAATGTTAAAATTCTAAATAAAAACCTTCAATTAACAAAAAGGAATTTAGAGATTGCCGAACAGAGTTTTGAAATTGGAGCTTCTGGAAAGTCTGACGTGCTTCGATTTAAGAGTCAACAGGCACAGAATACTCAAAGTTTAATTGATGCAGGAAACCAACTTAGGCAAGCCTTCAACACAATTAATCAATTGATGAATAATAGTATTTCAAGTAAAATAGATATTGATGATGCCATACTCGCAAAAGGGATATTTAAAAACTATAGATATGAATCGTTTTTAGCGCTATTGGATAACCCAAAATTTCAACCGGCACTCATAGATTTTTTAGTGGAAGAAGCCATAAAAAACGCACCGGAATTAAAAAATATCGGATACAATATTAACGTTACGGAACGTAATTATAAACTTAATAACACAGGTCGTTTTATCCCAACAATTGCCCTACAAGGACAATACAACTTGGCAATTTCAAAATCAGGGAAAGGTGCCATATTACCTATTGGCTCTCCTTTTATTCCAGACGGAACTTATAATGTTGGACTGAACGTGTCCTTGCCTATTTTTCAGCAAAAACAAAGAATTATAAACAGACAAACTGCCAAAATTCAAGAAGACCAATTAATGATCCAAAGAGAGCACATTATATTAAATATTGAAAAAAATGTAAATGATATTGTACTCGATATAGTCAGCGAAATCGCAAACATAGAAATTTCAAAAATTTCTGAAGAGAATGCTGAAGAAAGTTTAGATTTAACTCAGAATGCCTATCAAAATGGAGCTGTACCAGTAATTCAACTTATTGATGCACAAACAAATTATTTGTCAACTCAATTGGCAAGTGCTACTGCTAATTATAACTATTTACTAACATATATGCAATTAGAAAGAGCCATTGGCTATTTTTTCTTGATGCATTCAGAATCCGATAATC
This sequence comes from Flavobacteriaceae bacterium, assembly GCA_002401385.1. GTDB lineage: Bacteria > Bacteroidota > Bacteroidia > Flavobacteriales > Flavobacteriaceae. Next base: position 70,633 of record NVSY01000013.1, on the reverse strand, counting down.
AAGCTCTTATACAGAGAGCAAGTCAATTTGTATTGAATAAAAACTAACAATTACCATGAAATTTAAAAACTATATTACATTAATCGTACTCACTTTTTTCATAGTAGCTTCATGTAAAAAGAAAGAAGAGAAAAAGAAAGAAGTACTTCGTCCAGTAAAATATGAAGTTGTTGGAACATCAGACGCTCAAAATAGTAGAACCTTTAGTGGTGTTGCTGAAGCGGGTGATGAAATTGAATTGAGTTTTAGAAGCAACGGAATTATTACGGAGTTCAATGGAAAGGTAGGGCAGAAAGTTAAAAAAGGAGCCCTTATTGCAAAGTTGGACAATGTACAAGCCAAACTTACTTATGAGCAATCTATTTCATCATTAAGTAGTGCAAAGTCAACAATGCTTACATCTAAATCTAACCTGAATCGTATCAAATCTTTATTTGAAAGAGGAAGTAATTCATTAAGTGATTATGAAAAAGCAAAAAACTCCTACCAATCTTCTTTAGATCAATATGAATCGGCAAAACGCAATAAAAGCATTCAACAAACACAAATTAATTATGGACATATTAGAGCTCCGAAAGATGGTATCATAGCTCTTGTAAATAATGGGCTTAACGAAAATGTTGGAGCGGGCCAAGTAATTGCTGTTCTTAATGCTGGTGATCATATAAATGTTACTGTTGGCTTACCAGAAAACGTAATTAATAAAACCCAGTTAGCAATGCAAACAAAACTTACGTTTTCTGCTATTGAAGGGCAAACGTTTAAAGGAACTATTATTGAAATAGCTCCGGTTGTAGATGCAAATTCGGCAACATATCCTGTTAAGATTGATATTATACAGCCTTCTAAAGAGATTAAACCAGGAATGGCTACCAACGTTACATTTGATTTTAGTGATGCTGATACTAGTTCGGATACATCCCTAGTGGTCCCTGTAGTCGCCGTTGGAGAAGATGGTAACGGTAATTACGTATTCCTTATAGAATCTTCAGATGGTTTGATTGGTACCGTAAAAAAACAACCTATTACCATAGGAGAACTTACGGCTTCAGGTTTTAAAATTATGAGTGGGCTTTCAGCGGGAGATAAGATTGCTGTTGCGGGGCTACAAACCTTATTAGATGGACAAAAAGTAAGATTACAATAAGAACACTCCTAAACCAATACATATGAATTTTGCTAAGTTTTCCATAAATAAAAATAGAGTTTCATTAAGTATACTTACCGTAGTAATGGTAATGGGTGCAGTGCTATATTCATCGCTATCTAGAGATAGTATGCCACCATTTACTATTCGTATAGCCACTATAGTTTCTTCTTTTCCGGGTGCAAGTCCAGAGCGTGTAGAACAATTGGTCACGGATAAGGTTGAAAAAATAGCACAAGAACTTCCGGAACTTAAAAAAATAACCAGTACTTCCAGAGCCGGCTTATCTGTCGTTACCGTTGTACTAAAACTAGATGTTACTCCAGAAGAGTTGCAAGGTGTTTGGGACCGTCTTAGACGGAAACTAAATGGGATTAAAGGGCTTCCTAATAATGTAACCCCTAGTTTGAATGACGATGGTATAGGAGAAGTCTTTGGGATTGTTGTAGGACTTACAAGCGATGGATATTCTTATAAAGAAATGAAAGTCTTTGCTGACGATTTGCGCGATGACCTTATCAAATTAAAAGATGCAGCAAAAGTTGAATTAAATGGTGTACAGGAAGAACGAGTTTTTATTAAATTCAGCAATGCGAAATTAAAAAGGTATGGTTTAACATCCAGTAGTTTACAAGGGGTAATTAACAATACAAATATATTAAATTCAGGAGGAGAAATTAATTTAGGTGTCGAGCGTATTATCTTAGAACCTACGGGAAATTTTAATGAGATTTCTGATATTAGAAAAATGTTAATCCCTGTTGGTACTAGCGGTCAAGTAGTCGCTTTATCAGATATTACAACAGTTGAAAAAGGATATATTACCCCTTCAAAGCAAATAGTTCGTGTGAATGGTAAACCTGCAATATCACTTCATATTTCCTTAAAAAAGGGAAGTAATGTCATCGAATTGGGAGAAGATATTAACCGTGTTTTAGAACAATTCAGAACTAAACTTCCTATTGGTATGGAGTTGTTAAGGCTATCGTCCATAGATACATATATTGATCATAAAATTGAAAGCTTTATTGGAAACTTAATGCAGTCAATTGCAATAGTATTATTGGTAATGTTGATATTTTTAGGTTTTAGAACTGGAATTATAATAGCGAGTCTTATTCCAATAGTTACTATAACCACACTCATGATTATGGGGCTTATTGATATGGGATTAAACCAAATTACTTTGGCRGCTTTAATAATGGCTTTAGGAATGATGGTCGATAATGCGATTGTAGTTGCTGAGTCAATTATGGTGAAAATGGAAAATGGAATTCCTGTAAAAAAAGCGGCTATTGATTCCTGTTCAGAATTAATCATGCCTTTATTAATCTCTACCTTAACAACTTCTGCAGCTTTTTTATCATTTTATATGGCAGAATCAGCCATGGGAGATATTATGGGGCCAATATTTGTGGTAATTAGTATTGCACTAATATCCTCTTGGGTTGCCTCACTAAGTATAACTACGTTGTTCTGTGTGTTTTTCTTAAAAGTAAAGCCTAAATCTGAACAGAGTGAAGGTTTTTTAGAGAAAATAATAAATGGTTTAAAAACAAAATACAAAACTCTTATTCTATTTGCTTTGTCTTGGAAAAAATCAGTCATAGTTGCCGTAGTTTTGATGTTTTTCTTGTCTATGTACGGGTTTACAAAATTGGGCTTTGTATTCTTTCCAGATAGTGATCGAAATATGATTACTGTTGATATTAATATGCCGCAAGGAACCAAAATAGAGCGAACTTCTGAATTGGTATTGTCAATTGAGAATTATATAGCATCTAATTTAAAAGTGACTCCTGARMGAMCCGATGGTATTGTAGATTGGTCGTCATATATAGGTAAAGGWCCRTCWTCTTAYGATTTAGGRTATAGTGCSGATGAAGCAAATTCAAATTATGCWCATATATTAGTAAATACCTCGTCTTTTTTAATAAATACTAAAATGATTCGCCAGTTGGATGAGTTTTGTTTTAATAATTTTCCGAATGCAGATGTTAAGGTTGGTTCCTTAGCCTCTGGTGGTGGAGGAACTCCAATAGAAATTAAAATTTCGGGAGATGACCCTGATAAATTGGCAAGTATCGCAGAAAGTGTAAAATCTAAACTATTTGGCATCTCAGGAACAAAGAACATAAAAGATGATTGGGGACCAAAAGGGAAGAAGTTTGTAATTGATATCGACCAAAATAAAGCACAATATGCAGGAATTACCAATCAGGACATTGCTACGTCTTTAAGAACCGTATTAGATGGATTTCAAACAGGAGAATTTAGAGAGAATGACAAATCCATTCCTATTATAATGCTGAGTGATACCGGAAAGCAACAAACGCTGTCGTCTTTGGAAACCTTAAATGTATATGGACAAAATACAGGAAAAAGTGTTCCGCTATTACAAGTGGCTAAAATTATTCCACAATGGCAATATTCTAAAATAAAACGATTGGATTTAACAAAAACAATTAATATTTCTAGTGAATTGACTGAAGAAGGAAATGCTTCTGAAATTACTGCATTAGTAAAACCTTGGTTAGAAGAACAAAAGGCAGCATGGGGAGAAGGTTATTCATATGGCTTAGGAGGAGATGCAGAAAATACTGCTGAAAATATGGGGGCGGTAGTTAAATATTTACCCTTATCAGCTTTTATAATTGTAATGCTGTTAATTATTCAATTCAATTCTTTTAGAAAAATGACCATGATTGTCTTTACTATTCCTTTAGGGGTTATCGGAATGGTGATTGGTTTATTATTGTTTGGTGTACCTTTCGGGTTTATGGCCTTTTTAGGAGTCATTTCATTAGCTGGAATTGTGATTAACAATGCAATTGTACTTATCGATAGAATTGAAATTGAAGAAGAGGGTCGAAATGCACAAGATGCTATTATTGTTGCTTGTTTGCAGCGATTTAGACCTATTATATTGGCTACWTTTACTACCGTATTGGGATTGGTTCCTTTGTATTTAGGAGGAGGTGAAATGTGGGAGCCTATGGCTGTAACCATTATGATAGGATTGCTATTTGGTACTATTATTACATTACTTTTCATCCCTGCTTTATATAGCATTCTTTATAAAGTAGATTATAAAGGGTATGTTTTTAAAGATGAGCTTCTAGATTAATTAGATCACCAAATTCTAATCCTAGCTGATCAATATCTTTTACTGTTGTGATGTATATGGGTTTTATTTTTGATTAAGATGTCAAACCTCTTGTAGTCCATYGGCTAACAAGAGGTTTGGTGTTTTTGTTCCTATTTGTTATTTGATTTTCTATGAATTACAAACTTATTTTTTTTCTAAAATAATATGCCATAGCGTTCCATATAAGAAAAGCAGGCATAGAAATTGAAAATCAAACAGGAAGCACGGTTATCGTTTTTTTGAAATGTTTGAATGGTCTTTATTGTTATTCATTATTAATGAATTCGTTTTATAAATTTCATTTCCACATTGTATAATCTTGCATTTAAACGTATTAATTTTCCTCTTCTTTCGATCCCAAGGAATGACCGTTTAATTTATTATCACTTTTTTAAAAAATTCACATAATCTCTACTTCCATGGAGAACACTTACGATCCTATTATTTTCCTTAAAAACCCGATAAAATATGATATGTGAACGATGTGGAAAACTGTGAAGTCCTATTTTAATTTCATTTCTATTTCTTCCGATATTTGGGTTTTCTAGAATTATTTTAAAATGTTCATTGATGCTTTTTAGGTATTCATAAGACTGCTTTGAACCGAATTTATCTTCGCCATAAGAATAAATAGCTTCTAAATCGTATAAAGTTTTTTGGGATAATTTAAGCTTCATTATCCTTTTTTAGATTTCAAAAAATCTTCCATCGTTAAAGAACTGTCGGGACCATTCCATCCTAGTTCTATTTCTTTTCTAAGGTCATTTATTACTTTTTCTCTGTAAATACCATGCAATCTTAGCGCATCTCTAACAACTTCACTGTTGTTTTGATATTCCCCTGAAGCAACTTGGCTTCCTATATATTTTTCCTGTTCTTTTGTGAAACTAATATTCATGATCTAAGATTTAACAATGTAAAATTACAATAAATATCCATATTTATCAAATATGGACATCATAACAGGTGCGTTTATAGTGTAATAATGTTGATTCCCGCTCCGCAAACTCACCTCCTCCGATGCGCCAACAAAGGTGGAGGCTCTCCATTAAAAGGGTTCCCTCTGCTAATGCTTTTTGCACTCATTCCTACGGCACGCATTACGGCTCTATCTCCATAGCGTTCTCGCATTTTATCCATGGCTTGGGTGAGATTGATGGTTTTTTCATGATCGTCAAACAAATCTATTTGATGTCCTCCTTCTACTAAAATAAGTGTGTTGCTATTAGGAAGAGTTATTGTTTTTTTCATTTCTTCCAATAAATTATCTGTTATTTCTGTATCTTTATGAAACGAACATGAATTTTTTTAATCAAAAAATACACCCAAGGGTATGATTAAAATAAATTCATGTGAGAACGAGAGTAATGAGTGCTTACATGGGTTCTCAAATTTTGAAATATTTTTAGTCAATTACAAAATTTTAAACACATGAAAAACCGTAGGGTTTAAATTTATAGTGGGTTTATTAATGTTTATAGAGATGGAAAAAGAGAAAAAGATACAGTTGTTTCAAAATAATAAGATTAGAACTCATTGGGATGAGGAGTTAGAGAAATGGTATTTTTCAGTACAAGATATAGTAGCTATACTTTCTGGAAGTAATGATGTAAAGCAATATATAAAAAAAATGCGTGTTAGAAATACTTCATTAAATGACAACTGGGGTACAATTTGTACCCTAGTTGTCATGAAGGCTAATGATGGAAGGAAAAGGAAAATACAAGCTGCAGATACTGAAGGCGTTTTAAGAATTGTTCAATCTATTCCGTCTAAAAAAGCGGAACCATTCAAGCAATGGTTGGCAAGGGTTGGAGCAGAACGTGTTGAAGAATTGGAAGATCCTGAATTAGCTTTTGATCGTGCTATGGAAACCTATATAGCTAAAGGTTATTCAAAAGAGTGGATCAATCAACGTTTGAAGAGTATAGAAGTTCGAAAAGAGTTAACGGATGAATGGCAAGATAGAGGGATGAAAAAAGGATTAGAATATGGAATTCTTACCAATGAAATTACCAAATCTTGGGCTGGTAAAAATGTAAAAGAATATAAAAAACTAAAAGGGCTAAAAAAGGAAAATCTTCGTGATAACATGAGTAACCTTGAATTGGTGTTAAATATGCTTGCAGAAGTATCGACTACTGAAATTTCGAAATTGAAAAACAAACAGGAACCCCGATTGTGTCATCTAATAATGCTAAGGATTTATTAAAGGAATAGAAGTCGTTTAAGATATACGCTTCACCTCCTGCGATGCGCCAACAAAGGTGGAGGCTCTCCATTAAAAGGGTTCCCTCTGCTAATGCTTTTGGCCTGCATTCCTACGGCACGCATTACAGCTCTATCTCCATAGCGTTCTCGCATTTTATCCATGGCTTGGGTGAGATTGATGGTTTTTTCATGATCGTCAAACAAATCTATTTGATGTCCTCCTTCTACTAAATGACTAAATTTTACACCTATCAATCGCACCAATAACCTCCGCTGATATAGTTTTTTATAGAGTTCCTTTACCAAGGGGATAATTTTATGGTCAGCCGCGCTGTAGGGAATTTTCTTTTGCAAGGTATAGGTTTGAAAATCGGAATAACGAATTTTAAAGGTCACACAAGCGGTGAGTTTGTTGCCTCTACGTAATTGGTAGGTCAAGTTTTCTGTCATGGCCGCAATTATGCCTTCTAGTTTGACAACATCGGTAGTGTCTTTTTCAAAAGTGCGTTCTGTGGAGATGGATTTCCGCTCTTGGTATTGCAATACGGGGCTTGGGTCTATACCTTGAGATTTTCGCCAAATAGCAATGCCATTTTTACCCAGTACTTTGGCCATCATTTCCAATGGCATTTCTTGTACGGTTTTAATTTTTTTGATGCCTAAATCACATAAAGTACGGTATGTAACTTCGCCCACCATGGGTATTTTTTTAACTGATAAGGGGGATAAAAATGGTTTTTCTAAGCCTTTGTCTATTTTAATTTCGTTGTTGGGTTTGGCCTCTCCTGTGGCAATTTTTGAAACTGTTTTGTTGATGGACAAGCCAAAAGAAATAGGAAGCCCCGTGTTTTTAATAATGTTTTGGCGCAGTTCACTAGCCAGTTGATGGCTTCCAAAAAAGGTGTCCATTCCAGTCAAGTCAATATAAAACTCATCAATGGATGTTTTTTCGTACAAAGGCACGTTTTCTTTCACAATATCCGTAACCATTTTAGAAAATTTGGTATAGGTTCCCGAGTTTCCACGTAGTATTATCGCCTCTGGGCAGAGCTGTTTTGCCATACGCATGGGCATGGCGGAATGCACGCCAAACATACGCGTTTCGTAACTGCAAGCTGCCACTACGCCACGGTCGGAGGTGCCGCCTATCAGTACAGGTTTTCCTATCAGGCGATTATCTAGCAGGCGTTCGCAGGAAACAAAAAAAGTATCCAAATCCATATGTACTATTGCGCGTTCGGTGCTCATTTTTTATGTGTTAAAGAAGGTCTTGGTCGTTGTGCTTTTCTACTGTCGGTATATCTAGGGTCTTCTATTATAGGGAGGCGTTCCATGGCGGTTACCTCTATGTTTACGCAGTCGAATTCCTCGGTTACTTTTCCTGTAATAAGGTAGATCGCTTTTCCTCGGAAAGGGTATTGTTTAGCTACAGGTGGAAAATGTACTGTATCTACAAAATCGCCATCGGCATCTAAAAAAGTCCCAAAATACATGTGTTTTCCATTACTGGTGACCGTTTTTTTTACCGTGACTAAATACGCAGCAATACGTATAATCTTCCCTTTGAGTTGTAATAACTGTCGGGCACGAAGCGGACTAATAGCAGGGTTTTCCAACAAGTTAAAAAATGAACAAATAGAGAATCCYAATAACTGAATTTGATCAAAAGCATCTTCCTGTGCTGTGGATACAAGTTTTGGTGTGTTATAGGTGATGTGWGCTGGTTTAAAAAGYGTAATACTTGGTTCGCTAACAATTGTTTTACGGATCTTCATATGGGCGTCCCATAGTAGTTCTCGCTTGTTAGTTTGTGTAAATCTAAATGCATCAATCTTAATTAAAATAGCCATTTGCTCCATGGAGATGGAAACCCTGTCTATAAAATCATTTAAGTGTTTAAAATGYCCGTTTTYGGTTCTTTCTGTAATTATTTGCTTGCTGATTTTTGATTGTAATGATTCTAAAAATTGAAACCCTAAATAAATGTCTTTKCCGTAAATAACCGTTTGTGTATAGCTCTTGTTGATACAAGGCGCATTAATAATTCCTCCATGCATCCGTGCTTCGTGTACATAGAGTTCTGTACGGTAAAAACCACCAAAATTGTTCATAGTTGCCACCATATATTCCAAGGGGAAATAGGCTTTTAAAAACAAACTTTGGTAACTTTCTACTGCATAGGATGCAGAATGTCCCTTGGCAAAAGCATAGCCAGCAAAACTCTCTATTTGCATCCAAATYTCACTRACTAATTTGTCWGGYTTKCCRCTGGATTTACAATTGYTRAAAAACTGYTCYTTTACTTTRTTRAATTCYGCYTTAGARCGTTGYTTTCCTGACATTCCWCKYCKCAAAACATCSGAYTCTCCYAAGGWRAGRCCTCCAAAATGATGGGCTACTTTTATCACATCTTCTTGATAGACCATCACGCCAAAAGTCTCGGGCATAATGTCCAACATTACAGGATGGGCCTCTTTTCTACGCTCGGGAAAACGGTAGCGGAGAATGTACTCGCGCATCATGCCCGATTTTGCTACCCCCGGACGAATGACAGAACTGGCGGCTACCAAGCCTAAATAATCATCCACCTGCAGTTTTTTTAAGAGCATCCGCATAGCGGGAGATTCTACATAAAAACAACCGATAACCTGTGCGTTTTGTAGCAGTTTTTTGATGCGTTCATCCGCTTTAAAACGCTTGATGTCGTGGATGTCAATGGGGGGRATGTCGGGTTGATTATAGGCAACAATATCCACCGCTTCTTTAATTTTTCCCAAACCTCGCTGACTCAAAATATCGAATTTATGCAGGCCTGCATTTTCTGCAACTACCATSKCAAATTGTGTAGTGGCATAACCTTTCGGAGGCATAAACGTGGCAGTGTATTGGTGGATTGGTTTTTCGGAGATCAAAATTCCTCCTGCGTGGATGCCTAAATAATTGGGGAATCCCTGGATGTACTTACTGTAAACAAGGACCAGTTTGGAGAGTTGATCTAAACCGTTATAATTAAATTGGCGTGTGGTAAGCTTGTCTATTTCTGTCTTTGGCAATCCAAAAACCTTTCCCAATTCACGTACCGACGCCTTGTATTTAAACGTGTTGTACACAGAGATAAGAGCGGTGTGCTTAAAATGCTCAAAAATAAAACGGGTAATGTCGTCTCGGTCTCGCCAGGAAAAGTCAAGGTCAAAATCGGGTGGACTTTTTCTGTATAGATTGATAAAACGCTCAAAATACAAATCCAATGCTATGGGATCTACATCGGTAATGCGTAATAAATAAGCGATGATACTGTTGGCACCACTTCCTCTTCCTACATAAAAATAGTTTTTGGAGCGGGCGTATTTTAAAATTTTCCAATTGATTAAAAAATACGATACAAAACCTTTTTCTTTGATAATACTCAGTTCTTTTTTTATACGTTCATGGACAGCCTTATTTGGGTTTTCGTAGCGATAAGAAAGACCGCTGTAGGCTAGTTTTACTAAAAATTTGTAGTCTAAAGTTTTATTTGAACTATATGATTTTTGATTGTTAGAGTTTTCTGTCGATAGCTCAAAATGAATACTACACTGGGATAATAAACGCTCCGTATTGGTAATAATTTGCGGGAACTCGGCAAAAGCAAGGCGTAAATCTTCCACCGCAATTACGGTGTCGTTTGGACTTCCTTGTTCCAAAACGGGAAGCATGCTCAATAAGCTGTTATTGTCAATAGCACGTAATAAACGATGGCTGTTAAAGCCTTTTTTATCCTCAAAAGTAATGGTTTGGAGGACTATTAAATTATGCAATTGGTGTCTCCAAGGAGAAAATTTCAACTTCCCAAGTTCCTCTTTTTTTACTCCTATAAACTCGTGTGTTTTTAATTCGAAATCTATGTCCTTTTGAAAGGGATAAATAACAAAAGTAGCTGGTATTTGTGCACATCTAGTTGGAATTGTATAGCTTGTTTGATGTAAAAAACTGGTTAAATACTGATTGCAATTTTTAAAACCAGTATTGTTTTTTGCAAGTAAAATAAACTCTTGCCTAGCACCATTTCTAAAATCAACGCCCAAAACAGGTTTTAGTTGGTGTTGTTTTGCCAAGCGTACCATATCCAAACTAGCTGAAGAGCTGTTAATATCGGTATGTACAAGGGTGCTAGCTCCCATGGCAACTAACAATGTAGCTAACCTGTCGGGACTCATAGTGCCATAACGCAGACTGTAATAGGTGTGATTATTTACAAACATATTGCAAAAATAACTACAAATAGTAGTTTTTGTTGCTTGAAAATGTAGTATTTGTTTGATTTCTGCTTGTGAAAATACTGTTTTATTGTTGAAATAGTGCTTAAATACTGTGTTTCAGAGTCGCAGATTTTGAGTAGGACATTTGTTGATGAATAGTATGTGGGTAAAATCTATTTGTGGTTTTCGTAAGTTATACGAATATTAACCGTAAAATAAACGAAAGATGTTACGTCAGAAAAAACGAAAAGAAATATTATTAGATACAGAAACAATAGAACTATTACAAAAACAAGCCAATAGGGAAGGTAGAAAACTTAAAAACTACATGGAATTTATTTTAAAAGAGAAAGCAAACAGTTTTGTGATTTCCGAAAACTACAAAAATCACATGGACATAATGTTGGACAAACAAGAACGTGAAACATTAGAGTTTACACCCTGGAAAGATGCAAAAAATAAAATTATTAGTATATAGTGAACTATCATGTTCTCTAAACACAAGATGCAGAAAAGGATTTAAAAAATTGTATCAATTACTATAGAAACATATCACCAGAATTAAAAAGAAAATTTTTGTCAGAAATTATCTCGATAATTGATGGTTTAGAAATACACCCAGAACATCACATGGTTCGTTATAAAAATATTCAAATTGCTCATGCTAATAGTTTTCTTTTTGCTGTTCATTTTAATATTTCCAAGAATAGCGTTTATGTATTAAATGTACTTCATCACAGGTAATTTTATTAATATACATTTACAAATGTGAGTTTTAAGAAAGTATTTTGTCGTAAATTACGTTGTTCCACATAGATGTTAGCTTTGAGGTTTAACACTACTCGCTTTACCATTCCTTAATTTGAAATAGGAATTAATATATAAATATGAATTACTTTATACAGATAACAATTGTTTTTAATTTAGTTGTTCATGGTTTTTGATGTAACAATAATTGCTTTGAATAGTCTTTCTAGCAAACAAATACAATTTTATGAATAAAATAACATCCTTGTTGCTTTTTACAGCTTTAATACTCATTGTTTCTTGTGAAAAGGAACCCGTAAAAGCGCTTAATAAAGAAGAAATTACAACATATATTAAACAGCAAATGGATATACAGGAAATTCCTGGATTGGCCTTGGGGGTGATTAATAATGGGGAGCTTGTTTATGAAGGTTATTTTGGAGAATCGGACAGAGAGAAACACACAAAGGTGAGTGATAAAACTATTTTCCCATTATATTCTGTGACTAAATTAATGGTGAGCACAGCGGTAATGCAATTGGTGCAACAGCATAAAATTTCCTTAGATGATACTGTAGCTACTTATATTCGTAATTTACCTGAAAGTTGGCAAGATGTACAGATCAAACATATTTTGACTCATTCTTCTGGATTGCCAGATTTTCATTTTATGGAATGGCATTTGTCTGATGAAGAAGCTTGGGGGAAATTAATAAAAGAGGAAAGACACTTTCCTGTAGGGAATCAATTTGAATACAATCAAACCAATTATTGGTTGTTGGCTCAAATTATAGAAAAAGTGTCGGGAACTTCCTTCGAAAAATTTATTTTGGAAAACCAGTTTCCAAATGCTGGAAATGCGGTGGTTATGTCATCAGATTTTACAGATAGATTTTTAAATAGGGCTGTTCGTTACGATTATAATATAGAGAAAAAGCAGTACGTTAACCTTGAGATCAAAGGAACTTCTCGATTTTATGCTGCCAATGGTATCAATTCAAGTTTAAAAGAGTTGATACAATGGAATACATTGTTTGATAGTGATTTTTTATTGAAAACAGCTCAGAAAAGGCAGTTGTGGAAACCTTTTGAATTTACGAATAAACAAGATGCATTTTTACATGGATGGCATGTGTACAATTTTAAAGGCAATAAGTCCTATGGCTTTACAGGAGGTGCACATACAGGAGTTTGGAAATTTGTAGCTAAAGATTTGACAATTGTTTTGTTGACCAATGGCTATAAATATTTTCCTGTTCATAATGATATTATCAATAAAGTTGCAGGAATAGTAGATGCCCAATTAAAAAACGAAAAAGCAGATGTTCAGTATAAAATAGTAAGAAGTTTTTTACAAGATGATATTCAGAAGGCCATCACAAATTATTATCTGGTAAAAAAAGAAAACCCAGAAACAAATTTAGATAAGAAAACTTCATATTCATATGAAAACACATTAAATTCAATTGGTTACACCTTCTTAAATCAATCTAAAACAACCGAGGCTATACAGATTTTTGAACTGAATACTAAAGAAAATCCAACTTCTTCTAATTGCTTTGATAGTTTGGGCGAAGGGTATTTAAAAGACAATCAATTGGTATTGGCAAAGAAGAATTACGAAAAAGCATTGAGTTTGAATCCTGGTAGTGAAACTGCGATAGAAATGCTAGAACATATCCAGGAACTTATTAGGAATTAAACTTGTAAAAGGAAATTCTGTTATAAATAAAGCCTTGTGTATTTGTAAATACACAAGGCTTTATTGTTTTTTATGTTTACCTAACTCTTATAAAAAACATCAAATACTTTAATCAATTCTCCATGGTCTTTACTTCCTGCCATTTCTCGGATACTGTGCATAGATAGCATTGGGTTTCCAATATCGATAGTAGCGACTCCTAATTTTGCAGCCGTCATTGGACCAATGGTAGACCCACATCCCACATCGTTTCTTGAACAGAAATCTTGGTAAGCAACTCCTGCTTTATGACACCATTGCTTGAATTTTGCAATAGAAAAAGCGTCTGTAGCATATCTGATATTTGCATTGGCCTTGATTACCGGACCTTTATTTATATGAGGTTGGTGATTTTTATCGTGCTTTTCAGCGTAGTTTGGGTGTACAGCGTGTGCCATATCGGCCGAAATAAAATACGATTTTGCCATGGCTTGTGATATATCTTCACTTTTCCAATCCAAAGCACTTGTAATACGTTTTAAACTTACTTCTAAAAAGTTAGAATCTCCACCGTTTTGACTTTTAGACCCAATTTCTTCATGTTGAAAAAATACAGCTACTTGGAAGTCATTATCATGGCAATCTTGTACTTTTAACGATTCCAATGCGGCATGCGTACTGGATAAATTATCCAATCTAGGTGCGTAAATAAATTCATTATCTACCCCTCCAAAACTTGAAGCTTGTGCGTCAAATAAAAATAAATCAGTACTTAAAACGGTTAACCCCTCGCTGTTAGTTACTTCTTTTAATACTAACTTTTCGAAAGAGACGCTTGTGTCTAATCCCATAATAGGGAATACATGTTCCTGGGCATTAATTTTAAAACCAGCGGTATTTACCTCTCTGTCTAAATGGATCGCTAGGCGAGGAATACGTAATTTGTAAGGTAAAGTGATGAGGTGACTTTTTAATTCGCCCGCTTTGTTTTCTGTAAAAATACGTCCACCAATTTGGATGTCTTTGTCAAACCAACTGCTGAGTAAAACCCCTCCGTAAACTTCTACATTTAACATGCAGTAGCCCGATTTTACGGAAGTAGGATTGCTTTTTACTTTTAAACAAGGAGAATCGGTATGTGCTCCAATAATTTTAAAAGGATTTGATTTGGTGATGTTTTTTGGTGTGTGAATCATTAATAAAGACCCATCTGCACGCGTAATATAATATTTTGAATTGGCAGAAATCGTCCACTTTTCAGACTCTATAAGTTGCCGATAGTTTAGAGTGCCTAGTTCTTGTTGTATCACATCAACTGCATGAAACGATGTGCTGCTTTTATCTATAAATGCTAATAATTCTTGAGAAGATTTATCCATGTTTTTTATTTTATTATTTAACAAATTTAGGGATTCTTAAATGATTGCCAGTACATCTTATTGCAATTTTTGAGAGGCATTTATTTTGTAAAAAATAATAAAAGCAAGTATCTTGAGCTATTAATTTTAAAATCCAACAAATGTATATTCCGTCAATCTATAAAAATGAAAATTTAGAAGAAGTGAAAGAATTTATAAAGCAATATGGCTTTGGAATTCTTATAAGTCAAGTGAGTGGTAGACCCGAAGGAACCCATATTCCATTGCAATTGGAGGTAGATAATAATGGAAATGATATTTTAACAGGGCACATTTCCAAATCAAATCCACAGTGGAAGAATTTCAATAATACGTCCGAAGTATTGGTGATTTTTAATGGTCCACATAGTTATGTGTCTTCCTCTTGGTACGAAAAAGAAGATGCGCCTACTTGGAATTACATGGCCGTACATGTATATGGTAGTATTTCTATTATTCAAGGAGATGCGTTGAAAAACGTGTTACGTAAGTTGGTGGATACTTACGAAGCCGCTTCTAAATGTCCAGTTTCTGTGAATAGCATGTCTCAAGAAACTATGGAGCAAATTCATGGAGTTGTAGGTTTTCAAATTCGGATAAATGAAATTCAAGCTGCCTATAAATTATCTCAAAACAAAAGTGAAAAGGACCACAATTCTATAGTAAAGGAATTGGAGAATAAAGATGATTACGGAGCAATAAAAATAGCTGAAGAAATGAGTTTTAGAAAGTCAGAATAATTTTTTTAGAGATGTTGCTGTAATAAAATGGAAGTTGACTCGTCTATAAGACGAACCTAAAAAACAAATTAAGTTATGAGTACATCAAAAAAAGCCCAATTTGGAGAGCAAGTAGCAGGATACAATATTCCAGTACTCAACGAAAGAGAAGTGCGTGCAGGGGCTGGAATCTTATTCTTATTCATGTTTATCGCCATCACTCGGGCAATAACGATGACAGATTTTACCATGTTAAAATATATGGTGAGTATCTTTTTAGTAGATTTTATCATCCGAATTTTTATAAGTCCTAAACATGCTCCTATATTAATTTTAGCCAGATTTATTGTTAGAAAACAAACACCAGAATACGTGGGAGCACAGCAAAAGAAATTTGCGTGGATTATTGGATTGGTCTTGTCAGCTACCATATTTGTGTTACTTTCTGTAATGAATACCTTAAGTATTGTTACAGGGTTAATTTGTTTAATTTGTTTGTTGTTTTTGTTTTTCGAAACAGCTTTTGGAATTTGTATTGGATGTAAAATGTACGGAATCTTTAATAAAGATAAAGCACAGTATTGTCCAGGAGAAGTTTGTGAATTGAAAGACCGTCAGGAAATTCAAAAAATAAATAAATTACAATGGGGTATTCTTGTGGGGATGGTTGGTTATATTGTGTTGTTAGTGTTTTTATTCAACGATCATTTTGCAATAACTCCGATGGATTTATTGGATAAATTTTAAATAAAATCATTAAAGAAAGCGCCCTAAAATAAGGTGCTCTGTGGAATATTTGTGTATGTTTACCCGTACAATGCAATTGAGTAAACTATGTGTAAGTTTTTCTTTTTTTTCTTTTTAATGATAATGAGCTTAACCTCTTGTGAAACAGAAAGTATAGCTGTAGATAAACGTCTGGAGGAGTTGGTGATGGAAGCACAGGTTGTGGAAATTCAAGAAATGTCTAAGAATATGGACTGTGATACTGCTCTAGAATGGGGCTATGCAGCTTTTGGAGAAAAGGCATGTGGTGGCCCTAGAGGTTATGTAGCATATCCAATACATAAGAGCTCAAAAGATTTTTTAGTTTTATTAATAGAACATACAGATACAGAACGTGCATTTATTAAAAAGTGGGATGTGATGTCCGATTGTTTGATGGTTCAAAAACCTTCTAGTGTGCGTTGTGTAGAAGGGCAGGCAACATTAATTTATGAATAGAGAACTTGAACTATACATTAGAAGGTACATTACTATTTCTGAAGAGGAATTGTCCGTTTTTTCTCAATACTTGATCCTAAAAACCATTAAAAAAAAAGAGTTTTTATTAAAAGAAGGTACTACTTGTAAAGCGAGATACTTTATTCTAGAAGGCTGTTTTCGTCATTTTTATATTGATGTCAAAGGCAATGAGCAAATCATTCATTTTGGAATTGAAAATTGGTGGATTACGGATTATGCTAGTTTGGTGTATCAAGTGCCTTCAAAAATGTACATACAAGCATTAGAACATACTACTTTTTTAGAACTGAACGAAGAGGACTTGGAAAAACTGTATCTCAAAGTTCCTAAATTAGAACGGTTTTTTAGAATTATTATGGAAAAAACCTACATTGCAGCACAACAGCGAATAGAGTATATGTTTAGCTTGACAGGAAAGGAATTCTATGAGAAATTTGTAGGATCTAACCCCGTATTTGCACAGCGAGTTCCACAATATATGTTGGCTTCGTACTTAGGGCTAACTCCAGAATTTATCAGTAAAATAAAGTCGAGGTCTTAATTTTTTTACTTTCTTAATCTCGATTAAGATGTACGTTGTTTTTTGGAAGTAATTTTGTCTTAAATTAAAAAAGACAAGCAATGAAAAAACAATATATAAAATTATTTTTAAGAGCGGCCATTGCCATTGGATTTTTGTCGGCAGTCGGGGATCGGTTTGGGATATGGAGCACAGAAGTCTCAGCCTGGGGGAATTGGAACAGCTTTGTGGCATACACAAAAGTGATTAATTCTTGGGCTCCAGATGTATTGATAGACCCTTTGGCGATTTTAGCCACAGCAGCAGAAGTACTGTTTGCTTTATGCTTACTGTTAGGTTTTAAAACGGAGTTGTTTGCACGTCTAAGTGGCTTTTTGTTACTTTCTTTTGCAATGGCTATGTTTTTGTCCGTTGGTATAAAACCTGTGCTTGATTACTCTGTGCTTACTACAGCAGCAGCGGCATTTGGATTGAGTTTGATGCAAGAAAAACACCTAGAAATAGATGGTGTTTTAAAAGGGGAGTATCTGTAAGGTTTTGAAGAGTGTTCGCCAAATTGTTTTAAAATATTTAACGTTATTGACAGCATAGTTTTCATGAGCTTTTAGTATTTTTGGCGCTAAATTTAATTGAAATATGATGGCGGACTACTTTAAAACAAACCTTGGTTTTTTAAGATTGATAGCTTTCTTGGAAGGAATGTCTTATTTGGTGATTTTATTTATTACCATGCCTATGAAATACCTTTTTGATATGCCAGAACCTACACGGCCTGTCGGGATGGCACATGGAGTGCTTTTTATGCTATACGTAGCCTTGATTTTTGTGGTGAAATCTAAGTATAAATGGTCGCTAAAGACTACTTTTTGGGCGCTATTGGCATCCATTATTCCTTTTGGGACATTTGTAGCGGATACTAGGATTTTCAAGAAATCTCAAGAAGCTTAAGATCAGTAAATTTTCAAGAATTGTTTCACGCAACCGTTTGCGTATTTTTTAATGTTCAATTTTTGTATTTTTTAAAGATATAATTTGTCCTTTTCTATCTTTGCCCGCTAATTTTAGAAGGCAAAAAATGAGTCAAAATTTAACTCCAAAATATGGGTTAGGAACCACCATTAGTTTGGTGATAGGGTGTGTAATAGGATCGGGGATATTTTTTAAAGTTGATGATATTCTAATTGCAGCGCAAGGGAATACATTAGCAGGACTTATTGGATGGGTAGTTGTCGGTTTTTCTGTTGTTTTGGGTGCGATCTCCTTGGCGTATTATGCAGAACTACTACCTAAAGAAGGAGGATTATTAAAATATACCGAATTTAGATTTGGTAAAATGCCCTCTTTTTTTGTTGGCTGGTTTTATATGTGCATTTACTATCCAGTTTTGGGAGCTGTTTTGTATACGGTAGCAGGAATCTATATTGTTAATCTTCTCAAGGAATTCATTGTATTTACACCTAATTTTATTCATTATTCTTTCGTAGGATTTTTGTGTTTTCTTCTGTTGTTTTATATGAACCTTAAAAAACCAAATGTGGGAGGCTTGTTTCAAAGCATCGCTACGGTGTTAAAAGTAATCCCTTTAATCTTAATTGCTGGAATTGGCATAGTAAGTCTTATTCAAGGCAATGTGGAAGAGGTAAATTCTTTGACTTACGCCATGAGTTCNRWSYCAAKTRRCNCRARMMTKTWWSTYTWGSMCTYMGCMMCTWKKMTNCYWAKTGCNTWWGCTTWYRAYGRMTGGTATGTAGCGACACAAGTTTCAGGTGAAGTTATCAATCCAAAACGCAATTTACCTTTGGCTTTAATTGCAGGAACTTCCTTGGTGCTGTTTATTTATGTGTTTTACTATTTGGGAATCGTATTTGAAATGGGGAGCGAAGGAATAATTGCTCATGGTGATGCTTATATCACAGAATTTGCACGTAATATAGCTGCCGATTTTGGAGCAATTGTAATGCAGTTGGCTATTATTGTCTCTGTGTTAGGTGCTGGGAATGCCATTTTAATTGGAGGACTCCGTGTGCCTTTTCAACTTGTGAATTCAGGAAACGCTCGTAATTTTTTGAATGTAGTCCAGATTGATAAAAAAACCAATATGCCTTTGAATAGCGCCTATTTTATGTTAGGGCTATTTACATTTATGTTTGTGATGTATTATATTACAAGTACCCAACCTGTCTTTGTAGCTGCAAAATTTGACTTGTCTAATATGCCCGTAACTTTTGTTTATTTAATAAACTTAAGTTTGTATATCGGATTGTATAAATTGATCAAAAACGGGACTTTAAACGGGGTGAAAATCATAAAATATGGTGTCAGTACTATTGCTATTATAGGAGCTCTCGTTGTTTTGTATGGTGGTGTAAGTACCTCCAATGGTCTGTTGTATATAGCACTAGTTTTAGGTGTTCTATTTGTAGGTTTCAAGTTTTATAAGCGTTAATTTTTCGATGTGATTTGTCAATTGTAGGTGTCAATCTTTAATCGGTTAGCTATGGCTAATAT
Source organism: Flavobacteriaceae bacterium (assembly GCA_002401385.1). GTDB lineage: Bacteria > Bacteroidota > Bacteroidia > Flavobacteriales > Flavobacteriaceae. The sequence continues at coordinate 51,072 of NVSY01000013.1, read as the reverse complement.
GTGGCGTTTTTATCTATGAATAATTAGTGTATCTTTAGGTCAATAAAAAATAAGATGTTTTTACTGAATGTAACGTGTTGGTAGTCACAAGCAAAGGTTTTTTGTTGTTTGCAGAAAAAAGACGCATATTATTAATGGTATAGTAGTTGCTTAGAACTACGGATTGTTACTTAAGGTAAGAAAAGACGCATAGAACTTATAAATCAACTTAAAAATAAAGCTTATGAAACGAACATGAATTTTTTTAATCAAAAAATACCCTCAAGGGTATGATTAAAATAAATTCATATGAGAACGAGTGTAACGAGTGCTTACATGGGTTCTCGAATTTTGAAATATTTTTATTCAATTACAAAATTTTAAACACATGAAAAAAATAATGCTAGTATTGCTCGTATCCGTATTTTTAACTTCCTGTGGAGGAACAAAAGTGATACGTCAATCAAAGAAAATTATGAAAGGGGTCTGGGAATTGACCAGTATTACCTATAGTGAATCAGGAACATTTAATGTGAGTATGTTTAGCGATGTAAGCAAAGAGTGTTTTGAAGGAAGTACATGGAAGTTTATTCCGAACAATAATACAGGAACCTATACGATAGATAATGGTACTTGCGATGGAGGCCCAAGGCATTTTATATTTAAAATTCAAGAGATAGATGCTCAAACAGATTTGTACGATTTCTTGTTAAAGCCTACAGATCTTAAGCATAAATCGGATACCAATCATGGGTATAGAGTTTGGCTGGAACATTTATCCGAAGCGTCAATGAAATGGAGGCAAACGATATCTGTTGAAGGTAAGCCCTTCCATATTTACATGAATTTTACTAAAATAAATTAAAAAATACAATTATGAAAACGATGTTGAAAAAGTTAGGTATGGGATTACTAGTGATGTTGGTAACCTTAAATTTAGGCGGATGTAGCTCTTTACAAAATGCCAATAACAAACAAAAAGGTGGCGCCATTGGAGCAGCAGGAGGAGCTATTTTGGGAGCCATTTTAGGGAATAATATTGGAAATAAAAAGAATTCGAAATTAGGAGCTGTCATTGGAGGTGTTGTCGGTGGTGCTGCTGGTGTATTAATTGGTAAAAAAATGGATGATCAAGCGCAACAAATTGAAACTGAAATTCCGGGAGCTGTGGTAGAACGTGTCGATGATGGAATTATAATTACTTTTGATGAGCAAAGTGGTGTGTATTTCGAAACAGGAAAATCTAATATCAATTATTCTTCTCAAGAAACCTTGGATAAATTGTCAGGTGTTTTACGTGAATATGTAGATACCAATGTGTTGGTTATAGGACATACCGATAGTGCTGGTTCTGACGAACTAAATATGAATTTGTCAAAAAAAAGAGCCAATGCAGTAACAAATTATTTTGTTGGGTCTAAAGGCTTAGGAGGACAGCGTTTTACTACTCAATGGTATGGAGAAACTCAACCTAAATTTGACAATAGCACTAAGGAAGGACGGGCTAAAAATCGTCGTGTAAATGTTGTTATTGTTCCTAATGATAAAATGAAAAATGATGCTCAGACTCAGTCTGGCGGAAATTAAAGTTTTATAAACTAATGATAAAAAAGCCTTTCAGATTTTTTCTGAAAGGCTTTTTTAGTAGCTTTACTTTTTTGAGCAAATTATATGAGTGAAATAATAAATTGGGGAGTTATCGGTATCGGAAAAGTATGTGAACTTAAAAGTGTACCTGCCTATCAAAAGACGCATGGTTTTTGTGTAAAAGCAGTGATGGGTAGAGATATTTTAAAGGCTGAGAGTTTTGCCAAACGGCATCAAATTGAGCTGTTTTTTGATGATGTTCACGCGATGATCCATCACCCAGAAATAGATGCCATATATATCGCTACTCCGCCTGATAGTCATTTGTTTTATGCGCAACTTGTGGCAGATGCAGGGAAGATTTGTTGTGTGGAAAAACCAATGGCTGTAAATTATGAGGAGTCTACAAAGATGAATGCTTTGTTTGTTGCTAAAAATATTCCATTGTTTGTGTCTTACTACCGTCGTTCATTACCTCGATTTGAGCAGGTAAAAAAATGGTTGGATGCCGCTGCTATCGGAACCATTCGTCAAGTGACTTGGCAATTATCTAAAACTTCAAACCCTATTACAGATGTGAAAGGAGCTGTAAATTGGCGTACGGATAAAAACAGTGCACCCGGTGGTTACTTTGATGATTTAGCCTCGCATGGATTGAATTTATTTCAACATTTATTTGGTGATATTGTTGCCGTGAAAGGTATTGCAATAAACCAACAAGGAAATTATACAGCTAAGGACGCGGTCAGTGCTACTTGGAAACATAGAAATGAGGTTTTAGGAAGTGGAACTTGGAATTTTGGAGCCTGGAAACGTGAGGACAAAGTAGAAATAATTGGAGCAAAAGGAAAAATATCCTTCTCTATGTTTAATGAAGAAGCCTTGAAATTAGAAACATTGGATGGCGTAAAGGAAGTGTTTATAGATAATCCTGAAAATATACAATTATTTCACACTCAAAACATGCAGAAACAACTTTCAAACAAGAACTTCAAGCATCCATCAACGGGTGATTCTGCTTTAAAAACCGCTTGGATAATGGAGACTATTTTAGCTGATTAGTGCCTTCTTATTTACAACATCGTGCTTCCCTAATACATCCCCTGCTATTTTATAACCAAATTCAATCATTTCAGTAGTTTTTTCAAATTCCATCGTATTGCACTTATTTCTAGGAATATTTATCACAAAATCTGGTGGATACATTTTCATTTTTTGCTGAGCGATAGCGTTTTGCATGGCATTAAACGATTGATCTGCCACATACATCATACTCCATTCATTAGACGTTTTGTTGCGGTATTTTTTCATCTTATTTATGTAAACGTCTAATTTGCGTTGCCAAGGGTCTTTTTGAACAATTTTTTCAGGTAATTTAACTTCCGGAATTCCTCCTAAATTTACTACAATAGTGAGATCGGTACCATCATGCAGTGTTGGTTCTATCGGTGTGGGATTTAAAATACCACCATCTACTAGTTTTACTCCGTTCAGCTCATAAGGTGTAAAAAATAAGGGCAATGAGGTGGAAGCTCTAATGGCTTCGCATAACGGCCCTTTGTCTAACCAAACTTCCTCTTCTTTGGAAATGTCTGCGGCCACAGCTGTAAATTTTATAGGAAGATTTTCGATTAAATCAGTACCAATCTGTGTTTTGATGGTTTCCATCACTTTATCACCCTTTACAAAACCACCTTTTCCAAACATGAAATCGACCATATAATACATGTCACTTCGTTTGTATTTTTCTAACCAAGTTACAAATTGTTCTAAATTTCCCATGGCATAAGCGCCTCCAATAGCCGCTCCAATGGAGCAACCAGAAATGGTTTTTATTTCAAAGTTATGTTCTTCTAACCAGCGAATAACTCCTACATGAGCTAATCCTCTGGCCCCTCCACTTCCTAGGACTAATGATACAGTTTTTTTTTTGTGTGGCATAGGTAAATATATGCATTTTTTGTTGTGCGTAGAGATGTAAAATTTTACGTCTCTACTGCTATTTCTTTTTAAACGCCTCTATTGTTGCAGATACAATAAAATTTTCAATTCCTGATTCGGGTCTCCAATCCTTTATAAAGTCCCTGCTTTTACTGTTTGAAGTTATTTTTACATCAGTAAAACCTGCTTTGTAAATTAAAAACTTTAATTTTTTAAGAGAGCTTGCTCCAGTCATACACCCGCAAATCATTGAAATGTCATTTTTAAGTTCCTCAGGAAATTCTGCAGTTGCTACGATATCCGAAATAGCCAGGCGCCCACCTGGTTTTAATACACGATAAGCCTCCTTAAAAACCTTCTCTTTTTGAGGAGATAAGTTTATGACACAATTGGATATAATCACATCAACTGTAGCGTCAGGAATTGGGAGTTGTTCTATTTCTCCAAGTTTAAATTCCGTATTTACATAAGCTCCTTTTTTTGCATTATTTCTAGCTTTTAATACCATTTCTATAGTCATATCTATTCCTATAACTTTTCCTGTTTCACCTACACTTTTTGCGGCTAAGAAGCAATCAAACCCAGCGCCACTACCTAAATCCAACACTACCTCTCCTTTTTTTAATGATGCAATAGCTTGAGGATTCCCACAGCCTATACCCATATTAGCACCTTCGGGTACATTTTCATATTCTTCGCTAGAATAGCCTAAACTCTCCGAAATACTTGTTAGATTATTACAACAACTAGTTTGACTATTTAAACTTAAATCCTCTCTTAATGCAACGTCTCTGTAGTTTAACATTACAGCTGTTTTAATCATCTCTTTTGTTTTTTTTTCCATGTTACTTTATATTTGTTTTAACCAAGACAGATTACTAAGTAAAAAGACGCATAAAATTTTTAAATTGAAAAAACTTCCGTGTAGGGAAGTTTTTTCAAATAATTATCTAATCTAAAATTACATTTAACAGTACCTTCTATGTGCACCAAACCTACTTTTAAAAGTTGGCCTACAAGACCTTTTGATAGCTGAATAACCCGATACAATACGATTTATACTCAAAATTGAATTTTTAGAGTTTTTTTTTGAATCCATTTTTTTTGCGTTTTAAGTGAATAATCAATACCAAGACTTAAAACTATTAAATAAGATGCAAAAATTATGATTTTTTTTTGAAATGCTTTTGTAATGGACTACAGCTTTGTTTTATTCCAAGAGAAATAAGATTCCCTTTTTCGTCAAGTTCTAAATTACAACATTCAACTATTTTTTCTTTTAATAATTTTCTCGCACGTTGTATTCTGCTTTTTGTAGCTGTTAAACTCAAATTTAAATGTATCGAAACATTTGCCTGTTTGAGCCCATCTATATCCGATAATCGAAGTGGAATTGCATATTTTTCGGGTAATAATTGAATAAGAGGTTTTATAAAATCCGCTCCGTCTTTATACGCGTTTTCTTCATCTTTTTCAAAAACTTCAGGAATGTCATTCGTAAATTTGTTTTCTTTTTTTAAATAATCGATTGTAGTGTTATGAGCAATTTGAAACATCCAAGATCGAATATTTTTTATTTCGGTATTGGAACAACAAGAATTATATATTTTTAGAAGTACTTCGTGCGACAGGTCTTTTGCTATTTCCTTGTTTTTTACTTTTTTTAAAATGTAAAACTCCAAACCATTTTTATAATCTGACCATAAGGTCGATACATCAGTATATTTATTAATTTTAGTCATAAAATTCGAATTTTGATAGTGATGTGTGTTTTTAGAGAAATGTTCAAAGTTTAGTACTTCTTTTATTTGAACAAATGCTATGGTTTGTTTTTTTTACGGAATAGGGTAAATATATACTTTTTTTGTGGGGTTATGAATCATAAAGAAATGTATCCTGTGGCCATTTTTTCGGATTATTGATGATGTAATTTGATATGTTTTGAAATGATATTTCATTTTTGATAATATGGTCATGAAACCGACCTTGCCATTTAAAGTTTGGATTTATTAATCGTGCGTTCTGGGTAACCCCCGTTTTGAATCCACGAATAATGGATGCCAAATTTTTGGATTGTGAACCGAACGTAGAGACGCAATGCATTGCGTCTCTATACATATCATCATTATATTTATTTTTCCCAATTCCAATAATCGCATGAAAATGATTGGGCATTACCACATATTCAAACATTGTCAAATTCATATCAGGACGCATTTCAAATGATTTTATCCATTGTGTTTTTACAATTTCACCAATGTTGGATAATACCATATTGCCATTTAATACATCACCTAAAAAATACTGACGATTATGCGTGCAAATGGTTACAAAATAATTCGCATTGTCCCCATAATCCCATAAAGGATGACGGGCAGACGGAATTCTGTATTTATTTTTGTATTTTTTCATAGCATTTTGAATATACAAAAAATATATTTTACGTACAGACGCAATGCCTTGCGTCTCCACATCACATCACATCACATCATATCACATCACATGTACAGACGCAATGCCTTGCGTCTCCATATCATATCACATCATATCCATTCGGATTATTAGACGCAAAGCATTGCGTCTCTGCGCAACAACAAAACCCCTGCGGGGTTAATATTGCGTATACGTATGCACACTTGTCTGCGCAACGGGCAGATAATTCACACCAAACCAACAGACTAATAACACCACAAAAGCCAAGGCTAGAATGGTCAATGCTTGTTTGTCCTTCTGAGGATGAAAATGGCGGTAATGAATGTATATCAAATACCCCATCCATGTTAAAAACGCCCAAATTTCTTTTGGATCCCAAGTCCAATAATGACCCCATGCTTCTTTTGCCCATAAAGCACCAAATAGGAGACCTAAGGTTAAAAAAGCAAACCCAATATACACTAAGTTATCTGCAAGCGCTAAAGTGCTTGATTTAGACTTGTTTTTATAATAATCTCCCCATCCTTTTAAGGCTACAATACTTGAGGCTGCTAAAACGGCATAGGATAATAAATAGACCAATACATGTGGAACGAACCATGGACTTTGTAAAGCTGGCATCAGGGTTTTAGAATAGGTTTCTGGATTTGCATAATTGATACCTAAAAATAATAGGGCCATTAATATACTATACGCTAAGAACCATTTATAGTGCCACCTTAAATAGGTCAACCCTCCAATAACAGGTAAAAACAAGGCGTACCATAAACGGGTTTCCCCTAGGGTTCGCATAGGAGGTCTTTCTAATTCTATCCATAGTTGTACTACAAATAGTACTAAAACTCCCCATCCTATTGTGAACAAAATACTTGCGATTTTAAAAGTACTTGGTTTTTTATAGGAATAGCCTAAAACGGCCAATCCTATCAGAAAAAATACGGCTACTATGCCGCTGTATAAAGGAAAATTAATCCAGGTCATAGTTAGTCGTTTTTAGTTATTTTATTTCCTACCCAAAACATGTAAAAGGCACCGAATATCATCATAAATATCCCCGTATAAATCACAGGTAGCCAAGGGTCTCTTACCAATTCTATAATACTGGTAGTGGACCATTTCCCCATCCCTTTATTATAATCTAATTGATAGATTTCCCAGAAATCATGTTTGTGTGCTTTGTTTACTTCAATAGTAGTTGAGAATCGATTTCCGTCTCGTGTTAATATTTCTAATTCAGAGCTGAATTTTTTAGCTTCTGGAATGGTCATCACTAAGGAGTATTGATCACTTATTTTTAAAGATCTGTACTGTTGTGCAAAACTTCCGCAGGAGATCCAATTTTCAATAGTTTCGTTTGTTTTTGTATTGGTCACTTTTAACAAAGCAGCAGGAGAGGAGCCTTGTTCGTTTACGCGGACGTATCTACTTCCAAAGGGGGAGGACATGGATAAATAGCTGAGTACTTCTACCTCGAAACCTTCATATAGATACTGTTCTCCTTCAGAAATCTGATACAAGTTTTTTCCATGATTGTGTAGTATTTCGCCGCTTTCATTGTCTATCAATGCCAGTTTAGGGGCATATTCTTCTAGTTTAAAATCTTTCAACAACATGGCGAAAGACAATTCTACTGGACTGCCGTCCGACTGGTCAACGGCCATATAGTTGGCTTCGTTCTCTTTAAGTTCAATGGATGCACGTTGTATATCTCCAGAGCCTAAAATCCCAGCAGTTAAAGCTATAAATAAACCAACATGGTTTAGGACAAAACCAAAATTTGCCTTGCTAAACTGTGCTATACGTTTGATAGAAATCAGACCTAAACAGGTTAAAAATAATCCGATAATTAATAAAAAAGCCCAGTTGGTAGTAATATGATTCAAACCTAGAAGGTTTACAATATAATTGTCGCTTGATATTTGTGGGATTATTCCCATAATCATCACTAATAGAGTAACCAGCACAATACTTGTAATACTGGCGGGCACCTTGCTTAACCAACGTACAATAGGATGGTGACTCGCCCATTTATAAAGAGCTATCAATACGCATATATAAGTGATTAAAAGGAGTAGGTTGTAAGGGAAAACCAACGAAATGGCTGTTTGTGATCCTAAACTTGCTTCCATTACAAAGCCTGTGATTAAGAGTCCAAATCCGATTAAAAAAGATTCGGCATAGCCCCAAGGCGTATCCCATAATTGATGTTGAGGTAGTTTTGTTTTGTTAGTCATAAGTGGCAAATATAATACGCTGAATTTGATGAAAAAATTTTTTGTTTAAAAATGATGTTTTTTTCTAACCGTTCGTTTTTTAAGAAAAAAGCTGTCGATACAATTTTTCGTGCTTCAAAATCACTCGAGCTGACGCTAAAGTACATTTTTAAAGTCCTATTTAATGACTCGTCATTGGTTAGAAGTACTACTCGTTAGTTCCCGTCAGATCGAATGGTTTTTCAATTAGTTCTTCTCAGAACTCATTGAAAAATTGTATCGAGAGCTCTCATATTTAAATTAGTAAGAATTCTAAAAACAAATTCAATTCTATTATTAAAAAAAAATAGCGAATGCATCGTGAAACACATTCGCTATTTATTATAAATTTAGTACGGTTATATCAAATATATTACCTAAAGTCCGTTTAGAAATAGAAACTATTTATATCGGTTGTTGGGTGCTATTTTTGATATTAGTACTTGCTTTCGCGTTCTTTAGCTTCAGCATCCCATTGTGGAGCTAATTCTTTTAAGAATTTTGCTTTTTCAGCTTTCAATTTTTCCATTGGTAATCCAATGAATTTCTGTGCTTTTTCTTTTGTAGCGATATCTGGATAAGGAACATCACCTGCGAATCCTAAAGTCATCAATAATTTTGCTAATTTGATTCTAGTTTCTTGAGTTACATCAATACCAGTACCTAATACACGTCCTAATTCTACAGGAGCATGGAAAGATCCTCCGTGCGATGCCGCAACGTAATCCCAACGCCATTGTCCTAATCTAATTCCGTGTAAAATATCTTTCATTTGTGCTTCAGTAGCACCTAATTCCCAACATTTTCCAGCTTCAACGTGCGCACGAACTAACAAACGCTCTAATTGATCTCTATTTCCAATAATACGATCTTGGTTGTCAAATACATTTTTCACTAACTCATCAGTTTCTTCACGGTGACAAACTTGACAAGAATTAGCCACGTTGTTTAATGGAGATTGGATATGGTGATCGGTAAATTTTTGACCTCCTTCAGTTTTGTAAGGCATGTGACAGTCTGCACAAGAAACACCACGTTGTCCATGGATTCCCATTTTGAATGTTTCATATCCTGGGTGCTGTGCTTTTAACATTGGCGCTTTACTAATTTTGTGAGTCCAGTCTACGTGACCAATTTCATCATAGTATTTTTCCATGTCTTCCACAGTTTGCCCATCATCCCAAGGGAATACTAAGTAAGGAATTCCTTCTTTACCAGGTAAGTTCTTGTTAAAGTAGTACTCTACGTGACATTGTGCACAAGTTAATGAACGCATATCGTTATGAGATGCTTTGGTAATGTCCTTCCCTTGACGTTCGAATGCTTCGATTAAAGCAGGTTGCGTAATGGTTAAGTTCATTGTTTTTTCATCGTGACAGTTAGCACATCCAATAGGATTTACAATTTCGGCACCTTTACTAGACCATTTTCCACTGTAGTATTTATCTGTTCCGTTTTCGTTGATATAACGTGGTACATCTGGAGATTTACACGTCCAACAAGTAGATGGCATAGGTCCGTCTTCCGAACTAGTAGGTCCACCTGTTCGTAACGAGTTACGTAAATCGTCAATAGCATAAACGTGTCCACGTCCTTGATTATAATCTTTCGAGAAACCATATCCTGCCCATAAAACAACCAATCTTGGGTCTACTTCTAACATATCAATAGTAGCATTACCATTGTATTTAGATTTAAAAGTAGTGTCGGCAGTTTTGTAGTAGGATTGAAATTCACGCGGGAAATTTTCTCCCCAAACTTCGTTTCTAGGCTCTAATTTTTTAATGTTGTTTACTGGAGTATAGGCAAATTTAGCCTCTACTTTGCGTTCTGTAATTGTAGATACTAGTAGTCCTAATAAGAATACAATAACTAACGATGCTAAAAATAGCATCCAGTTCATCCAAGGTTTTCTTTTATTACTCATTTTAATATAGTTTTATTTTTTTTCGTCTGATTCTATTGTTAAACTTTTCAACCAAGCTGGCACCGTTTCTTGATGCTCTTTGGAGATTTTCCCGTAGTATTTTACTGATGATAAACTGTGTACAGATCCATGTGGTACTTCCTGATGGCAGGTCCAACATTTACGCTCTGTACGGTTTTTCTTGTGATCATCAATCATTCCGCTTAATCTCGCGTCTGTAACTTGATCTTCGTGACAGCGAATACAGTTTTCCTGTACTACTTCTATTCCTGCTTCTTTCATTCGGATTACCTCAGGCTCTTGTCGTGTGGTAAACATATACGAATGATACAGTCCGTCTTTTGCTTTAAAAAAGTATTTTCTAAATACATTGTCCTGCGGTACGTGACAGTCGTTACAACTGGCCCATTCTCTATGCGAACTTTTTTGCCAAGTTGCGTATTGAGGTGTCATTACATGACAGTTTGCACATGTTTTTGGGTCGTCTGACAAATACGATATTGCCTTAGATTCAATTAAAGCATATAAGGTGAGTCCAGTTAATGCACCTAGCAGAATAATCACTGGTAAGCGCCATTCTGGAGGAGGTAATAAGTATCTAAAAAAACTCATGTTATAGTATTATTTTGAGATGAACAAACTTGGTTTGATAGTCAACATTAACCATCCCCAATCGTTGGTGTTTCCGTCAGCATTTCCTTTTAATACTTCCAATCCTTCTTGTGCGAACATTTGAGAATATCCAGCAGAAAGAGAAACGTCTTTGTTTACTTTGTGCTTGTACACTAAGTCAATTTCTGTTCCTAATGCTTTATTTACATTAGCAGCAATATCAGCTTGTGCAGAGAAGTTGTGTACAAAAGCAGTGATGCTAGATTTCTTTCCCAGTTTAGCGGAAGCTTTTAAATACAAATCAACCAAACCAACACTGTTTCCATGGTTTCCTACGTAAAAGTAATCCATAAATCCGTTGAATTTGTGATTGGTTCCATAGAAAGGTGTAAAGGCTTTATTCTCTGTAGATGTTGTATTATAATCGTTACCTGATTGCATTTCGAACCCTAATCCTAAGCTCCAAGTATCGTTTGCTTTATATCCTAAATCTATCCCTACTAAGAATGCATTCAATCCTTTTCCAGACTTGTCTTCTCCACCCTGATAATATCCGCTAAATGTAGCGTTTACTTTAGAACTCGCTTTAAACTTCAAGTAGGTTCCATATGTTTGGCTATAGTTGATGTTTGCATCTGGTGCAGTTACCAATCCATTGTTCAAAAACAAGAAACTAGTTTTTACTTTACTAAAATCTTTGTGGAACCATGCGTATTGCATCGCTTTATAATTTCCAGCAACATTGTAATCTGTTCCTTTGGTAGTTTTGTCAGCATCTTGATTATAAGCGATCCCTAAATCTAATTTATAATCTGCATTTCCCAATTTAAATACTGCAGCATCATGACTTCTTGCTTGCTGTGCCCACCCTACATTACCAAAAATACGACTGTCATCTAAAATGATTTCTTGACGTCCTACTCTTACAGAGAAATTAGGTGCGAATTTTACTTGTCCCCAAGCTTGGTGTAAAGACAAACTACTTCCGTTGTCTGCTAATTGTTTTACATCACCCCAAGTTCTCACATCTTGCATGCTTACGAAAAACGTATATGCATCTGTTTTAAATTCGGTGTTGATTCGAGTACGTTGCGAAACAAATAAAGCTGCATCTGTAGCATCTGCATTTAATGTTTTTGCGTCGTTTTGATACTCAGCTCGTGGTCTTAACTCTCCACTAATTGTTAATTGCGCATAACTTTGTACGGCTACTAATCCTAAAATCCCTAAAAATAATTGTTTAATTCTCATATCTAATTTACATGTAACATTTATATCACAAAAATCTGTTAAATATAGAGTTTAGATGCTGACAATTGTCAGTTAAGCGATATAAAGGTCTTTTTCTGGTTGTTTAGCGTTGTTGTTTTAAGTGTCAGAATGGTAGTTTGTTACGGAATTTCGAATCTGGAGTTTTGTTAAGATTTATTAATTTAGAATGATTATGAGTTGGAGTGCGGTTTTTGAAGGCGTATTTACTGTTAAATATCATGTAATATTGCAAAAGTCTTACCTATTACCAGTTGGTATTTAAGTAAGACTTTTATTTTTTATACGCTAAGATCTCGTTGTAGTTAGGGGGCAGGATTTGGAATCAATTCATTAATTTGGTTAATTTCAGCTATAATATCTGGGGGTAATGTAATGTCTGCCGTAGCGATGTTTTCTTTTAGTTGATTCATGGTAGTGGCACCTATAATTGTACTACTTACCCAAGGTTGTTGTCTCACAAAAGCCAATGATAGTTCCGTTAAGCTTAGTCCGTTTTTACGGGCTAATTCATGGTATAAGTCCACTGCTTTTGTTGATTGTTCGTTTGAGTATCTGTCAAATCGAGGGAATAATGTTATCCGAGAGTTATTAGGAGAGTTTCCATTTCTGTATTTTCCAGAAAGCACACCAAAAGCGAGAGGAGAGTAGGCAAGGAGTCCGATTTTTTCTTGCATTGAGATCTCAGCCAAAGCCCCTTCGTACGTTCTATTTAATAATGAATAAGGGTTTTGAATGGTTTTTAGACGTGGCAAATTGTGTTTTTCTGCCTCACTTAAAAATTTCATTGTGCCCCAAGCAGTTTCGTTGGAAATTCCTAAATGTCTTATTTTTCCTTCAATTACAAAATCATTTAAGGTTTCTAAGATGCTTAGGAAGTTGTCTTCTTGTTCGTTTTTTTTAGAATGGGTGTAGTTTCTGACACCAAAATAATTGGTTACACGTGTAGGCCAATGTAATTGATACAAATCTAAATAACTAGTTTGTAGTCTTTTTAAACTATTGTGCAGTGCCTCTGTAATGGCATGTTTAGAGTATCCGGTATTTCGTATATGTGCAGTATAATCTCCTGGTCCAGCAATTTTACTAGCAAGAACAACTTTGTTTCTGTTTCCTGTTTTTCGAAGCCAAGAACCAATAATAGTTTCTGTAGATCCATAGGTTTCAGTCCTAGATGGTACAGAATATAACTCGGCGGTGTCAATAAAATTCACCCCGTTTTCTAGGGCGAAATCTAATTGTTGATGTCCTTCATATTCATTGTTCTGTTCTCCAAAAGTCATGGTGCCTAAGCAAATTTCACTTATAGAAATGTTGGTGTTAGCTAGTTTATTGTATTTCATAGTGTTGGTTTTGTTGGTTGTGCTATCGATTATCGAAACACTTTATAAATGTCGTTTCTTTTAACAAATCTGCATACTTGTATAGTTCCGTTTAAGCAGTATATGCCAAGCCTAAAACCATCTATTTTTATGCGATAGTAATTTGTATGCCCTTTAATTTTTTTTAGGTTCTTGAAATTAAATAGGTCTTCTGAGTTTTCTAAATCAATAAGTGCTGCTTTTAAAGCCGTTTTTAACTTTTTGTTCCGAAGCTTTTTAATGTCTTTTTTGAAACTATTTAAATATAAAACTTCCATTATTCATCCAAAATATTCATAATTTCGTCACGATTTACCAAATCATTTTTATCTGCCTGTTGCATCAAAATATACAATCCAGCATCTTCTCGAGCTTCTTGACTCATGTTATCATACTGCTCTTTTTCTTTGTGTTCGACAAAAAACCGAACGGCTTTTTCCATCAATGCTTTTACACTTAAATTTTCAAATGCGGAAATCACTTTTAGTTTGGTCAACGTAATGTCGTCTATATCAATGTTTTTTCTCATTGGTTCCTTTTTGTACAAATATATAAAATGTATATTATATATATGTTGTATATTATTATCACATCATTTTAAAACATAAAAAAAACCATCTTTACAAACTGTAAAAATGGTTTTTAATGGGTTACTTCAAAAAAAAGAAACCTTATAAGATTGAATTTCAGACTAGTTTAAGATAGCTTCGATTCCTGGTAATTTTTTACCTTCTAACATTTCTAGCATAGCACCTCCACCAGTAGAAACATAACTTACTTTATCGGCAAAACCAAATTGTTTTACTGCTGCAACAGAGTCTCCTCCACCTACTAAAGAGAATGTTCCTCCTTGGGTAGCTTCGTCAATAGCATTTGCAATTTCGATAGTTCCTTTTCTAAATGCTTTCATTTCAAAAACACCTACGGGTCCATTCCATAATACGGTTTTAGAGTCCGCAATTACAAAAGAGAATGCTACATTAGATTGTGGTCCACAATCCAATCCTTGCCATCCGTCAGGGATTTCGTTTGATGGTACAATTTGAGTATTTGCAGTTTCGCTAAAGTCATCAGCAGCAATTACATCTACAGGTAAGTAAATACGTGTTTTCTTTTCTTTAGCCATGGCTAAAATTTCCAAAGCTGTTTCAAGTTTGTCATCTTCACAAATAGATTCTCCAATGCTACCTCCTTGTGCTTTGATAAAAGTGTATGCCATACCACCACCAATAATGATATTGTCCACTTTATCCATAATATTTTTAATTACATCAATTTTAGAAGATACTTTTGCGCCTCCAATAATTGCTGTAACAGGCTTTTCGCTGTTGTTTAATACATTGTTAATGCTTTCAATTTCTTTAGCTAATAACAATCCGAAACATTTTGTAGTAGGGAAATGTTTTGCAATGATAGCAGTAGAAGCGTGCGCGCGGTGAGCAGTTCCAAAGGCATCGTTTACGTAAATATCTCCATGTGCAGCTAATTTCTCTGCAAAGGCTTCATTTCCTTCTTTTTCTTCTGAATAGTAACGTAAGTTTTCCAATAATAATACTTCACCGTTTTGTAATTCAGACACCATTTTAGTGGTCTCATCACCGATACAGTCCGTTGCAAATTTTACAGTTACTCCTAATACTTCATTCACTTTAGACACGATGTGTTTTAAAGAAAATTTAGCATCTACTCCTTTTGGACGTCCTAAATGTGACATTAAAATTACCGATCCACCATCTGCTAATATTTTAGAAATGGTTGGTTTTGCAGCTTCAATTCGCGTAGTATCTGTTACTTCAAGTGCTTCGTTTAAAGGCACGTTAAAATCAACACGAATTATGGCTTTCTTATTGTTAAAGTTAAAATCATTTATGGTTTTCATCACTGTATATATTTAAGTTGTTGATGCTATTATTGTACAAAGATAACAGAAATTAAAGCGCGGTATTTTTTTATTTACGAAACCGTTTTCAGTGTTTATTATCATTTGATTTTGAACACGGAGACTGTTTAAAACTKGTACGCTTAATTAAATCCTTTACCTTAGTTTTAACTATTAAAATATTATTGCGATTTAGTCCTAGTATTTTGTATTTTTGTGCATGCTTTTTTCAGATATTTTAGGACAGGAACATATTAAATCACATTTGCAAACATCTGCAAATAACGGTCGGATAGCACATGCTCAATTGTTTATAGGGAAAGAAGGTTGTGGAACCTTACCAATGGCTTTGGCTTATGCACAACATTTACTAACCTTAGCTTCTAAGGATCCCGAGGCAACTAAAGTGAAATGTGCGAATATGTCCCATCCAGATTTACATTTTGCTTTTCCTGTAGCCACTACTTCTAAAATAAAAAGACATCCTACAAGCAACAATTTTTTACAGGRATTTAGAGACTTTGTTCAACAAACCCCGTATGGTAATTTGTTCGATTGGTTTCATGTATTGGAAATAGAAAATAAGCAGGGGATTATTAATGTAGACGAGGCAGAAAATATAGTCAAATCTTTGCAGTTAAAATCCTATGAAGGTGGGTATAAAGTGATGGTGATTTGGATGGCGGAAAAAATGAATATAGCCGCTGCCAATAAGTTGTTAAAATTGATAGAGGAGCCGCYAGAAAAAACGGTTTTTATTCTTGTGGCAGAGCAAGAAGAACAAATTATCAATACCATAAGATCCCGTTGTCAAGTATTGCATTTTCCTAAATTGAGTGAGCAACAAATAGCAGATGCACTTGTAAATCAAAAACAATGTTTGCCAGATAATGCAAAAAATATTGCCCATCAAGCAGAGGGTAGTTTTAACAAAGCATTGCATATTTTAAATAACAGTAATGCAGATGACCAGTTTGAAAAGTGGTTTATTACTTGGGTTCGGGCTGCTTTTAAAGCGAAAACGGATGCGAGTGTTATTGAAGAGTTAATACAGTGGAGTAACGATATTGCTGGGGCTGGGAGAGAAACCCAAAAGTATTTTTTACAGTATTGCTTGCAATGTTTTAGACAAGCACTTCTGTTAAATTACAAGGCAGATGAGTTGGTGTTTTTACAACCGAAGAATTTTGAGTTGGCCAAATTCGCACCGTTTATTCACGGAGGGAATATTTTAGATATTTCTGATGAAATAAACGAGGCTATGTATCATATAGAGCGTAACGGAAATGCCAAAATTATTTTATTGGATACTTCTATTAAACTAACCCGATTACTACATAAAAAATAACCCCGATGGAATTTTTACAATCTCTGATGCCTTTGTTAGTAGCGACTGTTTTTTTATGGATTACTTTTACTTTTTCTATAGTGGAGAAATTGATGGACTGGAAGGGGAGTGTTGCTTTTTATCAGCAACATTTTAAAGGAACTTTTGTGGCGTCCATCATTCCGATTTCTTTGGTTTTGGTTGTATTACTTGAATTAATTTCTGTTCTCTTTATGAGTGTTGGATTGTACCAATTGATAATGTTAGATTTGAACGAAACCTTGTTTTTTGGCCTTGTTTTGGTTGCTTTTACACTGTTGGTGTTACTGATTGGACAGCGTATTGCTAAGGATTACCCTGGCGCGATGTCGCTAGGAGTTTATCTTGTGGTAACACTTATTGGTTTGATTTTTATACATTAAATTATTTCTATTTCGTCTTCACTTAATAAAGGTTCGTTATTGTATCTAAGTAATAATTGTGCTACCGTTAAGGTGTCTTTTTCACAATAAATCTTAATGCGTTCTAGATTTTTTTCTTCATAATACACGTGTCCTACTTGACTGCCGTCTATGTCATCTTTAGGAGAAGGAATGCCTAAAATTTCTGTGAGTAATTTAAGAGAAGTATAATGTTTGTAATCCCCAAATTTCCATAATTCCATGGTGTCTATATGTGGGATTTCCCAAGGCTTTTTTCCGAACATRTTTAACTTTTCKGGGAGAGAAATCGCGTTGATAATCATTCGGCGGGCAATAAAGGGAAAATCAAATTCTTTACCATTATGCCCGCAAAGGACATGCTCTTTTTTGTAAAAATGTGTGTCTAGTAAATCCTTAAATTGATGTAATAATATTGTTTCGTCATCATTGTAAAAAGAAGTGATTCTGAATGTACGTTTCTCACTTGTACTACTAAAATAACCGACCGAAATACACACTATTTTCCCGAATTCTGCCCAAATCCCTGCACGGTTATAAAAATCTTTAGGTGTTTGTTCTTCGGTACGCTGATAGGCTGTTTTTTTTGCAAATAATTCTTGTTTTAAACTGCTTAAATCTGAAAAATCGGCTGTTTCAGGAACCGTTTCTATGTCTAAAAACAAGATGTTTTTAAAGTCTAATTTTATATTCATAGCCAAGTTTTTATTTAAAAATACGATTTTTTGGATGAATCAGTGGGTTATGTTAGGGCAATGTTAGTAAAAGGTTACTTTTTGGCTTGAATGGGGTTTATGAGGTTTTTTTAAATATTAAATGTTATTTTTGAGGAACGATTGAAAAGCAATTAACAAATGAATAGTAAAGACATTAAAATATTATTGGTGGATGATGAGCCAGATATTTTAGAAATTGTTGGGTATAACTTGAAGAATGAGGGGTATACAATAGCAACTGCAACTAATGGTTTAGAAGCGGTAAAACGTGCACGGACTTTTCAGCCCCATCTTATTTTATTGGATATAATGATGCCAGAAATGGATGGTATTGAGGCCTGTGAAAAAATTAGGCAGATAAAAGGGTTTGAAAATATATTGATTGTGTTTTTTACAGCTCGTGGTGAGGATTATTCACAAGTGGCAGGTTTTGACGCAGGTGCGGATGATTATATTACCAAGCCAATCAAGCCAAAAGTCTTGATAAGTAAGGTGAAAGGGTTACTCAGAAGAATAGTGGGTGAAGAAGAACAAAATAATCAGGTAAAAGTTGGTGATATTATTATAGATAGAGACGAATATATGATTGTGAAAGATGGTCGTAAATTCAGCTTACCACGTAAGGAATTTGAGCTTTTTTCTCTGCTGGCATCCAAACCGGGTAAAGTTTTTAAAAGAGACGATATTTTGGATAAAGTTTGGGGTACTGAAGTGGTAGTTGGAGGAAGAACTATAGATGTTCATATTCGTAAGTTACGAGAGAAAATAGGGGAACGTAATTTTAAAACTGTAAAAGGAGTAGGGTATAAATTTATTATTGATGAAATTTAAAAAAACATATAATTTTGCCTTTTGGTCTTCAATGTATATTTCAACATTAGCAACATTCGTGTTGCTTTTATTGTATTATTTAACTATTAGTCATACTATTAAGTACCTGTTTTTTGTAGGTTTTTATGGCTTGCTTTTTGTATTTAGTTTTGTGATTATCCAATACAGGGTTGAGCGATTTATTTATCTTCGAGTAAAGAAAATATATGAAGATGTTTCCTTGTTTGATGTATCTGATATCTATCATACTACGGTTACCAGTAATATGGAATCCTTATCGAGGGAAGTGAAAAAATTTGCTGAAAATAAGCGTCAACAAATTGAAGTATTGAACGAAAGAGAAAGTTATAGACGCGATTTTTTAGGGAACGTTTCTCATGAACTCAAAACTCCTTTATTTACGGTTCAGGGCTTTATTCTGACATTATTAGATGGTGCGATCGATGATGAAACCATCAGAGAGAAATACTTGCAACGTGCCAATAAAGGGGTAGAACGTTTGATAGCGATAGTAAAAGATTTAGATATGATATCTAAACTTGAGTCTTCCGATCTGCATTTGAATATTAAGCCTATAAATATGGTGGTATTGGTGCAAGATGTTTTTGATTTACTAGAAATGAAAGCCAAGAAAAAAAGTATTGTACTTAGGTTTGATCAGATTTACGATGCGCCAGTAATGGTCTATGGTGATGTTGAACGCTTGGAGCAAGTGCTTATAAACCTCCTAGTAAACTCTATTAAATATGGTAAGATGGGAGGAACTACCTTAGTGAGTTTGGTAGATATTGATAGTAAAAAACTACGAATTAGTGTGTCAGATAACGGAGAGGGAATTCAGAAAGAGTTTCATGGACGATTATTTGAACGTTTTTATCGTGTGGATCAAAGTAGGTCTCGAGAGCAAGGAGGTTCAGGTCTGGGCTTGTCTATTGTGAAACATATTGTGGAGGCGCATGGAGAACACATCCAAGTGAAGAGTGAGTTACACAGAGGGTCTGAATTTTCGTTTACTTTAAAACGTCATGAGATAGTATAGATTTATTCTTAAATCTATTTAAAGACTAAAAAAACGTCCGATGTTCATTTTGAACATCGGACGTTTTTTGTTATTTTTTAGGATGCTTATTTTTTCGCATCCAATCGTTCAATTACTTTTCCATAAATGATTAATGAAATAGCAGAGACTAATGCAATTGCAGCAAAGTAGTACCAGATATAATGTGCATTAGAAGCCGCAACTTCCCATGCTTCGTGCGTTTCAAATGTTCTTGGGTCTGGACAGTATTTGGATAATAAATAACCTGAAAGACCGAAACCTAATATGGAGGATATAAAGGAATGTAAATGACTAAAACCTAAATACATTGCCTCTTCTCCTTTAGGTGCTTGTAAAGAGAAAAATTCTAAAAATCTTGGTGAAATAAATGATTCGGCCAAGGCTTGAAACATAATTCCTACAATCATCATTAAAGCAATTGGATGCATACTAATAAACCCTAAGTCAATTTCCCCACCAGAGATCCAGTTTCCTGATGCCATTACCAATGCAGAAATTGGCATAATAAACATTCCTATGGTCATTGAAAATAAAGGTGTTTTACTCGCCATCATTTTAGTTACAAATGCCACTGTTAATACAACTACTAACGGATTCACATTCGCATACCATGATGGTGATGCTGCTTCTCCTGCCATTCTCAATACATATTTAGGCATGGTTGCATACAACTGCGCCTGTACCATCCAAAAACCAGTAATTATAAGTATAAGAGTAATTAAACGTCCATTGGTAAGTACACGTACAAATCCATCTAAAACATCTTGAAAAYTTTTACTTGGTCCATCTTGTTTTGCACCTTTGTAAAAAATGATGATTAATATCAATCCTAAAAGCGTCATCCCTGCAGAGAAAAAGTTCAAGTATACCAATCCCATATCTCCCATAGCTTCACGCAATGGTTTTACAATTGTTTTCCCCGAAAATGCTCCAATGTTTACCATCATATAAAAGATAGAAAAACCTTGTGCCCTTGTTGCCTCTGTCGTTTCTTTAGCAATAGTTCCAGTAATTACCGCCTTAATAAACGAACCACCTATCATTAAAACTATTAATACAGGTACAATAGACCAGCGCTGTACAGACTCATTTAATCCCGTAAATGTAATTTTATCGGCATATTCAACTAAGCCGGCTGATTCAAGGAACGTAGGAAGAATTCCCAATCCAAAATAGCCAATAGTCAACAAGGAGAATGCAATTAATAAAGAGCTTTTGAAACCTATTTTATCTGCAATTGCCCCAGTAAAAGTTGGTAATAAATACAATCCACCCGAGAAAAATCCTGCAATTAAGGCCGATTCCATATCCGTGAAACCTAAAATTCGAGATAAGTATAATGTAATTACGATAAACACGCCGTAGTAGGCRGCTCTTTCAAGTAATTCAACGGTATTGGCTGTCCAAAAAGCTTTTGAAAAACCTTGTAATCCTTTAAACATAAGATAATCTAATTAGAGTTATAATTGGTTTCGAAGATACGTTTTTTGATGGATTTAGACTTAGACTTTTGTCATAAACAACTATCTTTATTCAATAATTAATTGAAATAAAAAAAACCTCTAAGGGAAGAGGTTTTGAGGGGGTGATTTATGTAAGGATTAACAGGGAATTACGCTACTTTTTCGTACCATTTTGTCAATGTATGTTTTAGGTTGTACACATAGTCTTCATGGACTGCAGTTTTTACCATAAAACCAGCAATACCAAGTTTAAAGCATTTAGAAATTTCCTGTTGTCCACTATGTGAAGAATGAATAATGGTTGGAATAATTTTTAAATGTTCATATTCTTTTATGATTTCTAAAAATTCTAAGCCGTTTAATTCGGGCATTTCTAAATCTAATAATATGATGTCTGGTAAATGTTCTGATTGTAGTCTTTTTATTGCTTCCCTTCCATGTTTGGCATGAGTTACTTCACAATTGATATCGAAAGATTCAATCGTTTTTTTAAATCGTAGAACTTCAAAGAGGTTATCTTCTACAAGTAGTATTTTTAAAACCTTTTCTGCCTTCATAAATGGTGATTTGAATTTTCAATATCTTACTATTTACCCGTTTAGCAGTGTTTTTTTCGATGAAAGGTGTTTTCTTGTCGGTGATTTGTTGTTAACTTTCGATAAAGGAAACAAATGTGAAGGTAGTTTGTATGTGTAAATTGAGGGAGATTTATTTATTGAGATTYTAAAAAGAATTTGTTTTAACCCCTAAAAAAAACCGATACTACAAGAGCATCGGTTTTTAAAATTGATTGTATTTTTTAAGATCTTATCCTCCAAAATCATCAAAACGTACATTCTCTGGTGGTACACCAAAGTCATCACACATTTTAACAACCGCTTGGTTCATCAATGGTGGTCCACAGAAATAGAATTCGATATCCTCAGGAGCTTCGTGTTTGYTCAAATAGTTATCGATTAATGATTGGTGTACGAATCCTACGAATCCATCACCTTCAGCATCTACATCGGCTTTCACTTTCCAGTTATCCTCTTTCATTGGCTCACTTAATACTAAGTGCATTTTAAAGTTAGGGAATTCCTTCTCTAAAGCTTCAAAGTAATGTAAGTAGAACAATTCACGCTTAGAACGACCTCCGTACCAGTACGATACTTTACGACCCGTTTTCATGGTGTGGAATAATTCGTATAAGTGAGAACGCATTGGTGCCATACCAGCTCCTCCACCTACATAAATCATTTCAGCATCAGAATCCTCGTTGATAAAGAATTCACCATAAGGACCCGAAACAATAACTTTGTCTCCTGGTTTTTGGTTAAAGATATAAGACGATGCAATCCCTGGGTTTACATCCATCCATCCATTATTAGCTCTGTCAAATGGAGGTGTTGCAATACGAACGTTTAACATTACGTTACGTCCTTCTGCAGGGTAAGAAGCCATAGAATAAGCTCTTTCCACATTCTCATCATTCTTCATTTTTAAAGGCCATAATCCAAATTTATCCCATTCCGCTTTGAACTTATCAGGTTCTCCTGGATGATCTAAAGGATGTGCAGAAATGTCCATATCCTTAAATTCAACTTCCGTTTCTGGAATTTCAATTTGGATATATCCACCTGCTTTATACGGCATATCTTCTGGTAATTCAACAATGAATTCCTTGATAAATGAAGCTACGTTGTAGTTACTTACTACAGTTGCTTCCCATTTCTTAATTCCAAAAATTTCATCTGGAATTGTAATGTCCATATCACCTTTTACTTTTACTTGACATGACAAACGTATTCCAGTAGCCAATTCCTTACGTGTAAAGTGAGGTGTTTCTGTAGGTAAGGCGTCTCCACCTCCGCTATTTACATGACATTCACATTGGATACAGGTACCTCCACCACCACAAGCTGATGGTAAAAATATTTTTTCGTTTCCTAAAGTTGTTAATAACGAACTTCCAGAATCTACTTCTATTACTTTTTCTCCGTTGATAGTAATTTTTACTTTACCAGAGGGCATCAGCTTTGCTTTTGCTACTAATAAAATAGTTACTAAAACTAAAATGATCGCTAAGAAAAATACGACACTTGCTACAATAATACTCATAATCTTATCTTTCTAATTAAATTTTAATTCCTGAGAAACTTAAGAATCCAATTGCCATYAAACCAGTAATGATAAARGTAATTCCYAATCCTTTTAAAGGYGCAGGTACATTTGAATARGCGATYTTTTCRCGAATTGCAGCAATSGCTACAATAGCTAAAAACCATCCAATACCAGAACCAAYTCCAAATACTGCAGACTCAGTTACTGTGTTAAAATCYTTTTGTTGCATAAAYAAWGACCCTCCTAAGATGGCACARTTYACWGCAATCAATGGTAAAAAGATYCCYAATTGACCGTATAATGCRGGTGCAAAACGYTCAATAATCATCTCWACTAGTTGCACCATAGATGCAATTACAGAWATAAACATRATATAACTTAAGAAACTYAAGTCGTATGYTGCRTATTCTTCRCCTAACCAAGAYAAKGCTCCTTCTTGTAAAATATATTCATTTAACAAGTAGTTGGCAGGTACRGTRATGGCAAGTACGAATACTACAGCCGCTCCCATTCCTACAGAAGTATTTACTGTTTTTGATACCGCTAAGTAMGAACACATTCCWARGAAATATGCAAATACCATGTTATCAATAAAGATACTTCTAACAAATAAACTAATTAATTCTTCCATATCTTYYTATTATTTCTCGATTAATTTTCTGTTTTTAGAACGYTGTACCCARATAATAATACCCATWGTRATTAAGGCCATTGGCGATAATAACATGAAWCCATTATTRGCGTATCCCATTGCRTACAATCCYGTAGAATCWGCAATKGWTTTTCCGCTRTGTCCTAAGATTTCGWATCCTAATAATTTYCCAGAWCCTARYAATTCTCTGAAAAATGCAATGATGATMARRATYACACCRTATCCWRMTSCRTTTCCAATTCCATCTAAGAAWGMYYTCCAWGGAGTATTTGCYAARGCAAATGCTTCCAAACGTCCCATRATRATACAGTTWGTRATAATCAAYCCTACAAAKATGGAGAGTTCTTTACTCACATCATARGCATAAGCCTGTARGGATAAATCCACAATAATYACCAAGGATGCAACAATTAACAATTGCACGATRATACGWATACGWKTWGGTATYAARTTACGAAGTAATGATACAATTACRTTACTCGCAGCCAATACAAAYARTACTGCTATAGACATTACAATMGCAGGTTTTAATTGCACAGTAATTGCTAATGCCGAACAAATTCCTAAAACTTGAACAGCAATTGGATTGTTATCATTTAATGGATCTGATAACAATTTTCTGTTTTGCTTTGATAACAAAGCTTCTTTTTTCGCTGCCATTTTAGTTGTTTTTAAAATAAGGAATATAACGAGCTAAACGCTCTTCAACCATGTCTGATACACCATCAGAAGTAATTGTTCCTCCGGAAATAGCATCTACACCGTGTAGGTTGCTTAATGGAGTACCWCCTTTAATWGCTTTTACAGAAACAAAGTTTCCRTTCTCGTCCATAATCTTGTCWCCWATATATTGRTCYTCGTACCAGCTTTGGTTAATTTCTGCACCTAAACCGGCAGTTTCACCTTTGTGGTCAAATACTGCACCAATAATCGTGTTCTCATCAGTATCTAAACCAATATATCCCCAGATAGCATCCCATAATCCTGCTCCGTATAAAGGAACGATATAATAGGTTTTTCCATCTTTTTCCGCGATATACAATGGTAAGCTTTGATCCTCAGTTGTTTTCTTAACTTCTTTTTTGAGTTCTACAGTAAAAGCATTTACGTTAGCATCAATACTACCGTCACTTTTTACAGTTAATTGTTGTTTGATATATGTATCAAAATCAATTTCTGCCTGATCTCTATCTACATTCACTCCAATTGCTGAAAGAATGTTTTGTTTCTTTTCTAATTCTACGTTACGTTTTCTTGCCTCTTTGGTACTTTCTGCAATAAAAGCTAAAGATGCTCCTAATACAATTACCATAATGATGGCAAAAAGAAACGTATATGCATTGCTATTTCTATCCATAATTATGCAGTTTTTAAACGTTTTAATCTTCGTTTTACATTTGCTTGTACTACATAGTGGTCTATGTATGGTGCAAACACATTCATTAATAAAATGGCCATCATTACACCTTCTGGATAAGCGCCGTTAAAGACACGTACCATAATGGCGAAAAATCCGATTAAGAATCCATAAATCCATTTTCCTGTATCAGTTTGTGCTGCGGTTACAGGATCTGTAGCCATAAACACAATACCAAAAGCAAATCCTCCTACGAGTAAGTGTTGCCACCAAGGGAAGGTCATTAAATCATTTAATCCAAGTGCATTAAATAACAAACCTGTTACAGCAGCTCCTATAACTCCTGCTACCATAATTCTCCAACTTCCAATTCCTGTAAAAATTAAGAGCGCTGCTCCTATTAATATCATTAATACAGAAGTTTCTCCGATAGATCCTGGCATGTAACCCATAAACATATCCATCACGCTTGTGGCGGATGTATCTGCTCCAGCGGCTAATTGACCTAAAATAGTTTCTCCAGAAATAGCATCAACTTTAGAAGCGTCTGCTACCCATACTTTATCTCCACTCATGCTAGGTGCATAAGAGAAAAAAGCAAAGGCTCTTGCTACTAATGCAGGATTTAAGATGTTCATCCCTGTTCCTCCAAAGGCTTCTTTACCTATTATTACTGCAAAGATTACAGCTACGGCTAACATCCATAACGGTAAATCAACAGGCATAATTAAAGGAATTAACATCCCTGAAACTAAATATCCTTCGTTGATATCATGTCCACGGTAAATAGCAAATGCAAATTCAATTCCCAATCCAACTCCGTAAGAAATTAGTAACATTGGTAAGAATTTGATGGCTCCGTAAAGCATCATGTCCATAAATGGAGTTACTTCTCCTAATTGAGAAAAATGTTGGTATCCAATATTCCACATTCCAAAGAACATAGCTGGTAACAATGCCAACACTACAATAATCATCACACGCTTTAAATCAACCGCGTCACGAACATGTGCTCCCATTTTTGTTGTATGATTAGGTACAAACAAAAATGTATCAATCCCATTAAATGCTGGGGCAAATTTTTCGTACTTTCCACCTTTTCTAAAAAGAGGTCTGTATTTTTCCATTACTTTATTTAGTCCCATTATCCTACTTCTTTAACCATTATATCTAATGCGGTTCGTATAATTTGCTGTGCTTCAATTTTTGAAGAACTTGAATAGTCGATCAATGCAAAATCTTCTGGAGCTACTTCGTAGATTCCTAAAGCTTCCATTTTTTCGATATCTCCCACCATTGCAGCTTTTAATAAGTGCATTGGTAAAATATCCATTGGCAATACTTTTTCCATTTCACCTGTCATTACAAAAGCACGCTCTTCTCCATTTAAATTGGTGTCCAAAGTGTATTTTTTGTTAGGTGATAAGAATGATAGTGCAGAACGGTACATACTAAATTTCTTTCTTCCGGTGAATGGCATCCATCCAAACATAGTGTGGTGGTTTCCTTCTGGAATTACAGAAATAGTAGTAGATTTAAAATCTAAGTAACCATCTACAGCAACCTGAGTCCCTGTTAATACGTTTCCGTTGATTACACGACTGTTTTCTACCATAATATTTTCAGTTAATAATGCTTCAAGGTTAGCTCCTTGTAACATATTAAAATAAGTAGGCGATTTTACTTGAGATCCAACAAGAGCAACTACTCTTTTTGGTTCAAACTTACCAGTCAAAAATAAGTTTCCAATTACAGCTACATCTTGTGGATTTACCGTCCAAACACGTTCGCCTTGGTTTACTGGATTTACATGGTGAATTTGTACACCAACATTTCCTGCAGGGTGTTTACCTGTAACCTTTAAAATTTCAGYATTTTTAACATCGTTTAAAAACGATGCAGATTTTCCGCAAACTGCGAGGTTTACTTTTCCTTCTGTCAATTTAGACAAGGCAGTAATACCAGCTTGGAACGCTTCTTTTTGATTCTCTAAAGAAAAAGCTACATCACCWGCTAAAGGAGCAGTATCATGAGCAGATACAAAAATAGCCTTTGGGGCTTCATTTGGATTTGCCATCACATCATAAGGGCGTTGTTGGATAAATGGCCAACAACCTCCAGCTAATAGCTGTGCTTTAACTTCGTCAGAAGAAAGATCTTTTGGGTTTTTTGCTCCAAAATCGATGTATTCGATAGTTGCATCTGTACTAACTTGTACATTTAAAATTTTGCGCTTTGCTCCACGTTCAATATTAAGAATTTCTCCGCTCACTGGAGCTAGCACCTTAATGCTATCTTCAGATTTTGAATAAAATAAAACATCTCCTGCTTTTACTTTATCCCCAACACGAACTGCTAATTTTGGAGTAACTCCCAAAAGATCGGTTGGTTTAATGGCGAAGACCTTCGAAAGTGGTGCGTCAGAAATAGATTTTCCAGCGTCTCCAGTAAGCTTAATAGTTAAGCCTTTTTTGATTCGAATGTCTTGTGACATATATAAATAATTTTTAAGTCCTAAAAAACCTTGCAAAAATATGAATTTATTGGGTGATTTTGGCATTATTTTTGGTTTATTTACGCAACAATAGTACGCTTATAAGCGTTTCATTCAATATTTTGAAATTAAAGCTTATTTTAGCTAAAAAACTGAGTTATATCATATTTAAAATGTAAATAAATGAAGCATAAGTGTTTACTGTTCTTGTCGTTTTTGAGTGTGTGTGTGCAATCATTTTATGCGCAAGTATATCTTCCAGCAAATGACGCCGAACATATTAAAACTGTGATTTTTAGACCAGCTATTGCTAATACCTATTCACCTATTGCTAAATTGGGAACACCGTTGGTGATTTCGTTTGACGATACTGAGGCAGATGAAAAGGATTATTACTATAAAATTGAACATTATAATTACGATTGGACACGCTCCGATTTGTTGACTTCGGAATTCATCAATGGTTATGAGGAAGACCGAATTCGGGATTATGAAAACTCGTTTAATACATTGCAATACTATACCCATTATAAATTTACCTTGCCTAATAAAGTGACGCAAATAAAAATAAGTGGGAATTATGTGTTGTCTGTTTTTGATGATGATGATACGGTGGTCTTTACCCGTAGGTTTGTGCTGTATGAGTCTAAGGTTGATGTTGGAGTTAATGTAGTACGGAGTCATGATATTGCTACAATTCAAGAGAAACAATCGGTGGATTTTGTGATTCATCATTCCAATTTGCAAATCAATAATCCCAAAGAAGAAATAAAAGTAACCTTGTTACAAAATGATAATTGGCAAACTGCAATTGGCGGATTTGCGCCTATGTATTTTAAAAACAATCAGTTAATWTAYAAATACAACAAGGATGCTAGTTATTGGGCTGGAAATGAATTCTTGAATTTTGAGAATAAATCCATCAGAAATGCTACTGTGTCAATTGCCAATGTAGAAGTGGGTGATGAGATCTATCATACCTATTTATATACCAATCAAGAGCGCATAGAAAAACCATACACTTATTTCCCTGATGTGAATGGTAATTTTGTAGTACGAAATATCAACGGAAAAGGCACTGAACTGGAGGCAGATTATACCTGGGTGCATTTTTATTTAGAAACCTTGGAAGATCTAGAAGGCAAAGAAATATATGTGAGCGGTAGTTTTAATAATTGGCAGCTGAACGAAGGTAATTTAATGACTTAYAACCAAGATTCTCAATTATACGAAGCTAAAATACTACTAAAACAAGGTTTTGTAAACTATCAGTTTTTAACCAAGRACAACAAYGGRTTGTTGAGTAATCACGATATAGATGGCTCTTATTTTCAAACGGAAAATCAGTATACAGTACTCGTGTATTACCGTAAATTTGGGAGTAGATACGATGYTGTAATTGGACTTGGAAATGGAAATAGTGAGGCTATGTTTCGGTAATACTCAAGGTTTRAMWYWTTGWGAAGWGTCCAATGTTGATGTTTGTGKTGGATAAAGGAGCGTTATAACCTTTAATGAAGACGAAAAAAACGGCACCTACAATARTGTAAGTGCCGTGATTWGTATAGTCCTANTTTATAAGAMCTTGTTTTTAGAACCAAGAAATATATTAGCYTTCCTTTTTATCAGGATTGTGAATGGCTAAAATATAATCACCACTAAAATATTTTTTAGCAACCTCTTGAATGTCTTTTTTATTAAGCCAATTAATTGCCTCGGTTTTCTTTAAAATYACTTCAGGRTCTCTGTCRTTAATAAACGAAGATTTAAGTGAAYTTAACCAATAAGAGTTTTTCTTTAAATTTTCTTTGTAAGATAGCAGTTTTGCTTCTTTTACTTTATTTAAATCTTTCTCTGTTGGGCCGTTAGTAATAATGAGCTYTAATTCTTTTAAWGCAGCTGTTGTAAGTTTATCCACATTYTCTGGTCCACAAGGAAAAGAGATGCTGAAGTTATACCTTCCATAAGGTACTTTAGACATMGATCCTCTGGCTCCTGCACCATAAACACCAGCTTCTTTTTCTCTTAAGTTTTCGATGAGCTTTATAGTTAGTATTTCACCTAATGCATTTATAGAGGCGGCTTCGTGTTTATCATAAACTGTTTCTCCTTGGAAGCTAATATTGACACTACTTTTTGGRTCTTGTCCTTTTTCTATTACTTTTTTATGCGCTCCTTTTAAAGGTCTAAAACTWGCAACTTTAAAGTTTTCTTTGCTGTTGTTTCCAGGAAGACTTCCCAAATATTTRGCAGCCAAACTTACAAGCTGTTTTTCATTGATGTTCCCWACAAAATAAAACACAAAATCTCCTGCATTGGCAAAACGTTCTTGGTATTTTTCATAGGCTAGGTCATAACTACTGCTCTCTAGWGTTTCTARTGTAGGGAAACCTAAATAACGGGTGTTTCCTTTGTTTAAGAAATCGTTCAGTTCTTTTCGGTAATACATTTGAGGACTTGCCAATAGCCTTGGGATAAAACTTTTTTGYTTGTTTATGAAACCACTGTATGCTTCATTGTCTTTGTTTAGCTTAGTRAAATATAAATGAGTCAGTTGAAATAGTATTTCTATATCTTTAGGTGTTGCATTYCCTCTCATTCCCTCTGTAATTCCRCCAATATAAGGTCTGACATTTGCAATYTTTCCTGCCATCATTTTCTTTAAATCTACTWTAGAAAAACCATTAATTCCRGCTTCTGTWAGRCCWCCACCTGCAAATCCRATTTTATGAATTTCTTCATCAGAATATAGAGAATTACCACCAAAACTAACACCTTCCATTAGAATTTGATCATTTTTAAAGTCGGTTTTTTTGTAAATAACTTTAAGTCCGTTACTCAATGTAAAGCTTACTGTTCCTAAGTTTTTATTGCTAGAGTTTGCAATAATRCTTCCKGGTTTCAGTACGTCAGTAATCAAAGAGCTTGCTACTGCTTTGTCTTCGTAGGCGGTTAGTTTACTAGATTTTGTTAAGTTTAAGATTTTTTCAACTTGACTTTCAGTAATTTCCTTTTCTKTAGGCATTGTAGGGCCTGTTAAAACCACMACTCTGTTGCTTTCTTTAAGGTATTCATGAATCAATTTGTTGATGTCTTCTAATCCAATACTAGGGTAGGTTTTTTTGTAAAAAYTATTTTCCCAAGTAATTCCTGGTATGACTTCACTTGTTAAGAAATTTCTGACAAATTCACCTGCGAATCTACTCGATTCAGTTTTGTCTTTGTCTTTGAAAGCTTTTTCCATTCTGGCAAGAGCGCTTTTCTTAGCTCTGTCTAGTTCACCCTGTGTGAATCCAAATTGTTTTACACGTTCGTTTTCTTCTAAAAGTGTTTGTAAGGCTTTTAACTGTCCGTCTGGGCCAGAAACTGCAAACCCTTGATAAGCTTCTCTTCCTCTAGCCCAGGTGCCTCCATGCCTAGATGAAGCGAAAATGAAAGGAGGAGTAGGACTGTTTTTTAATTCGTCCAAGCGGTTACTTATCATTTGACTGAATAAGTTCTCTATTAGAGAGTTTCTATAGTCATCAGTAGTTACTACTTTTTTTGCGATATCATTGTCCTTGTAGTAGATTTGAGTGATGGAATAAGGAGCCTCTTTATCTGATTCTACACAAATTAAAGTTTCAGGATGATTTTTTACTTTGAATTCTTCTCTAAGTCTTGGAGAAGTTGGTTTTGGAATTCTTCCAAAATGTTCTTTTATTTTAGCCTCTAAAATAGCAACATCTACATCTCCTACGGCAACTACAGCCATTAAATCTGGACGGTACCAATCTTTGTAAAATCGAATTAAGCTTTCGTACTTGAAATTTTCGATAATATCTTTCTTACCTATTGGTAGTCTATCGGCGTATTTAGAGCCGTACATTACTTTCGGTAAATATTTTTGAGACATACGCTCATTGGCACCAGTTCCCAATCGAAGTTCTTCCAAAACAACTCCTCTTTCTGAATCGATGTCTTTTTCTGTAAGCAGCGCATTATGTGCCCAGTCTTCTAAAATTTGAAATCCTTTTTCCAATTTTTCTGGATCGTCACTTGGAATAGGAAGGATGTATACCGTTTCGTCGAAACTAGTATATGCATTTAAGTGAGCTCCAAACTTTACACCAATACTTTGTAAATAATCTACAAGTTCATTCTTTTTGAAGTTTTTTGTTCCATTAAAATTCATGTGCTCCATAAAATGAGCTAAACCTCTTTGGTCGTCATCTTCTAAAATGGATCCAGCATTAATCACAAGGCGTAATTCTACTTTGTTTTCTGGTTTTCCGTTGTTTTGGATGTAGTACGTCAATCCATTACTTAAGACTCCCTTTGTTACGTTGTCATCTAAAGGGATATTTGTAGTTGTAATACTTTCTTTTGCTTGTGTTGGAGTTTCTTTTTTGTCTGAGACAACCTTTTTTGTCTGACAAGAAAAAATAATAAACAAACACAGCAGTGCGCTTAATCTTTTCATATTTTATTTTTAATAGGACACTAAATTGTATAACGGTTATACAATTTAGTGTCGCTGTTTATATCTTTTAAAAGTAGTAAAAAAATAACTGTAAACGATTGCAATTTATTTAATTATAAATGTTTTTTTTAAAGTGTAGTTATACGCGTTTGTTTGAGTTGAGAAGTGAACTGTGTATGCGTTTTATRGGCGWTTTACTATTGTAWTTTATGATGCTACAAATAGTTTAGGTGTAGTATTGTTGGTGATTAGGCCGTRTTTCTYAGTTTTTTCCGATGATTTGAAGATGTATTCGGTMTAGTATTAAGTTARGCATGTTCTTATTTGTTAATGTTATTTCTATGATGCCTTTGATTGTTGTTTATAAAAAAANTACAGCAGCAGCTACAAAAATGTAACATRCTGCTRTAAATTTAATTTATTAAGGAGTGTTTATGTCTTAATCTTGTACWATTGCCTTGTCAATAGGACTGTTGCTTTTTACAACTAYATAGGTAGATATAGCGTTGTAGGCCTTTCCGTTATTATCGTTATTTGTCCAGTCTTCAAAATCGTATTGAAAGCTAATGGTACTTCCAGCCATAGAGTTTTCAAAAGTATCAATACGAGTTGGTACTGCCATTCCAGGGCACCATCCTGCTCTGTCACCTGTCCAATTACCGCTTCCTTGATTGCTCACTGGATTGCTTGCGCAACCTAGGGSCCCCATATAATGTTCGAAAGTGTTGGTGTCATTAATTTTTATAAAATGGGTTCTAAAACACCATTCTGCACAACCTCTATTTYCGTCGTCATAGGGAGTTGCATGACCCCATCCCGAAATAATRCT
Source organism: Flavobacteriaceae bacterium (assembly GCA_002401385.1). Taxonomy (GTDB): domain Bacteria; phylum Bacteroidota; class Bacteroidia; order Flavobacteriales; family Flavobacteriaceae. The sequence continues at coordinate 18,098 of NVSY01000013.1, read as the reverse complement.
TCGTAAACTTGTTGCTTCAGTATTGGAAGGRATTGTGATGGATTTTGTCAAATCTAAATTATGGSTKAGCCCATAAGGAACACCGCTAATAGAATTTTTATTGTATTGKATTACTTTGGTTATGGAAGAATATGCAAAGCTTGGGCTTCCTTTTATATAATCAAAATCTACTGTTACCTTGTATCCTTTATTGTTCCAGCATTCGGTAAAAATTTTTAATTCTACCTCGTTTGATAAAAGTGATTTAAAATCGGTAACATCAAATTCAAATCCTCGTTCCAATTGACTGTTGTCATTCCAATAAGGAGTAATAAATCGTCCTAGCTCATACCAATCACCCGTCGAAACATCCTTTACCAGAACATGTGCGTAGACATCCCACTCATCACAACCTCCATCTGGGCAGCTTAGTTTTACAAACATTTTAATAGTTTTAATAGCTGTGAGGTCTTTGTGTAATATGAAATTATCTRTGGCAGACTGGGAATACCCATTGCCAAAAGCAAGGCGTTTTGTGTTAAATGTTATGTAATTATATGTTTTAGGAGTGGAGATGCCTTCTAATTTAACTTCGATGGTGTCTGTGGTTTCAGAAGTAATAGATAAAGTACCAGTGAGTGCTGMAATCAAATTAAGTGCTGGAGCAAACCGAACATAAATYTTTATATCAGTATCTGTTAACTCGGTTTTTGTGAGTTTTAGGCTGTGTTGAAAATTACTGTCATCCATTGAAACTTCAAAATTGGAACTAGACGTAATGGTAATCGCATCACTTAAGTGGGCRTATTTTAATGTAATACTTTTAGAACTAGACTTTTCTCCATGCATGGTGTTAGAGAATGAGAGCTGGTTAATTGGAGGAGTAATTGTCAAACTTGCTGGAAGGATTTCTTCTTTTGAACATCCCGCTATAAATAGGAGCAAGGAGAATGTACAAAGWCCAATAAACCTAGTGATAAAATTAGTAGTTTGGGTTGGGTTTTTTGATGCAATCATGTAGTGATAAAATTAGTTGTTTGTAATTATTTTTACTGTTAAAAAGGAACTTGATGGTGTTTGTTGAGCAATGCTAATTTATGATTTTTTTAGGGGCAAGTTAAAAGGAATTTGTTGCTTGTAGTAAAAATTATWACATGTGAGGGTTTTYWGTATTAACACTGACTATCAGCTATGTTTTTGACAGAAACCCTACAGGAATAGTAGAAATAAGTATTTTGTTGATACATTCATTTGTTTTTTGAATGCACGATGAGTCAATCAAACCCATATTTTTGTATCTTTGAATTATAATGCTACWTAGATGACACAGCAAGTTACAAATGGAATTAAGATATCGGTACTGGCGACTTTTGATGGGACGTCGTACAGAAATTATCGTTTGTAYTATGTATTTAGTTATACCATTACTATAGAGAATAAGAGCAATGATACTGTTCAGTTACARGARCGAAGTTGGACTATTTTTGATTCTTTAAACAATGTTGAAATTGTTGAAGGCCCTGGGGTGATTGGTGAAAAACCAGTCCTAAAACCTGGTCAAAATTATACGTACAGTTCGTTTTGTATGCTGACATCTCCTGTAGGGGCTATGAAAGGTTTTTATACTATGGTAAATTTTACAACTACAAAGTCTTTTAAAGTGTATATTCCTAATTTCCAATTAATGGTTTCAATGGCGCTTAATTAGTGCTCAATGTTATGCTATTTGCTTTAAAAATACTACTTTCCCAATCATGAAAAAACTAACGCTATTTAAAAGAAAAACTCCAAAGGGCTTGGAATGCCTTAATTGTTTGATGCCGTTGCGTGGTGATGAGAATTTTTGTCCTTCTTGTGGGCAAAAAAATGATGTACGTAAATTACGTGTTTCTCATTTTTTTACAGAGTTTTTAGCRGGMTTTRTTTCTTAYGATTCTACYTTGTGGAGAACKTTAAAACCTATTTTRTTAARTCCWGGAAAAGTRTCTTTGSAATAYATAAAGGGGMGWCGGAAARCYTATATAAATCCATTTCGTTTTTACTTTACAGTGTCTATTATYTATTTTTTRGTGATTGGYTTGWCTRYKAAATGGGAMAAYCTAAAYGCTTCTTTTGAAGRYGAARANNACAAMGKRRTTWTRWAWANNTTRAARAWGAWTTGTCAGAGAARGAYMAGAAAACACTGGRAGAKGTTATGTTTAAAACGGATTCRGTWTTAGYGCAAAACAATACACTTTCTTTAGAAGAAATGGAGGGAGACTTAGAATCTAATAATTTTTTCAAAAAACTAGCAAGAGCAAATACATTGTTTAAAAAACACAAGAAAATGAGTGTGGTTTCTGTACTTGATAGCTTGGAGTTAGCGCCTACTTTTTTTAATAAGACATTATACAATAAAGTGAAAGATTATAGTGGAGATAATAATGAAGCTAATTTCAAGGCGTTTGCCAATTCTTTTATGTCCAATATTTCGTTGGTGTTGTTTTTATTGATGCCTCTTTTCACACTGTTTGTTTGGGCTATTTATGCTAGAAAGCGATATTCTTATATGGAACATTTGGTATTTGTGTTTAATACACAAACGGTCTTGTTTTTGTTATTACTAATCTTCTTTTTTGTCGATTTAATTATGGGGACGAAATACCAATTTGGGCTTTCGTTTTCATTGTTTTCGCTGTATTTATTTTTGGCTTTGAGAGGTTTTTATCAGCAATCCTTCTTTAAAACGGTCGTTAAATATTTCATATTGAATAGTGTGTATTTTGTTATAGGAAATATTGGGATATTTATAATTTTAGGTGTATCTGTCTTGTTTTCATAGTGATTGGTATATAAATTTAAAAATCAATAATGGATTTGTTGATTTTTTGAGTCAATAAATCATTGTAAATTATAGAAATGCCTTCTTCGTTTTTTTGAATAGAGGTGATGCTCACCGTTTCTACAGTACTTCGTTTCATCAATACGGAATGTTCTTTGTCACCTATTTCTGAATGATGAAARGCAAGGATGGAATTTTGAATATTTGTAGTGTCATCAGTCCATTTTTTAAACCAATCTACGCGCTGTTTTTTAATGCTTTCTGAATACAATGTGGCCGAAGACCAAATGGTAGATGCCAAGGCAAGTTTAGTAAATTTTTTGATCGTTTCATCCCAAATCAACTCATACAACTTAAGTCCATTATTCCAGTCAATAATTACCATAGTAAAAGGTTCCATACCTTCCAGGTTTAAGGTGTTTATTTCATCATTTAGAATGGTCATTTTTAATATTTCCTTGGCTAAAATTCCACGACTTTTTAGATAAKATTTTTTTCGAGTGTGTTTTGTCAAAGCACCATTTAATACACAAACTAACCTATTTTTATCACTCAGTCCAATCCAAGTGCCACCGGCTAATTTATCTTTTGGGTAGGTGAGCTGGACATTATCTTCGAGATATGTGGTGGGTGGAATTGTCGATCGGTTGTTGCGTTCATCTCTACTAGAAGTCAAGATGAACCCTTGATTCTCTAAAACTAAAAATGTTACTGTACACATAATATAAGTATTTGGATATTGAGTATTAGAATGATATTGAGCAAGTCGAATCGATTTTGTAACTTTGTTCAACAAATTTAATCAGAAAAAATTAATATATACTATGGCATCAGGATTTTATAAAGTACCTAAAGCAATTAACGAGCCTGTTAACTCGTATGCACCTGGCACTCCAGAGCGTGACGCATTATTAGCTAAGTTTAAAGAAATGTATGCTGAAAAAGTAGACATTCCTTTTTATATTGGTGGAAAAGAATACAGAACAGGAAATACTGTTGATATTCATCCTCCATTTGACATAAAACATACTGTAGGTCAATATCATACTGCTGAGAAAAAGCATATTGAAATGGCTGTTGAAAATGCTTTGGAAGCGCGTGCTAAATGGGCTGCTACAAGCTGGGAGCACCGTGCTGCTATCTTTTTAAAAGCGGCTGATTTATTAGCTGGGCCATACCGTTATAAAATGAATGCTGCAACTATGATTGCACAGTCTAAGAACGTAATGCAAGCAGAAATTGATGCTGCTTGTGAGTTGATCGACTTTTTGCGTTTTAACGTAGAGTTTATGACAGAGATTTATTCAAATCAACCAACATCGTCTCGAGGGGTATGGAACCGTATGGAGTACCGTGGATTGGAAGGATTTGTATATGCTGTGACGCCATTTAACTTTACTGCTATTGCTGGGAATTTACCTGCTGCTCCTGCTATGATGGGGAATGTAGTGGTTTGGAAACCTGCAGCAACGCAAGTGTATTCTGCACAAGTTATAATGGAATTGTTTAAGGAAGCTGGTTTACCTGACGGTGTTATCAACATGGTAACTGGTAACTCTGGAATGATTACAGATACTTTATTGGCGAGTCCTGAGTTTGCTGGAATTCACTTTACAGGATCTACTCCAGTGTTTAACAGTTTCTGGAAAACCATTGGRAACAATATGGACAACTATAAATCYTACCCAAGAATTGTTGGAGAAACWGGAGGGAAAGACTTTATTTGGGCACATCCTACCGCCAATGCACAGGAAGTAGCTACAGCAATTTCTCGWGGTGCTTTTGAATACCAAGGRCAAAAATGTTCAGCGGCTTCTAGAGCGTATTTACCTAAGAGTTTATGGCCAGCGATTAARGAAKCAGTGATTAAAGATGTGAAGTCATTCAAAATGGGCTCACCAGAAGATCCTTCTAACTTTATCAATGCTGTAATCGATGCGAAAGCATTTAAAAAATTATCAGGATATTTAGACCAAGCTAAAAAAGACAGCGATGTAGAAATTATTGTTGGTGGTGGTTATGACGATTCAGTAGGGTACTTTATTGAACCTACCGTATTGTTGACAACCAACCCTAAATACGAAACCATGTGTACGGAATTATTCGGCCCTATCATTACTATTTATGTATATGAGGATGCTAAATGGGATGAAACCTTAGACTTAATTGACGAGACAGGAGAATTCGCTTTAACAGGTGCTATATTTAGTGGAGATCGTTATGTGATAGAACACGCAACGAACAAGTTAGAAAACGCTGCAGGTAACTTCTATATCAACGATAAGCCTTCTGGAGCTGTTGTAGGACAACAACCGTTTGGTGGAGCTAGAGCTTCTGGAACGAACGATAAAGCAGGGTCTGTTTGGAATTTACTTCGTTGGGTAAATGCACGTACTATTAAAGAAACGTTTGTAACACCTAAAGACTACAGATACCCATTCTTAGGAGAATAGTGTTTGAAGAATTTATTATATTAAAAAACCGAGCTTTAGGGCTCGGTTTTTTTGGTTTTATATTGTTTTATCTTTTTAATAGTTTTTTCAATGTATCAGGATTCATACTGTTATTGAAAAATGTGATTAAGTAAAACTTTTTATTTTTTTTGTCTTCTTTATAAAAGAGCGAAATGTTTTTGTGAATTACCACTTTCTGTATGCCTAATTTTTCAYTTCCTTTATTGTCCATCTTTTCTGGAGGTCTTCAAGAATTTCAAAGTAGGTAATCTTAGCTAGTTTTGTCCAAACTAATTCCATTTACTAAATATTGTAAACTTCGTTAATTTCTTTCATTACTTGCTCGTGGGTAAGTGTGTTTCCTTCTTTAAGGTCTTTTAGTCCAGTTTTAATGAGTGATTTTTCCKTATTAGAAACATYATCAGTCCAATCGGAATTGGTGGGTACGCTATTTTTGATTTTCTTTATTTTAGAGATAATTGATTCGTCATTTAAACTTATCAACCACTCCATTAACTTATGTTTTTCCATTTGAATGTCCATAGCGCTGTCATTTTTATTATTACAAAGGTAATTATTTTAAGACAAAGATTTTTTTTAGGGGTTTTTAGCTTATTTTAAAAGTCTTCCCAATATATTTACTTTTTGAAGATATTTCTCCCGATGTTCTTTTTTCGAACTCTTAAGCGGTCCAATATAAGTTACTTTAATAGATTTTACCCCGCAAAAACCTAAGACTCCTTTTTTTAATTGATTCAGYCCWGGGCTTTTYAWAAMTAAATAATCATACCATCKWGGSGTRTCRGAAGTCACAATRATACGYGCWGTTTTWCCTTTTARTAATTGTTTWGGRAATGGTTTTCCTTCCACRGGTTGGAACATRATRCCSGGTAAAAAWGYGCGRTCTATAAASCCTTTCATRMTACNCKGGAANWCCKGCCCACCAWGTRGGRTAGACCCAWACAATATGGTCGGCATTTTTAATTTTTTCAATAGATTCTTGTAGGTCTGGTTCCAGTTCCATACGTTGCTGATAACCGAATTCTAAGCTTGGATTGAAGGTTAAATCAGCAATGTTTATTTCTGAAATAATGGCACTGCTAGCGCTAGCGCCTTCTAAATATGCTGCGGATAATGCATGGTTAAAACTTTGCTTGTTAGGGTGTCCGTTTATGATTACTATCGATTTCATGTGTAATGGTTTTATCGTGTTACAAATGAAGTCAGATTTTAAGTACTGTAAAAGGACATTTGTCTAATTCGTAAGTGCTTTACGGATTCTACTCAAATGGCGTTGGGTGATGCCTAAATAAGAGGCTAAATAATTGAGAGGAACTTCTAATAATAATTCTGGGTTGTGGGCTAATAAATTTTGATAACGAACTTCTGCTTTTTCTTTTTGAAGCATAAAAATTCGTTTTTCTAAATTTATATAACTCTGTTCTGCCATTACTTTTAGTAATTTCATCCAGTTGATACTCGTTTTTTCCAGTCGGTCTATTTCGTGTTTTGGAATTACCATTAAAGATACATCTGTCAAAGACTGGATATTATCCATGGATTTTTCTTGCGTGATAAAAGAGGAGTAAGAAGATGTAAATGTGCCAGGAAAGGAAAAGCAATAGGTAATTTCTTCCAAGGAGCTAGAATGGTAAAAGGTGCGTAAAATACCACTCTCCACAAAAGCAATGTAGGTACAGATGGTTCCTTCTTTACTTAAGAAATCATTTTTTTTTATTGTTCTAGGTTGCGCTATAGCTACCGCCTCTTCTATTTCTTCAGTGCTTAAAATGTGAAAACTTTCCAAGTATTCTTTCATGTGTTTAAAATTTTGTGATTGAATAAAAATATTTCAAAATTTGAGATCCCATGTAAGCACTCGTTACACTCGTTCTCACATGAATTTATTTTAATCATACCCTTGGGTGTATTTTTTGATTAAAAAAATTAATGTTCGTTTCATAGGTCATTTTTATCTTTATTCTATTTTCTCATTCAAAAGGCATTTATAGTCCCAACTTTTATTGGTAGAAACATCATCTTTTATAATTTTATGACTTCTAAACATCCTCTGTCTGCCATGGTCATGTAGCAAGTGTTAAAATCAGGACTAAAGGTAATATTGCTCACTTTTTTTCCTGTGAGTTGTAATTCTTTGATCAATTTACCGTTTGGTGAGAGTACAGCAACAGTACCTTTATCGTACCGGCAAACATATAAATTCCCGTTTTTATGAAGGCGCATACCATCTAGTCCAAAATCTTCAAATTTATAAAAGAGTGTTTTGTTTGCAATGTTTCCGTTTTTTAAAATGTCATACACCCAAACATTGCGTTGAATGGATTCGTTTACATAGAGTTTAGTACCGTCATTGCTAACTTCAATTCCGTTGGTAGTTCCCATGTTGTCTTCCAATAACTCAAAACCTTTTTCTTTGGTCACTTTCCAAAGTTTACCAGTGTTGTCAGTCCAATTGGGATCACTTGCATAAAGGGTTTTGTTAGGCGCAATCGCAATGTCGTTGGGTTGGTTTACTGTTGAATCGTGTGCAAATACTTGTATTTTTTTTGTCTCGAGATCTATCTCTAAAATGTTATGATTAACAAAATCAGCCACAAACATTTGTGTTTTTGTTCCAAATCGAATACCGTTACCAATGCTGTTATTAGGAAGTTTTACAAAAATTGCTGTTTTACCATCAGGACTTACTTTTCCAATGGTTCCTTGTTCCTTAAAATTTACGGCATAAATATTTCCGAGGAAATCTGTGGCAGGTCCCTCGATGCCTTTGGTGAAGCTGTTTTCAGAAGTAAAATCGGTACTTTTAAGGGAGGTGTTACAGCTAATAAAAATACATGTAACAAAAAGTGTAAGTGTTCCTTGAAATTTAGTCATTTGAGTAATTTTGATTTTTAGATGATTGAACAAAATAGTTCAGTTGCCATTTTTGGGTATTCAATGCCTGTTTGTTGCTTGCAATATCCCAAGGAGGATACACCCTAAACCCTCTTTTTCCTTCTTTATGTTCACTTGAAATGATTCCTTTTTCTATCAATATCAATTTCGGAAACTTAAAGTATCCAATATTGGTGTCTTTTTCTGTGACGATGATGAAATAGTCAAAAGTATCGGATTCACTTAAAGGCGCTGTTTGTTTATTTGTATCCCGTTTCCAAAAAGTAACAAATTGCCCCACTTTTTTGGGAGTGGTATGCGCGTGCCTGTATATAATTTGTTTTTCTTTAAGCTTGAGGCTACATGCTTTGTATTTTTGACTTTCTTTTTCAATAATAAATTCAGTTATTTCTGAAAAGTGAGTGTTTGTCAGTGCTGAAATTAATGTGATTGTTTGATGGGTGAAAAGTGCGCTATTGTTCATTTAATAAAATGTGATTCCTCAAATATAGGATTTTTATACTTGAGGTACTTCTCAAAAAAAAGCTAGTGATTAAATATCACTAGCTTTACATACAAACGCTTATTTTTTTATGAATCCAATTTGTTTCCATTCGGAATCTATCGGGTCATTTTTTTGAAGCTTTCCTTTGGTACTTCGTCCCTCAACAATGTATTTAGTTAGCAGCGATTGTAATCCGTTTGCAATATCATTCTCTGGTGTCCAAAGATTTTCTTTTTCTCCAGGATCCATTTTTAAATTGTATAATTGGTATTTAGGCAAGGAGTCTATCGCCTTTTTATTTCCTGGTCTAGGGAAACTCCATCCACCAGAATCGGCACATAAAATAAGTTTCCAATGGCCTTTTCTAACAGCAAAACTACCATTGATGGAGTGGTGTATAGTGGCTTCTCTAAAAGATGATTTTAAGGGCTTTTGGTCAAATAACGGTAAGAGGCTAAAGCTGTCTTCTCCTTCGTTGTCAGCGAGTGTATAATTTGTGATATCTGCACAAGTAGCCATCAAGTCTGTGGTGCATATGGTTTCGTCTGATAGGGTGTTTTTTTCGATGCGTTGTGGCCATTTTACGATAAAAGGCACGCGATGTCCTCCTTCAAAAATGTCAGCTTTGTGGCCGCGGTAGATATAACTTGGACGATGCCCTTTCTCTATCATTTCTTCTATTTTAGCTGCTGGTGAGCAGCCATTATCACTCGTAAATATTACAATGGTATTTTGTGCTATTCCAGCCTCTTTTATAGCCTCATTTAAAGCGCCCATATAGGCGTCTATCATCATCACAAAATCGCCATAAGGGTTTAGGTTACTTTTTCCTTTCCATTCGTTGGTGGGTAAAATAGGTGTGTGGGGTGAAGGTAAAGCTAAATACAAAAAGAAAGGCTTTTCAGCAACTGCGCGTTCTTTTATATAAGAAAATGCACGTCTGAAAAAGTGAGGTGTCACATCATCATGAATAAAATCTTTGGAGGTTGGGCCTTTACGCCACCAAGAGTATTTACCTGTGTTTTCGGTGATACTATCGGGTTGTTTTGTAACCAATCCGTTTTCTACATATACATAAGGAGCCATGTCTAAAGATCCTGAATGCCCATAGGAATAGTTGAAACCTAGCTCTTTTGGTCCGTTTTTAATAGGTTTTGAAAAATCGATATTATCAAAGTCCTTGGCGTCCCAGCCCGAACCTCCAAACTCAGTGCTATCTTTTAATGCCCAGTCCCAACCCAAATGCCATTTTCCAATAAATGCCGTTTCATAACCTTGCCTTTGTAACATGGATGCTACGGTGGTTCTATCGTTTGGAATTAAGGCCTTCGATTTTCCTGTAAGGACGCTGCTTTTTAATTTGCTTCGCCAGTTGTAACGCCCTGTTAAAATTCCATACCTAGTAGGGGTACATACTGATGATGAGGTATGAGCATCGGTAAATTGTATTCCCTCTGCGGCGAGCTTGTCTATATTTGGAGTTTTGATTTTACTATTTTCATTGTAGACCGATATATCTCCGTACCCTAAATCATCGGTCAAAACATAGATGATATTGGGCTGTTTAGATACTTTTTTTTGCGATGTACAGCTTATAAATAGAAGAGTCAATAAACTTAGAAAAGCATAAATAGAGCGCATATGATCGTTTTATAGGATGTTATCTATGGTAAAAATAGGGAGTATTTCATTTTTCTAAACCTTTTTTAGACGAACGGATTAAAAAAGAGGGGTAACAACATAAAACTATTCTTTTACTAGTTTTCCCTCTTTAAAGGTAGAAACTGATTCTACTTGACCGTTTTGTCCATAGTTTATCCAGGTCCCATTTCCGTTTCTCAATGTTCCCATGTCACGTTTATTACCCCGTTTGTCAAAGGATGCAGTAATTTCCCAGCGCAATCCATTGTACGACTCATCGGAGTGCTTGTAAAGAGCCTTTTCATTTATTTGACCGTTATCATAATACCAAGTAGTATATCCATGTCTGCTTCCGGAAACTAATTCCGAATTAAAACTACGTTCTTTATTATCGTAGAAATATTGAATACTTCCCTTTCCTTTAGTGACAATTTGTTTACCGTTTTTTAAATAAAATTCTTCTGTTTTTTTGAGTTCGCCGTTTTTATAAGTTGAAACCTGCTGTACTTGTCCATTTAAATAAAAATCCATGCAAATACCTTCTCGGCGCTCGTACATATTGTATTGGACGGTTCTTTTTATTCTTCCGTTGGAATGGTACTCGGTCCAACGTTTTACTTTTTTTAGATTGATGAGTTGTCCGCTAGATTTTTTATTTCCGTTTTTGTAATAATAAGTCCAAATGCCGTTACTTCCTGCTCCTTTTATTTCAAAATCACCTTCCTGCTTTTCTTCTCCTTGCCCTATATGATATGTTTTTCCTGTTCTTAAAGAGTCGTCGTAAATGGTCTTGTCATAATTTGAATCTTCATAGATGGCAATTGCATTTGTACATTCAGAATAAACTGAAGAATATTCTTTAGAGCTATGCGGCCTATAGCCACAAGAATGGGCATAATATTGTCCAAGGGCTTCTCCTCTAATATAAAGATGTTCTTCGGTTGAATCGTCGTAATATTTGTAATATTGTTTTACTTTGTAATAATAAGTTTCACCTTTTATGGTGATTTTACTTTTTTGACCAAAAAGTGTAGTGCTTATAAATAAAAAGGCAAGGTAAAAATAAAGAGTAGTTTTCATGTTTAGGGGAAGTTGTTAGTGAGTGTTTAAAGGTTTTTGTTAGACCAATGTACAATGAAATATATGGCTATCCTAATAGCTTTTTTTTTGCTGTTTTTGCATTTATTTTTTTTTGGTTGATAGCTTTTAAGACGTTTCCTTTTTCTGTAAATGTAATTTTAACATTTTATTAGCGTTTTAAAATTTAACTTTTGTGTTTTTTTGGAGTCTATAATAAATGAATGCATTATCTAACACTATGAATTGTCAAATTTCGATGACTAAATTATTTTTTTTAAGTTTTATTTTATTCCTTTCTTTTCAATTGTCAGCCCAGAAGATATCGGGCATTGTCTTAGATGAAGAAAACAAACCTTTAGAATTTGCTTCCGTAGCGCTTTTACACCCCAAAGATTCACTATTAATTAAATATACCTCTACTGGGCCAAAAGGTGAATACGAATTGAGTGGATTTAAACCTGGCGAATACCTGTTTCAAGTCTATTTAATGACTTTTCAAGCGGATCAGCGTGTTTTAAAAGTATCAAAAACACCTCAACATATAAAAACAATTATTTTAAAGAGAGAAGTAAACCAATTGTCAGAAGTCTTTATTTCTGCAATAGTTCCTATTAAAATTAAGCAAGACACGGTGGCTTTTAATGCCAAAGCATTTAAGATTAAACCAGGAGATAATGTCAGTGATTTATTAAGGAAATTACCCGGAATTGAAATAGAAAAAGATGGTTCCGTAAAGGCAGAAGGAGATGATATAAGAAAGATATTGGTAGATGGAAAAGAGTTTTTTAGCAATGACCCTACCATTGCATTACAAAATTTAAATGCCGATGCTATTAAGAGTATCGAGATAATAGATGAAGCAAGTAATGGAACAAGAACCACTGGGATAAAGGATGGCGAAAAAACGAAAGTGATAAACTTGGTTTTAAAAGAGGATAAAAAATCCGGGTATTTTGGTAAAGTTGGTGCGGGTATTGGAACAGAAGATCGATACAGTACTAAGTTTGATATCAATCGATTTGCGAATAAAACCCAATTTGCTGTTTTTGGAAATTTAAATAATATCAATAATTCTGGAGCCACGGTGTTTACACGAGATGGAAGTAGAAATGGCGGTGGAGGTTTTTTAACAACAGGCACTGCGGGTGCTAATTATAACTACGAATTCAAAAAAGACCAGAATTTCAATATCGATTATCACTACGGCTATTCTGATAATGAACAGGAACAAAAAGCAAATCGTACCGAGTTTAGAAACGATGATTCATTTTCTACAAGCTCCGAAAACGACAGCCAAAATATCTCTAAAAATCACAATGTGAATTTTAGTTTCCGTGATCGATCTAAAAAAGGAGCGTATATGGAAATTCGAGGAGATTTTAAAAAGGACGATCGTACTTCGGATACCAATAGTAATACGGTGTATTTTGACGAAAATGGATTTAAAGATGCTACAAGCGATAGAACTACTTACAGTGAGGATGATAGAGCTTCTGGAAAAATAAGTGGATCTCTTCATAAAAAAATGAATGAGAAAGGAAGAAATTTTAGAGTAAAAGCAGTAGTTTCTTTCAAAGATAACAAGGATATAAATTATCAAAATTCTACCGATGTTTTTGATTTGGCAGAACTTGGCGAACTTGTAGAAACGGTGGAAGTTACCACAAGGAAAGATTATAATAAGTCGGTGAGTTATGATGGCTCTATAAAATTTACAGAGCCTATTTTTAAAAATAATTATGTGTTTGGGGAGACTAAGTTTAATAAATACACAAGTAACCAAGATTTGAACCAAGAAAAAATGATTGATGACCTCAGTCAAAACCCATTAATTTATGACTTGGATTACACTAAAAATAAATGGTCTAATAAATTCGGATACCGCTATAGTAACAATAAAATACAGTTTACTGTAGAAGGAGATTATCAGCAAAACGAACAAATAATTGATTTAGACAATCAACAAGTGGTTATTAGAAAATACACAGATATACTACCAAAAGTATCTGCGAATTACGAGTTTAAAAAAGGAAGAAAATTAAGGATTCGTTATAATAAATCCGTAAATCTCCCTAGTGTGAATCAATTGTCACCTGTGATTAACGATTTTAATCCGCGTTATATTAGAACAGGAAACAGTGCTCTAACGGCGCAGGATGTGGACAGTTATTCCATTGTGTTTTACAATCATAATTATGCGTCTTCAAATAGTTTGTTTTCTTATATCAGCTATAGCCAAACGGACAACGCTGTTATTACTAGTAAAGTTACAGATGATGATTATATAAAACACGTTACTTATATTAATTATGGAGATAAATCTAGTTTGAGTGGACGTTTGTATTTACGTAGGAAATTTAAAGGACTCCCAATAAGGTATACGGCAAAATTAACAGGAAGTGTCAATGATTTTACCACTGTTCTAGAAGGTGATTATAGTAAAACTACCAGTAAAAACACCGGTTTTGGGTTGAGTTTTAGCAACGATTCTAAAAATAATTACGATGTGATGGTGGGCGCAAGTTTGGATTTGAATAACACGAATTATTCCTTAAAAAACTACGATCGTAAATATGTAAAACAGAACTATTACACCAAAATAGATGTGGATATCACGGACAAATTGAATGTGAATTCTCAGTTCAGTTATACCTTGTATTCGGATGATGATTTTGATTCTCAAACAGCACCTATTTGGAATATGGCAGTTGAATACGCTTTCTTAAAAGGACAAAGAGCGAATGTAAAACTTCAGTTTTTCGATATCCTAGACAAAGATTTAGGTATTAGCCGTACAAGTTCTGATACTTATATTGAAGAGAGTTTTAAAACTAATTTAGGAGCTTACGCCATGCTGAGTCTTACTTATAGTTTAAAATCGTTTAAAGGAAAAAGAAGTAAACGTGGAGGAGGAGATAATCGTCGTCATTTTGGAAGAAGGCATTAAAAATATTAGATTGGTTAAATTTAAAGGAGGGAGCTGCTTATAGCTACCTCTTTTTTTAGTTAAGTTTCTTCAGAAAACGCTAAAATATCTGCTGGTTGACAGTCTAATACCTTGCAAATGGCATTTAACGTAGTGAATCGCATGGCTTTTGCCTTGTTGTTTTTTAAGATCGAAAGGTTGGCGAGCGAGATGCCTACTTTCTCCGAAAGTTCTGATAATGACATTTTTCGCCTTGCCATCATCACATCTAAATTTACTATAATTGCCATATTAAACGGTTAAGCTGTTTTCTTCTGCCAAGCGGTTTCCTTCTTTGAAAATTTCTGCGAGTATGTACGCGAATAAGGTGATGATTAAGGAGGTGAATTCTAAATAGAATCCTGTTTTATTCCCTTGTTCAAAACCGTAGTATGTAATGCTGTTTAGAAGGAAGTAATAAATCATGTACTTTCCAATGCTTCTAAATGATAGCACATTTTGTTGTTGAAATGTAGTAATGGTTTTAACAGATCTAATTACTTTTCTTAATTCGTTAATACATAAGAAAACCAAAAACAATAAAATAGATTCTTGTAGGAAGTTAAAAATTAAGGAAGTATTTGTTAGTTTTTCCATCGTATAAACTTCCGAATCAGCTGGAGTAATGTTTGTTTCAGAGTCAATTATTTTACTGTTTTTTAAATATCGGAAGCTACCTTCTTTTTCTATTGATTTATAGAATACATCCATGACGCTATGCGATAAGGGTTCTGTTTTACTGATGATAATTGCTGCGCAAAGTATAAAGAAAGTAAAAATACAAGCGATTTTTCCAATGTTACAAAGAAATAACACAATATTTAATAAGGAGTTTTTTTTCATGATGTTAATGTTGACAGTCCAAACCTACAATAATAAAATCGATAAACAATGTATATTTATTGTTTATCGATAAATTATTCATGAAAAATGATAAATATTGTTTTTATTTGCTAGACTCTATCCATCATGGACATCGTATTTAAAATACAATGTGCCAGTATTAATGGCCATAATTTCCGTCCAAATGCCACATAGGCAATTCCCATAACTAAGCCTATTAACCCTGTGGTAACGGAACGTGAAGAGAAATCATAACTATGTCTAAAACCAAAAATAGCAGCTTGTAACAAAACGGCAATTACCGTGGCAAACCAAGTATTAGAAAAAAGTTTCTCAAACCAATTCATTAAAAAACCACGGTCCAATAATTCTTCTAATGAAGATTCTATTAATATCATAGGCATGATACTGAAGAACAGCAACCAATTTCCTTTTAAATCACCAAACTTTGAAACTGTTGGTTCCGTGCTAGTTTCCACTACTTCCACTACTGGGAACCAGTTAAAATTGTCTTTCAAGATATTAAAACTTACAATCGTGACTACTGTAGCAGCTAAGATTCCACCAGTTACCAAGGCTGTTTTTTTGTAATTTGTAGGTTTTACTAGTCCCAAATTTTTCCATGTCACTCCACGGGCATGCATGCGCCACATCGCAATTAAAAGACAGGTAAAGGACCACATCAATCCGTTTATAATAAAGCTAAATTGTTCAAAATACAATTCTCTAATGGCAAACATTACAGTGATGTAGATGGCTAAATCTATGAATATTCCAGCTTTTTTGATTAGAATGGACCTCATGAGTCGGTTTTTTGGGGAGTTGATAGATGTATATGACGATTCTATGTAGAAAATGTTACATGGAATGGAGCGGGTAATTATTTAATACGCCAAGGAGGACTCAATCTGTTTTCACCAGCATAATATAAAATGAGTTGGTTCCCATCGGGGTCTTTCAATCTTGCTTCACGCCACAACCAAGGTTTGTCGGTAGGTAATTC
The DNA here is from genome assembly GCA_002401385.1 of Flavobacteriaceae bacterium. Lineage (GTDB taxonomy): Bacteria > Bacteroidota > Bacteroidia > Flavobacteriales > Flavobacteriaceae. The sequence continues at coordinate 1,913 of NVSY01000013.1, read as the reverse complement.
TTCAAATACAATTCCCTTTTTCGTCAATTCTTCTACATATTCATCTAGCTGTTTACATTCAAAGTATACGGTTATTCCTTGTCCTGTAGGTAGTTGTTCTGTTTGATGTAAAGAAAATGTGCTGCCTCCATCAGGGCATACAAAACGAGCGTATTGAGGTATTGATTTTACAATGAGTTGCAATCCTAGTTTTTGATAAAAAGGAATTGAAATTGTAAGATCAATGGAAGGAATGGTGATTTGATTTAAATTCATATTATTTTTAGAATGCTGGTTTCAGTGTTTTATAACAGGTCATTTAAATGTTTTTTGTCACTTTTATAAAGTCTACCTCACACTTGATAATATGATAATCGAGCGCTTTATACATGCCTTGTGCTTAGAGTAGTTCCTATTATTTCTTCGAGTTTTCGTATAGTTTTCTTCGAAGGCCGTCAATTTCAAAAAGTGCATGAACACGTTGTTTCTGTCCCTTTGTAAACATATACATAGATTTGTCTACGACACGATCCATAAAATTCATAAATAAATCGTTGCTTCCGCAAGAGCTTTGTGGATGTACAGGACTTCCGTGGTATTGGGAATTTTGGTTTGGTGTATCTGCTACAAAATCACTACTGTCGCAGGTGTCATTTAAACCGTAAACATGATGTAAGTTTAGCCAATGTCCAATTTCATGGGTAGCAGTTCTTCCCAATTCATAGCCTGGTTCTAGAGGTTCTAATGTTCCGAATACTCGTGGGTCAATTACTACACCATCCATTCTGGAATCTCCTCCAGGAAACTGCGCATATCCAAGAAAACTAAGATTGCCACTATGGTCGCTTAGGTCTGCTATCCAAATGTTGAGGTAGCTGTCGCTAGGCCAGGCATCTTGCCCTCCTTTGTTTGTGAAATATAGTTTCAGGTCTTCTACAGGTGTTGAACCAGTAATATCTTGTCCGTCAAACCCCGTAACATTTCCTGTTGTTCTTATGATTCCCGTTGTAGGATTGGCATTTGGGTCAATGGTGGCTAATTTGAATTCAATGTCCATGTCGGCAACTAAATCGCTAAACTCATCGGGTGTTTTAGTGTAATCGCTGTTCTTTTTTCTGTAATCTAAATTTAGCGTTTCTATTTGAGACTTGATTTTTTCATCACTTATCACAAATGGGTCCGGAGTATAATTTACTACATGTACCACTACAGGGATAGTAATTGTTTTTGGAGAAGGTGTTGGAGTTTCGTCAGTGTCTTTGTCGCAAGAATAAACGAATAAGAGTGCAAGTATTGATACTAGCTGTAAGCTGTATTTCATGTATAATCCTGTTTTGAATGACTAAACTACAATTATTAATCCACCAAATTCGCAGTTTTAAATTGTTTTAGTATTCTTTTAACGGTAAATACAAAACTTGTATTTATAGGTTGGTAAGTCTAAATGTAGATTTGTGCATACAAAAAAAGCCGCAAGATATTTCTTGCGGCTAATGAATTTTATATAAAAAACAGCTTAGGCTAGGGCCGTTGCTTTTTTAGATTTACGATATAAAAATGAATTGAATACTTTACGTTTTCCAAAGTTTGAAAGACTTTTTGCATTTACAAATTTTTGAAATAATTTTTGGTTTACCCCAAAGTATTCATACGTGTTTCCGTCTGTAAATGTAACTTCCATCAACATACTTTTGTGGTGGAAATCATCAATTTGAGCTTCTGTAATTGTTTTAGCGTAGGCTTCTAAGTTTGCTTCTTTAGTTGCAGGTGCGATGCTTACCAAGAAATGATAGGCGTCGATAATTTCTAAACTTACCTTTCCAGCTTCTTCTATTTTAGCCTCGTCGGTAAATTTATCTGGATGCCATTCTTTAATTAAGTTTCTGTAAGTTTTTTTCAACTCTCTTAATTCGATAACTCCTTCTACCTTAAAT
>NVSY01000012.1:64190-90536 GCA_002401385.1 Flavobacteriaceae bacterium | reverse complement strand
TATTATATTAAACTTTATTTTACTAGGATTATTTGTGTATCGATCACTAAACTTATCTGGAGAAGCTAACGTTTCTGAGAAAGGTATTGGGATTCTTCTTCCTATTTTTTCTATCGTATTTTTGGTTTTAGCCAATAAAGCCATTAAAAAGGATGAAGAGCTCGTAAAATCAGTGGATCGATTGAGATAAACCTATCATCTTAGTAGTATTAGTGCGAGAAAACCCAAAGTGAAAGCTTTGGGTTTTTGTTTTCATATTCTTGTTTTTATCCCTAATTGAGGGATTAATTCCCCGAGGCTTGCCTCGAAATAAAAAATGTTTTTTCGGAAGCATACCTCGTACCCTTGGGTCGAGGTTGTTGATTTTTAAAAAGAAGGCTCCTATACCAATTTAAATTCCTATTGTCGCATAAAACAGTTTCTTTTTCACAATCTTATTGTTAAAATATTTGACCGTAACTATGGCTATGCTAAAATATTTTGTCTCAATCTTGTAAAAAATAAAAGTGTTTTATTTTACGACATCAAATATTTAAATTGGTGTAACTAGAAAAATCGAGGAGAATAAGAACGCGTTCTGTAAAAATTGAATTCATATTTTAACATAAACTCATGTGAATACTCAGAAATCTCGGAGATACTGTTAATATTGTAATCAAAAGCATAGCCTAAATTTAATTGATCTGTAATCTGAAAACTAGATAGGAAGGCAATGGATTCATCCAAGCGATAGGCAGTTCCTATCGTCATTTTATCATTGAACATAAAATTGGCACTGATATCAAAACTCAAAGGTGCGCCGGCCACAGCTTTTATCAGAGTAGCTGGTTTAAATTTTATGTTATCATTGATTTGAAAAATATAACCTGCAGTCAGGTAATAATGTTGTTCTTTTGAGGCTTTTGAATTGAGTACTGCATCCAGATAATTTGTTTTTAAAATATTAGGTACGGATGCTCCGACATACCAATTATAACTGTACCAAAACGCTCCAAAACCTATTGTAGGGGCAAATTTGCTGAAGTTTTCTATCAAGTCTTCAGGGTCGTAATTTGCTTGGTTGAAATTCACTTCTAAATTGTGAATACCTGCTCTAAGTCCAAAAGCAAGTTCTGAGTTTTCACTTGTTTGAATAGAATAAGAAGCACTTAAACTGGCAAATAACTCTTTAGAGGGTCCAATTTGATCTGAATAAGCAGAAAAACCAACACCTATTTTTTCGTTAGTCAAGGGTTTGTCCATGGTAAACGAAATGGTACGTGGTGCTCCAGGTACATTGTTCCATTGTGAACGGTAAAACCCAACGGCAGTAAGTGCATTATTAGAACCCGCATAAGCTGGGTTTATAACAAACATATTGTACATGTACTGTGTGAATTGAGGTTCTTGTTGAGCATTTACTTTGGAAAGTACGCAACTATAAATTCCTAAGAATAGAAGAATGAATCGTTTCATAAATAGTGTAAGTTCATAAGCATGTTACATTATATAATGCTTTTAGGGTGCTTATTAGATTTGTTTACAGCATTGTATGCTGTTTGTTTTAATTGATTTAATTTTATAACTAAAAGAAAATCAAGACAAAGGTAGTTTTTAAATGCGAATTTTGGAAATAGAACTTCACAAATGTTTACAGAGAGGTATTCCAAAAAAAAACCGATAACTAGAAGTCTAATTATCGGTTGTATTTTAGTTGTAAAACACTTTATTTCTTAAATTTTTTGTAGTCTGTTTTTTTAACTAATAGGTTCTCCATTGCTAATTTCACCTGCTGCAGGTGCTACAAAACTCAATCCTCCGTCGTTGGTGTCGGCCATTAGTATCATTCCTTCACTTTCTACACCACGCAATTTACGCGGYGCTAAGTTTATCAAAACAGTCACTTTTTGACCAATAATATCTTCTGGCTTAAAATGTTCTGCAATACCACTTACAATGGTTCTGGTATCTAGTCCAACGTCTACTTTAAGGACTAATAATTTTTTAGTTTTCGGCATTTTTTCTGCAGAAACAATAGTTCCTACACGCATGTCTAGCTTTGTGAAATCTTCAAAAGTAGCGGTTTCTTTTTGTGGTTCTACGATTTTATTTGCCAGTTCATTTAGTTTTTTAGAAGCCTCTAATTTGTCTAATTGAACTTGGATTTCTGCATCTTCTATTTTTGCAAATAACAAACCTCCCTTGTTGATGGTATGGCCAGCTTCTATTAATGTTTCTTGAGCACTTACGTTTTTCCAAGTCAAATTAGTAGATTCGATATTTAAGAAACCTTTTAATTTTGTTGAAGAAAAAGGCAATAACGGCTCACTTAAAATAGCCAGTCCTGTAGCTATTTGTAAGGCTATGTTCATAATAGTTTCAACTCTGCTCGGGTCTACTTTTATTTGTTTCCAAGGTTCTTCGTCGGCTAAGTATTTGTTTCCTAGTCTGGCTAAGTTCATCAATTCTTGAGAAGCTTCTCTGAAACGGTAGCGCTCTATTGATTTAGAAATAATAGCGGGGTATTCTGCTAATTTTTCTAGGGTAGCAGTGTCTATTTCTGTTAGTTCACCAGTTGTTGGTACAACTCCGTCGTAATATTTGTTTGTTAAAACAACTACACGGTTTATAAAGTTTCCGAATATGGCTACCAACTCATTATTATTTCTCGCTTGAAAATCTTTCCAAGTAAAATCGTTGTCCTTTGTTTCTGGTGCGCTGGCGGTTAGGGCATAACGCAATACATCTTGTTTACCTGGGAAATCTTCCAAGTATTCGTGCAGCCAAACGGCCCAGTTTTTAGAGGTTGATATTTTATCGCCTTCTAAGTTTAAAAACTCGTTGGCGGGTACGTTTTCAGGTAAAATATAACTTCCTTCTGCCTTTAACATGGCAGGGAAAATAATACAGTGAAAAACAATGTTGTCTTTTCCTATGAAATGCACCAATTTAGTGTCATCACTTTTCCAATATGGCTTCCAGTCTTTACCTGTTTTTTTCGCCCATTCTTTGGTAGATGATATATATCCAATCGGAGCATCAAACCAAACATATAATACTTTTCCGTCTCCTCCATCTACTGGCACAGGAATTCCCCAATCCAAATCACGGGTTACAGCTCTTGGTCTTAATCCATCATCTATCCATGATTTTACTTGCCCTAAAACATTGGCTTTCCAATCGTGTTTGTGACCTTCTACAATCCATTCTTGTAAAAAATCCTGGTATTTATCCAAGGGTAAGAACCAGTGAGTAGTAGCTTTTAAGCTAGGTTTGTTTCCAGTAATTGCTGATTTAGGGTCAATTAAATCTGTGGCATTATGCGAAGTTCCACATTTTTCACATTGGTCACCATAACTTTCTTCGTTTCCACATTTTGGACAAGTTCCAATTATAAAACGGTCTGCTAAAAATTGATTGGCTTCCGCATCGTACAATTGCTCGGTAGTTTCTTTTATAAATTTACCATTGTCATACAAGGTTTTGAAAAATTCAGAAGCGGTTTCGTGATGTATTTTTGAAGTAGTTCTGGAGTAATTGTCAAAGGTAATTCCAAAATCATGGAACGAGTTTTTGATGATTTCATGGTACTTATCTACAATGTCTTGTGGTGATACCCCTTCTTTTTTTGCTTTCAATGTAATTGGTACTCCATGCTCATCAGAACCACAGATAAAGGCAACATCTTTACCGTTTAGGCGTAGGTAACGCGCGTAAATATCGGCAGGTACATACACACCTGCAAGGTGTCCAATATGTACAGGTCCGTTTGTGTATGGTAAAGCGGCAGTAATCGTATATCTGTTAAAAGTACTCATAATTTACATCGTATTTGGCTGCAAAAATACTAAATTAGACCCCATTGTTTAATAAATATTCTATTTTTATAAAAAATATCTAGCTATGATTCGAAAAATACTGCTTTCTATGTGTATTGTATTGAGTGTTCAATGCCAAGGAATGAGTCAGGAAGTACCGAAACCATTGTTGTCAAGCGCTTTAGTGTGTCCTCCTTACTTGCAAGTAGGAGATACCATTGCATTGTTAGCWMYKGSAGGNKATMYYACNARRTAAAAAAGAAATAATTGATAAGGCAATAGAGGAAGTGGAGTCATGGGGTTTACATGTAAAAGTAGGAGAAAACATGTACAAGCAGCATCATCACTTTGCGGGATCGGATGCGCAGCGAATTCGTGATTTTCAAGCTGCTTTGGACAATCCAAACATCAAGGCTATTTGGACGGCTCGTGGAGGCTATGGGACTGTGCGTATTTTAGACGGACTGGATTATACCAAATTTATACAAAATCCAAAATGGTTGATTGGTTATTCTGACATTACCGCCTTACACAATCAAATTCATAATTTGGGATTTGAAACCATACATGGGATGATGGCAGTTAATTTCGGAAGCGATCCAATCGCAATTTCCGAGACAATAGAAAGCTTTAAAAAAGCTATTTTTGGAGATGCCTTAGTCTATGAGCTACCACCAAATTCTTACAATAAAAAAGGAACTGTGACTGGGCAATTAGTTGGAGGAAACTTGACTTTGTTGCATTGTATGTTAGGTTCTGAAACATCCATTGATACAAGGGATAAAATTCTTTTTATAGAGGAAGTAGGCGAGTATGTGTACCATGTGGATAGGATGTTGCAAAGTTTAAAACGTGCGGGCTATTTTAAACATGTAAAAGGAGTAATTATGGGTGATATTAGCCGCATAAGAAAGAATCCCACACCTTTTGGGAAAACGGTGCAACAAGTGGTATTGGACAATTTAGAAGGATTAAATATCCCCGTGGCTTTTGGAATGCCAGCAGGGCATAAAGATAGAAATGTGTCATTAATTTTTGGAAGAAATGTAACATTATCGGTGTCTGATAAAGGAACTAAAGTTATTTTTGACAAAAAATAAATAAGGATGTATAAATATGCTGACTTAGTGGAGGAAGTGATTGCAGTGATTTTGGATGGATATAGTTCTGTAGAAGCCACTGAAAAAGTGATGAAGAAGAAATTACAAATTGAAGTTCATAAATTTATGTTAGCGAGTGATTGGACAGAAATTATGAATAGAGCAGGCAGCAAGGCTTCTTATATTATTAGAAATAGGCAGCTGGATGGAACTTTACAACGTGTTCCTAAGAAATTAGTTCGTAAACATCAGACTCAGGAAGGAGATTCCTATAAAATGGGAGGAAACCTTTACGGTAAAAAACTGAACATTTATCAGAAGATGGAAATGGAATTTAAGCGGTTAAATGCGGTTATAAAAAATGAATCTCAAGCATTGAACAAACTCATTCGTAAGTTTGATATAAATATTGCCAATCCAGAAGATTCGAATACAAAGGCTTTTTATAAATTATTAAATAATTTGAAAACAAAAAAGTAATGAAATATGCATTTTTTTTACTGTTAATGTCTTTCCCTGTGATCTTATGGGTTTGGGCCATTGTTGATATTAATAAGTGCCAGTTTAAACGCAGCTATTATAAATTTCTTAGTTTTCTGTTGGTGTTGACGGTACCTATATTGGGGCCAATTATTTATTTTCAATGTAAAAAGAGATTTTCGATAGCCAAGCRACGGGTTTTTATGTCTGGAAACAACACATCACTTAATTAAAAGGAGTATTTATGGCATCACATAACGAGCTAGGAAAGGAAGGAGAGCAAGTAGCTACAGATTATTTGATGGATAAAGGGTACAAAATCTGCGAGCGCAATTGGTATTTTAAAAAGGCGGAAATTGATATTATTGCCCAAAAAGACGACGTATTAGTAATTGTAGAAGTTAAAACGCGTAGTACGGACGATTTTGGAGATCCTCAAGACTTTATCACTCCCAAAAAAATTGGGCATATTGTAGAAGCAGCAGATGAATATGTACAAAGATTGAATTGGGACAAGGAAGTGCGATTTGATATTATGGCAATTGTCTTAAACGCTAAAGAGAAAAAAATTGAACATATAGAAGATGGCTTTTTGTTTTTTTAAACGAAAATCTGTACGAAAATCTAAAATAAATTCATGTGAGAACGAGTGTAACGAGTGCTTACATGGGTTCTCAAATTGAAATAATTTTATTCAATTACAAAATTTTAAACACATGAAACATGAAACTTTAAAATTAAAAATTATAAGTGGAGTATTGTCAGGACTTATATTTGCAGTGTTGATGGCCGGTTTTGATTATTATGATGCCGAAAATTTTAGTGTAGTAAAGTTTATTTTTCACGCAGTATTCTTTGGTTTCTTTATGGGAATCTTGGCAAAGGATAAAAGAAAAAAATCGGAGAAGTAGTGTTATTGAGCTAAGTGCTTTTTTTTGACGCTGGCTTGAGTAATTAATGAAAATTATAGAAAATCCTGTAATTTTTAAACAAAAAAAGACGTACCAAATAACCATGATACGTCTTTAGAAAGTATTTTTTCAGGTATTATTTTTTCTCTAAAGCATCAAAATAAGCTTTTAGTTTTTGGATGTCATAAGGTTTTGCGATAATGTTTTTATCCTTATCCAATACAAAATAATTGGGTGTTGTATTGATGTTATACAATCTAGCAATGGGGTTTTCCCATTTATCCAATGCCAAAATATTGGTGAATTTCTCCAACCCTTCTTTGTAATGATTAAAGTCAAGTTCATCTTTTTCCAATGCTACAGCAACTACCTTTATGTTTTTATGCAGTTTGGAATAATCATGCAATAATGGAATTTCCTTTAAACAATGTGAGCAACTGGTACTCCAAAAAACCAATACAATATGCGCTTCCGTTTTAATGTTGTAAAACTGGTCTAATATTTTTCCATTATCATAACTGAAATCTGGAGCGATACGTCCTATAGCAGTTTTTGTTTGTAGGGCAATATCTTCAATTACTTGCCTATCCTGTGATGTTGGCGGTAGTTTTTTGTAATAGCTCTCCATTAAATAATCTACCAAGGGTAAGTTTTGCATTTGAACAAATCCATACATTAAAGTAGTCAACAATTCCGCTTGTAATTTTGGTTGATCTTGTAGCTTTTCAAAAACATCTATAACCGATCTTTTATACAAGGCCTGTTGTGTTTGATTATCATCAGAAGTGTTTAGGTAGTACACATAGTTCACCACTTTTTTAGTGATAATGGTAGAATTAATTAATAAAGGATTTTTAAAATCGATAAAATCGAAAAAATGTTCCTTAGTACTATTCATATACTCCTGTGCAGTTTCAATAATTTCTGGTGCATTGTATTTTTGTAAGGCATAGATAAAGTTTTCTGCAACGGTTTCGTTTGCCTTCTTTAGATATGATTCTTGTGTTTCACGATTTTTTTCGTAGGCAGTCAGGTAACTTTTAGCGGCGCTTTTCTTGGTCTCAGATTTAAAATAAGTGAATTGTAAAGAATCCAATTCATTTTGATTTTTAGTGATGTCTGTCAAATAAGATTTAAAGAGTTTGTTTTCGTCCGAACTTATGAATTTAAGTGAGTTTCCAGGGTTTTTTGGATCAAAAATTAAATTCACATCCTTGTTGTTGTAAATAAAATCTACATAACCATTATTATTTAAATCATACGTTAATCGGTACATGCCTTGAATGGAATTTTCAGGCATTTTTATAGAAAACGTACCCTCTTTCAATTCTGTATTTGCCACATACCGTTGTTGTGCACCAGTAATTCTGTATAAAATTACCCAGGAGTAATTTGCTATAGGTTCAAAAGTACCAGAAATGGTGATTTGGGTATTCACAGAATCTTTTGAATATGTAGGATTGCTGTCTTGGGCAAAAATGTGTTGGGAAATGGTTAATACAATTAAAAGTAATAACTTTTTCATAGTGATTTTTTAAAGAGTGATGTGCTTTCTTATCAGATTCAAATGGAGTGAAAATTATAAGAAATAGCTTATTTTTTTTACTGTGATTATTCAACAATCAGACCAAATTTAGTGAAAATTTGATTTTAAAAAAATTATCCTAATTTGTAACAAAAAAAACAGGATGGATTTTAACAATAAAGTAATTTGGATTACTGGGGCATCATCGGGTATTGGTAAAGGTTTGGCAATAGCGTTGTCAAAATTAAACACCCAATTAATTCTCTCTTCTAGAAACGAAGAAGCGCTGTTATCTGTAAAAGCTGTTTGCGATCATCCAGAAAATATTTTTATTTTACCTTTAGATTTGGAAGTGCTGGAGGGGATGCCTTTGAAAGTATTAGATGCAATTGGAGCTTTTGGTAAAGTAGATGTTCTAATTCACAATGGAGGATTGAGTCAGCGTTCCTTAGTAAAGGATACTACTATAGCTGTAGACGAAAAACTTATGAAAGTTAACTATTTGGGAACAGTGGGCTTGACCAAAGCTATTTTACCTCATTTTTTAAACAATAATAAAGGTTGTTTTATTGTCACAACCAGTGTTGTGGGAATGGTAGCAACGCCTTTAAGGTCGTCTTATGCTGCATCTAAGCATGCGCTACACGGTTTTTTTGACAGCCTTAGGGCGGAAGTTTTTCTGAATAATATTAAAGTTACTTTGTTGTGTCCAGGGTTTGTTCAGACTCAGGTTTCTGTAAATGCTTTAACGGGTGATGGAACTCCTCAAAACAAAATGGATACTGCAACTGCCAATGGCTTAACAGTAGCTGCGTTTGTGAATTGCTTTATTAAAAAGATGAAAACCGATCCTGAGGTAATTGTAATTGGAGGTTTTAAAGAAAAATTAGCTGTTTATACAAAACGATTTTTTCCAAAATTACTCAGTAAAATGATTCGAAAAATTAAGGTGACTTAGTGTGCTTGTTAGTCACTTAATAATTGGAGGTAGCTATAGGTGATTTCGAAGATGTTTTCCAAAGAGAAGATACTAGGTATTATTAAGGCTGTTGTGTTTATTTATTTTAGATGTTTGGGTTCGGGCTTAAACTGACAGGATTCCGCAACAGTGAGAACTCACTACTCATTACTAATTTTTTCTACTTCTTCAATGGTTACCTGTTGTTAGTGATCGCTTAATTGAATTCGAAAGAGAGTTTATTGTTGTTTTGTTCCGCAACAGTGGGAACTCACTACTTATTACTAAGCGCTCGCTCCTTAATTCAAATTCCGTTTTTCAACAAAAAATCGTTTTATTAAGAGGCCACATTCTTCCGCTAAAACCCCTTTTTTCACCTTTGTTTTAGGATGTAATTGAGTGCCTAATTTCTGATAACCTCGTTGTTCATCCGAAGCACCAAATACTACGGTTCCTATTTGAGACCAATAGCTTGCTCCTGCACACATTTGGCAAGGTTCTAGGGTAACATATAAGGTGCAATCACGCAAGTATTTCCCACCTAATGCATTGGATGCTGCTGTAAATGCTTGCATTTCGGCATGTGCGGTAACATCTGTCAATGTTTCTGTTAAGTTATGGGCTCTTGCGATAATTTGATTTTTAAATACAATAACTGCACCAACAGGAACTTCATCTTTTTCAAATGCTGTTACTGCTTCTTGCAGTGCTTTTTTCATAAAATATACATCGTCAAAAGGGTCTATCATGGGTGTGTGTTTAGTGTCAATAGCAACAGAGAGCCTCTGTGCTTTTTACAAGTGAGGTTTTTAAATTAGTTAGAAACTTACTAAAATATATCTTTCCTAGTGTATTCTTACTTGTTCACTACAAAACTACTATAAAAATTGTAGTTTTGTCCCTGTGAAAACGAATTTCTTAACACATATAAACAGTCCTTCGGATTTAAGATTGTTGACAGCAAAGGACTTGCCTTTTGTTGCCAAGGAACTCCGCGAATTTATCATTGATATTGTCGCAACTAAGGAAGGGCATTTAGGGGCGAGTCTAGGGGTGGTTGAATTGACCATTGCCTTGCACTATGTATTTCAAACGCCCATAGATAATTTGATTTGGGATGTAGGGCATCAAGCCTACGGACATAAAATTTTAACAGGTCGGAAGGATGTTTTTCATACCAATAGACAATTTAAAGGCATTGCGGGGTTTCCCAATCGTAGCGAAAGTGAATACGATGCTTTTGGAACAGGACATTCATCTACGTCAATTTCCGCAGCTTTAGGAATGGCTATGGCCGCAAGTTTAAAAGGAGAGACCAGCAAGCAACATATAGCTGTGATTGGCGACGCTTCTATAGCCTCTGGAATGGCATTTGAAGGACTGAATCATGCGGGTGTATCTAAAGCTAATTTGTTGATTGTTTTAAATGACAACGAAATGGGGATAGACCCTAATGTAGGTGCTTTAAAAGAGTATTTGTCAGGTATAAAAAAAGAAGATAAAGCAAGGGAACGCAATTTGTTCGAAGCGTTTAATTTTGCGTATTCTGGGCCTATAGATGGACATGATTTACCAGCATTAATAGCGGCACTTACAAGTTTAAAAAAAGTAGAAGGGCCTAAGTTTTTGCATGTAATTACTACCAAAGGTAAAGGCTTAGAAAAGGCAGAGAAAGATCAGGTGACGTATCATGCTCCTGGAAAATTTGATAAAATTACGGGAGAAATATTCCCGAAAAACACAGCACATTTACCACCTAAATACCAAGATGTTTTTGGAGAAACAATTCTCGAATTGGCAGAAAAAAACGAAAAAATAGTTGGGATTACACCTGCTATGCCCACGGGGAGTTCCTTGAAAATAATGATTGAGGCAATGCCAGAAAGGGCTTTTGATGTAGGGATTGCTGAGCAGCATGCTGTGACATTGTCTGCTGGTATGGCAACAGAGGGTATGCTCCCTTTTTGTACTATTTATTCTACCTTTTTACAACGTGCATATGACCAAATTATACATGACGTTGCGCTACAAAATTTACCAGTTATTTTTTGTTTAGATCGTGCTGGATTGGTTGGGGAAGATGGAGCTACACATCACGGAGTGTTTGATATTGCTTATCTGAGATGTATTCCTAATTTGTGTGTTTTTGCTCCTATGAATGTTCTGGAGCTTCGAAATATAATGTATACTGCTCAGCTGGGCTTAGGGTTTCCAATTGCCATTCGTTATCCACGAGGTAGAGGTGAATTAGTAGATTGGAAATGTGATTTTGAAGAAATAGAAATAGCCAAAGCAATTCAAATATCTGAAGGGACGGAGGTTGCTGTGTTAACGGTAGGGCCAATAGGAAACACTGTAGTGAAAGTTTTTGATAAGATAAATAGTAGTAGGTTAGCGCATTATAACATGCGTTTTATAAAACCTTTGGACGAAAAATTATTACATCACATCTGTAAAACCTTTAAAAAAATTGTGACCATAGAGGATGGCACAGTTGTTGGAGGATTCGGAACTTCAATATTGGAATTTGTCTCAGACAATAATTACCTAATTCCTGTGGAAAGGAAGGGGGTGCCTGATCAATTTATAGAACATGGAAGCACGGAATTGTTGTATGAAAGTATCGGTTTGTCGGAGGCAGCACTAACAGATTATTTCAATCAATTAAACTATTAACCCTAAATATATACCCATGCGCTTTAAGTTAATCGGATTACTAATTTTAGTATGTTCCTTCACCGCAAATGCTCATTTTGTCAAAGATTCATTACAAATTAAAGAAATAAAATCTAAGTGGATGGTTAAAAATAATGCCAGCTTATTTTTAACAGAAAATGCTTTTATCAATTGGAATGCAGGGGGAAATAATTCCATTGCAGGAATCGTAAAAATGCAGTTCCTTCGGAATTTTAAAAACGATCATATTGTTTGGAGTAATGAAATGAAAACAAATTATGGTTTAAATAAACAAGCCGAGCGTGAACTTAGAAAATCGGAAGATTTATTTGAAATCAACTCTACTTTTGGGTATCGTAGGGATACGTCCTCTCTGTGGTACACTTCTGCTAAATTCAATTTTAAAACACAATTTGCAAATGGTTATAATTACCCAGATAAGACAAAGCCTAAGTCAAAAATATTTGCACCTGCCTATATGCACATTGGGGTAGGGAGTGAATATACTTCCAAAAAACATAAATTAAAACTTTATGTGTCTCCTATCACCAATAAAACCACTTATGTTTTGGATCACACACTTTCCAATCAAGGTGCTTTTGGGGTAAAAAAAGCGGTGTATGATACCGAAGGGAACCTTATCTCTGAAGGAGATAAGATAAAGATGGAATTTGGAACATTACTCACAGGGCGCTGGGAAAAGCTAGTGATGGAAAATATAAAAATGACCAATAAACTGAGTCTATATTCGGACTATATCAATAATTTTGGAAACGTAGATTTTGATTGGGAATTGAATTTTGATTTAAAAATAAACAAATACATTAAGGCAAATGTGGGTTCTCATGTCATTTATGATGATGACATTAAGACCAAAACCGATGTGGATAGCGAAGGTAATTTTGAAATTAAAGGAGCTAAAATCCAATTAAAACAGTTGTTAGGTGTTGGCTTGTCCTATAGTTTTTAATTTTAATATTGATGAAACCCTTGACTTGTAAATTCTAATACTTTGGGAAGTGATGCTCTCCAGTAGGTCCAATTATGAGCGCCATTTCTAATTCGAAATTCATGCTTCACTTCTTTTTTTCGTAGTAAGATATGCACCAAGCTATTTCCTTCGTAGAGGAAATCGTCGTCACCACAATCTATATACCAGCGTACACTGTTTAATGTTTCTGTAGAAAGGTTATTAATTAAAGAAATTACATTGTGTTGCTCGTAATAGGAGGTTATTTCTTCTGATGTGTATTTAAAACTGTTCTGTATATAGCGTTTTTTAAAACCTTCCAAACTTTCTGAATAGGTGGCTGCGCTTAATGGACAAGCTGAAGAAAACATGTCGGGTTTATGTAGTGCATACATAAAGCTTCCTCCACCTCCCATAGAAAGACCTGCAATTGCTCTGAATTGTTTACTGGATTTTACACGGTAATTGTCTTCTATAAAAGGAATTAATTCTTCAAAAAAATAATCTTCAAAAGACCATTTTTTATCAATCCTATTAAAGTATCCTTTTTTAGTTGTGTTCGCATCAGGCATTACAATAATCATAGGTGTAGCCGTACCGTTAGCAATTGATTTGTCTGCAATATGTTGYACCTCTCCAAATTGTATCCATCCTGTTTGGTCGTCGCCAGAACCATGAAGTAAGTATAGTACAGGGTAGCTTCGAGAAGATTCTTTATAGCCTGGTGGTAAATATAGCGCAAACTTACGTTCACTTTTTAAAATAGTACTTTGAAGGGATAGTTGGTCGTAAACCGTACTAACTTGTGAAAACGATTGTAGGAATAGTAGTAGAGCTGCTATAAATAAGAGTTGTTTCATGTGTTTAAAATTTTGTAATTGACTAAAAATATTTCAAAATTTGAGAACCCATGTAAGCACTCGTTACATTCGTTCTCAAATGAATTTATTTTAATCATACCCTTGGGGGAATTTTTTGATTAAAAAAATTCATGTTTGTTTCATAAGTAAAATTGAAGTACGGATTTCTATTATAAAGTTATTTTTTAAGGTGAACATCCATTTGAGGAAATGGAATTTCGATCTTGTTTTCTAAAAATTTTCGATAGATTATTTTTCGAATATCGCTTTTAATTTTTTCAATAAAAAAAATGTTTTTGCTGTAGAATAAAAGTTGGAAATCTAATGATGAACTACCAAACTCAATCAATCTTCCTTCTAAAACATTCTTTTTTGTGATTTCTGGATGYGCTATAGCACTTTCTTCTAAAAGACKAATTACTAGGTCTAAATCACTTCCATAAGCCACTCCAACGGTTATCGTAAACAAGGTTTTTTTGGTTTGATGGCTCCAGTTAATCACTTTGTTGGTAGTGATGAGTGAATTGGGTAATATAACCCCTATTTGGTTTCTGTTGAGTCCAGTAGAGGTTCTCAATCCTATTTCTTGAATGATGACAATGTCGCCATCTATTTCTAGAATATCACCCACACGAACAGAGTTTTCGAAGAGTAAAATAATTCCAGAAAGCACATCGTTAAATGTCTGTTGTAATCCCAATCCTATTCCCACTAATAGCGCCGCAGATCCGGCTAGTAATAGGGTAACTCCTACTCCAATGGTTTCGAGCATAAAAGAAACAGCRATGATCCAAATTAAATATTTTACAATTTGGAACAGGGCAAAAGAACTCCCTTGGTCCAAGTTATTGAGCTTTGTTTTAGAAAAAACGGCTTTATTAGTTATCCACAAAATAATTTTGGTGGCAATAAAAATAAGCAAGACTAATACTATTTCAAAAACGGTTAAAGAATGGTCTTTAAAATGAAATAACTCTGTGTGTAGTAGGTTGCTTATTGTTTCCATTATTGTTTTTTTAGTTGAATGAGCTCAGAACCAGACATGAGGTCGGAAATGAGTTTTGTCCTAGGAAATTGTTCTAATATTATTTTGATAACCACAGTGAGGGGAATGGATAAAATCATTCCTGGAATCCCCCAAATAAAGCCCCAGAAAGAGAGCATTACTAGAATGGTAATAACGTTTATAGAGAAGGATTTTCCCATAAATACGGGCTCTAAAATCCCTCCCATAATTACTTGTACCAAGGTGATAGAAATGATAAAAAATAATAAGGTACTCGTTGGGTCTAGTTCTACAAAAGCAAAGAGAGTCAATAAAACTACCGATACTACAGAGCCTATCATTTGTACAAAGTTGATAGCAAAGGCAAATAAACCCCAGAAAATGGGGAAACTCACATCAAAAAAGTAACAAGCTAAGGTAAACCCGAGCCCCGTAAAAAAGCTGATGATAAATTTTACTTTGATAAAAGTGATGATGTCTTTTTCTATTTTAAAAAACACTTTTACAGAGGAATAGTGCTGTTGGAAAATAGTATTGTTTAATATTTTTTGAAAATTCAAAGATTCTGCCAATAAAAGAATGGCAAAAAAGGCCGTCATTATTGCTATAGAAAGTGTAGTCCTAAGTGTTCCTATAATGGCACYAACACTTTTATTAATATCTATTTTTTTTAAGTAATGTTCACTTACACTCACTCCTTCTACACGCTCCATATTCATAAACTCCTCTATTGGAACAATAATATTGTGCAGTTTAGTRTCAATTTTTGGYAGTAAATTTCCTTGTGATGCTAGAATTTCCTTACTTGAAAGTTGAATCACTTTTCCAGTTACTGTTAAAAATATTCCGATGATACCGATTACAAGGACCAAGCTAATTACTTTGGGGATATTTTTTTTATTAAACCATCGCATCAGTGGTAAAAACAACAAGGCAATGAACATGGAAAAAATCAGTGGGATGAAAATAAAGGACAGTAATTTTAATACCCAAAATATAATGGGTAATACAATAAAGAGTAATAATATATTGGTCGTTTTTCTTTCGTTCATCTTCGTGGATTAATCGTTTTTTTGAAATGTACTATTGATTGTATTTTGGAAGTGTATTTTTTCCATTGAATAGTCAATAGTATAATTCCTACAAATTTACCAACAATTGGGTAAATAACAATGTTTGTTAACAAGGAAAAACAAAAAACAGTGTTTGTTATAAAAACCTGCATAAATAGGGCTGTGTATAACAATAGATCAAAATGGATAAGAGGACCGGAATGTTTGTAAGGCGTTAAAAATGAAACAGGTAGTGTTATGGCTCCAGAAATAGGGCTGAATGATGGATATAGATAATTTCGTTTCAGTTATTTCGTCGTTAAAAAACAGAACGATATTAGTGCTACCCTTTGATTTTCTTTCTTGATAAAAGAAATAATTACTTCTTTTTTTAAGCAGTCACTTGGAAATACATTTGCTAGTATTTCATTTTAAGCGTACTTTATTGTCAAAGGGTTTTGTTAAATTTATGAGGGGGAGTTAATTATTAAAATCACTTTTTACAAACGTATTTGTGTTTTTTATTTGAATAATTTTACAAGTGTGAAGTAGCTTCATAATGATATAGGTAACGTCGATGTCAACTGTTTTTACACCACCAAAATTGGCGCGATTGCTGTGTTTGTGGTGGTTGTTATGATAGCCTTCTCCCATCATTAAAAAATCAAAAGCAAATAAGTTTTTCGAAGTATCAGCTACCTTAAAGTTTACAGATCCGTATACATGAGCAAACCAATTGATGATCATACCGTGAATAGGAGCCATCAAAAAAGTGAGCGGTAAAAATAACCATTGCCACCAGGCATCTGCAAAGAAATAAAAGAAAGTAATGTAAACTACAGCCCATAAGATGCGAGAGGTCATAGAGCTTGCAAAAGCATCAAATCTTTTCCACTGTGGTACATTTTTAGTGAATTTTTCATCTACTGCAATGCGTTTTTTATTGATGTTTTGATAAACGTTTTTAGTTCGCCACATCATAGCAAATGGATTCTTGTCGTACTTTGGAGAGTGCGGATCCTTCGCGGTATCGGCATAAGCATGATGCATTCTGTGCATAACACCATAACCGTAAGCACTTAAATAGCTGGAGCCTTGGAATATCCAAGTCAATATAAAACATGTTTTTTCAACAAAATTAGACATGGTAAATGTCTGATGTGCTGCATATCTGTGCAAGAAAAAGGTTTGAAAAAACAAACCAACATACCATAATACAAGGACTAAAATTATAATTTCCATAAAGGGATTTAAATATAAAGTGCAAAGGTATGCTCTTAGGGGTGTAAAGGCAATGAATCGAAGTTAAGAAATTTGTTTTCGAATGCGACTTAAGGCTTGCGGTGTCACACCAATATAGGATGCTATGTATTTTAACGGTATTTCTTTGATCAGCTTTGGGCGTTCTTTAAATAAGTTAAGGTAGCGTTCTGTTGCTGTTTCGTTGAGAAGTGATTGTTCACGTTTTGACTTAATTAAAAACAATCTTTCCGATGATAGTCTCCCTATCATATTTCCGATTTTTGTGTGTTTATAGACCTCTTGTAAATGGGCATAAGAAATACTCCAAATAATGGTATCTGTTAAGGTTTCTAACTGGTATAAGGAAGGAGTTCTGGTTAAAAAAGAGTCGTAAGCGCTTATAAATTCAGTATCAAAACTAAAACCAAAAGTGATTTCTTTTTCAGGGTCCTCCTTAGGAATAAATAGTCTTACGATGCCTTGTTCAATAAACGAAATATAATTTTCTATTTGTCCAAACAGATGAACAGGTTTGTTTTTTTTGAAGACGCGTTTTTCCAATCCAGATGAGAATAATTYCCAATCTGCATCGCTTACTTCAGCTATGTTCTCTACGTAACTTCTAAAAGTATCCATGCTGTATTATTTTTTTACAAACGCATTTTCGTAGCGAGAAATCCAATCTTCACAGGTCATTTTTGTACATAATTGGGCGATGAGTTCATAAGGGATATCGTCTGTTTTTTTAAATCGAATGCAACTTTTCCCCATGTCTATTTTATACTTGCAATGCGATGGGTATGCTGTTTTAAACCATTCGAGTAGTGCTGGGTCTGCATAAATTCCCATGTGGTATACAGCAATAAAATTTTTCTGAGAGGCAATGTTTAAAAAAGGCAAAGGCAGCGCTGTGTTGCAATGGTAACCTTTTGGATACATACTATGTGGTACCACATAACCGATTGTTCCATAGGACATTTCTTCTTTAAAACCGGAAGGCAGGTGTTCTTGTATGGTTTTTCTAAGGCGTTCCATTGCTGGTATTCTGTTTTCTGGAAGTCCTGCAATGTATGCTTCGGGTGATGTGGCATCGGATTTCATAGTAATTTGTTTTATTATCAAAGGTAGTGATTCCTTTTTAAGATGGGATTGGTGCTTTTTTTCTTTGTTGTGGTTTTGAGTAAAATGTATAAAGATGAAATTAGGGTGCTTTTGATGGTCAGTTCGAGTGGGTTTATTGGTTTTTTTATTGGAAAAACACTAAAATTGTATCGTGAACTATCTCCCTGTTTTATCTAATTTATAGGGTRTAAATACATAAAACCTTAAKCTACTCCTACAATCAAACTTCTCCGTTCAATGAGTACTGTATCTCTCCAAATACCATTTATTTTACCCACTCTTTCTCGAACTCCAATTGTACGAAACCCTAAGCGCTCGTGAATTTTCAAACTCGCTATGTTTTCTGGAAAAATACCTGCTTGTAAAGTCCAGAATCCATTTTTCTCACTTTCTTGTATTAGTTTTTCTAGTAATGAAATTCCAATATTTTGACCAGAAAATTGTGGGTTAATATAAATACTCACTTCTGCAACCCCCTTATAAACTTCCCTTTTAGAAACGTATGATAATGCCGCCCATCCAACTATTTGTTGGTTTTTTTCTACAAGTATTCTRCATTTTTTTATATGATTGCTGTGCCACTCCTGCCAAGAAGGAATTTCTTGTTGAAAAGTTGCATTTCCAGTAGCAATCCCTAAAGCATAAATTTCAGAAACACGTGGCCAATCTTGTTTTTCTAGGGAGCGAAAGTTGAGGTCTTTTCGGGTGTTAATAATGAGATTCATGTTTTTTGAAATTTGATAGTTCAAAGATACTTGTTTTGAGTTCGTCCCTATTTAAGAAATTTTAAGTTTGATTTTAACCTCTTCAGAAAATACCAACACAATATCTTTTACACGCTCAGGAATTCCATCATTTTCCAACCATGTATGAATATCACCTAAATAATGCATGCCCAAATAATGAGCGCTCTCAACAAAAGGCATGGTAAAACCCGTTTTTAATTCAGGACCAGATCCGCAACTGACCATTCCCATATTTTTACCTCTGAGTTGTCTTCCTAGTTCTTTTTCGGAGATTAAACAGTCGGAAATGCGGTCGAAAAAGTGTTTTAAAATCCCACTCATAGCATACCAATATACTGGCGTGGCAAAAATAATAGTATCGTATTTTTGTACAATATCTCTAAGTAAAGGAAGAAAGTCGTCTTCTTTGTTTTGAAACTCATAATCAAAGCCGCCAATGTTTTTAGTTTTTAAATCGATGCAGTCAAAACCCGTATTTTTTTGTAAAAAGGAAACTATTTCATACGTGTTTCCATTACTTCTTGCACTACCTAGTATTATAACTCCTTTGTTTTTCATGTTGTTATATTTAAAACGCAAAGTTAAGGTGCTTAGTTCAAAAGTCAAATAAGGGGTGAATTTTACCCTATAAATTACACCAAATTTATTTATTTCGGTTAGTTGATATTATCTCCAAAAAGGGTCATTGATTTAAAAACTGGCGCTAGTTTTAAACCGAGTTCTGTGATGGAATATTCGGTTCTTTTTGGGAATTCGTTAAAATCTGTTTTTTGAATTAAGCCGTCGTCAATTAGTTCTTTTAACTGTTGCGTTAAGGCTCTTTTGGAGGCTTCAGGTAATTCTTGCTGAATGTCTTTAAGTCGTGTGTTATTTCTAAGTAATTCGCTTAAAATGGCAGGTTTCCATTTTCCAGTAATTAGTTGTAGTGTTTTTTCTATGGAGCAATCACTTTTTAAAGGTGTTTTTCTTTGGTAATTGCTCATGAAAATTGATTTTAAGAAGTAGTTTTAAAAGCTGCTTTTTGAATGGTATTGAATGATGATTCTCTAAAAACAACATCGGTATTTAGCGAGAATTCAAGCTCAATTTCGTTGTCTTCTCTTAGGAAGGTCATTGTCCAGGGTGTGCAAATACGGTCTGTAAGTTCTGCGGCTTGGGAGATGGAATCAAAATCTTTTAAAAATGTTCCATTGATTTGTATTTCTTGATTTTTCACCAAATCAAAAGTGCAATTTGATTGTAATATAGCTGCTAGTTGCTGGGCTAGATGTTGGACCTGCGATTCCTCTTGAAGATCTGTAGTGATGGTGAGGTTAAATTTTTTCATGGGACATATTGTTCTAAAAAATACAAATAATTAACAGGTGATATTGAGTTGTAAACCATCAGCCTCGGCTTTTTTATCTAGTTTGGTTCCATAAGCCATTCCGATAACCATTCCAATAGGAAGACCAATTCCAATAAAACCATAATTTCCTATAGCAGCAGAAAAAGCAACACCTAAGGGGAGTCCAAATACCGACATTCCCAATGCCATCCATAAATTTCTATAATGGTTCTTGGAAACGTACTTAAGTTCTTTTTCCAACGATTTAAGAATAGTACAATGTGTATTGTGAAAAGATTTTCTGATTTTTTTTTCGGTGCTCGTAAGTGCATTCAACGCATCTATTTGGGTATTGATAGTGGAGATAATGGTTTCAGGCACCTCTTTTGCTTCCAAGGCAGCAATTAGGGCGTTCATCTTGTTTGTTTCTTTGATGAGTCCCTCGTTTTGAAGGCTGTTTGTTTGAATGTTTAGTTGCTGAAGTTTCATGTAGAAAATGTATTCAATTAATAAGGTACTGCGGTTTCAAAATTTAACTTGGAAATTCAAGTCTAAATGTACGAAACAAATTGATGTTAAAAAAAAGAATTTATCCGTGTAATTTTTTGTAGAGCTGTAATGCAGATCCGTCTGTCATACCAGCCACACAATTACAAATACTCAAAATTCTGTCGTATAAATTACCTGCAGGTTCACGGTATTTTTCTGGTAATACTTGCAAGATTAGTTTGTCGTAATTGGTGAGTTCTCCTTCAAATTTATTGTTAAGAGCGGTTAAAAACACGTCCAATAAAAAACCTAAAACCTTATAGCCAGCCAACTCTTTTTCTACCACTTCTTTACTTCGGTAAATCTTATCGACACTAATTTTAATAATGTCTGAAATTTGAGCTTCGTACTTGCATTTATCCAATAAAGAATGCGGGTATTCTCCGGCTAAAATAGCTGCTTCATTGTCTAAAAATACATTGATGGCTTCTGATATTAAAGTGTTTATGGAGAGTGCTCTCAAATAACTAACACGTTCTTTGGTATGTTTTAAACTGTGGAATTTTTCTGAATTGATATTGTTTTTCACCAATTTTATCAGGTATTCTAAGGCGTAGGATTCATCTATCAAGCCCATGTTTATCCCGTCTTCAAAATCGATGATGGTATAGCAAATATCATCCGCAGCTTCTACAATATATGCCAAAGGGTGACGATTTACACGCCCAGTTTTTGGGTTTTTCAACCCTAAATCATCTACTACATCGTTAAAAACAGCAGTTTCGGATTGGAATATTCCATATTTTTTATCGGCAATATGTGTCGTCGGTTTTTTAGGTAAGGATTCTTTTGGATACTTCATAAAAGCACCTAAAGTGGCGTAGGTCAATCGCAAGCCCCCTTGAGAACTAGACGAGCTTTCGTTTACAATTTTAAACCCATTGGCGTTTCCTTCAAACGAAATTAAATCTTCCCATTGCTTGTCTGTCAGCTCATTTTTGAACTGCAATCCGTTTCCGTTGGTAAAATACTCACCGATGGCTTTCTCTCCACTATGTCCAAATGGAGGATTTCCTATGTCGTGTGCCAAGGCAGCAGTTGCGGTAATGGCGCCAAAATCGTTGCTTTGAAATCCTTCGTCTACTAAAGAAGGGTACCTCTTTAATATTTCCTTTCCAATAACTCTTCCCAAAGATCTAGCCACAACGCTTACCTCCAAACTATGTGTAAGGCGCGTGTGTACAAAATCGGTTTTAGATAAGGGTACCACTTGTGTTTTGTCTTGCAAACTACGAAACGAATCAGAAAAAATAATACGATCATAATCCACTTCAAAACCTAAACGAGTTTCGTCTTGTAGGTTTCGCTCGCGTTTTTTTGTGTCGCCAAAGCGCTTTAAAGATAATAGTTGACTCCAGTTCATTACTTAAGTATTTGGGCTGCAATATACATTTTTTAGCGTTGGCTAGTCAGTTGAATATTTAACAATTTAGCCACTATAAGCTAACTTAGGAATAACCATTAGTTTACATAGGAACCTGTTCTTTGTTGCAAACAAAAACAGATGAAAAATAGGCTTATTATTTTATTGATGCTTGTAGGTATTCAGGTATTTTCACAGGGAATGAATATCTCGTTGGTTTCGAGTTTGACGCAATCAGTAAGTGTGGCAGGTACGGTGTTAGACGCACAAGATACAGATGAAAAATTAGTTTTTGCAGAGGTGTCTATCAAAGAATTGGACCTGCAAATAGAAACAGATATGGAGGGAGCTTTTTCTTTTCAATTGTCTCCTGGAAGCTACACGTTAGAAGTGGCTTTTATTGGATACGAAGCACAAGAAATTTTATTGGAAGTAGTAAGAGGAGAGATGGCTCAGGAAATGGTGCATTTACAGCCTTTAAGAATCCAATCAGCTCAATTAATAGAGCCGATTGAACCTTTTCAATTTTAAGTAGCGTTTAGATAAATCCATCAATGGTAGTTGGAAAATCTATGGATAGTAACAATTTTTCTGTTTTTTAATAACTACAAAACAAAAACAAGCTACTTATATAGATCATTTTAAACACCTGTACTTCCAAAACCTCCAGCACCACGTGCTGTTTCGTCTAGGGCTTCTACCAATTCCCATTCGGCACGTTCGTGTTTTGCAATTACTAACTGTGCTATTCTGTCACCGTCATTCACTGTAAATTCATCATTAGAAATATTGGCTAATATCACGCCTATTTCACCGCGGTAATCGGCGTCTATGGTGCCAGGAGCGTTCAATACTGTAATCCCATTTTTTGCTGCCAATCCACTACGAGGACGTACTTGAGCTTCAAAACCTACGGGTAAAGCAATAAATAATCCGGTTTTAATAATGGCGCGTTCTAGTGGTTTTAACACGATGGCTGCATCAATATTTGCCCGTAAATCCATGCCTGCTGATGCGGCTGTTTCGTATGCTGGTGTTTGGTGTTTTGACTTGTTAATTAGTTGAATGTTCATAGTTGTTAATTTATATTGAATAGCCACATTATTTGCGCTAAAAATTCGTTTTTCCAAAAATGTTCGTGATGTTTTCCTTCTGGACGAATTACAGTTTTTAATTGTGTATTTGAAAAACCTAAGGTACGTAATAATTGGTCCATTTTTTTAGTGCCTGAAACCATTTCTTCGCTCTCTTTTTCTCCGACCAACATATAGAGCTTTGTCCTTGATAATAGGGTTTGATTTTTGGTGAAGTCAAACACTTTTTCAGAGAACCAAAACGAAGGAGACATCGCGCCGATTTTCCCAAAAGTTTTCGGGTATTTTAGGCCTCCATAGAAGGAAATAAAACCACCTAAAGAACTGCCGACAATCGCGGTGTTTTTAGGGCCTGATTTTGTGCGGTAATTTGCATCGATAAAGGGTTTTAAATCGTTCTTTAAAAAGTCGATATAAGCAGCTCCTTTTCCTCCACCGTATTTGGAATGTACCCAAGGGGTGTATTCGTTGATGCGTTCCGTGCCTCCATTTTCTACACCTATAACTATAAATCCACGTCCTGTTTTTTTGTAAAGTGTATTTAATGTTTCGTCCACTTCCCATTCGCCGCTATAAGCCGTAGAGGAATCAAATAAATTTTGAGCATCGTGCATGTAAATTACAGGAAAACGCTGTTTAGATTCCTGATAATTTGGTGGAAGGTATACCCAAATTTTATGGGGAATGTTCGTTACTTTTGGAATGGTAAATAACGAGTCTAAAACGGTTACATTTTTTGAAGCACTTGATGATTCTTGAGAATACAGGGTGAATTGTAAGCTTACAATTACTGTACATAAAAGTAGTTTTTTAAACATATTATTTCTTGTTGAAAATTGCTAATAATTCTTTCTTTTCCCGCCAGAAAATAAGGCCTCCAAAAAGGATGCATAAGGCGGTTGAAACCCAGTAATTTCCCCTAAAATAATGAAAGGAAATGACAGCTATTAGTATGGAAAAACCTAGATATAGAGCTATTTTGGTTAAATCATAGGATACGGGATAGTATTTTTTTCCATAAAAGTAAGAGAGTGTCATCATACACCCGTAGGCGATCATGGTTGCCCAAGCTGCTGCTATGACTCCATATATTGGTAAGAACACAATATTTATAAGTATTGTAATTCCAGCACCTATTATAGAAAAATACATGCCGTATCGTGTTTTGTCTGTTAGTTTATACCAAATGGATAAATTGTGGTAAATACCTAAGAACAAATAGGCTAATAATACAATAGGTACAATAGATAGGGCACTCCAATAGTTGTGGTTTATCAGGTGTTTTATCAGGTCTATATAACTCACAATCCCAACAAAAACGAGTGCTCCAATAATCACAAAATAATTCAATATTTTAGCATAGGTTTCTTTGGCGTTTTTTTCTTTAGCATGATTAAAAAAGAATGGTTCTGCACCCAGTCTAAATGCCATGATATACAGGTTCATAAAAATAGCGAGTTTGTAAACGGCGGCATAAATCCCTTCACTTTCTTTGTTTATATAATGACCTATTAATAGTTTGTCTAAATGTTCATTAATGGCATAAGCGATTCCAGCAATTAGAATTGGCCATCCATAAGACATCATTTTTTTGAGTAGTTTGAAGCTGAAATTAAATTTAAATTTGATTAAAAAAGGCATTAGTAAGAAGAAGCAAACAGCACTTCCTAAGAAATTTGCAATAAAAATAAAGTTGATAATTTGCGTACTATTGAACAGGTTTTCTAAGAAATTTGGAATTGAAATATCTGAGGTTAATTGCATTGGAATCCAACGTAAAAACAGCACGTTAACAAGGACTATAATTCCGACATTTGTCAGTTTTAAAAAGGCGTATTTTAAGGGTCTGTTGGAGGCGCGTAAAAGTGCAAATGGCACCATGGCTAAGGTGTCTAAAATTAGAATTCCAACCAGTAATTTAAACTGAATAGGATTGTTGCTGAAATTAAATAATTGAATTAATTCTGAAGCGAAAATCATACTGAGTGTACCAAACAATATTGTTGTAAAAAGTATGGTAAAAAAGGCGGTAGAGACAAGGCTGTCTTTTTGTTTTTCTTGACTGTAAAATCTAAAAAAGGCGGTTTCCATTCCATAGGTTAATAACACAGAAAAAAGTGCTGCCCAAATGTAAAAATCCGTATTTTCTGCATAACTTTTTGGAGGCAAGGCATCTGTCTGGATTCTGACTAGTAAAAAATTAATCACCCTTGGCAGAACRGCTGCCATTCCATAGATTAAAGTGTCTTTGAAAAATTTTTTTAGAATGCTCAAAAATGTAGTGTTTTATTTAGGGCTTAAAAGTACATAATATGTTTCGAATGTTGCCAAAGATCGGCAAATAGATCACTTAAAACTGTTTCTCTAAATATGATGAGAAAATGACTTAACATTGGATTTGTGAAGGCAATTGCTCAAGTTTTGTTACTTTTGGTGCAATCAAAATAGATTTTATAGATGAAAAATGATATTAAAATAGCAGTTTTTGGCGGAGGTAGTTGGGCTACAGCCATTGTAAAAATGTTATGTGAAAATTTATCTACCGTCGGTTGGTATATGAGAAGTCAGTATGCGATTGATTATATAAAAAAAAATGATCACAACCCTAAATATATTCCTTCTGCTACTTTTAATGTAGAGAAGTTAAACTTGACAAGCGATATTAATGAGATGGTTCGCTATGCAGATGTGTTGATATTTGCCATTCCTTCTGCGTTTGTAAAAAACGAATTGGATAAAATCACAGAAGATTATACAAGTAAAATTATTTTTTCCGCTATTAAGGGAATTGTTCCAGAAACAGGCTTGATAGTTGGTGAGCATTTTAACAAGCATTTAGATATACCTATCGAAAATATCGGGGTTATTACTGGGCCATGCCATGCAGAAGAGGTGGCTATGGAGCGTTTATCATATTTAACAATTGCTTGTCAAGACGAAGCAAAAGCGGTGATGTTAAGCGATTGTATTAAAAGTGATTTTATTAAAACAAAAATTTCTGACGATATTATCGGGACAGAATATGCTGCCATGTTAAAAAATATTTTTGCCATAGCTGCAGGAATTGCGCATGGTTTAGGATATGGCGATAATTTCCAGTCGGTATTGATGTCTAATTCCATTCGTGAAATGAAACGCTTTATTAAAAAAGTGCACAAAATGAAACGGAACATTAATAATTCTGCCTATTTGGGAGATTTATTAGTAACAGGTTATTCTACCTTCAGTCGCAATAGAATGTTTGGTAATATGATAGGAAAAGGATACACTGTAAAAAGTGCTCAAATGGAAATGAGTATGGTTGCAGAAGGGTATTATGCCACTAAAAGTGCTTATGAGATTAATCAAAAAAATAAAGCAACAACACCTATTATAGATACAGTTTATGGAATTTTATATGAGAACAAAAATCCAAAACTGGAGTTTAAAAAATTGACTGAGTTGGTGGATTAAAAAGAGTTGAATAGTGAGGTGATCGTATTGAGACTGTCATTCCCGCGAAAGTGGGAACAGGACACAGTCATTATTTTATAAAAAANWAGTMWARWRTYMGTMYAGTNNNNGTNCA
>NVSY01000012.1:0-64184 GCA_002401385.1 Flavobacteriaceae bacterium | reverse complement strand
AGNNNANAGTNNNGNNNNCNTGATTCAAAAACATCCTGAATCTAAAAAACAAGTAGCTATTTTAAAAGTACTCCACGCTTTTTCAATAGAGGAATCATGCGTAAACTACTTTCTTTGACGGTTCCTTTTTCAAACGAGTATCTTTTGTCAAACATTTTACTGCCTTCGAAAAAGGTCACATTAAAAAAGTTGGTGAGTTTTAAAAGATCTTCTTGCATCAATTCTACTTTTGCAAATGATTTTGCAGGCATTGATTCAATTTTATGACGTAAAACGGCAGTTTCCTGTAAGGTATCCTCGTTGTATCCTTTAGATACAATTAGTACCATATCTATAAGGGTCTCTTTATTATTGATGATATAGGCATTCCAGTCATCACATTGGAATTCTGAATTGTATTCTTTTACAATGGCCATAAAAACATTTTCAACTTCGGTGAAATCAATATCTTTTTTCATGTGTTTAAAATTTGGTAAATAATGAAAAATAATTAAAAATTTGAGAACCCATGTAGCTACTCGCTACACTTATTCTCTCATTAATTTATTTTAATCATACACGTAGGTGTATTTTTTGATTAAAAAAAATTATGCTCGTTTCATAAAATTTCTTTAAAAAAAACCACCTTTTTTATAAGGTGGTTTGTAATTTTTGGTGCTTAAAAAGTGGATTTAAATTGTTTTAAGAAACGCACATCGTTTTCGTAAAACATACGAATATCAGGAATTTGATACAAGAGCATGGCAATACGTTCTATTCCCATTCCGAAAGCAAATCCACTGTATTTTTCAGGGTCAATATTGGCATTTTTTAAGACGTTAGGGTCTACCATACCGCAACCCATAATTTCTAGCCAACCTGTTCCTTTGGTAATTTTATAATCCACYTCRGTTTCTAATCCCCAATARATATCTACYTCTGCACTAGGCTCRGTAAATGGGAAATAMGAAGGTCTYAATCTGATTTTWGAYTTWCCAAACATYTCTTTTGTRAAATACAATAAGGTTTGTTTTAAATCGGCAAAAGACACGTCTGTATCAATRTATAATCCTTCYACTTGRTGGAAAATACAGTGTGCACGYGCAGAAATATCYTCGTTTCTAAACACACGWCCYGGAGAGATSGTACGRATAGGWGGYKTGTTGTTTTCCATATAGCGYACYTGTACSGAWGAGGTATGTGTRCGCARTARAATATCTGGRTCTTTTTCTATAAAAAARGTGTCCTGCATRTCTCTAGCAGGGTGATATTCYGGTAARTTYAAWGCRGTAAAGTTATGCCAGTCATCTTCTATTTCWGGGCCTTCAGABACSGTAAATCCGATACGAGAAAACACMTCMAGAATTTGRTTTTTAACAATAGAAATAGGRTGWCGWGCWCCTARTTCAATAGGTTCAGARGGTCTGGTTAARTCACCAAAAAAKCCTTKYTGCTCRTCCTTRCTCTCCAATTGYTCTTTTAAWAAKKSWACTTTGGMTTCACTTTCTTTYTTAAGYGTATTTAARGCTTGWCCAAAATCTTTTTTTTCAGYAGGAGCTACGTTTTTAAATTCGGCAAACAAATCGTTTAAGATTCCTTTTTTTCCTAAGAATTTAATTCTAAAAGCTTCAATTTCATCATTCGAAGTGGCATTAAATGCCTTTGCTTCTCCAATTAAGGCTGTTATTTTGTCTAACATTTCTATCGTAGTTAAGCGGCAAAAATACGATTTTAAAATTATTTTTCAGGTTTTATCAAGCAGGAATATTTGTAATAATTATTAGGACGAATGTGTGTTTAAAAAAAGCCGTTAAAAATGTCAATTCCCTAATATTTACTTTACATTTGTAGTGTAAATTATACTAATAGGAATAAATAACATGTAAAATTATGGAATCTAAAATTAAAGCTTTTATGGATTTGGTCGAATCAAGAGACCAATATCAACCAGAATTCTTGCAAGCAGTGCAGGAAGTCGCTGATACTGTAATTCCTTATATCGCAGAAAAAAAGATGTATAGCGGGAAAAACTTATTACTCAGAATGGTAGAACCAGAGAGAGTATTGACTTTTCGTGTTGCTTGGGTTGATGATTCAGGAGAAATACAAGTAAATAGAGGGTACCGTATAGAAATGAATTCAGCTATTGGACCCTATAAAGGAGGGTTGCGTTTTCATCCAACCGTAAATTTAAGTATTTTGAAGTTCTTGGCTTTTGAGCAAGTATTTAAAAATGCCTTGACTACCTTGCCTATGGGTGGAGGAAAAGGAGGTTCTGATTTTGATCCTAAAGGGAAAACTGACAACGAAATTATGCGTTTTTGTCAGTCGTTTATGAGTGAATTATTCCGTCATATTGGCCCAAACACAGATATTCCAGCTGGAGATATTGGAGTAGGAGGTCGTGAGATAGGGTATATGTTTGGAATGTATAAAAAATTGAGAAACGAATTTACAGGAGTTTTAACAGGAAAAGGTATTTCTTGGGGTGGTTCTTTAATTCGTCCAGAAGCTACAGGTTATGGAACAGTGTATTTTGCACAAAGTATGTTGAAGACTCAAAAAGATTCTTTACAAGGAAAAGTAGTAACGGTTTCTGGAGCTGGAAATGTAGCGCAGTTTGCTATTGAAAAAGCAACTGAGTTAGGAGCTAAAGTGGTTACTTTCTCTGATTCTTCTGGATATATATATGATGCGGATGGTATAGATGCTGATAAATTGGCCTTTATCATGGAGTTGAAAAACGAAAGACGTGGTAGAGCAAATGAATATGTAACTAAATATCCATCGGCTAAATTTGTGGCTGGAGAAAAACCTTGGTCTGTAAAATGTGACGTTGCTTTACCTTGTGCAACGCAAAATGAAATTGACGAAGAAGCGGCAGAAACATTGATTGCAAACGGTACTATTTGTGTAAGTGAAGGAGCGAATATGCCAAGTGTTCCAGAGGCAGTAATCGCCTTTCATAAAGCAAAAATATTGTACGCACCAGGAAAAGCATCTAATGCAGGTGGAGTTGCAACTTCTGGTTTAGAAATGTCTCAAAACTCGTTGCGTATCAATTGGACGCGTACAGAGGTAGATACACGTTTAAAGCAAATTATGTCTGATATCCATGAGTCATGTTTAAAATATGGAACTCAAGAAGATGGTTATGTAGACTATGTAAGAGGAGCAAATATTGCAGGATTTGTTAAAGTAGCTGATGCAATGCTAGCGCAAGGAGTTGTGTAAGCTTGGAATAACATATATAAAAAAGGTCGCCTTGTGCGGCCTTTTTTTTGTTTTAGCAATACTCACAGCTCAATTCTCGATACTATTGGAACCACATTAATTAGAAAGATTACAGTTTTAAAAACTAATAAATCTTATCTTGCAGAGACTAACTTAATGGAAATGCAAAAAAGAGAATTGCCAAATTTAAGAACCTACGAATTTCAAGAATTTGAGTTCAATCAGTTAATGCAAAATCGCATTCAGCGTGTGTTAATTGTATGTTCGAATTATGATTACTATGGATTGGAGGAAGATGGTAGAATTGAAGAACGTATTTTTAATGAATATACTGATTTACATTTAAGATATCCACCGAGTTTTATACATGCAAATTCTGCGAAAAGAGCGTTGAAATTGATGAAATCTCATAAGATAGATTTAATTATTACTTGGTTAGATATTGGGAGTTATAAGGCTTATGAAACTGCAGAGCAGATAAAAGAAGCCTTTCCAGGTGTGCCTATTGCTGCCTTGAGTCATTATTCTTCTGAATTGAGTAAGAAGTTGAAATTAGAGAAAAATGAGGTCATTGACTATGTATTTCACTGGAGTGGAAATGTGGATATATTTTTGGCAATTATCAAATTGACAGAGGATCGAATGAATGCAGAAAAAGACATCAATAAAATTGGGGTAAAGGCCATTTTATTAGTCGAAGATTCACTGCGGTTTTATTCCCGTTATATTCCGTTGATTTATAAAATTATCCTCAAACAGACCCATGCTTCTATGTCTGAAGGTTTGAATGAACACAGACGAATGAAATTGATGCGAGGGCGTCCAAAAATATTATTGGCCACTACTTACGAAGATGGTTTGTCCTTGTTTGAGAGTTATCGGCACAATTTGTTAGGAGTTATTTCCGATGTATCTTATTTTAAAAATGGAAGACAGGATTCCGAAGCAGGTTTCATCTTTTTAAAATATGTACGATCGTTTAAGCGGTATTTTCCATTTTTAATTCAGTCTTCCGAAGAAAAAAACAAAAAGCGTGCTATAGAACTCAATGGTAAGTTTTTGTACAAGCATTCCGAGACCTTAGAGAAAGAAATTAAAAATTACATTATCAAGTATTTTTCTTTTGGTGATTTTGAGTTTTGGGATCCCAATCAGATGAAAGTGCTTGCAAAAGTAAATGACTTAAAAAACTTTCAGAAGGCATTGTCCTTTGTTACGGTTGAATCTATCTCTTACCACGCGGAACGCAGTGAGTATTCCAAATGGCTGAAATCTAGAGCGTTATTTCCGTTAGCTGATTTGTTTAGTGAAGTGGAATACAACGATTTTGAGAACCCTGAAAAAATAAGGTCATTTTTGATAAATGCCATCAAGACCTATCGGGTATATCGTTCTCGAGGTGTGATTGCCAAATTCGATAGAAAAAGATATGATGA
The DNA here is from genome assembly GCA_002401385.1 of Flavobacteriaceae bacterium. Taxonomy (GTDB): domain Bacteria; phylum Bacteroidota; class Bacteroidia; order Flavobacteriales; family Flavobacteriaceae. The sequence goes on along the minus strand of NVSY01000012.1, from coordinate 59,535 downwards.
ATATCTAGTGTTTTCAAGAATTGGAGAAGGGGCTTTAGGAGGAAAGGGACGTGGATTGGCATTTATAGATTCGTTTTTAAAGCGGAATAAGCTGTTTAGTAAATTTAAAGACGTGACCATTTCTATACCACAAACAGTGGTGTTGAGTACAGAAGTTTTTGACGAATTTATGGATACGCATGATTTGATTCAGTTTGCTGCAAAGAATAACGATGATGAGGTAATATTAAATGAGTTTATTTCTAAGTCGTTGCCTACATGGGTTAGAGAAGATATTCAAGCTTATTTGGATGTGACTAAAAATCCAATTGCAGTGCGTTCTTCAAGTGTATTGGAGGATTCGCATTACCAGCCTTTTGCAGGTGTTTTTGCAACCTATATGGTGCCTAATACTTCTGACGAAAACATGTTGGATATGGTGTGTAATGCAGTGAAATCGGTGATGGCCTCTGCTTTTTCACGTAGTAGTAAAGCTTATTTAAAAGCAACATCACACTCCTTGGAAGAGGATAAAATGGCAGTTATTTTACAAGAAGTGATCGGAAAACAATATGAAGATGTGTATTATCCAAATGTTTCTGGAGTGGCACGATCTATTAATTTTTATCCTTTAGGAGATGAAAAACCACGAGAAGGAATCGCCAATATAGCTATGGGGCTTGGAGAGATTATTGTGGGAGGTGGCCGTACCTTGCGTTTTTCACCGTATCATCCTAAAAAAATATTRCAATTATCGTCTCCAGGTGCTTCACAGCGAGATACCCAGAAATACTTTTATGGATTGGATATGGATCCAAATAGCTATGTGGTTTCTACCAGCGAATCCATAAATAAGAAGAAAATTAGTCTTAGGAAAGCAAAAAATCACGGTTCGTTAAAATTTGTGGCATCTACCTACGATTTACAAAATAATGTGATAAGGCCTGGAATAATGCATGATGGGATTCGCGTACTTACCTTTGATCATATTCTTAAATATGATACTTTTCCATTAGCAGATATCTTGAAGGTGTTGTTGAAAATTGGGCAACGCGAAATGCAAAACCCAATCGAAATTGAATTTGCTATAAAATTAGATGTACCAAAAGGGCAACCAAAAGAGTTTAGTTTTTTACAAATTAGACCKATCGTTGAAACGGCAGCAGAAGTGAGTATTGTTCCAGACGAAATTGATACTAAAGATACTATTATCTATTCTGAATCTGCTTTGGGGAATGGTAAATACGAAGGAATTGTAGATTTTGTTTATGTAAAACCAGATACATTTAACTCAGCAAATACCCGTCAAATTGCATTGGCAGTGGAGCAAATTAATAAGAAATTTGTAGATTCAGGTAAAAACTATGTGTTGGTTGGACCAGGACGTTGGGGGTCTAGTGATCCATGGTTGGGGATTCCGGTAATTTGGCCGCAAATTTCAGCMGCAAAAGTAATTGTGGAGGCTGGTTTACATAATTTTAGAATTGACCCAAGTCAAGGGACACACTTTTTTCAAAATCTCACCTCGTTTAAAGTGGGGTATTTAACCATCAATCCGTTTATAAATGATGGCTTTTTAGATATTGATTATTTAAATGGATTGGACGCTGAATTTGAGGATGAATTCATTCGTCATGTTTGTTTTAAAACACCGCTTAGTATTTTGATAGAGGGAAGTAAAAATAAGGCAGTTATCTTTAAAGAAGGGATTGAAATAAAGGAGGAAACAGAGAGTTTGGAGGAATCTATTGATGAATTACCACCAGAAGGATTTCTCTAATATTTTTATTGAAGAATTCGTAATTTAAAGAACAAAAATTACATAAAATACGATAAAATAATATTAAATTTGTGGATGGTTAAATGGCAAGTCGTTGCTTTTTGATTGAACACAAATTTATACGGAATTATTATGAATGCAAACGAGATAATAAATAATTTAGAAGCCAAACATCCTGGTGAAAAAGAATATTTACAGGCAGTACATGAGGTTTTAGAATCAATAGAGACTGTGTATAATGAAAATCCTCAGTACGAGGCAGCTAAAATTATTGAGCGACTGGTAGAGCCAGATCGTATCTTTACTTTTAGAATCTCCTGGTTGGATGATGCTGGAAATGTAAATGTGAATATTGGATATAGAGTCCAATTTAATAATGCTATAGGGCCTTACAAAGGAGGATTGAGATTGCATCCAAGTGTAAACTTGAGTATTCTTAAATTCTTAGGTTTTGAGCAAATATTTAAAAATGCCTTAACTACCTTGCCTATGGGWGGWGGTAAAGGAGGTTCTGATTTTAATCCTAAAGGAAAATCGGACAACGAAATCATGCGTTTCTGTCAAGCGTTTATGTTAGAATTATGGCGTGTTATTGGCCCTAATACTGATGTTCCTGCTGGAGATATTGGAACTGGTGGACGTGAAATTGGTTTTATGTACGGTATGTATAAAAAACTACAACAAGAAAATGCGGGTATTTTAACCGGAAAAGGGTTGAATTGGGGTGGTTCTTTAATTCGTCCAGAAGCGACAGGATTTGGAGCAACGTATTTTGCAGATGAAATGTTAACCTATAATAAAGATACTTTTAAAGGTAAAATCGTAGCTGTTTCTGGATTTGGAAATGTAGCTTGGGGTGTTGCTTTAAAAGTAACAGAACTCGGTGGTAAAGTAGTGACTATTTCTGGTCCTGACGGTTATATTTATGATGAAGCAGGATTGGACGAAGAAAAAATCGACTACTTATTAGAGTTAAGAGCTTCTAATAACGACATCGTTTCTCCATATGCTGAGGAATTCCCAGAAGCTGTATTTGTGGCTGGTAAAAAACCTTGGGAGGTGAAATGTGATATCGCAATGCCAAGTGCAATTCAGAACGAATTGAATGGCGAGGATGCAAAATTACTGATTGCAAACGGCTTAAAATATGCTGTAGAAGTTTCTAATATGGGTTGTACTCCTGAAGCAATCACTGCTTTCTATGAAGGACAGATTCCTTTTGCTCCTGGAAAGGCGGCAAATGCTGGAGGAGTTGCTGTTTCTGGTTTAGAAATGTCTCAAAATGCCATGAAATTAAATTGGTCTAATGAGGAAGTGGATCAGAAATTAAAAGTAATTATGACTTCAATCCACGAGGCTTGTAAGAAATACGGAACTGGAGATGATGATTTTGTTGACTACGTTAAAGGAGCAAATATTGCTGGATTTATTAAAGTTGCAGATTCTATGTTGGATCAAGGTGTGATCTAATCTATCTAAATTATATAAACAATAAAAAGCAGCCGAGTYGGCTGCTTTTTATTGTTTTAAAGGGGGTAGATTTCAAATCTTATAAATTGACTTCTTTTTTACTCGTTGCTATAATTTTGTTGTTTTTATAAGTGACTATATTTATTACGGTTGGTTTATAGTATTCCCAAACACCGTCTTTTTTACCTTTTTTATAATTGGCGATAATTGTAACCTTACCTTCTTTGTTGTAGCTTGTCCAAGTGCCATCTAAATCGCCTTTGGCATTGAAGAAACCTACTTTCTCTATGGATGTATTGTCCTGATAATAATAGGTTGCTTTTACTTTTTTGTTTACTTTTTCATAATCAATGCGTTGTTTCTGTGCAAATCCGGTCAATACAAATAATGCGACTACGATACTAAATAATGCTCTCATGGCTATATGTTTTAAAATTAATAAATCGTTTTTTGATACTATAAATTTAAGGTTTTTGTATATCGTTAACAATTTAATGACAAAAGCTTAACATTGGAAATCATAAAAAATCAATAAAAAACGAGTTTAAAATGCTAGGAATCAGATGAGAACATTCCAATGTTAAGCTTTTGTTTGTGTGTAAAAAGAAACCCCACTTTTTATAAAAAAAGTAGGGTTCTCAGTCTCTAGGGTTGTTAAGTATATTTTATGATCCACACATATCGCAATCGTCAGGATTGTTTTGCGATGCTAGAAGCATGGCTTTTAACTCCTCTGAGGACAATGGTGTCTCTTTTTCTTTCTTTTTTGATACTGTAAATTGGATGGCATTTACGGCACTTTTTGTTCTTAAATAATACATTCCTGTTTTTAATCCAGATTTCCAAGCGTAAAAATGCATGGAGGTTAATTTGGCAAAATTAGGGTCTTGCATGAATAGGTTGAGCGATTGAGATTGATCGATGAAATAACCACGTTGGCGAGACATGTCTATAATATCCTTCATACTTATTTCCCAAACGGTTTTATAGAGTTCCTTTAATTCTTGGGGAATTATGTCAATGTGCTGGATGGATCCGTTGGCACGCATAATATCTTCTTTCATGTCGTTGTCCCATAGGTTCAATGTAACAAGATCTTCTAATAAGTGTTTGTTAACTACAATAAACTCTCCAGAAAGTACTCGACGTGTGTAAATATTAGAGGTGTAAGGCTCAAAGGCTTCGTTGTTTCCTAAAATTTGTGAAGTTGAAGCTGTTGGCATAGGTGCTACTAATAACGAGTTTCTCAGGCCGTTTTTCATCACTTGTGTGCGCAATGTTTTCCAGTCCCAACGACCACTTAAATCATCTTCAGAAATGTTCCACATATTAAATTGGAATTCCCCGTTGCTCATTGGTGATCCTTGGAAAGAAGAATAAGCTTCTTTTGATGTTGCCATTTCCATAGAAGCGGTAACTGCAGCAAAGTATATAGTTTCAAAAATATCACTGTTTAAGCTTTTTGCAGCATCACTTGTAAAAGGCATGCGAAGCAAAATAAATGCATCTGCCAATCCTTGAATTCCTATTCCAATAGGACGATGACGCACATTTGAGTTTTCGGCTTCTTTTACAGGATAGTAGTTCATGTCAATCACTGTATCCAAATTTTTAGTGATCTTTTTGGTGATTTTAAAGAGATGTTCGTGGTTGAAGAATTTTTCTCCTTGTTCGTTTTCGTCAATAAACATTGGCAAGGCGATAGAAGCTAAATTACAAACAGCTATTTCGTCTTTTGCTGTGTATTCCATGATCTCCGTACATAAATTCGATGAGCGAATTACACCTAAATTCTTCTGGTTGGACTTACGGTTGGCTGCGTCTTTATACAACATGTATGGATTTCCAGTCTCTATTTGAGCTTCCAATATTTTCTCCCATAAGCTACGTGCTTTAATGGTTTTTCTACCTTTACCTGCTTTTTCGTAGCTGGTATAAAGTGCTTCAAACTCATCGCCATACACATCAAATAGATTCGGACATTCGTTTGGACACATGAGTGTCCAGTCCGCATTTTCTTCTACGCGCTTCATAAATAAGTCCGAAATCCACATTGCAAAAAACAAATCTCTTGCACGCATTTCTTCTTTACCAGTGTTCTTTTTTAGGTCTAAGAAATCAAAAACATCTGCATGCCATGGTTCTAAATATATAGCGAATGATCCTTTTCGTTTCCCTCCTCCTTGATCTACATATCTAGCCGTATCATTATACACTTTTAGCATGGGTACAATTCCGTTAGAGGTTCCGTTTGTACCTCTAATGTAGGATCCTGTAGCACGGATATTGTGAATGGAAATTCCAATTCCACCGGCAGATTGAGAGATTTTAGCCGTCTGTTTTAGAGTGTCGTATATGCCGTCAATACTATCGTCTTGCATTTGCAATAAAAAACAAGAAGACATTTGAGGTTTTGGTGTTCCTGAATTGAATAAAGTAGGCGTAGCATGGGTGAAGAATTTTTTAGACATCAATTCATATGTTTCAATGGCTTCGTCAATGTCTTCTTTGTGAATTCCGATGGCTACACGCATTAACATGTGTTGAGGACGCTCTGCTATTTGGCCATTCAGTTTGAGTAGGTAACTTCTTTCTAGGGTTTTAAACCCGAAATAATCATAGTTAAAATCACGATTATAAATAATGGTAGAATCTAATTTTGAAGCATTTTTTGAGATGATCTCGTACACGTCATCGGCAAGTAATGCTGCCTTTTTATCCGTACGAGGGTTTACATAAGTGTATAGATCCGTCATCACTTCGGAAAAAGATTTTTTCGTGTTTTTATGCAAGTTAGAAACGGCAATTCGAGCAGCTAGTTTTGCGTAATCTGGATGTTGAACTGTCATGGTAGCTGCAATTTCTGCTGCTAAATTGTCCAGTTCAGAGGTAGTAACACCATCGTAAAGTCCTTCAATAACACGCATGGCTACTTTTACAGGGTCGACCAAATTATTTAATCCATAGCACATTTTTCGCACTCTTGCCGTAATCTTGTCAAACATTACGGGCTCTTTTCCTCCATTTCTTTTTAATACGTACATATGGCGTTTGTTTTTTAGTTTTTTGTTGATGTTCTTTTTGGAACGCATCTTTTTTCATGTTTAAACTACATAAATGTAGCAACAAGATTGTTTAAGCATGCATAGTGTCAATAAACACTGTTATTGTTGTGCTACTTATTATTAGCTTAGTCTGTTAAAAAGACTAAGAATTACTTTAGAATAATTATTTTTTTGTGGGGAAGCTTGTTAAAAGTCAGCGTCAAAACCTATTTCTCCGGTTCCGCCATCTTTTACACCTGCTTTTTGGTATTCTGAAACTCGTTTTTCAAAGAAGTTTGTTTTTCCTTCTAATGAGATCATTTCCATAAAATCAAATGGATTGCTGACATTGTATACTTTTTCACAACCGAATTCTAACAACAATCGATCCGTTACAAATTCCAAGTATTGGGTCATCAATTTAGAATTCATTCCAATTAGGCTAACAGGAAGGGATTCTGTGATAAATCCACGCTCAATGTCTAGGGCATTTGTTAAAATATGTGTAATACGTTCTTTAGGTACTTTATTGATAATGTGGTTGTTGTGTAGGTGCACCGCGTAGTCACAGTGTAGTCCTTCGTCTCTGGAAATCAATTCGTTAGAGAAGGTTAATCCAGGTAGTAAACCGCGTTTTTTAAGCCAGAAAATAGAACAAAAACTACCTGAAAAGAAAATTCCTTCTACAGCAGCAAAAGCAATCAGTCGTTCCGCAAAACTAGGGCTGTCAATCCAGTTAAGCGCCCAGTCTGCTTTTTCTTTAATCGCAGGAAAATGGTCAATTGCAGAGAATAGTTCTGCTTTTTCAGCTTCATTTTTTACATACGTATCTATTAAAAGAGAATAGACCTCGGAATGGATGTTTTCCATCATGATTTGAAAACCATAAAAGAATTTTGCTTCTGGATATTGAACTTCTGACACAAAATTTTCGGCTAAGTTTTCATTTACAATTCCATCGGATGCCGCAAAAAAGGCCAAAATGTGTTTGATGAAATAACGCTCATCGTCATTTAATTTGGTTTCCCAGTCAATAACGTCTTGATGCAAATCAATTTCTTCAGCGGTCCAAATACTAGCTTCTTGTTTTTTATACCACTCCCATAAATCGTGATGTTTAATAGGGAAGATAACAAATCGGTCTTTATTTTCTTGTAAAATTGGTTCGATAGCTGGCATTGTGAGTTTTTATGTGGTTGTCTTGTGCTTTTTTTCTTTTACAAAGGTTGCGATTTTTTTTGTAAAAACCCAAGAGACTTATCCACAATCTACTACGACTTATTCACAGTTTTGATGTTTTTCATAGAGCAGTAGGCTACGTAAGTTCCTTGTAGTAGGTGTTTTAGCGTTTATTTTAYAGCTGACTCCTTGGTTTTGTTGAGGTTGTGAAAAATGCATGTATGTGAATTTGTAAATGCTAAAATTATAAAATGTTTCAATCTTAAGAATGATTCTAAATAAAATAGTGTTAGTTTTGACCTATAAGTAGGGGTGAATATTTTTAATAAAAAAATGGTCTTTGTAGGTTTATGGGCGGATAAGATTTGATTTAAAAATGTAAGTTTGAGGAGGTTAATTCGATACTGGAATTCTGATATTTGTAGTGTTTTTACTTTTATTTTAAAGGGTGATTATTTTTGGCTTCATTAAAAATTATGTAATTTCACAAAACTAAAAAATGAAACTGTTTTTCATCTATTAAAACAGTTAATTGCTATACTACCAATAAGATGCATGTAAATAAAGAACTAGAATTAGCGTTTGATTTTATCGAAAAGACAGATCGTAACGTTTTTTTAACAGGAAAGGCGGGGACAGGGAAGACTACTTTTTTACATCGATTAAAAAGCACCACCCTTAAACGGATGGTTGTTGTGGCGCCTACAGGAGTGGCTGCCATTAATGCAAAAGGGGTGACCATTCATTCGTTCTTTCAAATGCCTTTTGGGCCTATTATCCCTGGTCAAACAAGAGATAAACAGGCGCAACAACGCAAGTTTAATAAGAAAAAAATAGATATTATTCGTTCGCTGGATCTTGTGGTTATAGACGAAATTAGTATGGTTCGTGCCGATCTGCTGGATGGAATAGATCAAGTGTTGAGACGTTATAAAGATAGAAATAAGGTGTTTGGAGGGGCGCAGATTTTGATGATTGGTGATTTACAACAGTTGTCTCCTGTGGTGAGGCCTAATGAGTGGGAATTGCTAAAACCCTATTATGAGACCATCTACTTTTTTAGCAGTAAATCTTTTATGGCTGCCAATGCTGTGAGTATAGAATTGAGGCATATTTACCGTCAAGACAATCAAGAATTTATTGCGATTCTAAACGAAATTAGAAATAATAATTTATCCGAAACCTCTGCAGTAATATTAAATGAGCGATTCAATCCAGATTTTGAGCCTAAAAAAGAAGAAGGGTATATTACATTAACTACCCATAATAACCGTGCAGACACCATGAATAAYACAGCTTTGGCGAAGCTAAAAACGGCTACACGAAAATTCAAAGCCTCCATAAATGGAGATTTTAGGGAACATGCATATCCAACGGCTGAATTACTGACATTGAAAGAGGGCGCGCAAGTGATGTTTATTAAAAATGACAGCAGTCCTGAGAAACGATATTTTAATGGAAAGATTGGTGTGATTACTTATATGGATTCCGATACGGTAACAGTACAATGTGCCAACGAATCGGAACCAATTGATGCAGGGCTTGAAAAATGGGAAAATATTACCTACACTTTGGATGAAACAACCAAGGAGATTTCTGAAAATGTGATTGGTGAGTTTTCACAAATCCCTTTGCGTTTGGCTTGGGCTATTACCATTCATAAAAGTCAGGGGCTTACCTTTGATAAGGCAATTATTGATGCCGAAGCCTCTTTTGCGCATGGGCAAACTTACGTGGCTTTGAGTAGGTGTAAGACACTAGAGGGGATCGTGCTGAAAAGTAAAATTGGGGCATCAAGTATTATTTCTGATGTTACCGTAAAAACGTTTACCCAAGACATTGCAGAAAATTTACCCGACGATCAAGATTTATGTGACTCTGAAAAAGCGTATGAGCTAAATTTAATAGCGGAACTTTTTGACTATTATCCGCTTTTGTATCCTATAAAACGGTTGTTGGATATTTATTTTACCAATAAATCTAGTTTTCAAGGGGAGCTGCTTGTGCTTTTAGAAGCAATCAAAGATGATGGAGTAACTCATTTATTAAAGGTGAGTGCTGGATTTAAAAGAGAATTGCTGCGCTTGCATGACGGGCCTTCTTCTGATGAAGGAGAAAAACTGGTAAAAGAGCGTTTTGTGAAGGCGATTGATTATTTTATCAATCAAACCAAACTGAATATTGAAGTTCCATTGTCTAAACTGAATTTTTCTATTGAAAATGCTGCTGTGAAAACCGATTTTAATAAGCAATTGCAACAATTAGAACATTTATTAGCAATTAAAAAAACGTGTTTAAATGCGATGGTTGCTGGTTTTGAACGCGACAAATATATTGCAACTCGTGTAAAAGCAGTGTTGGAAACACCTAGAAAAGCGAGGGTAGCTAGAGTTGTAGTGGATAACACAAAACATCCGCAATTGATGATTTCTCTAAAACTGTTGCGAACCAAACTTTCTAATGAAGAAGATGTACCTCCTTTTCAGATTTTTACTCAAAAATCGCTGTTTGAAATGTGTGATGTACTTCCTGTAACTCCAGAGCAATTGCTCAAAGTAAATGGAATGGGAAAAATAAGGGTTAAAAAATATGGGTCGGCAATTATTGATATTATAAATTCGTATTGTGCCAATAATGAGCTGTCCACTGCCACTGAAGTTCAGCCTCAATTAGAATTGGAGCCTCAGAAAACAGATACCAAAAAGTTGTCTTTAAATATGTTTAAAGACGGTATGTCTGTGAAAGATATCGCCAAAAAAAGGGAGCTTGTGGAGCTTACTATTTCTGGGCATTTGGCACATTATATCCCTACTGGGGAGGTGGATGTGTTGGATTTAATTACAAAACACCGTTACGAGAAACTTAAGAAACTTATTTTGAAAACAGAATATGAAACATTGTCTGATTTGAAAAACAAATTAGGTGGTGGTTATGAGTACGGAGAACTGCGTTTGGTACTTGGGAATATGTCCTAAAATGAACACTAATGTGTTGCTTATTCTTCTTGCTTTGACGGTAAAAAAGTAAAAGTAATACCTTTTTCACAAAGGAATATTCTAATAAGTTTTCTGTAAATCGAAAGTGTTACAGAAAGTATTTTTTTTACTTGATCAGGTTCTATTGTCTAGGACCTGTACAAACCTTCTTTTTAAAGTAGCGGATAGCTAAATTCAGTGATGTATTCAAAGAGACTTTTACGGTCGTGAATAATGATCTCAAGGCATACGTCTTTTGAAGTTTTTATAGCAGCGATATCGTTGATTGTTTTTTGTGACCATTGCTTTCTTTCTTTGTTCATGTTTTATATGTTTCATAACAATTAGTTTTTAAATTGTTCATTTTCAGTTAACAACACAGTGCTTTAGTTCGGTTACTTTTGTGGTGTAAATTTGTTATACCACTGAGATGTTCAATAAAGAACTGTCTTTGTTGTCTACTTATTTAAATGGTTTAATTCATGAGAAATGCACGTGACAATGAAGTACATGGGAGCTTAAATTTTGGACTATTTTTCACGAATCACAAAATTTTAAACAGATGAAAAAACGAAAGTTAGAGGTATTGGTTTTGTCGGATATTCACTTGGGAACTTATGGATGTAGAGCGCAGGAATTGTTGAATTATCTAAAAACAGTAAAGCCAGAAATACTTGTTTTGAATGGTGATATTATTGATGTTTGGCAATTTAATAAACGGTATTTTCCTAAAGCTCACATCAAGGTGATAAAGCATTTTATGTCCCTAGTAGCTTCTGGGACAAAGGTGTATTATATTACGGGGAATCACGACGAAATGTTTCGGAAATTCGCTGGATTTAAGTTGGGGAGTTTCGAAATTGTAAACAAATTAGTATTGAATATAGATGGATCAAAAACATGGTTTTTTCATGGAGATGTTTTTGATGTGACTATGAATCATTCCAAATGGTTGGCCAAGCTGGGAGGTGTCARTTACGACTTTTTAATTCTGATAAATACATGTGTTAATTGGTGTAGTGATAAATTAGGTTATGGGAAAGTCTCTCTCTCAAAAAAAATAAAGAACAGTGTAAAAGGCGCTCTAAATTTTATCAACGATTTTGAGCGGTTGGTTGCGGATATGGCAATTTATAAAAATTATCAAATTGTGGTTTGTGGTCATATTCATCAGCCAGAAATAAAGAATATATCCGATAAGGAAGGAAGAAAAGTTTTATACTTGAATTCTGGAGATTGGGTTGAAAATTTAACGGCTTTAGAGTATAAAAAAGAGTGTTGGGAATTGTATGAATATGCCTCGGACGGTATCGCTCAACATATATCTGAAAAAAAGGGAAGAGATAGGCATGAAGACACTAAGGATAATGGAGAATTGTTTCAGGATTTATTAAAAGAATTTGAACTGTTAAATTAAATTATGAAGATTTTATACGCAATACAAGGAACTGGGAATGGGCACTTGAGTAGGGCTAAAGATATTATTCCTATTCTAAAAACGATTGGAGCAGTAGATGTGTTGGTGAGTGGATGTGAAGTGGAACTTTGCTTGCCTTTTGAAATTAAATATAAGTTGAAGGGATTTGGTTTTGTTTTTGGAAAAAAAGGAGGAATTGATTTTTGGAAGACTATCGTAAACTTGAATATTCGAACGTTTTTCAACGAAATTAGACAACTTCCTGTAGCTAATTATGATCTTATTATCAGTGATTTTGAGCCAGTTTCTGCATGGGCCTCTTTTTTTAAAGGTAAAAAAATAATAGGATTGAGTCATCAAATTGCTGTGATAAATGCGAATAGTCCGAAGTATAAAAAAGGCTGGTTTGGGCGATTAGTCCTTCGGCATTATGCTCCTGTGACTTATAAATATGGGTTTCATTTTAAGTGTTATTCAAAAGGGATTTTTGGGCCTGTAATACGTCAAGAAATTAGAAATCAGAAAGTGACAAATAGAGGCCATTATACAGTGTATTTACCCTCTTTTGCTGAGGATGTATTAGTGGATGTGTTGGCTTCGTTCAAAAATGTACAATGGGAAGTGTTTTCTAAACGAGCCGATAAAATCCATTTTAGAAATGGAATTATGATTTGTCCTATTGAGAACGATGAGTTTGTGAAGAGCCTTGCTTCTTGTGAAGGATTACTTTGTGGAGCTGGTTTTGAAGCTCCTGCTGAAGCATTGTTTTTAGGTAAAAAATTGATGGTTATTCCAATGAAAAATCAATACGAACAATTGTGTAATGGAGTTGCTCTTCAGGAACTTGGTGTACCAGTAATTAATGGTTTAAGGGCGTCAGATCGTGTGCTTATAGAAAAATGGATTGCTGAAGAACAAAATATAACGATTGCTTTTCCTGATGAATCTAAAGCAATAGTACATAAAATTGTTTCAAGATTTATCTTGGAAGAGATGATATTAGAGGAACATAATTTTGAAAGTGCTGTTCCTTTATAAGAGATTCAATTAGGTTGAATGAGTGTTAATGTTTGAGTTTCCGAGTACTATGATTCGTTATAATGCTCGGATTTTTAATGCTTATTTGTCCCAGCGTCCTTCCAATTCTTTCTGGAACTCTTCCATTACCGGTTTTACGGTGCTTTCTGGGATGTCTGAGACACGAATATACATTAATCCGTCTACTGCATTGTTGAATTTAGGATCTACGTTAAAAGCCACTAATCGGGCGTTTTGTTTCACGTATTTTTTTATCAACACAGGGATTCGAAGGTTTCCAGGTTCAATCTCATCTATAAACTTATCAAACTTTTGCATGTCGGCATTGGCCTCGTCAAAGACAAAATCTTTATCGGCATCTTTCAGTTTTACCTTAAATTCCTTTTTAGGTTGAATGTACTGAGCCACGTATGGGTCGTAGTAATGCGACTTCATAAATTCAATCATCAACGATTTTGAAAACTCCGAAAATTGATTGCTAATACTCACCCCGCCAATCAAGTATTTATATTCTGGATAGCGCAAAGTGGTGTGAACAATTCCCTTCCATAATAAGAACAATGGCATTGGTTTTTGTTGGTACTCTTTGATAATAAAAGCACGTCCCATTTCTATGGAATTCTCCATCATTCCAAATAATTCTGGTTCAAACTTGAACAAGGTGTGAATGTAAAACCCTTTGATTCCGTATTTTTTAAAAATAGGTTTTCCTAGGCCCATGCGATAAGCACCTACCAATTTGTTTGCAACTTTATCCCATAGAAATAAGTGATGGTAATAAGTGTCAAATTCATCCAAATCAATGGCTAAATTGGTGCCTTCTCCCACTTCTCTGAAGGTGATTTCTCTAAGTCTTCCTATTTCTTGTAATAAATTTGGAATGGCATCGCTAGGGGCGAAATACACTTCGTAGTTTTTACTTTGTGAAAGTCTACCCTCATTTTCTCGCAAAGCATCTACCTCTTTTATGATGGAAGTTACATCGCCTTGATGTACTATTTCTTTAGGTGATCGAGGTATTTTTAAAGAGGAAACATTCAAGGAATTCGATTTCTCTTTTTCGAATGGATTTGCTAATAAATAGGTTTTAGTTCGGATAAAATCACATAAATCTTGGGTGTTTTTGTATTCGTCCAATTGTTTTACTGAAATAGCTTTTCCGATACGTACTTTGATTACACGTTCTTTTTGAGAAAGTAATTCCGATGGTAATTTAGCGGTTCTCAAGGTGTCGCTTATTCTTGAGAGTACATAAAACAATCGACTGTTTTTTGCGTGAAAATAAATTGGGATTACTGGGACTCTCGCTTTTTGAATTAATTTGATGGCGCCTTCCTCCCATGGTTTGTCTATAATGAGCTTCCCGTCTTTGTATGTAGAAACTTCCCCGGCAGGAAAAATACCCAAAGGATTCCCGTCTTTTAGATGTTGCAATGCTTCTTTGATGCCAGACAAGCTAGACTTGGCATTCTTGTGATTTTCAAAAGGGTTTACGGCTAAAACAAAAGGTTTTAAGGGTTGGATACGGTGTAGTAAAAAATTGGCAATAATTTTATAATCGGCGCGTCTTTCGATCAATAATTTTAATAAGAGAACACCGTCAATACCTCCCAAGGGGTGGTTTGATACGGTTATAAATGGACCGTTTAAAGGGATTCTTTTAAGATCGCTTTCAGGAACTTCAAACTTAATTTGCAAATCGTTTAAAAGAGACGTGAAAAAATCGATTCCTTTTAAATGTTTGTGCGTATTGTATATTTTATTGATGGTTGAAATTCTCAATATTTTTAAAAGAGACCAACCTACAAAAGTACCTATAAAACCGTACTTTTCTACCTTGATCGCTTTGGCAACTTCTTTAGCTGTTACTAAACTCATTCGATTGAAATTAATAGTAACTACAAATATACAACATCTAAGTGGCTTTTAATAGCTGTAGCATGTAAACAGTGGTATTTTAACGATTTCTTAGGCGTTTTATGTCGTTTGTATGATCACTTGTACTGTTTGTTTAGTGGCTTGTTTTAATAACACTTGTCCTTTGTTTTCTATCATTTCTACAGCTTCTTTAGTGGCGTATCGAATAGTGTAAAGTGTTATGTTTGAGTTGTAATACACCGTGTAATTTTCTTGTATTATTTTGATAAAATTTTCAAATTGATGGTAGTTGTCTTCCACGCAAACCGAAAAACTCAAAGCGGAATTTTGGATTAAATTTACTTTTAATTTAAAGTCTCCTAAAAGATGAAAAACATGACTTAGGTTAGACTCTACCATAAAGGAAAAGTCTTTTGCCGAGATAGATACTAGGTACTGCTGTTTTTTCTGAATATAGCAAGGGGTCTCTGGACTTAAAGCTATTCCTTTTTGTACAACTGTTCCAGTAGCTTTTAAATTGTCAAAAGACCGTACAAATAATGGGATTCTTTTGTTTTCGAGCGGTTTTAATGTTTTTGGGTGGATGACTGAAGCACCGTAAAATGCCATTTCAGTAGCTTCTTTATAAGAAATATACTCTAAAAGCACCGTGTTTTCAAAGGATCTAGGGTCTGCATTTAATACGCCGTCTACGTCTTTCCAAATAGTGACGCTTTTTGCGTTTAAACAATAGGCGAAAATTGCAGCTGTAAAATCAGAGCCTTCTCTTCCTAAAGTGGTTGTCTGGTTTGTGCCTCCACCTGCAATAAAACCTTGTGTGATGCTCAACGTATTATGAATGTTTTGTTGGATGTTTTTTTCTGTTTGATTCCAATCTACATTTGCCGCTCTAAAATTAGAATCTGTATGAATACATGTACGGACATCCAACCACGTATTCGTTATCTGTTGGTCGTTGAGGTAAAAACTCACTATTTTTGTAGACAATAATTCTCCAAAAGATACAATTTGATCATAAATAAAATCATAATTCTGAGATCTATTGCTAGCTAAAAACCCACTTAGTTTACCAAAAAGCAATTCTGTTTCCATAAAAACGAGATGATCTTTGTGGAATAAATCAGCGCAGATTTGATAGTGGTAATCCCTGATAAAATCTATAGACTGACTTAAAGTTTCCGCTTTTATTACATAGTCGTCTACTACTTTTTCAAAAGCATTGGTCATTTTTCCCATAGCAGAGATAATCACTAGGGTATTGTCAAAACCTTCGTGTTTTAAAACGCGGACTAAGTTTTTAATGGCATCAGCACTTTTTACTGAAGCGCCTCCAAATTTAAATATTTGCATGATTTATTGGTCTAAAAAGGTTTTCATAGCAGTTCTGTCCATTTGTACATTGCACCATTGGTCCATGACATTGGCTCCTGTTTTTTTATAAAAATTAACCGCTGGAGTGTTCCAGTCTAGGACATTCCAC
This sequence comes from Flavobacteriaceae bacterium, assembly GCA_002401385.1. Taxonomy (GTDB): domain Bacteria; phylum Bacteroidota; class Bacteroidia; order Flavobacteriales; family Flavobacteriaceae. The sequence continues at coordinate 43,295 of NVSY01000012.1, read as the reverse complement.
TCCAGTCGTTTTACCCCTAAGTTATAGGCGTGTTCAATCACTTTTTTATAAAGTTTACCTCCTATTTTTAACTGTCGTTTGTCCTGTTGAACGATCAAATCTTCTAAATGAATCGTAGGTCCTTTCCACGTAGAGTAGCGAGCATAAAATAAGGCCATGCCAACAATTTTTCCTGCGAGTTCTGCGACATAACATTCAAAYAGTGGCTGTGGTCCAAAACCATCTTGTTCTAAATTTTGAATGCTGATTTCTACGGCGTCAGGTTCTTTTTCGAATACTGCTAATTCCTTAATTAACAGGAATGCGCTTGGCATGTCGGTTTTTAGTCCTTTTCTAATGTTAACATTCATTTTTTCTAAAATTTACACAAATTTACACGATATTTGTCGAAACACACAACAACAAAAAAATTAAATGAGACAAAGTCCGATTACCTTAGGAGAGTATATAATCGAGAATCAAAAACATTATAAATCAACTTCTGGTGAATTTTCGCGCTTGATAAGTTCCATCAAGTTRGCTTCKAAAATYGTAAATCACAAAGTWAATAAAGCGGGATTAAGTAATATTTTAGGTGCWGCAGGYGATGTAAATATTCAAGGSGAAGCACAGCAGAAATTAGATGTTTTTGCCAATGAAATATTCATGCAAACATTGATTAACCGTGAGATAGTTTGTGGGATTGCCAGTGAAGAAGAAGATGATTTCGTGACCATAAAAGGAAAGCACAAAACAAACGAAAATAAATATGTTGTTCTAATCGACCCATTAGATGGTTCGTCTAATATAGACGTAAACGTATCTGTAGGAACTATATTTTCTATTTACAGACGTATAACGCCTATAGGAACGCCTGTAGATAAAATGGATTTTCTACAGCGAGGAAGCCAACAGGTTTGTGCGGGATATGTAGTGTATGGAACATCTACTATGCTTGTGTATACATCAGGGCATGGGGTGAATGGATTTACTCTGAATCCAGCTATTGGCTCTTTTCACTTGTCACATCCAAACATGCAATTTCCTAAAACAGGAAGTATTTACTCCATCAATGAAGGGAATTATGTACATTTTCCACAAGGAGTAAAAGACTATTTGAAATACTGTCAAGAAGAAGTAGAGGATAGACCTTACACATCACGTTATATTGGGTCTTTGGTTTCTGATTTTCATAGAAATATGATCAAGGGAGGGATTTATATGTATCCAACCAGCACTAAATCACCCAAAGGAAAATTAAGAATCTTGTACGAATGTAACCCAATGGCATTCTTGGCAGAGCAAGCTGGAGGAAAAGCAACGGATGGTTATATGAGAATTATGGATATCAAACCAACAGAATTACACCAACGCGTACCGTTTTTCTGTGGTTCCGTAACTATGGTAGAAAAGGCAGAATCCTTTATGGCTAAGTACCCAGAAGGGGCAAATTATAATGAGGATGAAGAATAGAAACACCTTGTTTTAGCGTGTTTTTCAAAAAACAGAAAGCACCAATGATTGTTTATTAAAGCAATCGTTGGTGTTTTTTTTATGCTCCATTATTTTTTTGACATCGCTTTTTAGGTACTTTTAAAGACCTCACGTTTGAATCTATTATAACCAACATCAATATCGTTATAAAGATAATCAATTTTATTGTGGCGTAAATTTGTGTACCTTTAGGTACTTTTACAAAACAAAAAATAGAAATTATGGCTTTTGAACTACCTAAATTAGCATACGCATACGATGCGTTGGAACCACATATTGATGCAAGAACTATGGAAATCCACCACAGTAAGCATCATCAAGGATATACAAATAATTTAAACAATGCGATTGCAGGAACTGATTTAGAAGGGAAATCAATCGAAGATATATTGGMGGGTTTAGACATGTCTAATGGCGCTGTTCGCAATAACGGAGGTGGTTTCTATAACCACAGGTTGTTTTGGGAGGTAATGTCTCCAAACGGAGGAGGAGAGCCTACAGGAGAGCTTGCAGCAGCTATTAAAGATGCTTTTGGGTCTTTTGAAGCATTTAAAGATGCTTTTTCTAAAGCAGCTGCTACKCAATTTGGATCTGGATGGGCATGGTTATGTGTGCATGCAGGAGGTAAAGTGTCTGTGTGTTCTACACCAAATCAAGACAATCCATTAATGGCAGGAGTTAATTGTGATGGACAACCAGTATTAGGATTGGATGTTTGGGAACATGCTTACTACTTAAACTACCAAAACCGTAGACCAGATTATATCAATGCATTTTTTAACGTAATTAACTGGGACGAAGTTTCAAAACGTTACGCTTCAAATAAATAATTAGAGTTTCTGATTACCTACTAACAAATTAAAAGGTCTAATGGAAGTGAAAGCTTACATTAGACCTTTTTTCATTGGGCTCTATTCTCTTATCCCATGTGGCTTTTTACTACTTTTTACTACGCATGCTTATTATTTGAACTGTTAAAACCGAAGTTTTAATACCTGATACATACAGCTTACGATTTACGACTTATGGCTTTTCGCTTATCCCTTTTCGTCAAAAAAAAACTACTTCCGTCCAAAATCTGCAGGAATCTCTCCCCAAGCTTTGGTTTCCCATTTTAAAATAGTGGTGGAATAGGTATTGTTTCTAAGCCATGCTTCGGCACGTTTAATCAAGTCAAACAAGGCTTTATTTTCTTGAGTGATTGGGAGATTGGTACGGCATTGTTTTTTTTGTACCCAGCTCATCGCAATTCTTGAATCGGAATAGATAGGAACATTGGATTTTTGGATTTTCAAAAAGCCTAAACCGTGTACTAAAGCTAAAAACTCACCAATATTATTAGTGCCTTTTTTATAAGGTCCCTGAATAAAATATTGTTTTTTTGATTTAGAATCTACACCTCTGTATTCCATAATTCCAGGGTTTCCAGCACAGGCGGCATCTACAGAAATGGAAGGGTAGACGGGTTTCCCTATTTTTTTGAGTTCTTCTGCCGATAAAACTACCTTTTTGGTGTCTTTTCCTACATAATCAAAGTACTTTCCTTCAAAGGCTTTTTCTGCCTCGGTTTTGGAAACAAAAGATTTGTATTGAGCCCCTTTGAAGTCGGAAATAAGTTTTTTACAGATTTTCCAAGAGGTGAAAACCCCTGTTTTGTGACCTTGCCATATTACATAGTACTTTTTCTTTCCCATACTAGTTTTCCATTTTTAAAAGCACAGATTCAATTATCTGAGGAAAGTTGTTTTGTTCCAAAACATGAATTTTTGCAGCCACATCATCTGCAGTATCGTTTGGGCTAATATCGGTTTTACATTGAAAAATAATCGCTCCTTCGTCATAATGTTCGTTTACAAAATGGATGGTAATCCCTGTTTCGGTCTCTTTATTTGCCACTACAGCTTTGTGAACATTATTTCCATACATGCCTTTTCCTCCGTAATTAGGTAGTAGTGCAGGATGGATATTAATGACTTTATTTGGGAAATTTTCCAATAAATTAGTCGGAACTTTCCATAAAAAGCCAGCTAAAATTACAATGTCGGCTTCTTTTTTTAGTAATTCTAGGATGGTGGTATTCGTGAAAAAATCAACCTTTTTGAACGCTAAATTATTTAYACTCAGTCTTTTAGCTCTCTCTAGGACTTTAGCGTTCTTGTTGTTAGATAACACATATGTAACACGTGCTAAGTTGCTGTTTTGAAAGTAGTTAATGATGTTTTCGGCATTGGATCCGGAACCAGAAGCCAGAATTACAATTCTTTTCATAATAGTTTTAGTTACATTTGATGCAAAATAAAACAAAAATACTAACAAACACGGGGTATACATGAAAACTTTAGAGGTTTTAAATGACTTTAAATAAGTTTTAATTTCATTTATTATGAATAAAAGATTTTGAATTGCAGAAAGTTTTTTATTTTTGCCGTGTAATTAAATTTAAAATTAAGAAATTATGTCAGACATTTCATCAAGAGTAAAAGCCATTATCGTAGATAAATTAGGCGTTGACGAAAATGAAGTAACAATCGAAGCGAGCTTCACAAATGATTTAGGAGCAGATTCACTTGATACTGTTGAATTAATCATGGAATTCGAAAAAGAATTTGATATTCAAATTCCAGATGACCAGGCTGAAAACATCGGTACTGTAGGTCAAGCAATTAGCTATATAGAAGACGCAAAAAAGTAATTTTTATATGGAATTAAAACGAGTTGTAGTAACTGGACTTGGTGCGTTGACACCAATTGGAAACAATATAGAAGAGTATTGGAACGGTTTAATTAACGGCGTTAGTGGAGCTGCTCCAATAACTCATTTTGATGCCTCCAAGTTCAAGACTCGTTTTGCTTGCGAGCTTAAGAACTTTAATGTTAATGATTTCATTAACAGAAAAGATGCTAGAAAAATGGATAAGTTTACTCAGTACGCTATGGTAGCTGCTGATGAAGCTGTCCTAAATTCTAAGTTAGACTTAGAAAAAGTTGATAAAGACAGAGTAGGAGTAATCTGGGGAGCTGGAGTTGGTGGATTGGAAACATTTCAGAACGAAGTGTTGAATTTTGCTAAAGGCGATGGTACCCCTAAATTTAATCCGTTCTTTATTCCTAAAATGATTCCAGATATTGCCCCAGGGTATATCTCTATCAAATACGGATTTAGAGGGCCGAACTTTACAACGGTATCTGCATGTGCTTCATCAGCCAATGCTATTATAGATGCATTAAACTACATTCGTTTAGGATATGCTGACGTAATGGTTACTGGAGGATCAGAATCAGCAGTAATTGAATCAGGGATGGCTGGATTTAATGCCATGCATGCCTTATCTACAAGAAATGATGATCCAAAAACAGCTTCACGTCCTTTTGACAAAGGAAGAGAAGGATTCGTATTAGGCGAAGGAGCAGGAGCATTAATCTTGGAAGAATATGAACACGCAATGGCAAGGGGAGCTAAAATCTACGCAGAAGTAGGTGGAGGTGGTTTATCAGCCGATGCGCATCATATCACAGCGCCACATCCGGAAGGATTAGGAGCGAAGCTTGTAATGCTAAATTGTATTAAAGATGCTGGTTTAAAACCAGAAGATGTAGATGCAATTAACATGCATGGAACTTCTACACCACTTGGTGATATTGCAGAATCAAAAGCAATTATAGCAGTATTTGGAGAACATGCGTACAATATTAATATTAATTCAACCAAATCAATGACAGGTCATTTGTTGGGTGCAGCCGGTGCTATAGAGGCCATTGCTTCTATTTTAGCTATAAATAACGGAATAGTACCTCCAACAATTAATCACTTTGAAGATGATGATCAGATTGATAGCAAGTTAAACTTTACGTTTAATAAGCCTCARAARCGTGATATAAAAGTTGCCATGAGCAACACMTTTGGATTTGGAGGGCACAATGCCTGTGTGCTATTCAAAAAATTTGATTAAGCAGGATAGCTTTGAATGAAATTCATTCGTAAAATAATAAAATCGAGATCTCCAGAAGATGAGGCGTTTTATAATGATTTGAAGAGGATCCTCGGTTTTGGACCTAAGAACATGAGTTATTATAGAAAGGCTTTCTTACATCGTTCTTTAAAAGAATCTGATGTAATAGGGAACCCGAGAAATTATGAGCGATTGGAGTTTTTAGGCGATGCCATGCTTGGAGGAGTCATTGCTTCCTATTTGTTTAAAAAAGTTCCTGGTGGAGACGAAGGTTATTTGACACAAATGAGGTCAAAAATTGTAAGTCGGGAACATTTGAATGAGTTAGGACGTGATTTGGATTTAGCACAGTTTGTAAAAAGTAATATTTCGCGCAAAAAATTTGGTGAGAATATTCACGGAAATATTTTTGAAGCTTTAGTTGGAGCTATTTATTTAGATAGAGGTTACAACTATTGCAAGCGATTTGTTTACAAACGAGTAATTACCCCTTATATCGATATTCCTAAATTAGAAGGTAAAATAACCAGCTATAAAAGTCTATTTATAGAATGGTGTCAGAAAGAAAAACACAGTTTCGAGTTTGAAGTATACGATGATACTGGGATAGAGAATCTCAAGTATTTTGGAGTTCGATTGTTTTTAAACGGCAAGGTTATTTCTAAAGGAAGAGGAACTTCAAAAAAGAAAGCAGAAGAAACAGCTGCTAAGCGCGGTTACTTTGTATTTCAAGAGGATATTTCAAAAAAATAACCTATAGCACTAAAACGGTTTCGTAGAAAAAACCTAAGAGTTTCACAACAATCCGTAGCTTTGCAATCAATTTAATAGAGATGTATGCCTGTATTAACATTGGAAATACCAGAGGATTATGCACTAGTCGGAATTCATTCAGCAGAAGAGGATTATAGACTAGCGTTCTTGTTTAATCAAAAACTGAATACCTCATTTGTATTGTCAAAAATAAGTTTAGACTTTAAAAATAATACAGTAGAGTTTCCAATATTTGAATGGGAGGATGAAGAAAATTTTTGCAACCAATATTTAATTGGGAATAAGCAAATTACAAATACAGTACAATCAGAAGACTTTGATTTGTTTAGTGGAAATATAAACACCATCAATTATTTGATGCCAGAGAAGAAAAAAATTGACTATTTCTTAAAGATAGAAGGTGATATTTGTGACAAGAATTTAAGTAATTTTGTGGCAAGTATAAACCAAATACCTCAAGTATTATCCGCATACCTCATTAATACAAACACGATAAAATCAACAAAAAATTTAATATTTTAATAGATGTCAAATAACAGAAAAAAGACCAAAATAGTTGCTACTTTAGGACCAGCTTGCGATTCACCTGGGTTAATTGAAAAGATGATGACCGAAGGAGTAAACGTATTTAGAATTAATTTTTCTCATGCGGTGTACGATGAAGTTAAAAAACGGGTAAATCTTATTAGAGAGATTAACGTACGTCGTGGTTTTAACGTGGCAATATTAGCCGATTTGCAAGGGCCAAAACTTAGGGTAGGGGTTATGCAAGATGACGTGTTTTTAAACAAAGGTGATGTCTTTACATTTTCTACGGAACAATGTGAAGGAACGAATGAAAAAGCATTTATGACTTATCAGCAGTTCCCTCAAGATGTAAGTGTAGGTGAACATATATTGGTGGATGATGGAAAATTATTATTTGAAGTTACTGCTACAGATGGTAAAACTAGTGTTACTTCTAAAGTATTAAGAGGTGGTAAATTAGGTTCTAAAAAAGGAGTGAATTTACCAAATACAAATATCTCTCAACCTGCTTTGACAGAGAAGGATATTGAAGATGCTTTATTTGCTATTAGTATTGAAGCGGATTGGATTGCTTTATCTTTTGTTAGAAGAGCGGAAGATTTAGATTTATTAAACAAGTTAATTGCTGATAATTCTGAATATAAGATCCCTGTGATTGCTAAAATTGAAAAACCTGAGGCACTAGATAATATCAACGAGATTACTGCCCATTGTGATGGGTTAATGGTAGCACGTGGAGATTTAGGTGTAGAGGTTCCTATGGCAAAAGTGCCATTGATCCAAAAACGTTTAGTATTAGCTGCTAAAAAAGCAAGAATTCCTGTAATTATTGCTACTCAAATGATGGAAACTATGATTACAAATCAAGTTCCTACAAGAGCAGAGGTAAATGATGTTGCCAATTCTATTATGGATGGTGCAGATGCAGTAATGCTTTCTGGTGAAACTGCTATGGGAGATTATCCTTTAGAGGTTATACAACAAATGAGTACGATTATTAGAAGTGTAGAAAATTCACCATTAATTACAGTTCCAGAAACTCATACACGTTGTTTAAATAATCGTTATATTTCTAAAATTATATGTCATCAAGCTGCAAAAACAGCGAATAGCATCGATGCAGAAATGATTTCAACACTTACAAATTCTGGATATACAGCCTTTCAAATTTCGGCTTGGAGACCTAAATCCAATATCGTTGCCTTTACTTCTAACAGAAGAATTATGGCAATGTTAAACCTACTTTGGGGTGTGAAAGCAGTGTATTATGATAAACTTGTAAGTACTGATGATACGATCGAAGATATTAACAAATTAGCCGTAGAAAAAGGCTTTGTTAAAAAAGGAGATTACGTTGTGAATTTGTCCTCTATGCCTGTAAAGGAAAAAGGAATGGTAAACACGTTGCGTATTTCTGAAATTTAATTTTCGAGTAAAGCATACAGCGCAAAGGACGCTAACCAATGGGCTCCGGCATATTCGCCAGAGTCCATTTTTTTATAACTATGGTTAAAGTGTGCAGTGCCCAGGGCTATCATTTCTTTGTTTTCTAACCCTTTTCCTAATTCGAATAGGCACCATGCTCTGCTGTAATTTAAGCCGTCTAAATGGGCTAATTTTCCATCAGACCTATCGGTGACTTCTGCTATTTGGAGGAGCTTACTCGGGTGTTCTCTGAAACCTGGTAAAAATGCATCTAACCAAGGGACGAATTCTTCTTTGGAAAGTACTTTCTGCATCAAAGCAGCTTCTTGTAAACATGGGGATAAAAAATCAAAACCTCCTGGTTCCCAAGAAATCGGACATTGGCTATCTTCTAAATAGTATTCTTTGGCTTTGGATATAATTATGTCTTCTAAAGTTGAATTGTATTTACGTGCATAATCTAATGCAAAAGACAAGCCAAATGCGGTGTTTGGGTGTTCTCCTACGCGTATAGGATAATTTAATTTTGGTAAAAACTCAATGTATTTTGTTTCTATGAGAGTGACTAAGGGTTGTAAGTTTTTTGCCATCAGTTGTGCTTCTGGACTGTCCCAATCTTTCAACACTTCCGCTACTTTTAAAAGCCAAGCCCAACCATAAGTTCGTTCAAAATTTTTGGCAGATACGACGTCAAAATAAGCCACTTCTTGTTGTATGTTCTCAGCGGTTAAACTAGCTTGTAGTTTTTTTAAAATTGCTTCGCGATGTTCGAAGTTTGGAAATTCTTTTATAATATTGATAAGGGTCCAATGTCCATGTACTGCGGAATGCCAATCAAAACAACCATAAAAAGCAGGATGTAAGGTAGTAGGTTCTTTTAAATCAGTAGCACTTTCCAAGACCTGCCCTAATTTGTTTGGGTATTCTTGATCTACACATTCATAAGCAAAATGGTATAGATAATTAGCACGTTCTAAAGTGAGTTTAGGTGTATTTATGACAATTTGCGGTGATTCTTGTTTAACATTTGAACAAGAGTTTAATAAAAAAAGAATCGTGCAAATGGTGAGTGTGTTTTTCATTTAATATTTTTTTGCAATTAGGAACATTCCAACGCGTGTTTTGTTCAGATGTTTAATTGTTAGTTTAAGTTGAGGTGCTTTTTCAATACAATGGCATCATTTAAAACAAAAGGCATAGGCATCATATGTGGGGCTCTTTCTTTTATGCTAAATTGTGGATTTGAAAGTAAATCAAAACTTGCTTCTAATACGTCCAAATTTAAAACTTCATTTTTAGATAAGCTCATTTTTAAACTAATAATTTCATCTGGAGACGTCAAATAGTAGGATAAAATGCTGCCACGTTTTTTTTGTAGGACGTAGGTGTCTTGCGCTTCTTTTTTCATGTCTACACCGTTTATATTGAATTGTTTTAAATGTATGGGACGATTGCTTATCAATTCAATTCTATTGGCTGCGCGTTGTGATTTAATTTCTAAATGAATGTACCTATCGTTTTGAAGAATTGTATCCGAGATCACTTGGATTAATGGTGTAGGAAATGATTTGATTTCTGCATTTTGATGCCATTTAATCGCTGTTTTGTATTTACTTGCAGTTACAGTAGTATCATAGCTTCCAGGAATTGGTTGATCTCCTAAAAACTGTCGGGTAAATACATCGGTACTCTGATTGTAACTGGCCCAGTACGCTTTTTGTGTGTCTGTATCCAAGGTGTAAATAATACTGTTTGGTTGTCTATTGTCAATGCTATATCCTGCATTATAAGAGGCAGTTATAAACGCAAGAACTCCTATTAAAAAAGTAAATCTACCCAAGGATTTTTTAAAAGAAAAGGCATGGATTACAGGAAGGGCTAAGCCCAGGAGTAGGATGCTAAAAAGTGCGCTTATTCCTGTCATTTTTAATCCCAATCCTACCGGAAACATTTTTATCAATGGGATAAAAATAAGAAGGGTTGGGATAAGGAGTATGCTGAATAAAAGGGGGGTCCATTTGTTTTTTTTTGAAGAAAAAATCAAGATGGACAAAATTACAATTCCAGTAGCTAATGGAATGCTAAAGAAACCAGCTCCTTTTAGGAAGTAAGCGATGGCGAAATTTATGATAAACCAAACTGTTAGTGGTGCAATAAGTAGATTTTGAATTTGTATTTTGAGAAAATAAGACTTGTAAAATCGTAAGAAAATAGCCATACTCAACGCTACAAATAGGACAATATAATAATAACCATTATAGGTAAACCCATGCAAGATGTCTAGGTATTGTGGGTGTATGATAAGTAAAAGTTGCCATCCGAAAAAGGCAACTAATACAGCGGAGATTAGCGCCCCTAGAAACGGAATAAAGCCTTGTAATATTTCAGTAATTGAAAGTCTTTTTTTGTAGATCCCTTTGATAAATAATAGAACAAAAATAAGAAAGAGTACATAAATGATGGGCTGTACTATACTGAATGAATAATGAGCTAATCCTATTCCTGGGAAATTAAAATATACGAGATCCTCGCTGCTGTTTAAGTTGTTTAAATCGGCATTTGCGTAGAAATTTATCAAGGGTAAGAAATAAGAAGCTTGATGTTTGAAGGTGTTTATATCCATTCGCTCGTAAGAATCTTGTACCGTATGATAATCGAAATGATCTCCGATAAAAGCAAAATTGAATCCGTTTATGTTTCCGTCTTCTCTGAAAATAGTTAAATCGGTATCATTTGGGAGCATTTTGTAAATGCTATACATAAGGGAGTTTCCAACAGGGTAGGGGGTATTTGCCTTGTTAAATGTTTGGATGAGCTTTTTGTTGCCTCCATTTGTTTCTAGTAACATATAGCTTGGTCCACCACTTCCTCTCGCTTCTAAATTCAGTACCAATCCGGCATCTTTCCCCCAAGGATGATTGTTTACAAAAGCACTAGCACCAAGTAGACCTAATTCTTCAGCATCAGAAATACATATAATTATATYGTTTTTGAAATTATTTTGTTGGGCCAAAATAGCTCTTACAGATTCGAGAATAGTTACTACTCCACTAGCGGCATCACTAGCACCTAGCGAAGAATGTGGGTTGGAATCGTAATGTGAAAGTAAAAGCAACGGTTTGGTAGAATTGATTCCAGGGATGCGTGCGAGGATGTTTTTTGTTCGCGTGGCAGCTCCCCATTTTTTGTTCACAGCTACTTGTGATTGAATCTCAACTTCCAATCCCATTTTTTGAAGTTCGGTTTTGATGTAATTTTGTACGGACTGATGATTTTTGCTTCCAGTAAAGTGAGGAGTATGTGTGATGTTTTTAAGATGATACAATGCCTTTTGAGTGGAGAAATTGGTGATTTTTTCTGTTTTTGGAATTGAATTGTCTGGCATTAAAGATTCAAAACTAACATAAGAAACAAGTATAATTAACAGCAATGAAAACAGTGAAATATGTGTGTGTTTAAAAGTGGACATAGTAAAAAGTGGATTTGTTGAATAGCGGTAAATAATTCAGTTTTATGGGGTTAAAATTAATTAAATGTACTAAAAATTCAAAAGAAAGCGTGAGTATAAACTTATTTTACTATATTCGAGGGACACAAAATCAACTGATATGGCAATTAAACATTTAAAACCAGCAAAAGGAAGCATTGTAGAATCAAAAGAAAGAAAAATTTTAGTATCGGATTATATGATTACAAATCTAATYACTTTTTCACCCGACCAATTGATTGTAAATGTGATGGATATTTTGATTAAACAAAATATATCTGGTGGACCTGTAGTGAATGAAAAAAACGAATTACTCGGTATTGTTTCTGAGAGAGATTGTATGAAACAAATTAGCGAAAGCCGTTATTTTAATATGCCAATTCCAGATGCTATTGTTGACAATCACATGGCAAAAGATGTGGATACGATGGATAAGAATATGACTATTTTTGAAGCTGCCAATATTTTTTATTCTACAGGAAGAAAGCGTTTTCCAATTGTAGAAGATGGTAAGTTAATTGGTCAGATTAGTAGAAGAGATATAGTAAAAGCTGCACTGGAAATGTAGTGAGATTAATAATTTATAAGAAARTGCCCAATAATTTTTGGGTATTTTTTATTTTTGAAAAATAAAAAAACCGTTCAAAGATGAACGGTTTTTTTTTAGCTGCTTGCCAAAGTAGCAAGTCAGACTCAAACTTTCCCCAAAGTAAGTTCTACAAAGATATGTAAATAAATAAATTTATAACTTCGGGATAACACATTGTAAACTGTGGTTTTCCGCAAATAAGAGCTTAATTGAGCTTTTAAGTGGTTTTTACGTTTAACAATAGGCTTAATTCGTCTAGTTGGTCCTTTGCAATTTTTGAAGGAGCATCGATCATCACATCTCTTCCGCTATTATTTTTAGGGAATGCAATAAAATCCCGAATGGTTTCTTGTCCGCCTAAAATAGCAACCAATCTGTCCAATCCAAATGCTAAACCACCGTGAGGAGGAGCTCCATAAGTAAAGGCATTCATTAAAAATCCAAATTGTTCTTGTGCTTCTTCAGGAGAAAAACCTAAGTAATCGAACATCATAGCTTGAGTGTCTTTATCAAAAATTCTGATAGATCCACCTCCAATTTCGTTTCCGTTTAATACCAAGTCATAGGCGTTTGCTCTCACTTTTCCAGGGTCTGTGGCTAATAAGTGCATGTCTTCCGGTTTTGGAGATGTAAACGGATGGTGCATGGCGTGGTAGCGTTTGCTGTCTTCGTCCCATTCTAATAATGGAAAATCTACAACCCATAATGGTGCAAATTCATCAGGCTTACGCAAGCCAAGTGTTTCTGCCATTTCCATACGTAAAGCACTCATTTGGCTACGTACTTTATCGGTTTCTCCACACATTACAAGGATTAAATCTCCTGGTTTAGCTCCTGTAGCATCTGCCCATTTTTGTAAATCTTCTTGATTAAAGAATTTATCAACAGATGATTTAAAAGTACCATCTGCTAAGTATTTTGCAAAGATYAATCCGCTAGCACCTACTTGTGGTCTTTTTACCCACTTAATTAATTTATCGGTTTGTTTTCTAGAATAKTCWGMACATCCTGGAACAGCAATACCAATTACCATTTCTTGACTGTCAAATACCCCAAAATCTTTTCCTTGAGTAATGTCATTTATTTCKGAAAAYTCCATTCCAAAACGAATGTCTGGTTTGTCRTTTCCGTATTTTTTCATCGCATCCGCATAGGTCATTCTTGGGAATTCCGYTACGTCYACRTTTTTYAAYTCTTTTAATAAATGACGRGTCATYCCTTCAAAWRCRTTYAAKATATCCTCTTGTTCWACAAAAGCCATTTCACAGTCTATTTGTGTGAATTCTGGTTGTCTGTCTGCACGTAAATCTTCATCTCTAAAACACTTTACAATCTGGAAATATTTATCCATTCCACCGATCATTAACAATTGTTTAAAGGTTTGCGGAGATTGAGGTAAGGCGTAAAACTGACCTTGATTCATACGACTTGGTACCACAAAATCACGAGCTCCCTCAGGAGTAGATTTAATTAAGTAGGGAGTTTCAATTTCAATAAACTCTTGATCCGACAAATATTTACGAACTTCCATCGCTACTTTATGACGGAAAATAAGATTGTTTTTTACAGGGTTTCTACGAATATCCAAATAGCGATATTTCATACGGATATCTTCACCACCATCAGTTTCGTCCTCTATTGTAAAAGGAGGGGTTATTGATTCGTTCAACACCGTTATTTTTGTTGCTAAAATTTCGATATCTCCTGTTGGCATTCTGTCATTTTTAGCCACACGTTCTATGACATCACCAGTCACTTGAATTACAAATTCACGTCCTAAGTCTTTTACTTGATCAATAAGTGCTTTATCGCTACGTTCTTGATCAATAATAATTTGAGTAATTCCATAACGATCACGTAAGTCTATCCAGATCATAAATCCTTTGTTACGWATCTTTTGTACCCAACCAGAAAGTATAACTTCTTGTCCTCTATGTGCTATTCGTAATTCTCCGTTCGTATGACTTCTGTACATTTTTGTAAATTTTTGTTGCAAATTTAAGGAAATCCTACGGTTCTGTGCTTTTTTTTTAGGGGAATGTCGTGCATTGAATTTAGGTTTGTTTTAGAAACATGATTGACGGCTCTTAAATTGCGAAAAAAAACAAATAAAAAGCAGATTCCATTACTGTTGATTAATTTGTATCTTTGTGCTCTAAATAGTTAATAGCATGTTTTTATTTATTAGTGGAGCTGAGATTTTTATTGTGATAGTGTTAGCTGTAATGCTTTTTGGTGCTGACAAATTGCCGGAAATTGCACGTGGTTTAGGAAAAGGAATGCGTCAAGTAAAAGATGCAACTAACGATATAAAAAGGGAGATTAAATCCAGTGCTAAAGATTCAAATTTGGATATTGACGCCGTGAATGATATTAAAAAACAAGTAAATAAAGTCCGTGATAATTTTGACAATTTTACAGGGCCTATTAAACGTAATTTCAACTAATTTTTTTGTTAGAAAAACTCCAACATCTCGATTCGGATCTACTTATTTTTATAAATAATTTAGGAAGCGAATTTTGGGATGGATTTTGGTTACTAGCGACCCAACCTYTTTCTTGGTTRCCTGTTTTGTTCCTGCTTTTTTTTCTGTGCATTAAAACATTTAAAGTCAAGCGAGCATTTCTTGTAGTTTTTAGTATGGGATTGGGAGCCTTCACAATCTTAAATTTGGTAAATCTTATTAAAAACAATGTGCAACGGTTGCGCCCTGTTAACGATATGTCAATTAATTCGCAATTGAGAGTTTTAATTGAACCAGYGGATTTTAGTTTTCTTTCAGGACATGCTGCCGTATCTTGTTTTGTAGGAGTTTWTGTGTATTTTTTACTTCGAGAACAGTATAAGTTTTCTTGGATGGTTTTCTTATTTCCAGTGATTTTTGGCTATAGTCGATTGTATTTAGCGGTACATTACCCAAGCGATATTCTTGCGGGTGGTTTTTTAGGAGGAATAGCTGGTCTGGTTATATATAAAGCGGTAAAACGATTTGTGCTCTTATAATTAATGCTGTTTTTAAACAGTTATTTTGAAATTTATTTGGCATAAAAAAACTCCCACCTAAGTGAGAGTTTTACTACTATATTTTCTTAATTATTAAGATTCCTCTGTATCATTATCTTCTGGAATCACGGTTGGAATTTCCTTTTTGATGTCTTCACCTTTTAAATAATTCGGCAACTGCATTCCTGCCATATCAAACATTTCTTGTAGTGGAGGTACAGATTTGTACATACCAGAAATAAAGTTAGAAGTGGCTGTTTTTCCATCTTTTCCTCCTCCATTTTCCCAAACGGTAATCTTATCAATTTTAATGTTTTTGATTGCTTCTGCTTGTGTTTTTACAAGTTCAGGTAACTTATCAGCAACCAATAATAAAACGGCATCTTTAGGGCTGTTTCCTGCAGCTTTTACAATGCGATCCAACCCTTCGGCTTGCTTGGTCAAAATTTCATACAAACCTTTTGCTTCTGCTTCTTTTTTCATAAAGATTGCATCTGCTTCTCCTTTGGCAATTCTTCTTATTTTCTCAGCTTGAGCTTCTGCATCAATCTCTACTTTTTGCTTGCTTATTTGTGCTGGAACTATAATGTCTGCTCCTTGCTCTGCTTCTTTGCGTTTTGCTCTAGCGTCTTCTGCTATTTTTTCTGCTGCATAGGCTTCTTCCAATGCTTTGGCTGCCTGTACTTTTTCTGCGGAAATGGCGCGCTTGTCTGCTTCTGCTTCTCGTTCTCTTCTCAAGGCATCTGATTCTGCAATTTCTATTTTAGAAAGATTTTCTCCTTCAATGGCCTTGGCGTTTGCATTGGCAATTTTTATACGTTCCCTTTGTTTCGCGTCTGCTTCTCCAATTTTTGCAAGGGCATCGGCATTGGCTGTTTGTACACGCTCGTTTTGTTCTGCGTTTGCTTCTCCAATCATGGCGGTAGCATTCATAGCTGCTACTTCTACACGTTCTAATTGATTGGCATCTGCTTCTCCAATTTTTGCTTTGGCTAAAGCATCTGCAACTTGAACACGTTGATCTTGAACGGCGACGGCTTCTCCAATGGCTCCATCTCTATTTTTTTGAGATACAGTAATTTTTGCATCATTAATGGCTTTTGCCGCAGCTTCTTTTCCTAAAGCTTGGATATACCCAGACTCGTCATGAATATCTGTGATATTTACGTTGATCAGTTTCAATCCTACTTTTTTCAATTCTGCTTCTACACTATTGGTAATATGTGACAAAAATTTATCTCTATCAGAATTTATTTCTTCAATATCYATGGAGGCTACTACCAAACGCAACTGACCAAAAATAATTTCCTGAGCCAAGCCTTCAATAGCATCGTGATCTAAACCTAATAAACGCTCTGCCGCATTTTGCATCACGCTAGGTTCTGTAGAAATACCAATGGTAAATCTAGAAGGTACGTTTACACGAATGTTTTGTTTACTTAAGGCATTGGTTAAATTTACCTCAATAGACATAGGTGTTAAGGTTAAAAAGGCGTAATCTTGGATGATTGGCCAAATAAATGCCGCTCCACCATGTACACAACGAGCAGATTTTCCTCCGCCAGTTTTTCCRTAAATTACTAATATTTTATCCGRAGGACAACGTTTGTAACGTCGCATCATCGAGAATAAAAAGACAACAAAAATTAAAATAATTGCACCCACTAAGGAGACTCCTGTAAGTGCGGATTGCAATGGYAACATAAGTATATTCATAGTATTCAATTATAATTTTTTAACTAATAATATTTCTGAGCTCACAACTTCCAGCACTTTAATTACTGTTCCAGTGGCCAGCTCTTCTTCGCTGTCGGTTAATGCTTCTAACTCTCGCAAAGCGCCTTGTACTTTGATGGATATTTTCCCTATTTTAGAACGGTTTGCTCCAATAGGTAAATAAACCTCTCCAACCACGTTTATGGCATTGTTTATCTTCAGAATTCCATTTTCAGCCAAGGTACTCATCCAATAAAACAGCATGGATGTAGCTACCATCATGGCCAATCCTGCAATGGTTGCAATAACTAAAGTAAGCAGCGTGCTTAGGCCATTTTCTGCACAGATAATTCCTGTCCATCCAAAAATGGTGAAAAATGCTACCGTGTTTTTAAAGGTGAAAAACTGAAAACCGACTCCTCCATCATCTGCTTCAAATTCGGCGGCATCTATTTCTACATCACTGTCCATATCTCCTCCTATAAAAGTGGTGATAAATATGAGGATAAAAATAAACGATCCTATCAAAGCTACACTCCAATAAGCAGTTTCTAACTGACTTAAATTATTGTAAAATTCATTCATGATTTTAACTTTTAGTGTCTTGTAAATTAAATGCAAATGCAGCCCTCCATAGAGAACGCTACTAATTAGTAGTAGCACTATTTGATTTGTTACAGAAAAGACCTTGTTTTTAACAATTTGAGTACAAGGTACTCATTATTTTTTGAGACTATCTTATTTATATTTGAAAAATTGATTCAAATTTAATGCAATTAAAATTCGATATTATGTGAAAAAATTGCTGTTTTTGTGCTGTTTTGTGTAAATTTATACTTTATTAATCAAAACTTTGTGCACTGTACTGCCTAAGTGAATAGATACATCCAATGAAAATTAGTTTACATACGTTTGAATTAGCTTTACAACATCCTTTTACTATTTCGAGACGTACATTTAATACCCAGTCTTCTTTAGTACTAGAGTTACAGCATAATGGTTTGTCTGGTTTTGGTGAGGCAACCTCAAATCCTTATTACAATAGTACAGTGGAAACTATGCGGAGTGATTTGGTTGCTGTGTTAGATTTGATAGAAAGATCAAATTTAAATGCGAGCCCTTCTGAGTTCTGGAGTCAAGCCAAGGCATTGTTAAAAAATAGTATGTTTGCTTTGTGTGCATTGGATCAAGCTTATCACGATTTGTATGCAAAGAGTAAAGGCGTGAAATTATATGAGTTTTGGGGATATTCTATTGATAAAATTCCGCAAACCAATTTTACAATCGGTATTGATACTATCGAAAATATGGTGATAAAAATGACGGAGAAAAAGTGGCCTATTTACAAAATTAAATTAGGAACAAAAGAGGATATCGCCATTGTTAGGGAGCTTAGAAAACATACAGATGCTGTTTTTAGAATTGATGCCAATTGTGGATGGACGGCTGATGAGGCCATTGAAAACGCAAAAGTTTTAAAGACTTTGGGAGTCGAATTTTTAGAGCAACCCCTACCTGCAGAGGATTGGGAAGGAGCTAAAAAATTATACAAGCATTCCGTGTTGCCTATTGTTGCAGATGAAAGCTGTATTGTAGAAGCAGATGTAGAAAAATGTGCAGGGTATTTTCATGGGATAAATATTAAACTGATGAAGTGTGGAGGACTCACTCCTGCACGTAGGATGATAAAAAAAGCCAAAGATTTAGGACTAAAAACCATGGTGGGTTGTATGACGGAATCTACTGTTGGGGTATCTGCTATTGCACATTTATTACCAGAGTTGGACTATGTAGATATGGATGGCCCGTTGTTGCTAGCTCATGATATTGCTAGTGGCGTGCGCATAGAAAATGGTACTATTTATTATGCTGAAGGGCATGGAACAGGTGTGGAACTGTTGTAATTCCAAATCTATTTATAAATGATTGTTTAGAAATAGTATTGTTTTTTGGATATGTTATTCTACTTGCTCAATCACGTGGTTGATGTCTAATTTGTATTTAGGTAAAAAACCTTTTAAAATTAGAACGACACCAAAAATTATGAGAATGATACCCATAGTGCGTTGTATTTTACTGATTACTTTGGGGGTCAAACGTTTTTTAAGTTGTTTTGCCAACAATATTTTTCCTAGATCTGTAAGGAAATAACTGAATAGGATTACCGCAAAATAATTAAATATTCTTCCAGAATTCATGTCTAATTCGGGGCCTATTACCAAGATCATTCCTAGCCAAAATGCCAATACGCCAATATTGATAAAATTGAGTAAAAAACCTTTTAAAACCAATCTGAAATAATTAGATTTTTCAGGAACGTTAATGGCTTTTTCTTTGGTGTTTTTATCTTTTTTTGATAAATAAGTAATCAGCCCRTAAACGACCAATATTAATCCACCAATAAAAAACAAACGCGGATCGTCTTTTATCTTTTCTAAGAGACTTCTACTTCCGTAATAAGCTATTAAAATAAAGGCAATATCACCCAAGACAACTCCTAAGTCAAATGCGATAGCAGCTCTGGCTCCTTTTAAAATACTTGTCTGAATCAAAGTAAAAAATACGGGGCCAATCATAAACGAAAGGAAAAACCCAATAAGAACCGCATCTTTTATATCAATTAAACTCATGTTATTTTTTTGTGATGGTGAAAGTACTGCTTTTCGTGCACATAAGGGTTGAACAGGGTTTTAATCTTTGTTTTCAACTGTTAAAATACTGTTTGGATACCCTTGTTATAGAAATAACTTACCTAAGAATATTATGCATAAGAAAATTATGTATACATTTACTGTGTTAAAGATGATGAATTATGGGAAATCAGAAATTATACAAAGGCTCCTTACAAACAATTATTTTAAAATTATTGTCTGAGAACGAGAAGATGTACGGCTACGAAATCACGCAGAAAGTAAAGGCATTGACCAAAGGAGAATTAAAAATTACCGAAGGTGCTTTATATCCAGCATTGCACAAACTGGAAGCCGAAGGCTTGCTGGATGTAGAAGTGGCAAAAGTGGATAATAGGCTACGTAAATATTACAAACTCACCGAAAGTGGCACCAAGGAAACCGTACACCGGTTGGCACAGTTAGATGAGTTTATCCAAACCATGCAGCATTTATTGAATCCTAAACTTGCTTAAATTTTTGTTATGAAAAAACTAAAATTCACAAAGGAGGAGCTAGAGCAGGTAAACCGATATTTAGATATAAAAGGACTTGTTTTTGTAGACGTGAGGTTTGAAATCCTTGATCATTTATTAATGGATATCGAAAAAGAAATGCATTCAAATATGGTGTCTTTTGATACTGCTTTTGAAATGGTTTGTCAAAAATGGAAAGGGAGTATGAAACAAACAAGCAGTTATTGGTTAGGAAAAGGACATTTTACATCTAAGATTGTAATTGATAAARGTATTCATGTATTGAAAAAATCCTATTTAAAATTATTTTTGATGATTGTTTTTTCTATACTTATTGGATTGGCTGTCCAAGAAGTTTTAAGTGCTTTTTTTATTGATAATAGGTTGATTATTAAAAAGGCTTTAACTGGCTTTGCAGGAGGGTCTATATTTCTGGGGACCTATTGGATTTATAAAATGAACAAAGGTGATGTCAAAACATCATTTAGTTTTATGTTTAGTAAGGTATTTGGGATGTTTGTTTTTTTATTTGTATTTATGACATCTACTGATTTTTTCGAGGAATCACAAGGAGTGAGTTTTTTAACAATATCAATATTTTCTTTTGGGATTCAGTCATTTGTTTTTCTTTTTAGTTTGTGGTACCAACACCGTAAGCAAGTTTCAATGTATAAAAAATCGCTATGCAACTAACAAAACAACAAGTTACCTATATAGACGATTACCTAAAACACCACAAGGTGAAATATTGGGACATTCGCATAGAGTTATTGGATCATATTGTCACCAAAACAGAAGTGCTTATGAGAGAAGGTTTGTCTTTTGACAAGGCTTTGGAGGAAGTACATGTGAGCTTTGGAAATCACTTACGTAAATATCATCACTCCACTATTGATTATGATATTTTTGTGAATGGAGATGGTTATGCATCGTTTGTAGAGGAGAAGAGAGATGCTCTTTTTAAGAAATATAGACGTGAACGAAAGGAAGAATTTAATACTGTTTTTGGACCAATAGAGAAGAAAATAGGACTAATTGTATTTTGTGTTTTGTTGTTTCTACTAACTAAGAATCTTTCAGATAAAGTATTTGTTGGTCTATTTGCTGTACTTGCATACCTACCTATTTTTAGCATGTTTTTTCTCGGAATCAAAAACTTTTTTAAATATCGAATCAAAAATTCCTTAAATATACAGACAGCATTTACTGTGTCAATTCTGGGAGTAGGGTTTCTTAACTTAACTTTACAATTGGGTCCAAGAGTATTGAACTGGGAACACCTACGGGCTTTGTTCGCTATAATGGCAATCTTTCAATTTGTGTTTACATATCTTGGATTAAAAGTTTACCGAAAGTCATTGAAAGAATATGCAAACCTGCATCGAAARCTACAATCTATATGAGCCTAACAAAACAACAAGTTACCTATATAGACGATTACCTAAAACACCACAAGGTGAAATATTGGGACATTCGCATAGAGTTATTGGATCATATAGTCACCAAAACGGAAGTACTCATGGATGAAGGTTTGTCTTTTGACAAGGCTTTGGAAGAAGTACATGTGGGGTTTGGGAACTCATTAAAAATGCTTTTTAATACAGGGGTGGAGTTTAGTATATTTTTAAATGGCGAGGGGTATAAGGATTTTGTACAAGTAAAAACGAAAGAGATAAATAGAAAATATAAAAGACTTGTTTGGAAMGAATTTAAAACAGTTTTTTCTTCAGCTCCAGCTGTTTTTGTTCTTGTTTGTTGTTTTGTGTTTCTATATTATTTAGCTACAATTTTACCAGAAAGCACCTATAGGCAAACACTTGTTTTAATTTTTTATCTTGTTCCTATAGTGCAATTACTTTATATGTCAGTAAAACAGTTTGTGAAATTTAAGTTTATACAATCCATAAATTTAAATTATGCCATGTTTTATGCTGGTACTGGGTTTTCATTTTTTTTAAACTTTATTCTTTGGTTAAAACCTGAAGGGAATGACAGTTTTCTGACCAATTCRCAATTTAATTTAGGCTTACTTGTTATGGGTATATTTTTAATGGTCTTATCATTTAGTGGTTTTCGAGTCTATAAAAARTCACTTAAATATTATGCAAATCTCCACCAAAAACTCCAATCAATATGATCACTAAAAAAATAACAGACCTACAATTGGCAGCACTCTACAAATTCACCAGAAAACATTTTGTGGAGCATTTTGATGTGCAAACTGAGTTGGTAGATCATTTAGCCAACGACATTGAGCAAATATGGGAGGAAAAACCAAGTTTATCATTTGATGAGGCTAGAGCTATTTCCTTTAAAAAGTTTGGGGTGTTTGGGTTTATGGATGTGGTGGGATCTCGTACCAAAGCTATGAGTAAGAAGTATTATAAAATTATGTTTTCTATATTGAAGGACTTTTTTAGGCTCCCTCAAATAATGGTGACGCTCACTATTTTTGCAAGTATTTATGGACTTTTAAATATGTTTCCTTCGTATCAAAGATATACGCTATTGGGTGTTTTTTTATTGTTTTTTATAGTAATAGTTGTTCAGTTATATTGGTTACAAAAAATTAAAAAAGCAAGGTTAAAGGAGTCTGGGAAAAAATGGTTATTCGAAGAAATGATATTAAACACAGGGGGGATGGCATCATTTTCATATTTACCTATTCATTTTTCGTCCATGTTTGAAAAGGATGTTAGTTATGGCTTTTATCAATTGGTGTTTTTTAGTTCATTTTTAACAATTTTTATCATTGTCAATTACATAGTAGCGTTTATCATCCCCTCAAAAATGACCGAATTATTAGAAGCACAATACCCAGAATATAAAATGATGGCTTAATTGTGTAACATTTTTTTCTAATTGATTACTAATACCATATAAAGTTTAAAATTTATCCAATGATTACACGTTTTATGAAGTTGGAATGGAAACAGTTTTTCCGTTCGTCTTATTGGCAAAAAAGCATCGCTATTAATGTGTTGATGGTGTTTTTTGCCCTATATTTTATTGCTATGTTTTTGGGGCTAGGAGTGGCCTTATTTCCAATGCTGAAAAAATTATATCCCGATGTGGACCCGTTTGTACAGGTAAATAATTTTGTGTTTTATTGGTTGTTAGGAGATTTAATGATGCGTTTTTTCTTACAAAAACTTCCGGTAATGAATGTGAAACCATTATTGGTGTTACCACTCAAAAAGAGTAAAATTGTACACTATGTGTTGAGTAAATCAGCTACATCTTTTTTTAACGTATTGCCATTGTTTGCCATTGTTCCTTTTTCAGTGGTACTYTTATCAAAGGACTATGAACTGGCACAGGTAGCTGTTTGGGGGATTAGCATGATGGTGTTTGCACTGATCATAAATTTTTTAAACTTTATTATAGAAAGTAAATCATCGGAAACCGAATTTGCGTTTCTGCCTATTCTTTTATTGGTGAGTAGTTTATTAGCCTTGAATCATTTTAATGTCATTTCGTTTTCAGGAATAATGGCGGCTAGTGTTAATYATATGGTAGCATCGCCAAGTATGGTGATGGTCCCTATCCTAATTTTGATTGGGATATATTGGATCAATTTTAAGCTGCTAATTGGCAARTTATTTATTGATGGAAGYTTAAAAAAAGAAMGTAAAGAAGTAGCAACAAGCGATTTGGCATGGACACGAAAATTGGGAGCTATTGCCCCGTTTTTACAGTTAGACTTAAAATTAATAGGACGTAATAAACGACCGCGTTCTACCATTTTAATGTTGGTATTAAGTATGTTCTATGGCTTAATCTTCTATCCAAATCCTACCTATCAAGACATGCCAGGAATGTTGGTCTTTGTGGGGATATTTATCACTGGAATATTTATGATCAATTTTGGGCAGTTTATTCCTGCGTGGGACAGTGGTTATTACAATATGCTGATGAGTCAGAATATAAAGTACAAACAATATTTAGATTCCAAGTATAAGTTAATGATGGCCAGTGCGGTATTGTTATTTGTGCTGAGTATTCCTTATGTGTATTTTGGCTGGGACATATTACTCATTCATTTTGCGGCCATGGTGTACAATATTGGTGTTAATACCCATGTATTGTTATACGGAGGCTCTTTCAATAGAAAAAAAATAAATTTAACAGAGAGTGCTGCCTTTAATTATCAAGGAACGGGAGCCGTGCAATGGATCATTGGTTTTCCCTTGATGGCATTGCCTATCCTACTGTTTTATATTTCATATAAATTAATCAATTACGAAGCGGGAATAGCAACACTAATTATACTRGGTGTTTTAGGGATGGTTTTTCATCAAAAATTAATGAAATTCATTGTACAACGATATAAAAATAATAAATACGCTATGATTGCGGCATTCAGTCAATCTAACTAATAAAAAAAAGCACATGATTAAAGCAATTGATATTTCAAAAAMATACGGAGGAAACACGGTATTATCCATAGCGGATTTAGAAATTCCTAAAGGGCAATGTTTTGGACTTGTAGGGAATAATGGAGCCGGAAAAACAACCTTTTTTAACCTGTTGTTAGATTTGATACAACCGAGCACTGGGCATATCATTTTAAATGAGATTCAGGTAGATAAAAGTGAAGATTGGAAAACATTTACGGGCTCGTTTATAGATGAATCCTTTTTAATAGGCTACTTAACACCAGAAGAGTACTTTTACTTTGTAGGTGAGTTACGCGGCATGAATAAAGCAGATGTAGATGCTTTTTTAGTGCAGTTTACCGATATATTTAATGATGAGATTTTGGGTGTTAAAAAGTACTTACGTGATTTATCCAAAGGGAATCAGAAAAAGGTGGGAATCATAGCAGCGCTTATAGGCAGCCCAGAAGTAATTGTATTGGACGAACCATTTGCCAACTTAGACCCTACAACTCAGATTAGACTGAAAAAAATGYTGAAGAGTTTTGTGGAAAATCAGGAGGTAACTTTGTTRATTTCTAGTCATGATTTAGGACATGTTACGGAGGTTTGCGATAGAATTGTAGTGTTAGAAAAAGGATGTGTCGTAAAAGATTTATCCAGTTCTAAAGAGACACTACAAGARTTAGAAACTTATTTTACGGTATAAAAGAGGAGGGAAATTACATATTTAAAGGAGGAATAGTAAAAAGCACATTAATTTGTGCTTTTTTTTTGCTTGTTTCTTTGCATTCTCGTAAAATAGAACACAAAAAAAAGAGACCTACCCCAGGCCTCTTTTTTAATTTGATAAGTTATTAACCCCTTAATAACATATTATAGTAAGAAATGTTTCGTTTCTCATATTAAAAGTAATCAAATACTTGCAATTTGAGTTGTTTTTTAGTTAAAACACGCTTAACTATAGGTGAGTGGTCTTTATCTAAAGATGTTAGTTATATGCAGRTGAATAWTTATTGGTTTTAGCCTTTTATTTTAGTGTTATTTGGAAGTTCTTGAAAGCCCATATTGTATAATACAAAACCAAAAATATCGGCATATTGTTCGATGGTTTTAGAAACAGGGGTTCCTGCTCCATGACCTGCATTGGTTTCTATTCTTATAAGTACAGGGTTACTTCCAGATTGTTTGTCTTGAAGTTCTGCTGCAAATTTAAAAGAATGTGAAGGTACGACTCTATCGTCATGATCTCCGGTGGTTACCAAGGTGGCTGGGTAGTTAACACCTTTTTTTACATTGTGTACAGGGGAATACCCTTTTAAATATTCAAACATTTCTTTAGAGTCTTCTGCTGTTCCATAGTCATACGCCCATCCAGCACCGGCTGTAAAGGTGTGATAACGCAGCATGTCAAGCACACCTACAGCAGGCAGTGCTACTTTTATTAATTCGGGTCTTTGTGTCATAGTAGCTCCAACCAACAACCCTCCATTTGAACCACCACGAATTGCTAAGAAATTTGAAGAGGTGTATTTTTCTGCAATAAGATATTCAGCTGCGGCAATGAAATCGTCAAAAACATGTTGTTTTTTAAGTTTTATTCCTGCATTATGCCATTTTTTACCGTATTCTCCTCCACCTCTCAAGTTAGGTACAGCGTAAATCCCTCCTTGTTCCATCCATACGGCATTTGCAATGCTAAAACTTGGGGTTAGACTAATGTTAAATCCACCATATCCATATAATATTGTAGGGTTTTTTCCGTCCAATACAATGCCTTTTTTATGAGTGATAATCATTGGAATGTTGGTTCCATCTTTAGAGGTATAAAACACTTGTTTTGATTCATAATCATCAGAATTAAAATCAATGCTTGGTTTAACATATAATTTAGAAGTCCCTTTATTGGGATCAAAACTATAGATAGATCCTGGAGTTTTATAATTGGTGAACGAGTAATACAATACAGTAGCCTCTTCTTTTCCTCCAAAACCAGCTACGGTTCCTACTCCTGGTAATGTAATTTCTCTAATTAATTTCCCGTTAAAGTTGTATTGTTTTACTTGTGATACAGCATTCACCATGTATTTTGCAAAAATGTATCCTGCAGATGAAGAAGCACTTAAAACGTGTTTGGTTTCTGGAATTATATCTATCCAATTTTCTGGACTAGGATTTTGGGCGTTGACCTTTACAATTCGTTTATTAGGAGCATTTAAATTGGTTATAAGGAACAAGGTATCTCCTTTGTTTTCTAGGACATATGTATCGCTTTCAAAATTAGTTACTACGGGTACTAATTTTGCAGATGGATTTTTTAAATCTAATAAATACAATTCATTGCCAGACGTAGATTTAGAAGCAGAAATACTCAAAAATCTATTGTCTCTAGTGGTGCCACCACCTACATAACGGCGTTTTTGGGTTTCCCCAAAAACGATGGGGTCGTATTTTTGAGCTGTTCCTAGTTTGTGATAAAACAAACGGTGTTGGTCTGTTTTGGCAGACAATTCGCTACCTGTTGGTTTCTCGTAACTAGAATAGTAAAAACCATCATTTCCTTTCCACGAAAGCCCTGAAAATTTAACGTCAACCAAGGTGTCTTCAACAATTTCTTTAGAGGCCACGTCCAAAATAATTACTTTACGCCAGTCGGATCCTCCTTCGGAAATAGAATAGGCTACTTTGCTTCCATCGTCGGAAAATGAAACAGCTCCCAGCGAAGTAGTTCCGTCTTCTGAAAAGGTGTTTGGGTCTAAAAATACAGTTGGTTTTTTGTCTTTCTTGTGTCGGTAAAGGACATATTGGTTTTGAAGCCCATCATTTTTATAAAAATAAGTGTAATCTCCCTCGATAAAAGGAGCGCCAATTTTTTCGTAATTCCACAGTTTTTCCAACCTGTTTTTAAGCGCATCACGATAAGGGATAGTGTTGAGGTAATTAAAAGTAACCTCGTTTTGCCCACTTACCCAAGCACCTGTTTCCTCAGACATATCATCTTCTAACCAACGGTATGGGTCCTTTACTTCTGTGCCAAAATAGTGCGTAATACTGTCTGTTTTTTTTGTTTTAGGATAAGTTAATTTCATTGTAGATTTATCGTGATTTGTTGGATTACAACTGCTAATTGCTATGGCAGTAATAAGCGTAATAATGATGTTTTTCATGTGTTTAAAATTTTGTAATTTAAAAAAAATATTTCAAAATTTGAGAACCCAAGTAAACACTCGTTACACTCGTCCTCTCATGAATTTATTTTAATCATACCCTTGGGGGTATTTTTTGATTAAAAAAAATCATGTTCGTTTTATAAGAATTTGAATAACTGAATGAGATACAAATGTATAAAAAAAAGACACATTTGATAAGAATGTGTCTTTGAGATGTTGATTTTATTAAACTAT
Organism: Flavobacteriaceae bacterium; assembly: GCA_002401385.1. Classification (GTDB taxonomy): domain Bacteria; phylum Bacteroidota; class Bacteroidia; order Flavobacteriales; family Flavobacteriaceae. The sequence goes on along the minus strand of NVSY01000012.1, from coordinate 15,421 downwards.
TAAAATAGTACTTTAAACTTTTTCCAATTGAGATAGATTAATATTCCGTTTAAACCGGCAAACATAGCCCCAGGAGCGATACTAGAAAGGTCAAATGCGAAATGGAAAAACAAGATGTTTACAGAAATAGGTGCGAGCCATACTAAGGCAAGTCCTTTCCATTTGTTTAGAAGTAATAAAATGCCTGGTACAATTTCAGAGATCGCTATTAAGGGCATCATATATCCTGTTTGGATAAGTGCATCCATAAAACTTCCAGGAGGAGGTGCTGGCATGGGAATAAAATTTAGAAATTTATTGGATCCGAAAACCAACAATAAAATTCCGAGTAAAATTCTGAGGATCATTTCTACTTTTGAATTCATAAAAAACAGGTTTGATTAAGTTAGTAATATGTTTTATAAGTTGTTAAGGTAGTTAAAAAAATATAATGTAACAATTATCACTTGTAGTACAGTAGTTTTTATGTCAATTTGTCAATATTAATAAAGGCATGCTAATTGTATATAAGCATGTATAAAAAGAAACGATATGACAGAATTATTGACTAAAGAGACCTTTTTTGAAAAGGTGTTTAATTTTGAGAAAAATACAGAATGGAAATATGAAGGGGAATTACCATGTATTATAGATTTTTATGCAGACTGGTGTGGACCTTGTAAAATGGTTGCTCCTATTTTAGAAGAATTGAGTGATGAGTATGAAGGAAAAGTAGTAATTTATAAAGTAGATACAGAAGTAGAGCAAGAGTTGGCAGCTGCTTTTGGAGTGCGTAGTATTCCTACGATGTTATTTTGTCCTAAAGATGGAGAACCKCAAATGGCACAAGGGGCTTTGCCTATTACKGAGTTTAAAAAATTATTTAAAGAAGTATTACTTGTAGAGTAATTGATCTAAAAATAACACTTAAAAAGAGCTTGAGAATGTACTCAAGCTCTTTTTAAGTGTTATTTCAAATGTATTGTAAGTTTTAGAACCAAGTTTTCTGGTTTTCTTGGTACGTGTAGATGAATTCTTCATCGGATTTAGTCAGGTATATAATACCTTCTATCAAACCAATTACGTACATTACAGAAGCTCCAATACCACAAGTTAAAATGGTAATTAAAAGCATAATAATTCCTTCTTTGGTGTATCCTAAAATAAATTTATGAATTCCAAAAACTCCCAAGAGGATTCCTAATATTCCAGCAACTATTCGCTTGCTTTCTTGTGGGAATTGAGCTTGAATTTTGTTTCCTTGATCGTCAATAATGTCCATGATATGTTATAATTTTGGTTAGATTATTTTTGCTATTTTATCTACAATGGTTTGAGATAGTTTTATGTTTGATTCCACGGTCCACCCAGCTATATGTGGAGATAATAGTACATTGTCTGCTTGTATTAAATAGCTGAATGCACTGGGTAAATGGTTGTTTTCAAATAAGTTTTCAAATGATAATTTTTCATATTCCAAAACATCTAAACAGGCTCCGAGAACTTTTTTAGATTTTAGAGCAGCTACCAAATCGTCTGTTTTAACTGCAGAACCACGCGCGGTATTAATTAAATAGAAAGATTTTTTAAATTGATTGATAAAATGCGTGTTAAACATGTGATGAGACTGTTTGTTAAAAGGGGTGTGAAAACTTAAAACGTCGGCAGTGTTTTGCAATTCTTCCAAGGAGACTTGAGTGCAATGTTTATTCCCTACATTTGGGAGTAAATCATAGCAAATCACATTCACATCAAAACCTTGCAGTTTTTTTGCAAATGCTTTTCCCATGTTTCCATATCCAATTATTCCTACGGTTTTGCCTTCGAGTTCTACACCTCTATTTTTTTCTCTATTCCACTGGCCTTGTCTAATTTCTAAATCTGCTTGTTTGAGGTTGTTAAAAAGAGCCAATAGCATTCCTAAGGCATGTTCTCCAACGGCATTTCTGTTTCCTTCTGGAGCAGATATTAATGCAATTCCTTTAGATGTAGCATAGTCWACATCWATACTTTCAAGTCCAGCACCTACACGAGCTATAAATTTTAAACGCGAGGCTTTATCAATAAAATCTTTATAAATATTAAATCTACTTCGAATGATAATACCATCGTATAAGTGAATATTGCCTTCGATTTCTTCTTTAGAAATATCATAAGCTTCCACACAGTGACAGCCCAGTTTTTCGAGTTCAATTTTTAACAGTTTGTGGTTTTTATCAATAAAAAGAACTTTCATTTAATATTGTTCTTTGTCGTTTGGGAAATCTCCGCTTTTTACATCGATGCTGTATTTTTCAAAAGCGTCTTTCATTTGGTCATACATGTCCAAGTATCTACGTAAAAAACGCGGATTAAATTCGTGCGTCATTCCAAGCATGTCATGAGTCACTAATACTTGTCCGTCTACTCCGTTTCCAGCGCCAATTCCGATTACAGGGATTGTGATGCTTTCCGCTACTTTTTGAGCCAAACTTGCAGGTACTTTTTCCAATACTAAAGCAAAACAGCCTAGTTTTTCTAATAACTTGGCATCTTTCATTAATTTAATTGCTTCCTCTTCTTCTTTGGCACGTACAGTATAGGTTCCAAATTTGTAAATAGATTGAGGCGTAAGTCCTAGATGCCCCATTACAGGGATTCCTGCATTAAGGATGCGTTTAATAGATTGTTTAATTTCTGATCCACCCTCCATTTTTACTGCATGACCTCCAGACTCTTTCATAATCCTAATAGCAGATCTCAGGGCAAGCTTTGGATCTGATTGGTAATTACCAAAAGGCAAATCTACAACTACCAAACTTCGCGTAATTCCACGAACCACAGAACTGGCGTGATAGATCATTTGGTCTAGCGTTATAGGCAGCGTTGTTTCGTGACCAGCCATTACGTTAGAGGCGGAATCTCCGACTAAAATAACATCAATATTAGCGCCATCTACTATTTTTGCCATGGTGTAATCGTATGCCGTAAGCATTGAGATTTTCTGACCATGAGCCTTCATATCCACTAGGGATTTGGTTGTTATTCTTCGGTATTGTTTTTTTGCGACAGACATATTCTGTATTTTATATATTTGGTAAAAATACAAAAAATAGTGTCGGTAATTTTAAACGAAATAATTATTTTATATACGAATAGTTATGTAATTTAAATAAAGGAGTCTATTCTGTTGAGSGCTTTGTGTTTTTAAAAGTTTGAGGGGTACTCTTTCCTTTTTTAGAAGTCCTTTTTCTATCCTCTAATTGTCTTTTATTTGGACTATTAGTAGTGGCTTTTGTGGCCTCCTTAAAATGGTAAAAGCACTCCGTTTGATTTGACAGGTCACTATTTTAGGTGTCCTTCAATACTTTGTATGCTTTTGCAATGGAATCTGACATTAGATTTGCAATTAATAAAGGTTGTGACTCATATCTCTCAAATCCTATTATGGAAAATTGCTTTTAAAAAATAATAGTTGGGTAAGTAACCAAAGCCAGAGAAAAAAATGTAATTGTATTTTTTAAAAAGTGTATATTGCAGTAACCAAAATTAATTTCGATCTAAAGTACGCTCTCAAATGCCTCTGGACAAAACACACAGCTTAAACCCAAATAAATGGGTAGAATTATACGCGGATTATTTGTTTAATTATACCATTAAACGAGTTGATAATCATGAAATAGCGAAAGATATAATTCAAGAAACATTTTATTCAGCGCTTAAGTCTGTTCCTAATTTTAAAGGATTAGCAAGCGAAAGAACCTGGTTGATATCTATCTTAAAAAGAAAAATAATTGATTATTATAGGAAAGTAAATTCTATTAAAGGAAAATCTGAAATTCGAATAAATTTTCATCAGTCAGGAGAACAAGAAGGGAATTGGATTGAGGAAAGAGTGCCTGCAAAATGGGCTAGTTCTAGTGATTATAACCTGGAGCAACAAGAACTCTCCCTAACTTTAACTAATTGTATCGAAAAATTGCCTGAAAAATATGCGATGGTATTTAAGATGAAAACAATTCAGGAAATGGATACAGAAGATATTTGTAAGGACTTGGATATATCACCGTCAAACCTATGGGTTATAATTCATAGAGCACGTACACAATTACGTGGATGTATGGAGGAGAATTGGTTTAAGAAATAAAAATGAACGAGCCCACATAGTTTTAGGCTCTTTTTAAGAAATAATAACGATTGTAAAGATGAAATTTAAATTAACCTGTGATGAAGCGACRGCTATTTGTACAAAAAATCAGTATGGAGAGGCTTCCTTTGGAGATAAATTTAGGATGTTATTTCACGTGATATTTTGCTCGGTTTGTAGATTGTATTCAAAACAAAATACCGTCATTTCAAAATGTGTATCCAATATAAAAGTGGATGTTAGACGTTGTAGGGARTTAGATCCTGTTGAAAAGGAAGAAATGGAGATAAAAATTAAAGAATATGTAGAATAGTATATCTTTGTGCCATTAAATTTTTACCATGCACTTTTTATCAGAAGAATTGGATGATTATATTGTAGATCATTCAGAAAACGAGCCGCAATTATTAAGGGAATTAAATAGGGAAACTTGGCAAAAGGTTTTGAATCCCCGTATGCTGAGTGGAGTGTATCAAGGACGGGTCTTGTCTATTTTATCTAAAATAATACATCCAAAAAACATCTTAGAGTTAGGAACTTACACAGGTTATTCTGCACTGTGTTTGGCGGAGGGAATGCAAAAAGAAGGACTGTTACATACCGTAGATTGCAATGAGGAATTGTATGACCTTCAACAAAAATATTTTCAAAAATCAGTATATAGTAAGCAGATCATACAGCATTTGGGGAATGCCATAGATATAATTCCAACCATAGACTGTACCTTTGATTTGGTGTTTATAGATGCMGATAAACCMAATTAYGTSAACTATTTTAAYYTWATTATCGRAAAGATGAATCCAGGAGGAGTGATTCTTTCAGACAATGTACTTTGGGCAGGTAAGGTAATAGCGCCTTTGGATCCTAAAGATGTATCTACAAAAGTACTTTTAGAATACAATAAATTGTTAAAAGAAGACCCTCGTATAGAAACGGTATTGTTGCCTATTCGTGATGGGTTAACCATTAGCAGGGTATTGTAAATAGATTGTCCAAAAACAATTCCAAGTGACCGATGGAAACAGTTTACCCAATAGAGTTGAGCACCCCCCTTTTTCGTTTAAATAGAACAAAAAAATAAATTTTTTCTAAATTGTGATTTGGTATTATTTTCCAGCTACAATTAGAACAAATTCTCCTTTTGGAGGTTTGTTTTCGAAATAACTAATCATCTCAGTAACAGTACCTCTCACTGTTTCTTCATATAATTTTGTGAGTTCTCTGGAAACAGATATTTGCCTGTCTTCTCCAAAATATTCTGCAAAGTGAGTCAGTGTTTTCAACAACTTGTGTGGCGATTCGTAAAAAATGATGGTACGGGTTTCTTCAGCTAAAAATAATAACCTAGTTTGACGGCCTTTTTTTACAGGTAAAAAACCTTCAAAAACAAATTTGTCGTTTGGGAGACCACTATTTACAAGTGCCGGTACAAATGCTGTAGCACCAGGTAAACATTCTATGGCTACACCTTCTTTTACACAGGCTCTTGTCAATAAAAAACCAGGGTCAGAGATGGCAGGAGTTCCAGCATCAGAAATCATAGCAATAGATTCTCCACCTTTTAAGCGGTCTATAATGCGCATTAAAATTTTATGCTCATTGTGCATGTGGTAACTTTGCATTTGAGTGTTAATCTCATAATGTTTTAAAAGTTTTCCAGAGGTACGGGTGTCTTCTGCAAGTATTAAATCTACTTCGTTTAAAACTTCAACGGCTCTAAACGTCATGTCTTTTAAATTTCCAATTGGGGTAGGTACTAAATATAATTTTGACATAAGGTTTTATTTTTTAACAAGCATTCKTTTAATTTCGTTCAGTTTCATCAATGCTTCAATTGGGGTCAGCGTATCAATATTAGTGGCTAATATTTCTTCTTTTATATCCTCTAATAAAGGGTCGTCTAGTTTAAAAAAGCTCAGCTGCATGGTATCGTCTTCTACCGTTTTTGCAATGTTATTTTTGATGTCTTCTGAGGTGTGATTTTTTTCTAATTGTTGGAGCATTTTACTTGCTCTATTAACTACAGCTGAAGGCATTCCTGCAAGCTTAGCTACATAAATACCAAAACTGTGAGCACTACCTCCTGGAACCAATTTACGTAAAAATAAGACTTTGTCTTTTAGCTCTTTTACAGAAACGTTATAGTTTTTGATACGATCAAATGTGGATGACATATCATTCAGCTCATGGTAATGAGTGGCAAATAGTGTTTTAGCATTGGATGGATGTTCGTGTAAATATTCTGCAATGGCCCAGGCTATAGAAATACCATCGTAGGTGCTTGTTCCTCTACCAATTTCATCTAAGAGAACCAAACTCCGCTCAGAAATATTATTCAGGATACTGGCTGTTTCATTCATTTCTACCATAAAAGTAGATTCTCCTAAGGAGATATTATCACTGGCTCCTACACGGGTGAAAATTTTATCTACAATTCCTATCTGGGCACTTTCTGCAGGGACATAACTACCCATTTGGGCTAGTAAAACAATGAGTGCCGTTTGCCTTAAAATTGCCGACTTACCACTCATGTTAGGCCCTGTAATCATAATAATTTGCTGCTGACTACGATTCAAAATCACATCATTGGCAATATATTCTTCACCTATRGGCAATTGTTTTTCAATAACAGGATGTCTTCCGTTTTTTATGTTAATGTCTGTAGTGTTGTCTATTTGAGGCTGAATATAATTGTTGTCTATCGCTGTTTTAGCGAAGGAGCACAAACAGTCAATTTGAGCAATTAACTGCGCATTTAATTGAATAGGTTGGATAAAATCGATGAGGTAACTAGTCAAATCATTGAAAATTTGATGTTCCAAAACGCTTATTTTTTCCTCTGCACCTAGTATTTTAGATTCGTATTCTTTCAGTTCTTCGGTAATATAGCGTTCCGCATTTACTAGGGTTTGTTTTCGAATCCATTCTTCTGGCACCTTATCTTTATGCGTGTTTCTCACTTCTATATAATAGCCAAACACATTGTTAAATGCTATTTTAAGTGAWGAGATTCCGGTGCGTTGCTTCTCCCTAGCCACCATTTCGTCCAAATAGGATTTYCCAGAATTTGAAATGGCGCGCAACTCATCTAATTCTTTTGAAACTCCAGTGGCAATCGCATTTCCTTTGTTTATATTTACAGGAGCATCTTCAAATAAAGTACTYGTTATTTTTTCTCTAAGTAAGCTACATTCTTGWAGTTGTTCTCCTATTATTTTAAGCGATTCATTATTGCTATTGATGGCGGCTTCTTTGATAGGTATAATAGCATTTAGAGAATTYTTTAGTAGAATTACTTCTCTAGGGTTTACTTTTTCGGTAGCTACTTTAGAAACCAATCGTTCGATATCGCTAATTTGTTTTATTTGATAGCTAGAGGTTTCAAAAAACGCATCATTTTCGGTGAGGTATTGAACTACGTTGTGTCGTTTTTTTATCTGTGCTATTTCTTTTAAAGGTAAGGCAAGCCATCGTTTTAAAAGACGGCCACCCATTGGAGAAATTGTTTGGTCTATAATATCTAGTAAAGTTACAGCTTGAACACTGTTACCGTGATACAATTCAAGATTTCGGATTGTAAATTTATCCATCCATACATAATGGTCCTCTTCAATTCTGTTGATAGCCGTAATATGCTTGAGTTTGGTGTGCTGTGTTTCTGACAAATAATACAAGGCGACTCCAGCTGCAATAATCCCTTCATTTAAATCTTGAATACCAAAACCTTTAAGAGAAGCCACTTTAAAATGATTTGTCAAGGTTTCTATTGCATAGTCTATTTGAAATACCCAATCGTCTAAATAAAAGGTGTAAAACGATGTTCCAAAACATTCGTTGAACTTGGTTTTAAACTGTTTTTGTACCAGTATTTCACTAGGATTGAAGTTTTGTAATAATTTATCAATGTACTCTATGGAACCTTGAGCACTCAAAAATTCTCCAGTAGATACATCTAAAAAGGCAACGCCTATATGTTTTTTTCCAAAATGAACGGTGGCTAAGAAATTATTTGTTTTTGCTTGTAAAACTTCATCATTCAATGCTACACCAGGTGTAATTAATTCTGTAACACCACGTTTGACAATAGTTTTTGTCATTTTAGGGTCTTCCAATTGGTCACAAATTGCTACCCGTAAACCTGCTTTTACTAGTTTTGGCAAATAAGTATTTAAGGAATGGTGAGGGAAACCAGCCAAAGCAGTTTCGCTTTCACTTCCTGCACCTCTTTTGGTGAGGATTATCCCTAGAATTCTAGCCGCTTTTTTTGCATCTTCGCCAAAAGTCTCATAAAAATCTCCTACTCTAAACAATAGCATAGCGTCAGGGTATTTAACCTTAATGCTGTTGTATTGTTTCATTAAAGGGGTTACTTTTTTAACTTTTGCTTTAGATTTTGCCAATTTTAATACTTTTAAATTACGAGGCGAAGTTATGCATTTGGAACAAGGCATACAAGAACTGAATTTTCACTTCTCAAATTCACACATATTATTTTTTTAAATGGATTAATGACTACAAAATTTTACCTTTGTGGCAGTTTTAAAAAGAGACAACATGAGGAAGTTAAAAAACAGTGAATTGGGAAGATTGAATGTTGATGAATTCAAACATTCAGAAAAAATACCATTGATTGTTGTTTTGGACAATATTCGAAGTTTGAATAATGTTGGATCTGTTTTTAGAACCAGTGATGCCTTTTTAATCAAAAAAGTGTATTTGTGTGGGATTACTGCCACTCCACCAAATAAAGAAATTCATAAAACAGCATTGGGAGCTACCGAGTCTGTAGATTGGGAATATAGAGAAAGCACTATTGAGTTACTTCGAGAATTACAGTCTAATGGTGTTAAAGTTGCATCAATTGAACAGGCTGATAATAGTGTGAACTTACAGAAYTTTGAAGTAGATGCACAATCTACTTATGCCATAGTGTTTGGTAACGAAGTAAAGGGAGTGCAACAAGAGGTTGTGTCAATTTCTGACTATTGTATTGAAATTCCGCAGTTTGGRACGAAACATTCGTTAAATATATCCGTATGTTGTGGTGTTGTATTATGGGACTTATTCAAAAAAATTCGATTTTAATTAAATTTTGCAGAACTAGGTAAAAAAAAAGGTGTAGCTTCACTATTAAATTGCAAATCTTACCCTAATAAACAGTGTGATTAATTCATATATGGTTCGCCATTTTATGTCAATTTTTCATTTTAGAATATACTACAGTAGCTGTGGGGCTATGCGTATATCAAAAAAATAAAATCTCAAAATTAAAGGATATGTTGAGGGGTATTGTTGTACCGTTATTTCTRCAATCTTTTTCTTTGTTAGTGGTTTAAAGTRAGTTAGTTATAAAGATGTCGAGTGGTTTTCTTTGTCTAAAAACAGGAAGTATGAGATATGTAATTTAAAAGGGAAATTTTTTAATTCAAAGTAAAATATATACAGGTACAATTTCACAGATTAGTGAAAAATTTTAAAAATCGGGAAATGGAAAAGAAACGAATTAAAATAATAGCAGTAGACGAGCATAATTTCTTGTTAGAAGGGGTTGTAAATGCTTTAAATAAGTTTGAAGAAATAGAGGTAATTGGAAAGAGTAACTGTGACGAGGCTTATAAAGAAATWACCAACGCCATTGAAAATGGGGACCCTTTTGATATCYTATTTACGGATTTAAGTTTTGAACTCGTAACAGATTCTGATGAAATATTAGATGGTGAAGAKTTAATTAAAAAGTTAAATAGTGAAAATATAGCGATAAAGAAGGGGGTAATTACAGCAAATTCCTCTACCAATAGAGTGTATTGTGTAATTCACAATTTAAAACCACAGGCCTATATTTTAAAGAGTAATTGTTCTGCTGAGGAACTGTATTTTGCAGTTCGTGAAATTATGAAAAACGAAACCTTTTACTCGCATTCTGTCCATGAAAAACTTATGAGTCGTAGAATTGTAGACATTCAAATGGACGATGTTGCCATTCAGATTTTAAAGGAATTACCTAAGCATTCMAAAATTAAGAACATGGAAGGTGTGATTTTAAATTCAAAAGGTGCAGAATTAAGTTTGAGAACCATAGAGACTAAATTGAGTAATCTTCGAATAGATTTAGAGGCTACTAATAACGTTCATTTATTTATGATCGCTAAAGAATTAGGTATTGTTGATTGATTTAGTGGATGGGTGCTTTTATATTATGGAAAACCATCTGCGCTATGAAATTGTACAGCTATATTTTTTCTGCCAGTTGTATTTGAACAACGGATATTTGGACTATTTACTTTGTAGATGGTCTTTTTTTTGCATAAAACCACAGTTAAAGATGCGGTTTCCCGATTGTGAATATTAGTCCGTTGGATTATTTTTAGTGCAAAGATTAAAGCGCTATGAAGAACAAGAACAACTACCGATTATTACTATTAACTTTGATTGGGACATGTTTATTTTCCTGTCAAGATACTATTGAAAACGTTCCACAAGCAACACCGAATTTAAGCGAAGTTCTAGCTGATGAATCTGATGGAGAAATTGTATTGGGTAAAAAATTAGACAACCCATATACGGTTAAGAATATGCGTAAAGCCTTAAAAAACTTAAAAGAAAAGCAACAAAAAACAGCTAAAAAATATGCTGGAGAAACCTTTAATGAAGGTTTTGAAATTGAAATCACAGATTATTACGTGAAATTTTGGATTGAAAACAATGCGCAGAAAGAATTGTTACTTGCAGACTCTTTAAACCTTTCTATTGTTCCACTCGAYGTTGAGATTGAGCAAGAGGGAGATTATTTTGTAGACGAAAATACTGAAATAGAACAAGGCCAATGGCTCTACACCTCAGTTGTTAAAGATTATCAGTTTCATTCGGAGGTAACACATGAAATAATAGAAGAATTATTCCTAATAGAAGAGTCTGGATTAGAAGAAGATGAGGGAGACGAAAAAGAAGATGCATCTACTACAACAACTATTGCAGGGAAGTCAACTATCTCTAAAAGATTCCTCTATGATTTAGAAGATGAAGCCTTAAGAATTTCAGGAAATTATACCGACCTAGAAAACGATAAAACAATTGATAATATTTCTGCGAGAAGACGAAAAAGAAAACCTCAAGGATATATAAAAGTCTATAACACGGTATCCCGAAGATTAGATCCAGTAGTTGGAGTAAAGGTAAAAACAAGGCGTTGGTTTAAATGGGCAAAAGGATGGACAAATTCCCAAGGGTTTTATAGAGTAAACAGAGGGTACAGAAGAAATGTAAGATACACGGTGGTATTTAAAAACACCAAAGGATTTAAAATTTGGCCTTCTACCATTAGTATATCATCAGCAAGGTATAGAGCAGGTAAACATAGCAAATACGGACATAATATTACCTTTAATACAAATTCTGTTGGCTGGCGTTGGGCTACAGTAAACAATGCAACCGTTAAATATTTAGATTATTGCACTCAATTTGGTATTGGGAAACCACATTCTAATTTGAGAATTGTTGCCAATGGAAAGTCTGGTGGCGGTGCTACACCTATGCTAAGACATGTAAGAGGTTATTTGGGGTTTACATCAAATTCAAAATTGCTAACCTTTTTAGGTAAAATGACTATTTCTATTCCCGCAAATTATATATGGATCGTATACCGATTTGTACTACCAGACATTATTATCAAAGCCAATGCAAGTCAAGGGACAGATGGTGTATTCTCAACCACTTTCCACGAACTGGGACATGCTTCCCATTTTAGAAAAGTAGGGAGTAGTTACTGGATAAAATATATCAATTATATTATTACTTATGGTAAAAGTAGTAATCCGTATGGCGATGGACATGGGAAAAATGCTGGAACATGTGCATTGGGAGAAGCTTGGGCAAATCATTTTGGATATATATTAACACTAAAAGAATTTGGAAATAACAACAGGATTATTTCCTCTAGTGGTTTTGAAAATTTCCACACTATTAAAAGACCTAGTAATATTTCAATAAATAGACTTGGCAGACCGATATATCGTTGGGAAGGTTGGATTCCTAGTGGTGTGATGTTAGATATTACAGACACTAATAGAGATTTGGTACGTGAAGGGTATTTTGATGATGTCTCTGGATATACTACCAAAAACGTATTTGATGCCTTGGATTCTGGAGTAGAATCTCCCCAAAAATTTAGAGACAGACTGTTAAGTGAAAACGGGAATAAGGACGCCTATGATTTAAAAGAATTGTTCAAAGCCTATTATTGKGAGTAAAAKAAAAAACNATGAGAAAGATRATATTAATAATAACATTACTATTTATATTTAATAGTTGTGATAACTCAGAATCTTTTGATGYGATAATTACAAATAGTACTGATATGGATTTGAAAATACATTTYGTAAGTAATACTATAYTGTCTGATTTATCTAGTAASACAGAAGTTTTAAGTATAAAATCTGGGACAAGTAAAATTTACGAAAGAATWGGAGCGAATGAAGGAATTGGTTTAGCTAGATTAACAACTCTTACAGAATTTGATTCTATCTATTTAGCTAATATCTCCAATAAAGTCTTAAAGATATACAAAGAAGGGACTATTGGTAGGRATATTTATAACATTGATAAATATTGGRCAATRAGTRRGCCTTCAAAGWATTWTTATAAATACAYTTATRAWATTACCGATGAAGACATTGAATAGWAAMCATTTTYGMTAAMAGGRAATAWRCAATRTAGGCAGATRAGTAAAAAGACTATGAAAACCAAATGATTTAAAAGAACTGTTTAAAGCTTATTACKGGRAATAAAATTTTATAATTATGAAACGAACATGAATTTTTTAATCAAAAAATACACACCCAAGGGTATGATTAAAATAAATTCATGTGAAAACGAGTGTTACGAGTGCTTACATGGGTTCTCAAATTTTGAAATATTTTTAGTCAATTACAAAATTTTAAACACATGAAAAAAACAATCTTAATACCATTTATGGTTGTTATRTCTTCATTAATAATGATCGGATGTGATCCTAGTGAAGGYCTTGAATACGATATTGTAAATGATACCCCTRTTGATTTAAAAGTACATTTTGTTAGTAATTTAATATATTCAGAATTTCCCAATAATGATAAAATTGTAAAAATTTTATCAAATGATGTGTATAATGATGAAACAGGAAATAATAATTTAGGCCTAGGTCAAGCAATATTATCTTTTACTGATTTTGATTCTATTTACATTACAAATTTATCAGATAAAGTTTTAAARGTATATAAAGAGAATATTGTTGGTAAGAATATCTATAACATTGATAAATATTGGGCAATAAGTAGGCCTTCAAAGAATTTTTATAAATACACTTATAATATTACCGATGAAGACATTGAATAGTAACCATTTTTGCTAACAGGGAATAAGCAATATAGGCAGATAAGGAAAAGAATATGAAAAACAAAAAGTACAAATTGTTAATGCGTTTGCCTATTATACTGATTGGCCTTAGTCTATTCTTATTAACAGGATGTATATTATTTAATATAGATCCACCAAATAAATATTATTTGGAGAAATACCGCAATTCTTCTAGCAAGGAAGTGACTATAGTAATGAAAAACAGTACTACTTCTAAGATTATTAAAAGCTTTTCTATAAGTCAAGGAAAGGAAGAAGATGGTCTCTATTCAGGACGTGAATTTACTGGTGGAGATGAACCAATAAAAGAGTATGTTGGAGATTTATCATATTCAAATATTAATAGGATAGAACTGTATGTTRMTGATGTGTTRGTAAAAGAATGGRTAGCTCCTTCAGGAAACTTTGGAAGTGAAATAAATAGTCCTTTTAATTATGATTCTTGGAGAGTTGAAACTATGAAACCAACAGGGAAAAATATTGTTGGGAAAATTGTTTTTACAATAACTGATGAAGATATTGAATAGCAACCATTTTTGCTAACAGGGAATAAACAATTTATGTAGGGAAGGAAAAGAATATGAAAAACAAAAAGTACAAATTGATAATGCGTTTGCCCATTATACTGATTGGCCTTAGTTTATTTAGTTGTGATCCTGAGGAAACATTTCAAAATCATTTGTATCAAAGATTTTTTATAAATAATTATGATAAGGAAATAAAAATAGTATATCACAGTTTTGGATCAAGTAAAACAGACGAAGGAGATACAATAGTTACGGATACCTTGATTATACCTGCATATACAAAAAAGGCAGAATATTTTGAAGAAGGGTATTCGTCCGAAGGCATTAAAGAAGATAATTTTAAACGAATTATAGAGCAAAATATTAGCGTTTATAATACTATTAATAACGTTCCTAAATTTGAACTTTATGTGGGAGTAGAATTTATAAAAGAATGGAAAGGAATGGCAGATTACTTAGGAAGCGAAATTAACAGTCCCTATAATTATAATTCATGGGAGATTATCAAATACGATAACCTTCTTAAACCTAGTCACGGAATGTTTGTTTATGGAGAAATATTATTTACAATATCAAAAGAAGATATTGAATAGCGAACTTTTTTACTGTTAACCAACTATTTGATGATTATGGATATTAAGTTGTTTTATTTTTTAGCATTTACCCTATTATTTTGTTCATGCGACCCCAGTTCTAGAGAAATTAAGTTTTCTATTGAAAATAAATCGAGTAAAACAATAGGCCTTWCWCTATTTAAAGATATGGAGAACTTTGAATTTAATCTTTCCGAAGCTAACGATGCAACTATTATACAATACAATGCTTTAGGAGGAGGTTTTAATGCTATTGCGGATTTTGATTCTATTACAGTAATTAACAAAAGTAATAACAAAAGAATATCATGGTCAAAACCTAATAATCCTTATGGTTATATTGACGAAAATATAGGAGAAGAAAGAACAATTCCAAAAGATATTTACAATCGAAAAAACTGGTTATTAGAAATGGCTGGAGATGATGAGCATTGGATTTTTGAAATATATGAAAAAGAGTTAGATCTATTTGAATAGAAAACATTTTCGATAAAAGGAAATAAACATTGTAGGCAGATGAGTAAAAAGACTATGAAAACCAAATGATTTAAAAGAATTGTTCAAAGCCTATTATTGTGAGTAAAAGAAAAAACATGAGAAAGATGATATTAATAATAACATTACTATTTATATTTAATAGTTGTGATAACTCAGAATCTTTTGATGTGATAATTACAAATAGTACTGATATGGATTTGAAAATACATTTCGTAAGTAATACTATACTGTCTGATTTATCTAGTAAGACAGAAGTTTTAAGTATAAAATCTGGGACAAGTAAAATTTACGAAAGAATAGGAGCGAAT
>NVSY01000043.1 GCA_002401385.1 Flavobacteriaceae bacterium | reverse complement strand
CATAAGTCAATAGGAAATATTGCACCAAAGCAATATGCAGATATTACGAAATTTAATAAAAGTCTATTCTAAACATCTCCTAAATTGGGGGATACTACAAAGAAAAGAAACATTTGATTACAGCTACAGAAGTGGATTGGAGAGATTATGTAATTATACGCAATCAGATAAGGGTCAATTATCAGTTTTATTGAGCGGTTTTAAGAAATTTTATAAAAAATAAAGTATTGCTCCCAGTAACACTTGCAGATCCTCCTGTAATTGAAGTGCTGAAAAAATTATCGATTAAGAAATTGAATCAATAATAAAATGAGCGTTGGAAAAGTGGCTAATAAAAACAAAGCTCAAAGTCGGGAGACTTTGCGCAGCGGATTTTATTTGCTAAATTAGATGCTTAAACAGGCAATTACTCTTAGCTGCCTATCACAGATAGGAGCAAGCATGTTGTTGATCAATACAAAATATGAAAAATAAACTCGAAATTCTTCTAGGAAAAAGCAATCTAAGTCAGCAATCCATTTCAATATTGAGCAATTTATGGAATACTAGGAGTATTGTGAAAAAGAAGGACTATTTGCTTAGAAAAAATCAAAAAGAAAATTACTTGTATTTTATTATTTCAGGTTGTATTGCTTTAATTGTCGAAAGTGAAAACAAAAGTTCTGTATTAGGATTCGGCTACGATTCTTCAATTATTACATCCTTTATTTCTTTCTCTACTCAAAAACCTTCAGACTTATCTCTATTAGCCATTTCTGATACTCAACTATTAAAAATATCCAAAAGAGAATTAAATCAACTTTTAAATAGCCATCCTGAAATTGCCAAATGGTATCACTCACTTATTGAAAAATCACTCATAGGCCATTTAAACCGACAAATAGAATTGGCAACATTAACTCCAAAAGAGAGTTACAAAGTATTTATAGAAAGAAGTGGACATTTAGTAAATTCAATACCATTAAAATATATTTCTTCGTACTTAAATATGACACCAGAAACACTTAGTAGGGTCAGGAATATGATTTCTTGATTTCAATCAAGGGAACGTATCTTTAGTTCCATTAATTTTGTAAAAAAACAAAGATGAAACTAAAACAAGGACAAAAAGCACCAAATTTTGAAATATTAGATATTCATGGCGCAAAAATAAATCTACACAAACAATCTAACCAAAAAGTACTACTTTCTTTTTTTAGATATGCAGAATGTGCGTTGTGTAATTTGAGGATTTCTGAGATAAAGAATGAATCTGAAAGATTAAAGGAATTGGATATTAAATTAATAGCTGTTTTTCAAAGTAGTAAAGAAAGTTTGATTAAAGCAATTTATGATAGACATTCATTGGATTTCACTATCATATCTGATCCAGAATTAAAACTGTATAATTTATATGGTGTAAAAGCTTCTTGGATTAAGTTGATAAAAACAACAACTTGGAAAGGAATTAAAAGTATGATTAAGGCTTCTTCAAAAGGATTCAAACTGGGTGGGAAAGTTGAAGGTAAATTCAACCAAATCCCAGCTGATTTTCTGTTAAACAAAGATAAGTATATTGAAATTGCTCATTATGGCGATAATCTTATTGACCATATTCCGATTGAAAAAATAGTTAAAACTACCGCCAACAACGCTTGGAAATAATTAATTTAAAACGACTTATTCGTTATTAAAACTAAAAAAATGAACACAAAAATATTAATGACCTCAAGTGCTTTATTCCTGGGGATTATTGGAACCCTCCTTTCTTTTGCACCAAATGAAATAATAGATTATCTAAATGTTGAGTCAAATATTATTACAATACTCTTTTTGAAAATAATGAGTGCGTTATACTGGGGATTTGGAATTTTAAATTGGATGGCAAAAGGAACTCTAATTGGAGGGATTTATAATAGACCAATTGCTATTGGAAATCTAATGCATTTTGGTGTTGGGGCAATTGCATTAGTTAAAGTTGTTTCTAGTATCCAAGAACATTCAGAAATTATTATTTCGCTTACAATAGTGTATGTGATTTTTGCACTACTTTTTGCATATGTCTTTAGAACTAATCCAACTAAAACAGAAAAGTAGAAATATATACTACTGCCAATAGCATGTATTATTAATTGCTAATTCTAGCCTGCTTACGAAAATATTAGCGAAATTTTTATTTGATTTTTTTTTACTAAATTAATTGTTTAATCGATACAAAAAATTATTCACAAACACGTTGTTACCGATTTTTTAAAAAACTCAACAAACTCAACAAACTCGGCAGATTGACAAGAATGTCGTAAGAATGTCGCAAACAAACCGTTATCAAAATGATAGATTCATAAGTAGTTTTGTCATAACAATAAACCAAATATAACGATGAACGAAATCGGAAAAAAAATTAGAGAAGTAAGAAAGAAAAAAGGACTCTCTCAAGAGGAGTTGGCTGAATCTGCAAAAGTGAATTTAAGAACAATTCAACGGATTGAAAACAACGAGAATGAACCTCGCGGAAAAACCCTTAACTTAATTTGTGAAGTTCTTGATATAAACGCAGAAGATATTTTAGACTATGGAAAACATACAGACAAAAGTTATCTAATAATTTTTCATCTATCAGTAATAGCATTTTTAGCTATTCCAGTTGGAAACATCATTCTTCCATTAATTTTGTGGATGAACAAAAAAGATAAGATAATTGGATTAAAAGAAGTAGGAGCAAATCTTTTGAATTTTCAAATAGTTTGGTCAATTTTAACTTTTATTTCAATCACTGCTTTTGCGTTGTTTAAAATATTGCATTATGGAAATTATGATATTCTATTTTATGTATTTATTGGTCTTTACGCTTTGAATATACTATTACCAATATTATTTGCTATTAAAACTAATAATGGGAAAAGCGAAAAACTTTATCCGAATATAATAAAACTGATAAAATAACTACTGCCAATAGCTAGGTGTTTGTGCGATGCGTAGCACCAAGGATGCATACCGTGTTTACTAAATAGTTACAACAAAAGAGCTGTTCAAACATGAATGGGTCTTTTTTACATATTTACAAAGGTGCTTACTTGTTTTTGATTCCTACCCATTTTACTTGTTGTTAATTATAAGTAAAGAAATGAGTATTAAACTGGACGTAAGACCAAAAGTTATGTATTTTTGAATGCGAGGTATAGCTATTTAACCTTGTTTGTAAATAGCATTAATAAATGCTCCCAGTAATGTAGATACAATGGATATTCCGTAATGTTTTGTCTCTATTGTGGATAAATGGAAGTTACCTGCAAACGCAAAAAAAAAAATAAAACAAAGTGAATAAACTTTTAAAATATAGAGAGAAATTAAATTTAACGCAAAAACAGCTCTCTGAAATGTCAAACATATCCGTTAGAACAATTCAACGTATTGAGGCAGGGCAAGAACTTAAAGGGCATACTTTAAGTGCTTTATCTAAAGTTTTAGAAATTAATAAAGAAAAATTAGTTCAAGATAATTCAGATAAAAAAGAGGCTAATATTCGATTGATAAAATTAATAAATATGTCTTCTTTGTTGCTTCTTATTGTTCCACTAGGAAGTATAATTCTTCCTCTAATAATTATGTATTGGAAAAAAGAAGTTAACTCAATAACAAAGCAAATTGTATCCCTACAAATCTTATGGACTTTATCATTTCCTCTTATTGTATTAATCGTTATTTTTCTTGGAAATTTATTTCCGCTAAGTAAGCAAACTGTTCCACTAACTATGCTTCTACTTATATTAGTTAATGCTTATATTATAATCCGTAATACTGTTGAACTAGATAAAAATAAAAAACTTTATATAAGTCTGAAATTCAGTCTTATATAGACACGACAATTAATTGTCGTGTTATTGTCAGCCCCTTTTTCATTCTTTTTTATTCACAATAAGTACTATTGTAGTTATTAAATAACAAACAGGCTTAAACAATGAAAAAGCACTTATTTCTACTATTTATACTACTTAGTTCTGTAACATTAATGTCTCAAAATGAGACTAAATCCGAAATGGAAAATTGGTTAAAGAAAAACAAAATACCAATTTTAGGATTGGGCATAATCGACAATGGTAAATTAAGTCAAATACAAGTATTTGGTGATATTAAACCTGGCCAAAAAGCACCACACAACACTATATTCAATGTTGCTTCGTTAACAAAACCTATCACGGCAGTTGTAGCCTTAAAGTTAGTTAGTAAAGGAAAACTTGATTTAGACGAACCACTAAATCAATACTGGATTGATTCTGATATTAAAAATGATTATAGAACTAAATTACTTACCACCCGACATATTTTAAGTCATCAAACAGGTTTTCCAAATTGGAGAGATGGTAAATTAAAATTTACATTCACTCCAGGAACTAAATATCAATATTCTGGAGAAGGATTCGAATATCTAAGAAAAGCACTAGAAAATAAATTTAAAAAGAGCTTAAATGAACTAGCATCTGAACTTATTTTTGAGCCTTTAAAAATGCAAGACACTAAATATGTCTGGGATGAAAACACAGATGAATCTAGAGTTGCATTAGGTTTTGATAAAGAGGGGTATAAATATGAAACCTATAAAAGAACCACTGAAAATGCAGCAGATGACTTATTAACAACTATTGAAGATTATGGAACATTCTTAATTAGCGTTATGAATGGAAAAGAGCTTTCAGATAAAGTATTTAAAGAAATGCAAGTCAATCAAGTTGCTTCAAAAAACGGAAAACATTTTGGGCTTGGGTTTGAAAAATATGATTTTAAAGATGGTAACTATGCTTTATCACACGGAGGTGCTGATAAAGGTGTGCAGACGATTGTATTTATATTTCCAAAAACCAAACAGGGAATATTAATTTTCACAAATGTAGATGATGGATATAAAGTTTTTGAAAAAATATTAATTGATTATCTAGGTGATTATGGAAAAGAAATTATAAAAATTGAAACAGGAAAAGAAACACAATACGGCAATAAAAAATCAATGGATTCGCTAACTAAAACAAGAGAGTACATTCCTGTTGATAAAGAGTTATACGATACTATAATTTTAATGGATAAGGAGTTTTTTGACGCCTACAATAATTGTAATTTAGAAAAACAAACGGATATTTATAGTGATGATATAGAGTTTTTTCACGATAAAGGTGGGCTAATGACCTCAAAAAAAGATATTATTGATGGGACTGAACTTAATATTTGTGGAAAAGTAACTAGAACATTAATCAAAGAAAGTGTTGAAGTCTACCCTATCAATAACTTTGGGGCTGTTCAAATAGGATATCATAAATTTTACAACAACCAAGACCCTGAAGCAGAATCAATACCTGTCAAGTTCATCATAATTTGGCATCATAAAAATGGAAAATGGAAAATTAATAAGGTGATAAGTCTACACTAAAAAACTACTATAGAGTTTTACTTGTTTTTATCATAGAATACTAGGTGTTTGTTCGATGCGTAGCTCCAAGTATGAACACAGTGTTTACTAAATAGTTACAACAAAAGAGATGTTCAAACATGAATGGGACTTTTTTAGAACGTTTTACATATTTACAAAGGTTCACTATTGTTTTTGATTCCTACCCATTTTACTTGTTGTTAATTATAAGTAAACAAATGAGTATTAAACAGGACGTATGACCAAAAGTTATGTATTTTTGAATGCGAGGTATAGCTATTTAACCTTGTTTATAAATGCTCCCTGTATAAGCGATAAATCGTCGTTTTTTGGTATCTATTGTGGATAAATGGGTGTTAGCAATAATTAAAAAGTCGAATAAATAAAGAAAATGAGTGGATTAATAATAACTATATTATTACTGTTATAATCAGTACCAAGATGCTCTCAAAATATTTAAAAATCAGCTWKWAKMRKAYYMTTANKWAWTMTTTNTATNCMTRAAATAAATTTGAAWAAAACAAAAAATTACTACCAACAAATTGTGAGAAAAAATGCAAACAACTAAACTCAGTACTCAAAGTATATTACCGCTTACCTGCTCCCGATCTGGAACATGTTGTTTTGGTAAAGCTGTAATGCTTAACCCGTGGGAGTTGTTAAGTTTCAGTAAAGAAAAAAAAATTACTCCGAGAGAATTTCGTGATCTTTATTGTGAATTTGGAGGTATTCGATTGCGCTTTGACGGAAAACCAGATAAAAAAGGGCAACAAGCATGCAGTCAATATGTAGATAATGTTGGGTGTAGCGTCCACCTYGGGCGSCCATTAGCGTGCCGTCTTTATCCATTAGGMCGTCAAATACAATTTAATAAAGCACACTATATTTATCAAGGTGATAMATTCCCTTGTTTGAATGACTGCTCGGAAGTTTTAGAATTACCCAAATTTAGTGTAGGTGAATATATTAAAGGGCAAGAAGCGGTTCAATTCGAAAAGGCCCAAGACGAATATTTAATAGTAATGCAAAACATAGCTGATATAGCTTTTGAGTTATTTTTAGATTCAGGATTAGCTGCATCTGGAGACACGAAAACGCTAGCAGTATGGAGGGAGATAGGAACCGAACTTCCCGAATTATTAGCAGAAAGAATTGGCCAAGAGTGGATAGACTACTTAATGATCCCCTCAATAAGCAATGACACTGAGAATCCTATTGCTTTTGTTCAAAAACACAATGATTTACTACTATTAAAAGCGCAAGAAAAATTTGGAAATTTACAAACATTTCAAGAACTTCATGAAGCTTCTGTTTTAATAATTGGTGTGGCATTACATTTGGCTAAAGGATTAGGAGCCGACACAAAAGGAATTTCTGAACATTGGATAGAAACTGCAAAAAACTACGGCGCTAAAGAATAGTATTTGAAGTAAAATAGTATATGTAACTATCGAAACTATTTTAAAAGTTTTCCGAGCATTAAAAGCGAACGTTAAATTTAGTGTTGAGATAAACGAATCGGAATTCAAACTAGCCTAAAATACTACTAGTAACAACTAAAATTCGTGCGGTCCGTAGCGCCAAGCATGTAGACTGTGTTGACAAAATATTTACAAAAAAAGACCTGTTCAAACTTGAATGGGTCTTTTTTTTGTAGTGTTTTGCATATTAATAAGCGTCCTTGCTTATTTTTTGAATAATTCCCAATTTATATAGTGGTAATTACCAAGGAATAGCGGTTGAAGGTGTTAAAACTTGCGTATTACTTAAATTTATGTATTTTTGAAAGCGAGGTATAGTAATATGCCTTGGTTAAAAATAGATTTAATAATTCCCCTGTACTCTAGATATATTGAATATACCGTCAAGTTTTAGGTTTCTATTGTGGATAGTTGCGTGTTGGCAAACATTAAAAATAGAATCTTGAATTCAAGAATAGATAGTAAAACACATCATAAAAAATACTATAGAAATATGAAAAAATCAATAATTTGTATATTGTTTAGCATTCTTATATATAATGCAAATGCTCAAGAGTATAAAAAGTATTTTGACAACGGACAAATAGAAGTAATTGGAAATTTTGAAAATGGGAAAAAAAATGGAAAATGGAAACTCTATAACGGAAATGGACAATTAGTAATGATTATAAATTATGAAAATGGGGTGGTAAATGACCAATGGAAATCCTTTCACAAAAATGGACAATTGAAAGTAATTGGAAATTATGAAAAAGAGGAGAGGAATGATGAATGGAAATATTATCACGAAAATGGGAAATTAGAAGAAATTGGAAATTATGAATATGGAAAAAGGAATGGTGAATGGAAATCCTATTTCGAAAACGGAAAATTAGAAGCAATTGGAAATTATAAAAATGGGAAAGAAAATGGTGAATGGAAATACTATTACGAAAATGGACAATTAGGAGAAATTGGAAATTTTGAATACGGGATTGAAAATGGCGAATGGAAATATTATTACGAAAATGGACAATTACAAGAAATAGGAAATTATGAATACGGGAAAGAAAATGGCCAATGGAAAAAATATGACGAAAATGGTAATTTAATGCAAATTGAAACATTGCCTATTTTTCCAGGATGTGAAAAAGGAAATGATTCAGAGAAAAAAAGATGTTTTAGTGATAAAGTTCAAAAACACTTTTCTAGAAAATTCAACACTGATTTAGCTGTAGATTTAGGATTTTATTCTGGAAAGCATAAGATTTATGCCGAATTTAAAATTACTAAAACTGGTGATATCGAAATTATTGGAGCAAGAGCACCACACTCAAGATTAAGGAAAGAAGCAATAAGAGTTGTAAACATATTACCAAAAATGACACCAGGAAAACATAATGGAAACCCGAAAGTTACAACACATACTGTAACATTCTCATTCACCGTTGATTAATAATGATAGTAAGAAATCTGAATAAAAACGATTGCCAATAGCGTATAAAATTAGTTACTTAATCAATGCGAAAAATCTTATACAAACACGTTGTTACAATAAAATTAATAGAATGACTTATAAACAAAAAATCTCGATAGTAACTTTCATTATTAGTATACTATTTTCAGTTCAATATACATATTCTCAAAATAGTTGGGCACTTAATCAATTTAACGAAGCTATATTACTTCACAAAAAGGCTATGAAGTTACATAATCTATATAATGAAAAATCAACCAAGTACCGGCTAAGCTGTAACTGTTTAGATGAGAGTGCAACAATAAATAGTTTATACAAAAAAGCACGTAAGAAATATAAAGAAGCATATCAAAAAGAGAGCTTTCAAAATCGTCCAAACGAGTCATTACTTGAGAATTGTAAAATTAATATTAAAGCTGTAACTATAAATTTTGATCGAAGAATTAAGATGTATACTGATATATATGATTCATGTGAAAGGTCGAAAAAAATGTCTGTTAATGCATTTTCTAAAATTCGAAGTAGTGCTGAAGAACAATACAATCTTGGGCGACGTTACTATTATGGTGAAGGAACAGTAAAAGATCACAAGAAAGCGTTTTATTTGTTTAAAAATAGTGCTGAACGAGGGTACGCAGGTGCTCAATATATGCTTGGAACATGTTACCACCGTGGTGATGGAATATTAAAAAATCAAAAGAAAGCGTTTTATTGGTTTAAAAAAAGTGCTGAACAAGGTTACAAAGGTGCTCCATTTATACTTGGAGTATCTTACTTCTACGGTCTTGGAACATCAATAGATAAAAAGGAAACAAAAAAGTGGATTAAGTTAGCGGTTGAGAATAATTCTTCAGGAGCTGAAAAATTTTGGAATGACAAGGAGTTATGGAAGTATTAAATAAACCCCGTTCTCCCACGATAACTCACTAAGGCTCGAGAAAAATTTGTATCGTGTGACCGTAGTACCCGTTTAACGATTTAAAAAACGAGCTGTTTTATGGAGTTTTTATATTCTAAGGGATTGGTGCTAAATGCAATTGTATGAAAATTAGCAGGGTAGGTGCATAGGGTGCTGGAGGCACTGAGACTATCGCTCAGTTTATGAGAGAAACGTACTCCAACTAAAAATAGTTGGAGCCGTTAGTTTTTCGATTAGCGCTCGTTTTATTTAATCGTTTTTATCCAACATAAAAATAGCATTCACGGGCTTATTAAATACCTCAGAAAGTTTTAGAGCGAGTATTGTAGAAGGGACATACCTGTTTTTTTCAATGGAGTTTATGGTTTGTCTTGAAACCTCTATTTTCTTAGCTAATTGCTCTTGAGTGAGGTTTAGCTCAGCTCTTTCAATTTTCAATCTATTATACACGTCCAAATCTTTTGAGAGTTTCAAAGAAAAGTAGTTGGAAGCCCATTAAAATGAACATGACTTCAAATGAAGACACTTCATGAAAATTAATAATTCCATCACCGGTGATTTTAGTGATAATTGTATCAGATAAGATAGCTATCAAAGGCAAAAAAATAGTATAAACCGCAGCACATACAAAGGCCAGGACGTAGGATTGGAATCGAACGTACCTATTAAATTCATCTTCAAAAGCATCTTTACTTAGGGAAGCTAAAAGTAGAAACAATAATAGTATGGTTCTCAATACATCTTTTACTATCAAAGTCATTGTGTGGTCACCCAAAAATTTATATCCTAATAAAAAACCAAATATTAGAATTGCGCCGAAATATCCAATTTTCTTGAATTGATGCGGTAGTCGGAAATCAAGTATTTTGATCAGTTTGTTGTATTCGTCTTCGTTGTGAGTGATTTGTTTTTCCATATAGAAAGTTTAAATTGAACAATAGGTTTTACATAATGTCAAAGGTACTTTACATTTTAAGAAAAACAAATGATTATTTACTTTTTTTTGAGCAATGGGTTTCGAACCCATCGGCTGTAAAGAAATAACGAGGAAGGTAAATGGTAAAGGAGATGTTAGATGTTAGACCGTTTCTCTATTAGATTTTAGATTCAAAAAGCTGCGAGTTTCAGGTGCGACCAAAGGAGCGCAGTGAAGTTTTGACATGGTGTTTATTTAGAACAAAGTATTGGAATGTTTACTTCTCTAAATATAAGTATCAATTAGGTACAGTTACTCTCGAAGTTGTTTCAAGAGTAAATATTGTCATTTTTTACACTCGTTGGACATGAAAATACAACGAATTTCTGAGCATAGGAATCAAGACCGTCAACACGAATGCTCACCGAAGGAAATTTTTACTAATTAAGGTATTGTATCGTAATAAGCAATGGGTTATGTCAGTATTAGACTTCTGGTAAGTGCTAATTAGTTGGATTCATATCAACTACTTGATACAGGTTTTTACCATTTTGATTGAATGGTTGATAATAAGTGTGATTATACACAACATAATAATTTCCATTTATATCTTCTTCAGTTGCCCCTTCAGGTATATAAGTTACAACAGCTCCATCTGGAGCATCAATCACTTTATGTTTTCCATTTTCTTTCACGTAAAAAGCCCCTCCAAAATAAGCGTATGAATCTCCATTTATAGTTATATTTTCAAATCCATCTGGTAAGGTGTTTACAATTATATTGGTTGGTGGATTTACGACTATATATCCTCCAGATTGTTTTACATAATACACACCGCTATAATAATGGTACTGCTTATTATTAATTGATGTAATAATTGCCGCTGTTGCTAGCGTTCTTAGGATATGTCCGTGTGGATGCCAATGAGGTCCATAACGATGACCTCTATACGGATGATATCGATACGGTTGATAACCTCGGTGTCCATTATAATGTCTGTGGTGATGCCCTGGGTTAATTCTAACTCTTTTGTTCACTCTAATTTGTACCTTGGTACTCTTTCTAACTATTTTTCTATTCTTAGATCTAATATTATAATTTGGTTGCGTGGATGGACGCCTAGAAGAATTTCTGTTTGTATTAATGTTTTTTGTTTTAGGACGCTTGTTTTTGGCTACAGCTCCATCATTTTTGGATTGGGATTTAGTATTGTCATTTCTCGATGATTTATGATCCATTCTTTGCCCCATCATTTCATGAGAAGATAATCCAACCAAAAGAAACATTGCCAATAGTATATATGTATATTTTTTCATGATTAAATTGTTTTATTTTCTAATTGAATTTTGGTTAAATTTTCTGTAGGTTGAAACTCGAATAGCACATCGGGCAATGCTGGATTTACTACCCAATTTGAAAAAACGGCATCATAAAGGTCTGAATCATTTTTATTTGATTCAATTACAAGTCTATATGGTAAATTTGTTGCTTTATCAATCCAAATTAGAACCGTTTCCTCCTCATTTGAAGCTTCAATTAGAGTACATACTATTTCATCAATTTCTTCTTCTGAAAACACAACTTTTTCATAATTTTCAATAATATCATCTGTTAATCCGGGATAGAAAAAATCTGAAGCAGGGAAATCTATATGATGTTTATGATGCATCAAATCGATTGTTTCTAGCGTGGTTTCAGGTGCCTCTATAATATCATATTTGTTTTTGTCATATACTAAATAAGAAAAAGTTTTTCCGTTGTACCAAAATCCAAAATGAAAGTCCTCAGAAACCGTATTTATATATAATTTGTCAGTACCCCTCATATATACGTCATTCAATGTGTTACGTTCTATAGAATCATTTAAYACAATTGTATTTAGCGTATAACTGCAAGCTTTTAATTCTCCAATTGTTTCACTTAATTTATCTAAGCTTTCAATAGCTCTTGAATCATATTCTCTAGATTCACATGAAGTGAAAAGAACAGCAAAAATTGCTATTACAAAAATCAGTTGTTTTCCCATGTTATTTATTTTTTTTGTTCGGAATAGTTAATTGAAAAAAATCAATTGTAAATTTAATATATTTATATTTAAGCGTGACATTAATCATATTATATTTATTGTTGGTCTTAAAAAGTTGGTTGTTAACTAAAAATTATTGATTTTTGTGTATAATCCTATAATGGAGATAGCTATTTAATAAGTGGTTTTTATCAGGTTGTTTATTTTGGTGGAATGCTAGTTACTTCTCCGAAAGAACTCGAGTAATAGCTAGTATTTGTTAAAGGGTTCTCAATATAGTTTTATGTTGCCGTAAAAAAGGCATCAATCAGGTGATAACATTAAAAATTCCCTCAAACACCTAAGTATAATGATACAAGAGAAGATTGTTATTTGCGAAGATCATCCCATATATTCCAAAGGAATAG
Organism: Flavobacteriaceae bacterium; assembly: GCA_002401385.1. Lineage (GTDB taxonomy): Bacteria > Bacteroidota > Bacteroidia > Flavobacteriales > Flavobacteriaceae. Next base: position 6,231 of record NVSY01000043.1, on the reverse strand, counting down.
AAGATTATTTGCAAAATTATTTTGAAGTTGTTGGTAATTTTAAAACGGGAACGGAAGCCGTTCATTTTATTGAAAGGAATAAAGTGGACCTGTTACTGTTAGATTTGAATTTACCGGATTTAAATGGAATTGAAGTCATTGAACTTCTACATGCAAAAGAGATAGCCATAAAAATTGTCGTTATCAGTATGTACAACGATAAGATGCTAATTGAAAAATGTAAAAAATTACAAGTGCATGCCTATTGTAGTAAACATGTGACTAATACTGAATTGTTGGATATTTTAAAAAATACAGAGGACGGTGTTTTCCTAGTTGATAGTACGCTTAAAGGAAAAATGGCTGCGAGTAAGCCTCCTGTTTCATCAGAAAATTTTGAATCTAAAATTAGATTAACGGTTCGTGAAGCTGAGTTGGTGGCACTTTTTTCAAAAGGCTTAACTAATAAAGATATTGCAAGTCAACTCTGTGTAAGTATTTTTACAATTGATACTCATAAAAAAAATATTTATAAGAAATTGAATATAAAATCGGTGGTTGAACTCGTGAATTTTTATCATGAAAATTTCTAAAAAAATAATTTTTATACTACTTGTATTGGGGTTTTTTCAACTGTTGAAAGCACAAGAGAAATTTGATCTTAACGCTGGTTTTACAAATGTAAAATTCGATAATTATATAACAGTTTACAATACATTGGATAGTATCAATCCAAACATTCTTCTAGATAGCACTGTTCAGTGGCAAAAAAACAAGGTGTTTTATGGATTTTCCAATGATTATTATTGGTTGAAATTTTCCATTGCAAACACAGGAACTGTTCCTCGTAACTTGTATTTTGAAATAGACAATTCTCATATACGGTATATTGAGTTTTATAAATTAGAAGACGATGCATTGTCCTTAAAATACAAATGCGGTAGGTATTTACCCTTTGATTCAAGGCCTGTTGATAATGTGAAATTTATTTTTCCTATCAACTTAAAACCAACTGATTCTGGCACCTATTATGTGAAAATAGATAAGCGAACTACTTCCGTCAGTTTTCCAACATTTTTATGGGATCAAAACGAGTTTAATAAAATAAACAACAAAAGAAACTTATTGAACGGTGTTTTGTTTGGAGGATTTTTACTCATTTTCTTATACAGTGTATTGGTTTTCTTATACATTAAGAGAATTCTTTATTTATGGTATGGAATGTATATTTTTTCTATTGGCATGTATTTATTTACTTCCATTGGTTATTCTTTTCAATATATAAACCAAGATTCTGTGGCATTCAATGCTGTTTTTAGAGTAATAACGCTGGTGTTGACAGTGGTTTTTCATATTAAATTTATTCAGGAATTAATGAAAACCAAGCGCTATGTAAAAACATTGCACGTTTTTATGAATGTATTTGCGTATGCGCTATTACTGATTGTGATTGGCAAGTTTATTTTCCCCTCATTTTATAGGATTCATTCTTCCTTTTATATAAAATCATTGTATGTACTTATCCTATTTTCCATTGTAAGTTATTTGTTAGCGGCATTGTTAACCTATAAAAAACAACAGAAAATTGTAAAATTGTATTTGCTCTCTTTTGGCGTATTAATTATTGGAGGGCTATTTTTAATGGCATTTGAGTTTGGATGGTTTGTAAGTATTCGAACAACGGTTTCTCCTTTGTTTATAGGTTCGTTGTTAGAAATAATAATTCTAAGTATTGTATTGATTGGTGAAATGCAATTGATAGATAAAGAGAAGAAAAAAYTAAGTATTAAAATAGTAGAAAAACAACAAGAAGTAGTTCAAGCCTATATGGATGGTGTTGAAAAAGAAAAATTAAGAATTTCTGGAGAATTACATGATAATATTGGAAGTCAATTAGCAAATTTAAGTAGAACTGTTTCCAATGAGCATCAATTATCCGGTTTTATTCACAAAAAACTAATAGCAGTTATAGAAGATGTACGTAGTATTTCTCATAAGCTAGCACCAAATAAGGGGACGCTTTTATCGTTTAGAGAACAGCTAGAAAATTTGATAGAAGAAACGTTTACACATCAAGAGGTGGACTGTAAATATCATTTTTTAGGGGAGTACAATGATTTGAATGAAAAACAACGATTAAATATTTATAGGATTTTACAAGAGTTTTTGCACAATATTTTAAAGCATGCAAATGCAACGGTGGTTGAAATACAATTGATGAATTTAGAAAACGAACTTACCTTAACTATTGAGGACAATGGGGTTGGTTTTAATGTAGATGCTAAAAATAATGGATTGGGTCTAGAAAACATCCAACGCAGAATGGACTATTTAAATGGCACCATGGAAATTTCTTCGGTTGTAAATCAGGGAACTTTTATAGTGCTGTCTGTACCTATTGATGAAATAAAAGCCTAATGTTTATTAAAAGATCTCGCATTGCAGAAATGCTATCTATTGGTGAATATTTWTTTWTTATAAAATACCTTATTTACGGTATTTTTTGTGGTTTCAATCTTACGTACATTTATTGGCAGAATAATTTACAAAATTTTAATTGTATCAATAATGGGAACTAATTATTTAAATTTACGAGACGATAAAAAGTCAGAMATTAAAAAAGTATTAAAAGATATTGAAGGAAAAGAAAAAGTGATCTTATATTTTCATGGAGGTTTATCAAATGATGAATATATGAAAGATACACTTGGCCCCATATTACTTAATACAATGCTATCTACAGATATATTGGGCGACAAAACGCATGTTGTTTTTATGCAATACAATGCTGGATTATTTCAATTAGATCATTTTAAAGAGCTTTTACAATTAGTCAATAACAATGTAGACTGGAAAATGATAGCTTTATTTGTAGCTAAATTATTAGGAGTAGATATTTCTTTTGATAAAAGAAATGGAAGCTCAGAGATTGTTCTTYCTGATGAAAAAARAAGGAATGCAAGACTATTTTTAGAAAAATTAAAATTTAAAAMAAAWTTCCTTGATAAAAGTGAGATAGATGATTTTGATGAACTGGAAATAACAGATAAACTTAAAAATTATTTAATAAACGATGATGAAATAGACATTACAGAAATTGTTAAAATTAATGCTTTTTTACCGGATGAATTTGACTTGTTGAAAAGAGAGAATGTACAAGAAATGATAAAAAAAGATTTGTTCTTAATTCATTCGAAAAGTGCAGAGAATCGTAATAAATCGKTTGTTTCTATTTATTTTTGGGTGAAGGTAGCAAAACTGGCATATCGTATAATCAAACGAATAGCATTAGGAACGGATCATGGTTTATATACWACCACCATTGAAGAAATTAGTCGAATTAAATTRGCRAAATTWATAGGAGTCGACGCAATTGCTCAAGCGCACTGGAATACAATATATAAGCATTCTCAAGAAATTTGGATAAACTCTAATGGGCAGTATTTTTTAGAGGGACTTTCTAAAATTTATAATAGAAAGGACAAAAACAATCACTCTATATTAATTGATGTTATGAGTCATAGTGCTGGGTCTATTCCAATTTCATATTTAATACAAGAACTATCTAATAAAAATAACGATAAAATTGAATTTAAAATTAACAATGTTTTACTTACAGTTCCTGCATTAAGAATAAGTTTATTTGAAAAAAATGTGCTGTCCAATAAATCGATATTTACAAAATTAAAAATGTATCTGTTAGATGATCAAAGTGAAGTTGATAATAATTTGGTACCACTGTTGTATTTACGATCATTACTCTATTTTGTATCAGGCATAGCTGAAATTGATGAAGCAAAAGGAGATATGACCCTCTTAGGGATGCACAGGTATTATATAGATGAGAAACCATATAACACCTCTAAATATAATAGTAACGAACCCATTTTCGGAAATATTGGTAGTTGTAAAAAGTATCTAATTGAAGAAGGTGAAGATCGTATGATCTTCGTATCAAAAAGTGAAACAGTGGAAGATAGTTTTGGAATGAGAGTTATAAAAACGGAGGGAGCAAGTCATAGTAGTACCAAATTCCCCTGCGAGAGTCCTGAGCTGGCAAGAGATATCATTCTTCATTTAACAGAAAACAGGAAAAAGTTAACGCCAGAGGATTGTGATGGTTGGCACAAGATTATGGAAGATGTTCTATCATAACAAAAAATAACTTTTTAAAAAGCGCTGTAACAGTATTGTTACAGCACTTTTTTTATGTCAATATACCGTATTTACGGTATTGTTACTTGTTGGATATGTTGATATTTTTGGAGTATGAGTATTATTTACAACTATTTAAAAGCAGCAATTGTTTAAATAGTTCTAAATACCAGATATAGAAAAGAGTATAAATAACCCCTAAATTTATAGACGACATGTCAAAAACTAAAGGTTTCTTAAAAACATCAAAGARAAATACTTTTATAAAAATAGCTGCTTTGTTTTTGGGAGCTTTCTTTTTGAGTACGATTAGTTACGGACAAATAGTTACGGGAAAGCTACTTCTTATAGGGAACAACTACGCGACGAGCCTAGAAGAAAATAAAATCAGGGATCTTGATGTATTTGGTGTTCATAAATCTAACGAAGATTTGCTGCTAACGGATGAGGTTTCTGAAAATCTTACGAATTCATTTTTTGAAAAAGCTAGCTCAGAACAATTCAAAGTTTTAAAAGCCAATGATGTTTTTAGTATCTTGTTTATGAGTGGATTAATTCCTGTATCAGACAAAAATAAAAAATCAGCACCTAGAAAAAAGTTGAATGAGCCTTTAATGAATACTGCTCCTAAAAAGGTTTTAAAGTTAAGTCCTAGAAAACGAGACTTCAAATTTATACCAGTATTGGTGGTTTTTACTATCTAGATTTTAAAAATAATTAGCCCCTATACGATTGTGGTTTGCTGGAACCTCACTTTATTAAACGTATCAAAAAAACAAATATCTAGCTATGTAAGTTGTAATAATCAAAATTATTACAAAGCATAAGAGAAAAGTAGGTGTAAATAATCGTTGTAAAATAAGCGTATTTATATCAGGTCAGAATTTGCTGAACAAGACCTAAAAAATTGAAGTAGGCATTAATTTAAATCACTAAAAATGAAAAGAATCGTTTTAATGAGTGCATTAGTATTAATATTCACGCCGCTATTAATGTCATTTACTTTCTTAGAAAAAGAAAAAGAAAAAGAAAAAGAAAAAATTGAGAAGAGTGAATCAACTGATCAGAATAGTTGGGGAGTTTGGAAAACCTCTACTTGTTTTATACATTTAAAATACCGCATTAAGAAAAAATCTTATGGGGAGTGGGCAATAAATTTTAAAAATGGATATAACAAAAGTATTTCTATGAGTGTAGGTATTAAAGAGGGGTTTGGAGGTGATAGATTTACTGTTCCTTCTGGAAATTCTCGAATACATAGTGGATACTATACAAATAATAAACAAGCCACATATCTTAATTTTACTGTGAGTAGGGTGAAATTTGGTGACACAAGCTGGGGAGGACCTTATGCTGGTTGTGACTAAAAAAATACCAGCGCTTGGTATAAGCCTCCTTAAAACGAAGCTTATACCAACCATTGGCTATCAGAAGAATTTGAAACTCTTAGAAAAGCTTTTGAATAAATAAGAATGCTTGTTTAAATAGATAGCTATCAAACAAGCTGGTACAAGAGAATATCCATAATTTAAAATAAATAATAAAATGAAAAATAGATTAATAAAATTCATATTAGTATCGGGTATCTTCATTTTTTCGAATACCCTTCAAGCACAAGAATCAAGTTTTGATCCCAATAGGCTGAAAGCTGATTACTTTAATGATGAGGGAGTGAAAGATGGATTGGTTTTCGATGATAAAAAAGGGAATACATTTAAAATAAAAAATTCTAAGTATTCAAGAGGACTTTATATCCAACATAATGATAAATGGTTAAAGCATGGTGTTTTCTATAGTGTTTCAAGTGGAAGAATCACCTCAAAAACAAACTATTTTTATGGTAAAAAACATGGGGAACACTTAGGATTTCATTCTAATGGGAAAACTCAATTTCAGTACTATTATAATGAAGGGAAAAAAGAAGGGAAATGGTATCAATATAGAGATGATGGTTCTCTATTTGAGGAAAAAGTATATGAAAAAGGAGTTGTTGAAGGGCCGAAAATATCTTACCATTCAAATGGGGTCAAAAATTTTGTAAGTACTTATGTAAATGGAAAGCGAAATGGAGCGTCATTTCAATATAACAATGAAGGA
>NVSY01000011.1 GCA_002401385.1 Flavobacteriaceae bacterium | reverse complement strand
TGGTCAAGCAATTATTTCTACAGGTGATATTGATAATAATAGTAGCGATAATTGCACCATTAGCTCATTGAGCTTGAATAAAACGAATTTCGATTGTAGTAATTTAGGTGAGAACACAGTGATCCTTACTGTTACAGATAATTCCGGAAATTCTAGTTCGGTAGATGCAAAAGTCACCGTTGTGGATACTACAATCCCAAGTATTGTTGGCAAAGACATAACAGTGTCTCTTTCTACKGATGGAAGYATCAGTATWAAYCCTATTGATGTTGATAATGGTAGTRSMGATAATTGCGGAATCGTTTCTAGARAWTTAAGTGTTACTACATTTACTTGYRCARATATTGGTYCAAATRMATTGACGTACACTGTGRAAGATGTWTCAGGAAAWAGTAATTYTAYTACAGTAWMTGTWAYAGTASWSGATRMWSWAAAMCCWMWWGTAWWTACMAAWAAYAWWACAGTWCARYTGGATGSMARYGGKRMTGCRASYMTYMYTGYYKCAGMYATWRATAATRSAAGTACTGATAATTGTGGAATWGCCTCCATAACATTGGATAAAACTAGTTTTASCTGTRCAGATTTAGGMGMTRTTTCTGTTGTTCTGACAGTRAYAGATAYTTCTGGAAAYTCGGCGACYARKASTGCTAYKGTWACYGTTGRAGATKCTAWATTRCCAGWGGCAAAATCGAAGGRTATTRCAMTAAYTTTAAATGCTGCTGGAGAAGCAATTATAGCTACAAGCGACATTGATAACAATAGCACGGATAATTGTTCCATTGCCTCATTGAGTTTGAGTAAAACGAATTTTGATTGTAGTAATTTAGGTGAGAACACAGTAACCCTTACTGTTACAGATAATTCAGGGAATTTTATTACTACAGATGCAACTGTAACCGTTGTGGATACTACAATCCCTATTATTGCTGGTAAAGACATAACAGTGTATCTTTCTACTGATGGAAGCATCAGTATTAATCCTATTGATGTTGATAACGGTAGTGCAGATAATTGTGGAATCGTTTCTAGAAATTTAAGTGCTACTACATTTACTTGTACAGATATTGGCTCAAATACGTTGACGTACACTGTGGAAGATGTTTCAGGAAATAGTAATTCTACTACAGTAACTGTTACAGTACTCGATACTGAAAAACCACTAGTATATACCAATAACGTTACAGTACAATTGGATGGAAGTGGAGTTGCAACCATCGTTGCCTCAGCTAYTGATAATGGAAGTTCTGATAATTGTGGAATAGCCTCCATAACATTGGATAAAACTAGTTTTACTTGTGCAGATTTAGGAGATGTAGTGGTGCTTTTAACAGTAACCGACACCTATGGAAACAAGTCAACAACATCGGCAATTGTGACGGTTGTAGATCTTATTTCTCCTACAATTATTACTCAGGATATTACTATTTATTTAGGTGCAGATGGCCTGGTAAGTATTTCTGTAGAAGATATAAACAACGGCAGTTCTGATGCTTGTAGTCAGGTGACTTATTCTTTAGATAAAACTAATTTTTCCTGTTCGGATTTGGGACAAAATAGAGTAACTCTTACAGGTATAGATACTGAAGGTAATAACAATAATGCTACTGCTAAAGTGACAATATTGGATGTAATTTCTCCTATAATTCAGTGTTTACCTGACCAGAGAGTTGCTGTAAATACGAGTTGTAATGTTGTTTTAGACGATTATACAAAGATTGTTACATATACTGATAATTGCCCAACAGGATTAATAGTAGTACAAAACCCTGTGGCAGGAACAGTATTATCTGTAAATACCGAAATTTCAATGGACGTTACTGATGCTAGTGGTAATAAAAGTACTTGTACATTTMTGCTTATTCCTGAAGACACTTTGGCACCTGAGCTGATAGCTCCCCAAGATCAAACATTAGGACTCAACTCATCTTGCGAAATTTCAATTCATGATTATAGAAGTCTCGTAGGTGTAAACGATTTTTGCGATTCTAATGTGGTGTTAATTCAGTCTCCAAGCATTGGAACAATGATTTCAGAGGAAACAGTAATTACAATTTCTGCCATGGATGCAAGTGGTAACGAGAGCAATTGTAGTTTTTTGTTAAGAGTAACAGATGTTTTAGCTCCGGTTCCATTTATCGCAWTACTTCCTACAATAACTGCAACTTGTCAAGTTAATGTGGTCGACGCACCAATTGCTATAGATAGTTGTCAAGGAACAATCATAGGTCAATCAAATAGTGAATTACAATTTGAGAATCCAGGAAGTTATACAATTTCTTGGAGCTATGATGACGGGAATGGTAATGTAACATGGCAAAACCAACAAGTAGTAATTGAGGATCTAATACTTCCTGTTGCCATAGCTAAAGATTTTAGTTTTGTAAATGCCGAGAATCATTTATTTTTAGATGTAGAAGATATAGATAATGGAAGTTATGATAATTGTAATATTGAGTCGATGAAACTTAGTAATTACGATTTTTCTTGTTTTCCTATAGGTGATTACCCTGTTACTTTAACTGTTACTGATAGTAGTGGGAATACAGATGAAACCACGGTAATTGTAAGTGTTGATGGTGATGATTTAGACGATGATTTAATTCTAGATAACTGTGATGAAGATATGGATGGTGATGGAGTAATCAATAGTGAGGATAATTGTCCAAGTACGCCTAACACGGATCAACTGGATACCGACCAAGATGGAATAGGAGATGTGTGTGACGCAAATGATGTAGTGTTTTCTAAAGGGTTTTCTCCGAATGGTGATGGACATAGAGATTATTTTGAGATTGAAAACGTGTATAAGTATCCGAAAAATTCACTTTATGTGTACAATAGAAATGGTAGGTTGGTTTTTGAAGCCCAAGGATATAACAATGACTGGAATGGTCACTTAAATGGAAATGCTAGTAAAAGATTGCCTGCAGGAGCTTATTATTTTAATTTTGATAAAGGTACTCAAGAACAACCTGCACAAGGATGGATTTATATTAATTACTAGACGAGTATAAGCATAGTAGGATGCCAGTTTTTAGTTAAGTTGTATATTATTATTATTGAGCTATATCGTTTAAAGCTGTTGTAATAAAGAGTATAATTTCTAGCTAGAATATATTAGGAGTATTCTTTTTAAATTTATTGAACACTATTAGAAATTCATCCTGCAAGGATGAATTTTTTTTATGCCCTCTCTGAAAATAGTTGAAGAGTCTTACGAATGGATATAATAATTACCTCAAAAAAGTGTACTCATTTATTTAATTTTCAGTTTGTAGATAGCGTTGCAGTGATAAAAAATAGTATTAGTTAGATCTAAATAAAAAATAATTAAACAGATTGGGCACTATACATATCTGAGCTTAATATGGTAATTATTGTTAAGATAATGCGTTTTTTTTTAGTAAAAAAGCTTGATTGTTTTTGAAAATAGACATCGTATAATACTTGTTATTTATAGCAGGTTTTAATGGGGATTACAGGGGGATAACTGATTTTGGATGGGTTTTATTTCAAGAAAAAGAGGAAGAGAATTGTTAAATTTTTCATGAACCTATCCAATTTGATGTCACCGCTAGAATTTAGATGAATTGTCTTGTGAATTGTAAGGTGATGGTGATTAGGTATTTGCTATTTAAGCATAATAAGATAAAAATATCCTTTATAGGAATGTTTTTTTTGTTTTGATTAAAAACAATGATATTTATCATCTCCGATTCTTGTTTAAAACGTTGTGTTTCTTTAGGTTAGGCTCGATATTTTCTTTAAGGTGAAAAAGATATGTTTTTGTATATTTGTATTGCCCAATAAGGGTAATTCTCTGTCTTAACTATTAAGACATTCAAAAAACTATAACAAACAAATGAATTACAAAAGCACATTAAAAGTAAGCACAAAAATCATGGCGATTTTGGGTGTATTTGCACTGGTTTCTTGTGGAGAACAAGGAGCAGTAAAAAAAGTAGACGCAGCAACTATTAAAGTTTCTGGAGAATTAAAGGCAGAATTAACATCTCCACCTTTTGTTCCAGCAACAGTTGGAGACAGAGCAGCGAAAAAACTTATCGTAGACATGGAAATCCTCGAGCAAGTGGGAGAAATGACCGACGGTGTAAAATATGTGTATTGGACATTCGGAGGTTCAGTTCCTGGAAGTTTTATTAGAACTAGAGTAGGGGATGAAGTTGAATTTACTTTAAAAAATCATCCAGATAATAAGTTGCCTCATAATATAGACTTACATGCAGTAACTGGACCAGGTGGAGGAGCATCTTCTTCTTTTGTGGCACCAGGACATGAAGTAACATTTTCTTTTAAAACTTTAAACCCGGGATTGTATGTTTATCACTGTGCAACAGCACCAGTTGGGATGCATATCGCCAATGGGATGTATGGTTTAATTTTAGTAGAGCCTGCAGGAGGGTTGCCTAAGGTTGATAAAGAATATTACATTATGCAAGGTGATTTCTATACAAAAGGAAAAAATGGACAACCAGGATTACAACCATTCGATATGCAAAAAGCAATAGACGAAAATGCTGACTATGTTGTGTTTAATGGTAAAGTAGGTGCTTTAACAGGAGACGATGCAATTACTGCTAAAGTGGGTGAAACTGTACGTTTATATGTTGGAAATGGTGGACCAAACTTGGTATCGTCTTTCCATGTTATTGGAGAAATTTTTGACCGYGTAAATGTWGARGGWGGTTCTCTARTYAAYGAAAAYGTTCAGACWACMTTAATTCCTGCWGGTGGAGCRGCAATWGTTGAGTTTAAAGTRGATGTTCCTGGAACATTTATTATTGTAGATCACTCTATCTTTAGAGCCTTTAATAAAGGAGCTTTGGGAATGTTAAAAGTAGAAGGTGAAGGGGATAAATCCTTGTATTCTGGTAAGCAAATTGAGGGTATTTACAACCCTGAAGGATCGGCTATCCAAACCATGCCAGGAGAAGAAGTGAAAGTTGCAAAAGCAGCTAATTTAGAAGARCGTATYGCTKYRGGAAAAAYATTGTAYGCWCAAACTTGTTTYGCTTGTCAYCAAGGKGAAGGACAAGGRATTGCWGGAGCATTYCCTCCATTGGCAAATTCAGATTAYTTAAAYGCTGATGTRGACAGARCMATTAAAATTGTATTGGAAGGCTTAACAGGAGAAATTACTGTAAACGATAAAAAATACAATTCTGTAATGACTGCTCAAACATTGACAAATGAAGAAGTAGCAAACGTACTTACCTTTGTATACAGTAAATGGGGTAATAATAAAACGGAAGTGACTCCTAATATGGTATTGAAAGTAAAAAGCTCCCACTAAATAAATCAAAAGATTATTTTTTAAATGATTTTTCATAAAAAGAGGGCAAATCGCCCTCTTTTTTTTATTGTCCTAGGGATGAATCCCGTTATATTTGAATTTTTTAATAACATAGTATGATAAAATCAATAGTTATTTTTTCTTTATTATTAGGTAGCTTTTTTGTGGTTGCCCAGGAAAATACAGAAATGAAATTAGTAAAAGGAGGTAGTTTTGTACCCCTTTACGGATCGGATAGTGCCGCGGCTTTTGTTCGAAATTTTAAAATGGACACTTATCCTGTAAATAAACAAAAATATTTAGAGTTTGTAGCCAAATACCCAAAATGGCGCCGCTCTAATGTTTTGGAACTATTTGCTGATAAAAATTATTTACGCAAATGGCAAGGTGATACTTTTTTAGGGGAAAATGCAAATCCAAATACTGCCGTTACCAATGTTTCTTGGTATGCAGCCAAGGCGTATTGTCAGACTCAAGGAAAACGATTACCGTCTATGGATGAATGGGAATTTGCGGCCATGGCGAGCAAAACCAAACCAAATGCCCAACGTGATAGTATTTTTAATCGCTTTATAATTGAAGGCTACGAAATTCCAAAAACCTTTAAAAACGAAGTGGGAAGTACCTATAAAAATTATTGGGGATTGTATGATATGCATGGACTTGTGTGGGAATGGACCAGCGATTTTAATTCTGTCTTGATTTCTGGAGAATCAAGGCAAGATAAAAGTACAGAACGCAATTTGTTTTGTGGTAGTGCTGCTGTAAATGCCACAAATTTAATGGATTATGCCGCTTTTATGCGTTATGCATTTAGAGGAAGTATTAAAGCAAATTATGGCATTCAAACTCTCGGGTTTAGATGCGCAAAAAGTATAAAAAGATGATGAAATTTTTAAAATATTTTACAGTATTAATGCTGAGTTTGGTAACTCTTAACTCTTGTGACAACAGCACAAAAAAGAAAACCGAAGCTATTGTTTATCAATGTCCAATGGATTGTGAAAACGGAAAAACGTATGACAGTTTACTAAGTTGCCCTGTTTGTAAAATGGATGTAAGGCCTATTAGCGAAGATTCAAAAGTATTGAGTGATGGGGAAGATGCCGCTTCTATTTTTAATTTAACATCCAAGTGGAACACTCAAAACGGGGAAACTATTGAGTTGAAARAATTAAAAGGGGAAGTCTTAGTAATGGTGATGATTTATACCTCTTGTAAAGCAGCTTGCCCTAGGTTGGTGGCTGATATGAGGAGCATTCACGCAAAAGTGCAAAAGGACAATGTAAAATATGTGATGATAAGCATAGACCCAGAAACGGATACTCCAGCGCGTTTAAAAGCCTTTGCCAAGCAAAACTTTATGGACACTGATAGTTGGGTGTTTTTACAAGGAACATTGGATGATGTACGTGAGTTTTCAAATGTCTTATCAGTAAAATACAAACAAATATCTCCTATCGATTTTTCCCATTCTAATATCATTAGTGTATTTGATACCAAGGGAGTTTTGTTTCATCAACAAGAAGGATTGGGCGTGGATAATAAGATTACGGTAGAAAAAATTAAGGAGTTGGCTAGTGAATAATTAACCGATTTTAATAGTTAAAACCAAAAATAATCTTCAAATTGCCCATGCAGTTTGAAGATTTTTTTTACTGCTTTTTAAAATAAAATGATGCCTGAAATTATAGATTTAAGCCAAGAAATTTACGAAGGAATGCCAGTGTTTAAAGATTTGCCTCAGGTAAAAATGACCATTCATAATACGCATGAAGAATGGGCTGGAATCAAAAATCCCAAAACAAGAACGCCAGCAGTTCATAAATTAGAATTGGGTGAACATACAGGGACACATGTAGATGCTATCAATCATATGGGGCCAGAATATACGGAGCAATCTATTGATACCATGCCCTTGTCTATGTTTTATACAGAAGGTTTTTGTATTGATTTATCTCAGAAAGGACTTCGAGAGTTAATCAGTATTGAAGATGTAAAAGTGGCTTGTGAAAAAGCGGATCAAAAAATAAAAAAAGGGGACACCTTACTTTTGTACACAAATCATTATAGCAATGCTTTTGGTACGGAAAACTGGAGCAAAGGACCTGGAATCACCGCATCTTGTGCGCGTTGGTTAGGAGAATTGAAGATTGCGGCTTTCGGTGTGGAAACTATGTCTCCTGGAGTATCGGGGGTTTCTAATAAAGAAGTACATGAGATATGTGGTGAATTAGGATTTACACATTATGAAAACATGATTAATTTAGATCAATTAATTGGACGTGGAAGATTTCGTTTTATAGGCTTGCCATTGAAAATTAGAGGAGGAACAGGATCTCCTGTGCGCGCTGTAGCGGTATTTGAATAAACCTAAGAGATCATTTAAAAAAATAGAATGAGGATAGCTATCTATATTTACAACGGAATGACCATGTTAGATGCAATTGGGCCTTACGAAGTTTTAAGAAATATAAATAAGGCTGAAGTATTTTTTGTAGCAGAAAAAAAAGGGAGATTAGGGCTGATTCGGAGATGGTGTTTTTACAGGCCAAATTCGATATTCGAGATATTACAAAGGCAGATGTTTTATGGATACTGGGATCCACTATTACCTTTATAAAAGAGATGAATAATAAAAATGTGTTGGATTGGATTCGTAAAATGGATAAAACTACACGTTTTACAACATCTGTTTGCTCGGGATCTTTAATTTTGGMGGCTGCAGGTTTATTAAAAAATAAAAAAGCGGTGTCACATTGGAAATCATTGTCATTATTAACCGATTTTAAGGCTATTCCAACCTCCGAGAGAGTTGTTGAACAAGATAAATATATAACGGCCGCAGGAGTGTCTGCGGGGATTGATATGGCCCTGATATTGACCGATAAATTGGTAGGCGCTTTGGAAACGAAATCAATTCAATTATTGATTGAATACGACCCTAACCCATTGTACGATGCAGGTTCTATTGAAAAAGCGAGTATAAAAGAAATTGCTTTAGCAACGGAGAAATTAGGAAAAGACGCGACTGGGCAATTGAGTGCATTTGAATTCATAAAATACGGAAAAACGTTGTTGAAATTGCGATAATAAAAAGGACTAATTCTTGTAGATTTGGCAGCGAAATAAAATAATAAAAATGATTATTGAATGGATATGATTCTTGACTGATAATAGAAACTTATGCGTATAAGCGATAAACTATTCTTTAAAAAAATAGTTTTTTAAAGATAATAGTCTAAATTTGCATGCAATTAATTTTTATTGATTGCACCATGATCTCAGATACTTCAAAATTTGTAGGAGAAGGACTTACCTACGACGATGTACTATTAATACCTGCTTATTCAGAGGTACTTCCACGTGAAGTTAGTACAAAAACAAAATTTTCAAAAAATATTGACTTAAATATTCCTCTTGCTTCAGCAGCAATGGATACTGTAACCGAATCTGCGATGGCTATTGCTATGGCACGTGAAGGTGGAATTGGCGTATTGCACAAAAATATGACCATCGTTGAACAGGCAGCAGAAGTTAAAAAAGTGAAGCGTTCAGAATCGGGAATGATTTTAGAGCCTGTAACTGTACATGCTGATGAAAATGTATTGGCTGCAAAAAAGTTAATGTCCGAATTCAAAATTGGAGGAATTCCAGTGATTGATGAAAAAGGATTGTTGATTGGAATTGTAACAAATCGTGATTTGCGTTTCGAAAAAAATAACAGTCGTTTAATCTCTGAGGTAATGACTTCAGAAAATTTAGTAACGGTGGCTGTAGGTACTTCTCTAAAACAAGCTGAAATAATTTTACAAGACAATAAAATTGAAAAATTACCTGTAGTTGATGGCAATTTTAAATTGGTTGGATTAATTACATTTAGAGATATTATCAAGGTTAGAGAAAATCCAAATGCTAATAAAGATCAGTACGGGCGTTTACGTGTTGCTGCTGCTATTGGTGTTACTAGTGATGCTGTTGAAAGGGCAGAAGCCTTGATCAAATCTGGAGTAGATGCTTTAATTATAGATACTGCACATGGGCATACCAAAGGTGTGGTAATGGTGTTGAAAAATATCAAAACTAAGTTTCCAGAGACCGATGTAATTGTTGGTAATATTGCTACTGCAGCAGCAGCTAAATTTTTAGTAGAAGCGGGTGCAGATGGAGTAAAAGTAGGAATTGGACCTGGATCTATCTGTACTACAAGAGTTGTTGCAGGTGTTGGTTATCCACAATTATCAGCTGTTTTTGAAGTGGCAGAGGCTATTAAAGGATCAGGAATTCCTGTGATTGCAGATGGTGGAATTCGTTATACAGGAGATATCCCAAAGGCTATTGCTGCGGGTGCGGACAGTGTGATGTTAGGATCTCTTCTAGCAGGAACTAAGGAGTCACCAGGTGAAACCATTATTTTTAAAGGTAGAAAATTTAAGTCTTACAGAGGAATGGGGTCTGTAGAAGCAATGAGACAAGGATCTAAAGATCGTTATTTCCAAGATGTGGAAGATGATATTAAAAAATTAGTTCCAGAAGGAATCGTAGGGCGTGTGCCTTATAAAGGGGAATTATACGAAACCATGCACCAGTTTGTTGGCGGATTGAAAGCTGGAATGGGATACTGTGGTGCTAAAGATATTGATACCCAAAAACAAGCACAATTTGTAAAAATTACAGCTTCTGGGATTAACGAAAGTCATCCTCATGATGTAACAATTACCAAAGAAGCTCCAAATTACACAAGATAAGTTTTTGTAGTCTTTTACATTATATGAAAGTCATCCAATTTGGGTGACTTTTTTTGTTATATAGGGTACTCTGAACTGGATTTAAGAGAAGAATTGGAAAAAAGAACAAATACTATTATTAGTCTACGGTTTTTTTAGAAGACAAATTAATTTCTAAAATTCAAAAGTTGCCATAATGGGGTAGTGATCTGAAAGGGTGTCAGGGACATTAGTATTAAATATAAAGGCATTTGTACATGCACTGTTTAATACGGGGCTGACGAACATATAATCAATGCGTTCTTTGTTATTTCGAATACTTTCCAGAGTATTATTATTGCGACCTATCAGCACTGGTGTAGGAAACGTATACCTTTTTGAAGCGGGGATATATTGTTGACATACATCCATACTTGGTAAAGCTATAAATTTTGAAATAACTGCATAATCAAATTTTCCCTCTCTAAGATTTTTATTTTGTTGGATTGATTTGTTTGCGTGATACTTTGATAATAATGAACTGTTTTTTTCCAATTGATTGTTGTCAAATGGAGAGTGAGCGTTAAAATCACCCAAAATGATGTATTTTTTATTCATTGAGCTTTTAATTTTTTCAGAAATCAACTCGGCTTCCTTCATTCTGAAATTGACTTTTGAGGGAGATAAGTGAACTACATAAAAATCGATACCATGTGTTTGAACATGTAACATTCCATGCCATAAATTATCTAAGACTTTTTCTCGAAGTTCAATGGGGCTATTAGAGGTCAGTCCAACAGGATATCCACTTGTTTTTAAGAGTATAGAATATGGATGTCCCCATTTTGCTGCGTCAGCTTTTAATTTTTCTTCCGTATAACCACAAAGTTCTTGCAGCGCCACTACATCCGGATTTTTTTTCTCTATCCAATTAATCAATCTCTGTTGGCGTACACTATCTTTACCCCAGTCAAAACCATTCCAAATATTATAACTCATTACTTTGAGTTTTTTTGTTGGTTGGTAACTACAGAGGCTTAAACTGAATATGACTAAGAGGAATAGGCTAAAAAATCGCATGGTATTTGTTTTATATATTTTAGTTCAACAGCATTTTAAACGCTAAGATAATTGTATTTATAATTTACTGAGTTTCTTATCAATAAACAAACGTACTTCCTCAAAGTCGGTATCATAGTCAAACCAAGTAATTGCGGGATCTTTTTTAAACCAGGTGATTTGACGCTTGGCAAAACGGCGGGTATTTTTTTTGATCTCTTCGATGGCGAAATCCAAAGAAATACTCCCGTCAAAATACATGAATAACTCTCTATAACCAACAGTTTGAAGTGCATTTAACGATTTGTGTTCATACAATGCGCGTGCTTCTTCTAGGAGTCCATTAGATATCATAATATCCACTCGCTGGTTAATACGGTCGTACATTAATTGTCGCTCACTGCGTAAACCTATTTGTACACTATTAAAGTTTCTAGGAGCTTTGGGTTTGTTTTTAAACGAACTATAGGTTTTTCCAGAACCGATGCATACTTCCAGTGCTCGAATCAACCTATGTGGATTGTCGAGGGCAATGTTTTGATAGGATTCAGGATCTAATGTTAACAATTGTTCTTGTAGGTTTTCAATTCCTTTTTCCTCTAAATTACTATTTAATTGATTTCTAATTTCAGGTGCAACATCTGGGAAATAATCCAAACCGTTCAGTACTGCATTTACATACAGTCCGCTACCACCCACCATTACAATATGAGGGTTTATAGTATGTAAGTCTGCGATTTTAAGCAGTGCATCTCTTTCAAATGCTCCAACGCTATAATCATCAAAAATAGACCTATTTTGAATAAAATGATGTTGMGCGGCAGTCAATTCATCAGTGTCCGGAACCGCTGTTCCAATGCACATCTCCTTGTAAAATTGACGAGAATCGCAAGAAATGATGTCACAGTTTAAATACTGTGCTATTTTTATACTTAAAGCAGTTTTTCCGATGGCTGTAGGGCCAACAACTGTAAATAAATGTTTAGTCATGGTTTAGTTTTTCGCCACATTTGAAGCAATAATCGGCATGGTCAAAATGACTTTCAGCACTACATTTTGGGCAGCTTTGTGTGTTGGTATTAATGGCGTCTTGTTTTGTGATTTCTGAGGTGACAATTCCGGTAGGTACTGCAATAATTCCATATCCAAGAATCATAACAATACTAGCTATAAATTGACCTAAAGGAGTATGAGGTGCAATATCCCCATAGCCAACAGTGGTTAAGGTGACGATGGCCCAATACATACTTTTAGGGATATTATCAAAACCATTCTCAGCTCCTTCTACCAAGTACATTACTGTACCTAAAATGATTGTTAGTACTATAACGGCAAATAAAAACACCAATATTTTTGCTTTACTTGCTTTCAATGCTTTGATTAGTTTGTTAGAAGCTCCCAAATAGCGCGCGAGTTTTAAGATTCTAAATACACGTAGTAGTCGTAAAGCTCTCAATGCTACAAGTACATGTCCTGCACCAAAAATTAAGGATAAATATTTAGGAATAGTAGCTAAAAAATCAATAATACCATAAAAACTAAAAATATAATGCCATGGTTTTTTAATAGAAATAATTCGTAGTACATATTCTATGGTAAACAAAATGGTTACTACCCATTCAGCTGTATTTAAGAAATCGTGGTAATTAGCATCTATGCTTTGAACACTTTCAAGCATTACTAATACAATACTCAGTAAAATAATAAGAATGAGTAGTACATCAAAGCGTTTTCCTGCTTTGGTATCTGCTTCATAGATAATTTCGTGAAGTTTGGATTTCCAGAAATGTGTTTTTTTGATCAAATTATATTATTTTTTTTATGATAATGGGCTCGTTTTGAGATTTAATTATTTGGCTTAATAGCTGTTTTAAGGAATTGTACTCTTTAGTATTGAAAACGGTTTTGTTCATTTTTAACTGACAGTTCATTGTCAAACGATCTGGTTGTTTGTTTTCTACAGTGAGACTAAAAACAGCTGTATTATTTAAAAGTTTGAATGTAGTTGTTTTTGGAATGGATTCAAAAACATAATTATCGGGAAGATGGACCGTTATATTTGTTTGATATTTTTTTTTATATCCGAAGTCTACAGGATACAGACGTTCTTTACTTTTAAAGGGGTTTTTTGTAAACCTATCCTTAAAGAAAGGGTTTAAATATAGCCTTGCAGTGTTCTCGGGTGCTATAATAAAATTAAATTCTTCAATAAACGGTTTATCAAATTCGACTGTGTTTTTTTGAACATAATTTGAAATTTCAAAATCGTTTTCATTTTCAAGATTGTCTATGAGATCTTCCTGGTTGATGTCATCTATTTTGACTCTTCGGTCAAGGGCATTGTATCCGTAGTTGGTTGTTCTTGTCTTTCCTGAGATGATTCCTTCTGGAGATAATTTTAGCGTGGTATGAATGAGTTGTTTGGAACTTATTACAGGTTCTAAATTTATCCAAAAGCTATCATTCTTAAAATCCATGACTCTTCCAATACCATTAAGACATTTAAAAGGAAGTATTCCAAATTTATTGAGCTTATTGGTGGCGTCTAATAGGTATGTTTTGTTGTTGATAGTTAAACGTCCCACAAGGTAATTAAAATCAGAAATCACTGGATGTAGTGTTGTTGGTTTTCCATTTTTCCTAGTAGAAAGTAATACAAGTTGACAATCAAAACCAGCCGCTCTTAGTGAGGTTATCAGAGAAAGATTAATTGCATTAATGTTTCCTGTCTTTTTTTCGAAGGCCTTTTTGATATTGATATCTTGAAAGAATCGGTATTTTTGATTCCATGCATAATGATTCTGTATGAAGTAGAATACCTCTTTTGCCTTTTCAATAGACGATGCCTTGCTTAAAATTTCAGCAGGAATTCTCTTTTTGAAATAGGCCTCTTTTTTTAATTGCCCTCCAATATTTTTGTCTTTTCTGAATTCTTTGTCTACAGCTTTCCAAGTGCTCGTGTATTTCTGTTTTGAACCATCAAACCATAAAAACTCTTTGAGTTCAAATTTTATTTTTGACAAAAAATTTTCTTTACTTGTCATATATTCTTCTTCTACAAATGCAGGAATATATTCCATGCTATAATGTAAATCCTCGCAGTTTGCTGTTCCTGAACTCCAAGAAACAGAAAAGCAATTTTTTTTAATAACAGAACTGTTGACCTTGAGTTTTTGAAATCCATTTAAAACCCTATTATACGTGTAATTACCAGGTATAGATGCTTTATATTCGCTCAGAACCTTAGGAATGTCTGACTGAAATTCCCAGCCTGTTAAATTAAATTTGAAGGGTGATCTCAACGTATAGGAAACTTCTATAACAGAACCCGCTTGCACATTAGGCATTGTAAATACAGTTTCAGTCCAACGCTCATTAATTTTATTTGTAAATATTTTTTTAGAGGAGAGTACTGATCTAGAACCGTTGTTATAACAAATTGCTTTAAGATTTTTTAGGGTTTCTTTTCTACTTTTATTATTGTATAAATTAATTGAAAAACTCGCATGGTCGAATCCCTTTTTATTAAAAATTTTTATTCTTTTATAGATTTTTGTCTCAATTAAAATTTCATTAGCGCCTTCTTTAAATTGGGTGATTCCAGATTCGTATAAAACAAGTGCATTCGCTGTAGAGTCCTTGGCGTAATACTTTAAATTCAGTTCTTCTTGTGAAACTTTTCCAAATTTATAAATTTTAGATACTTGCGAGAAACTACTTATGGTGCAAAGTATAAATAAAATAATGGTAAATTTTAGTTTCATAAATGGAAGATTAAATTAAAATCTAATAATTTTTCCTACATGATTGTTTTGTAGGTATTTTTTGATTATCAATCTGTTTTGGTCATTGTTTTCGAGGGGGGTGATCAGGGTGTGTAAAATATCAATTTGCTTAATTTGATGTGCCAAATCCACAAAACAATAACCGATTAGTATGTCATTCTCGATTAAAATTACTGATTTTTCTCCAATTGTCCTCCCTTTATCAATCAATAAAAGRTTTGGATTGGAAAATTGTGTTTTTTTATACTGTTTTATGTGATTGATGTTAAACTTTGGYTTTTTTGTRGCAAGCTCTTGCACATAAATTAATTGTAATAACAATTGGTATCCCGATTCGTCGTAAGTAATAGAACTCACATCACGTTGAATACGCTTGGCGTTTTTACTATCCTTTAAGAACAATTGATTCACAGCTCTTTGAATATTCTTACCCTTTCCTATATACTGGATTGTTCCATCTGCTTTGTGCGCATAAAACACGCCTTTGGTTTTTGGTAATTCTTCCAAAATTCGCTGTAATTTCGGAGCTAAAAGTTGTTCTATTTCTGGACTGATGGAACCTGATACAATTTCTTTATGTACATCTTTCTGCAAGAGTAATTTAAACAATTGTACAGTTGCTAGCGCGTCTCCATCTGCTCTGTGACGACTAGATATAGGAATACCTAAAGATTTACAAAGGCGACCTAGTTTGTAGGATTCTACTTCCGGGATCAAGGTTTTACTAAGTTCTACGGTACATAAGGACTTTCGAACAAAWTCATATCCTAATCGACTAAATTCTGTGCGTAAAATACGATAATCGAATGTCGCGTTATGTGCTACAATTACACAGTCTTTCGTAATTTCTACAATTCGCTTTGCGACCTCATGAAACTTAGGAGCATTGCGAACCATTTTACTATTTATTCCGGTCAATTGTACTACAAAAGGCTGGATTTCACGTTCCGGATTCACCAAACTCACAAAATTATCGATCACTGTATGACCGTCAAATCTGTAAATGGCTATTTCTGTAATTCCTTCTTCGTTGAATTTTCCACCGGTGGTTTCTATGTCTAAAATTGCGTACACTTAGTTATAATTTCGAGTTCCAAAAATAGCACTTCCTACGCGCACCATATTACTTCCACATTCAATTGCCAATGGATAATCTCCACTCATTCCCATAGATAACGTGTTAAGGTCATGGATAGGAGAGAGTTGATCATAAAGAGCTTTTAATACATCAAATTCTGTTTTTACGATATCGAGATCTTCAGTAAAACTAGCCATTCCCATAAATCCTTTGATTTGAATGTTTTCTAGCGATTTAAATTCATCCGACATTAATAGCGCCCCAACTTCATCTGTAGGGATTCCAAATTTTGTATCTTCAGTTGCTATTTTTATTTGAAGGAGGCAAGCTATAGTTCGTCTGTGCTTTTGGGCTTGTTTATTTATTTCTTTTAAGGTTTTTAAACTATCTACACCGTGAATTAAATCAACAAAATGCGCCATGTATTTTACTTTATTGCGCTGTAGGTGGCCAATCATGTGCCATTTGATGTCTTTGGGAAGTTCCTCAAATTTACTTACCATTTCTTGAATTTTATTTTCGCCAAATATTCGCTGACCTGCGCTGTAGGCTTCTAAGATATCACTTGTAGGTTTGGTTTTTGACACCGCTACAAGTGATATGTTATTGGAAATTTCTTTTCGAATATTTGCAAGATTTGCTTCGATACTCATACCTTATTATGCTATAATTTTTGAACCTCAAAGGTACGGTAAAAATATGAGCTTTTTAGTGCGCTTTCATTTCAAATATGGTCAATCCACTTCGTAATTTTGGCTCTATATAAGTGCTTTTTGGAGGCATTTTTAAATTTTCGTCTGCAACAGCTTTTAGTTGCGTAGTGGAGACGGGAAATAATCTAAAACCAACTTTGTATTTTCCTGAATCTACTTGATTTTTGAGTTGTTGATCATCAAATTTGGCGGGTAAGCATTTGATTCTAGTATCTGTACTTAAATCTTCAATTCCCAGTATGGGTTTGATGATGGTTTTATAAATTATATGTGGATCCAAATCGGATTTGGCATTGTTAATTTTATAATCCATATTTCGGAGGTACAAGGAATAATATTGGCCGTCCAAATACATGCTAAAGTGGTGTTTTTTGGAAGGTGTATAGCGTTCTTTTCCTCGGTTTTCAATACGGTATGTGAGATTTAATGCTTCTAAAAACGCTGTTTTACTCAAGCCATTTAGATCTTTTATAAAGCGATCAAAAGCGGTGATTTGCAAATTGGCATCTGAGATTAAATAGCTCATAAAATAATTGTAATCTTCTTCTCCGTGATGGTTTGGATTTTCGGATTTCAATTTGTTCGCTAAATAATTGGAAGAAGCGCTGCGGTGGTGGCCGTCAGCGATATAAATACAATCCATTTGAGCAAACTCCTTTTCGATACTAAAAATGTCCAAATCGTCATCAATGATCCAAAATTTATGGGTTCTTTTTGTATGCGTCGTAAATTCGTATTCGGAGCGTTTACTCGCATATTTTGCATAAATTCTATTGATCAGATTACTATCAGGATAGGTGAGGAGTACTGGTTCTGCATTAAATCCCGTAATATTTAAATAATTGCCGAAAAGTTCCTCTTTTTGTTGGATGGTGGCTTCGTGCTTTTTGATGACATTATTTTGATAATCTTCAACATTTGCCACAGCGATTATGCCCCAAAATAAATCATCTTCAAAGGTTTTTTGGTGGAGGTAGTAACTCTGCTTTTTGTCCTTTTGATAAATAAGATCATTTTTAAATTCGTGGTATTTTTCACGAACTAAATTAAAACGTTCTTCTCCGGTGTAGGATTCGTTTTCTGTATAACCAGATTTAATAATGTGCAAAAAAGAATAGGGGTTAAAATCGAGGGCTGCGTTTAATTCATCTTCTTTATAAGCCTCATAGGAACGGGAAGTAGCCAGTGCAGCTTTATCACGTGTAGGGCGTATTGCTTTAAAGGGTTTTATAATTGCCATAAGGTTCTCTCATTTGAGTAAGTGTAATCCAAAGGTACAATGAAATTCATCAGATTTACATTAAAAAAACGTTTTCGTAAAGATTTAAAATATATTTAATAATTGTTTGTTTATCTTAAGAAAATGATTTTGAAAGGTTGTTTTCTTTTCCTAATTATCACTAATTGAGCAGTTCTAAGCAATTTTTCAACAAAAAAAAGAGCCGCTTTTACAAGCGACTCTTTTAAATATATGGGATTTAGTCTTAACTGAGAATCTCAATAATTTGATCTGCTAATTCAGTACCAATTCTGTTTTGAGCTTCACCTGTAGCCGCACCAATATGTGGTGTAAGCGATAGGTTAGGATTCATCAATAATTGTACTTCTGGTTGTGGTTCATTTTCATAAACATCTAATGCTGCAGAGGCAATTTGCCCAGACTCTAAAGCAGCTACTAATGCTACTTCATCAACCACTCCACCACGAGCTGCATTTACAATAGAAGCTCCTTTTTTCATCATCTCAAATTCTTGAGTAGAGATAACGTATTGGTCTTGTGCCGGAACGTGTAATGTGATAAAATGGGCTTGTTGCAATACTTCCTCTTTAGTGACAGTAACTATATTAAAAAATAAAGATTGATGATCAAAAAACTCTACTTCTAAGTTTACTTGGTCTATATATGGGTCAAAAGCTACTACTTTCATTCCAAGTCCAAGGGCTATTTTTGCAGTTGCTTGACCAATACGTCCAAATCCTAAGACCCCTAAAGTTTTTCCTCTAAGTTCAGTACCTCCAGCAAATGCTTTTTTCAATCCTTTAAAGTTAGCATCTCCTTCTAAAGGCATATTTCTGTTAGAAACATGTAAGAAGCGCACCATACCGAATAAGTGAGCAAAAACCAATTCAGCCACTGAATGCGAAGAAGCAGCAGGAGTATTGATTACTTTCAAACCTTTTTCTCTTGCGTATTCAACATCAATATTGTCCATTCCAACACCTCCACGTCCAATCAGTTTTAACGATGGGCAACCGTCAATAATATCCTTACGTACCGTAGTAGCACTACGTACTAAAATAACGTCAATTTGATGTTCGTTAATGTATTTGATCAGTTGATCTTGAGCAACAGATGTTAATATTACTTCGAAACCTGCATTTTCCAATGCAATTACACCACTAGTGGCTATTCCGTCATTTGCGAGTACTTTCATAGTTTTTATTTTAAGCTTGTTCTTCTAATTTTATCATGGCATCTACCAATACTTGAATACTTTCAATAGGCATAGCATTGTATATACTTGCTCTGTATCCTCCTACAGAACGGTGTCCTTTTAAACCACTGATACCAGCATCGTTCCACAATTTATCAAAGGCTGCTTGTTTGCTGTCGTCTGTAAGGTTAAAAGTAACATTCATTAACGATCTGTCTTCTACGGCAGCATATCCTTTAAACAATGGGTTTCTGTCAATTTCATCATATAAAATGGCAGCTTTTGCTTCGTTTAGTTTTTCGATAGCTTCTAAACCACCTAGCTTTTTTACCCATTGTAATGTTAACATTGACACATATACTGGGAATACAGGAGGCGTATTAAACATACTGTCTTTATCAATATGTACTTTATAGTCTAACATGGCAGGAATTTTACGGCCAGTTTTTCCTAAAATTTCATCTTTTACAATTACCAAAGTAGTTCCTGCAGGTCCCATGTTTTTCTGTGCTCCTGCATAGATTAAATCGAATTGTGTAAAATCTATTTTTTTTGAAAAGATATCAGAACTCATATCACAAACTAATAAAGCATCTGTTTTTGGGAACTCTTTTAATTGGGTTCCGTAGATGGTGTTATTTGAGGTGACATGTACAAAATCTACATCCGTTGGAACGGTATAGTTTTTTGGGATATAGTTAAACCCTTTGTCTTTGGAAGATCCCATGATGGTTACCTCGCCTAAGGCTTGTGCCTCTTTTATTGCTTTAGAACTCCATGCTCCAGTGTCTAAATATGCCGCTTTCCCATCAACTTTCATTAAGTTATAGGCCGACATTAAAAACTCTAAACTTGCACCACCTTGTAAGAATAATACAGAATATCCTGCTGGAAGTTCCAATAATTCTTTGACCAAACTGCGGGCAGTTTCCATTACTTCTATAAAATCTTTACTTCTATGTGAAATCTCTATTAATGATAAGTTTAAACCATTAAAATTTACGACTGCTTCGGATGCCTTTTTTAATACTTCTTGTGGCAAAATACAAGGGCCTGCACTAAAATTGTGTTTTTTCATAAAATTGATTTCATAAAATTGTTTAGTTGTGAAATTTTACTATTGCAAAGTTTAACAAAAAAAAGGAAATTTGCACCATTAATTAGTTAAAAAAAGTATCACAATTTTGTCAAAAATTCAATAGTATCTACCGCATCCGCATAATCCCATAATTTAGGGTTCTGAGTAGCACCGAAATCGATATAGTTTGGCTTAACTGATTTATTTACAGTGCATTGAATTTGTTCTGATTGTGATTCTAAAATTTTGTTAAGTGCTCCTAAATCGTTGTAGTACTCATAAAAAAGTGTCGCTATAGGAGACCCAAAACTAGATTCTTCTTTTAATACCAAAAAACCATTATCCTTCAATTTAAAGAGGCTCATCAAATACACAGCTTTGTTATAATCGTAATTATTTGCGTATTTATCGTAATAAATAATGTCTTTATGTTTGTACATAGCTTCAAAAAACGCATCAAAATTATAGTCTTTTGGAATATATAGTTTGGAAACCGACCTGCAGCCCAATCCAAAATATTGAAAAATATCATCTCCCAATGCTTCTAATTCTGCTGTAGTCTCTTTCCCTGTTAAAATTGCTACAGAATTTCTGTTTTTTCTGATAATATTTGGATGCTTTCCAAAATAATAATCAAAATAGCGGGACGTATTGTTGCTACCTGTCGCAATTACTGCATCAAAATTTTCTAATTTTTGTTCAGTAAAAGTGATGCGTCCTTTAAAATCTGAGTTTATATGCTCTAAATACTTGGCTAATAAAGGCAACATTTGCTTGTCGTTAGAAGATAACTTAACCAAAGCGTTATGTCCAGAAATTAATACTGATAAAAAATCGTGAAACCCAACTAATGGTATGTTTCCAGCCATAATAATGGCCACGGTTTGTGGTTTAGAATCCGTAATGTTATAGCCGTCTAGCCATTTGTTTAGGTTTTCCTTGGATAAAGCATCGCTCCAACCTTCAATAGCAAAAAGTACATTGTTGAGAGTATACCAACTATTGTATTCACGCGCACGCTTTATTTGTAGGTGAAATGCATCAAAAAAGAGATCGTTGTATGGAATCCCTTCTTGTTGTTTGATTTCTTTTTCAGTAAACTGGCTTAAAAAATTTCCGAGCACATTAAAGGCTTCAATTCGTTGGTCCAAATTCATATTGATTGGAATAAATTTTAGTTTATATTTGTGCAAATTTAATTGAAATATAATAATGGCAATAATTATTACTGACGAATGTATAAATTGTGGCGCCTGTGAACCAGAATGCCCTAATAATGCAATATACGAAGCCGCTGAAAATTGGAAATTATCAGACGGAACCACTTTAACCGGAAATGTGGTACTACCAAATGGAAAAGAAATGGCTGCCGATGAKGAGCAAGAGGCTGTAGAAGATGATATTTATTTTATCGTTGCAGATAAATGTACAGAATGTATTGGTTTTCATGACGAA
Organism: Flavobacteriaceae bacterium; assembly: GCA_002401385.1. Lineage (GTDB taxonomy): Bacteria > Bacteroidota > Bacteroidia > Flavobacteriales > Flavobacteriaceae. Next base: position 73,014 of record NVSY01000011.1, on the reverse strand, counting down.
CCCCAATGTGCAGCTGTATGTCCTGTAGATTGTTGTGTTCCTGACGAAGAAAATGAAGAAACAGAAACGCAATTAACTGCTAAAAAGGAATTTTTACATAAATAGCTTGAATGCTAGGGAAGTAGTATATGATGTATCTACTGTGTATTACTTTGCTTCGTATTATTGTGTAACCACTATATAATCCTCTAAATATCTTATGATTTTTGAAGTTTGTACCGATTCTTTAGCTGGTGTTTTGGCTGCCCAAAGGCAACAGTGCAACCGCGTTGAATTGTGTTCAGCCTTGTCCATAGGTGGATTAACACCTAGTGTTGGATTGGTAAAACAATGTATTGACATTGCGAACATAGAAATTCATACCATGATACGCCCAAGAGAAGGTGATTTTGTGTATTCTGTTGATGAGATTGCTGTGATGGAAAATAACATTGGCCAATTGGCATTGATGGGTATTAAAGGTGTTGTTTTTGGTGTGTTGAATGCAGCAGGAACTGTTGCAGAGGTTAATTTACAATTGCTACAGTTGGCTAAATCCTTTGGACTAGAAGTAACTTTTCATAGAGCATTTGATTTTGTGCAAGATGTGGATGCGAGTATTAAAACGTTGATTGATTTCGGTTTTGATAGAGTATTGACATCGGGATTGGCTGAAACAGCAGTAATCGGATTAYCTGTTCTTCAAAAATTGCAAGCCAATTATGGAGATCAAATTCAGGTGATGGCTGGAAGCGGAATTAATGAAACAAATATTCTAAAAATAGCCAATTCGGGAATAGGTCATATGCATTTCACTGCTAGAAAGCCAGTGTCTGAGACAATAGGATTGGATATGGGGACAAAAATGGAGGTAGATGAAGGAAAGATAAAAGCGATTGTTTCTGCATYAAATTAGGTGCAAAATTTTATCATAAACATAAAAAACCCGTTAAATAGTACATTTAACGGGTTTTTTATGTTTATGTACAGACGTAATACATTAGGTCTGTACAAATATTATACTACTTTTTGTTTGTATCCTTTTAAACCGTAATAAATCAAGTATAACATTCCTAAAATAGGGATGATAAACGATGTTTGCACATCTACTTGTTCTATAATTACACTTTGGATCATCGGTAAGAATGCCCCTCCCACAATGGCCATAATCAATAAAGATGAACCTTGAGAAGTGTATTTTCCTAAGTTGCTAATAGCTAAAGAGAAAATGTTAGAGAATCCAATAGAGAAAAATAATCCCGTACTGATAATTACAATAAAAGCCAATGGTCCTTTTGCCAATACAGCAATTACAAGAAGCACTAAGTTTATGGATGAAAATATCACCAAAGATCTTGCAGGTTTTCCTTTACTCATTATAAATGCTACAAAACACAATGCGATGAACAATAAGTACATGGCTATTTTACTAAACTCTATCGGTGAAAAGGTAAACGCTCCTTCATGTATTTTTATTCCAGTAACCAAGTACATCATAAAAAATACAGCTAATCCAACTACAGCCATGGAAACATATTTTTTAGTTTGGGTAATCGTATCATTTAAAGCAAAACTCGCCATTAAGCGGCCAATCATTAATCCTCCCCAGAAGAACGATAAAAAATAACTCGCATCTTCTTCAGAAGCTCCAACTATATTATCATCTTTCAAATATTCTACAATCCAACTTCCAATGGCTACTTCAGATCCAACATAAAAGAAGATGGCGAATATACCAAGAGTTAAATGTTTGTGTTTAAAAACGGCAGCTCCTGTTCCTACAGTTTCATTGTTTTGGAAAGAGGGCATCTTACTCATTTTAACAATCACAGCAAGAATAAAGAATATTATTCCATACGCGAGATAGGTTTTACTGATAGAAAATGCGGTTAATTCACCATCAGAAAACACTTTGTAAATAAGAATAGTTCCTACAATAGGTCCCAATGTTGTTCCTAAAGAGTTCAAACCTTGTGCTAAGTTTAAACGGCTACTTTCAGATCCTTTTTTTCCTAAAATTGTGGCATAAGGATTGGCACAAATTTGCAACATGGTTACTCCCGATGCTAGTACAAATAAAGAGCCCAAAAAGGCATAGTAAGAATGTACATATGCTGCTCCAAAAAAGCTCACACAACCAATACCACACACAATTAAACTAATGGCCATACCATTTTTATAACCAATTTTATTGATAGGGTCTCTTCCTTTTGTAGAAGATATTAAATAGTAAATTAATGAAATGATAAAAAATGCGCCAAAAAATGAAAATTGAATGAGCGATCGTTGTGTAGGAGATAGGCTAAAAATACCTTTAAAAGTATTGATAAGAATATCGTTCATCACTGTAATAAACCCCCACATAAAAAAGAGGGAAGTCAACAGTGAAAATGACTTAGAATAATTGTTTTGAGTTGACAAGGTTATTGTGTTTTAATTGATTTATAAATAAGTTTTTTCGAATCTATACGAAGCATGAAAGATAAACTTTATCACTGTAATATTGTTTTTTTTTATACGAATAACTCACAACAATCGATAAATGTATAAATGTGATATGAATTTTTATTTTGAAAACTATAAAATGGGAATAAAAAAAGAGGAGCCTCTTATTTAAAAAAATATATAGTTTCCTTGTCAATAGCATGAAGTTTGCTTTTTCACAGTGTAGCTATTTATTTATTTATNNANNGTAGCATTTAGTAAAATTAAAAATAAGTAATGTTGCGGTTTTTACTAGCAGTTTTCTTCAAGGTAAATGTACCGGAGAGAAAGACTGTTATTAGATAAAAAATCAAATTAGAATAATACAATTGTAAAGACTATATTTGCACCGCAAAAAAATATATTTATGAAGGCAGGTATTGTAGGATTACCGAATGTTGGAAAATCAACATTGTTTAATTGTTTGTCAAACGCAAAAGCACAAAGTGCGAATTTCCCGTTTTGTACGATAGAACCAAATATTGGGGTAGTGAATGTTCCAGATCCTCGTTTGGAGAAGTTGGAGGAATTGGTAAACCCAGAACGCGTATTACCTGCTACTGTGGACATCGTAGATATTGCTGGTTTGGTAAAAGGAGCGAGTAAAGGAGAAGGATTGGGAAATCAGTTTTTAGGAAATATCCGCGAAACWGATGCRATTATWCATGTAWTRCGTTGTTTTGATAAYGAYAATATTATYCATGTAGATACTACYATWGAYCCWGTWAGAGATAAAGAAACRATMGATATWGAATTRCAATTAAAAGATYTAGATACKGTWGAGAAAAARYTKGARAAAGTAAAAMGWGCCTCTAGAACTGGAAATAAAGAAGCCCAAGCTGAAGAAGTGGCTTTGACAAAAGTAAAAACAAGTTTAGAAGCTTCAGTTTCTGTTAGAGCTATTGAGTTGACAGAAAAAGAACGCGAAGAATACATTGCACCATTGCAGTTAATTACAGACAAGCCTGTGTTGTATGTATGTAATGTGGATGAAAATTCAGCTGTAAACGGAAACGATTATGTTACAGCGGTTAAAGAAGCTGTGAAAGACGAAAACGCCGAGGTCATTATCTTAGCCGTTGGAACAGAAGCAGATATTACTGAGCTGGAATCTTATGAAGAACGTCAAATGTTTTTAGAAGATATCGGATTGTCTGAACCTGGATCGTCTGTTTTAATTAGAGCAGCGTATAAATTATTAAATTTACAGACCTACTTTACTGCAGGCGTAAAAGAAGTAAGAGCATGGACTATTTATGTTGGTAATACGGCTCCACAAGCTGCAGGAGTTATCCATACCGATTTTGAAAAAGGATTCATTCGTGCAGAGGTTATTGCTTATAATGATTTTGTTACTTATGGAACTGAAGCAAAAGTGAAAGAAGCAGGAAAAATGAGAGTAGAAGGAAAAGAATACATAGTGAAAGATGGCGATGTAATGCATTTCCGTTTTAATGTGTAATTTATTTCCAATAAAAATATATCAAAAAAAGCCGTTTTTTTTAAAAACGGCTTTTTTTTGTCTTCATCTTACATTTGAAGTAATTAATCAGAATTCACTCATAGGAGGTGTTCTCTTGACTTTAGTGTTCTTTTTAACTACACTTCTATCAAATTGCAGTCTTTTTTCACAGTTTATCACTGTTAATAACTATTTTGTCTCAGATTTTTTTATTTTTAACATGTAAATGGTATTTTTGAATTTCTACAAGATTATTTTAGTGAACTAGATGGCAAAACAAGCAGCATATACCGAAGATAATATTCGGTCCCTCGATTGGAAAGAACATATTCGTTTAAGACCCGGAATGTATATAGGTAAGTTAGGTGATGGTACATCGCCCGACGATGGTATTTATATTCTTATTAAAGAGGTGCTGGACAACTCTATAGATGAGTTTGTGATGGGAGCTGGGAAAACCATCGAAGTATTCGTGAAAGAAGGAAGCGTTACCATTCGTGATTACGGTCGTGGAATTCCTCTGGGTAAAGTGGTGGATGTAGTATCCAAAATGAATACAGGTGGTAAATACGATTCCAAAGCCTTTAAAAAGTCTGTGGGGCTTAATGGAGTTGGTACTAAGGCGGTGAACGCATTGTCATCTTATTTTAAGGTGCAGTCTTTTCGGGATGGAAAAACTGCAGCTGCTGAATTTGAACGTGGGGTGTTAACAAGTAAAGAAGAAGATCAAGACACTACACAGCGCAAAGGAACTAAAATCGTTTTTAAGCCTGATGGCGATATATTTCCAACTTTTAAATTTAGAAAGGAATACATTATTAAAATGATTAAAAACTACGTCTACCTGAATAGAGGGCTGACCATTGTTTTTAATGGAGAAAAATATTTTTCTGAAAATGGATTGAAAGATTTATTGGAAGAAAACATTGCAGAAGAATTTATGCTGTTTCCAATTGTGCATTTGGAGGCAGAAGACATAGAAATAGCTCTTACCTATAGTAAGGCTCAATACAGCGAGGAATTTCATTCCTTTGTAAATGGACAGCATACGACCCAAGGAGGGACGCATCAAAGTGCTTACAGGGAAGCAATTGTTAAAACCATACGTGATTTTTTCGGTAAAAATTACGATGCTTCCGATGTTCGTAAATCCATTGTAACCGCCATCAGTATAAAAGTGATGGAGCCTATATTTGAAAGTCAGACAAAAACCAAATTGGGGTCTACCGAAATGGGGGATGGTCTGCCAACAGTGCGTACATTTATCAACGATTTTGTAAAAACAAAACTGGATAATTATTTACATAAAAACCCAGATACGGCCGATAAGATTCAACGAAAAATTCTACAAGCAGAAAAGGAGCGAAGAGACCTTTCTGGAATTCGTAAATTGGCAAGGGAACGCGCTAAAAAATCGAATTTGCACAATAAAAAATTGCGAGATTGTCGTGTGCATTTAGGTGATTTGAAAAAAGAAAATAGATTGGACAGCTCTTTGTTTATCACTGAGGGAGATTCAGCAAGTGGATCCATTACCAAATCTAGAAATGTAAATACACAAGCAGTATTTAGTTTACGTGGAAAACCACTGAATTCTTACAATATGAGTAAGAAGATAGTGTACGAAAATGAAGAATTTAACTTATTACAAGCCGCATTAAATATTGAAGATAGCTTGGAAAATTTGCGTTATAATAACATCGTTATTGCAACCGATGCCGATGTAGATGGAATGCACATTAGATTGTTAATTATTACATTTTTCCTTCAATTTTTCCCTGAATTGATTAAGGAAGGGCATTTATATATTTTAGAAACACCTTTGTTCCGTGTTCGAAATAAAAAAGATACTTATTATTGCTACTCAGAGAAAGAGCGTGTAGAGGCCGTTAAAAAACTAAGAGGAAAACCAGAAATAACCCGATTTAAGGGACTTGGGGAGATTTCTCCGGATGAGTTTGTGCATTTTATTGGTGAGAATATTCGATTAGAACCAGTAATGTTAGATAAGGAAATATCTATAGAGAAAATGTTAGAGTTTTATATGGGAAAAAACACGCCCGATAGACAGAAATTTATCATCAATAATTTGAAAGTGGAACTTGATATAGCAGAAGAATAACATGCAAGACGAAAACCTAGAAAACCCAGAACACCAAGATAATTTCGAAAATCAAGAAAGCATTACCAAAGTTACAGGAATGTTTAAGGAATGGTTCCTAGACTATGCCTCTTATGTGATTTTAGAACGTGCCGTACCAGCTATTGACGATGGATTAAAACCAGTACAACGTAGAATTATGCATTCCATGAAAGAATTGGATGATGGACGTTATAATAAAGTTGCCAATATTGTGGGGCATACCATGCAGTACCATCCACATGGTGATGCATCAATTGCTGATGCGATGGTGCAAATTGCACAGAAAGAACTGCTAATAGATATGCAGGGAAACTGGGGGAATATTTATACGGGAGATAGAGCAGCGGCATCAAGGTATATAGAAGCACGTTTGTCTAAATTTGCCTTACATGTTGTCTTTAACCCAAAAACTACCCATTGGCAAATGTCCTATGATGGACGTAAAAAGGAACCGATAGATTTACCAGTAAAATTTCCACTGTTACTASCACAAGGAGCRGAAGGKATTGCGGTTGGATTATCTACAAAAATTGTACCTCATAACTTTAACGAGTTGATAGATGCCTCTATAAGAATCCTAAAAGGGAAAAGTTTTACGTTAATTCCAGATTTTATAACAGGAGGAAYTGCAGATGTAAGTAACTATAATGATGGTTTGCGTGGAGGTAAAATACGTTGTCGTGCACGTATAGAACAATTGGATAAAAAAACATTGATCATTCGTGAAATTCCTTTCGGAACTACCACTACCTCTTTAATTGATTCTGTGTTAAAGGCCAATGAGAAAGGGAAATTAAAAATAAAAAAAATAGAAGATAATACAGCAGCTGAAGTGGAAATTTTAATTCACTTACCTTCTGGAATATCACCGGATAAATCGATAGATGCTTTGTATGCATTTACCAGTTGTGAGAATTCAATATCGCCTTTGTCATGTATTATTGATGATAATAAACCTGTTTTTATTGGGGTGACCGAAATGTTAAAAAGCTCAACAAAACACACGGTAGACTTGTTGGAATGGGAATTAAAAATTCAGTTAGAAGAATTACAAGAGCAATGGCATTTTGCTTCCTTGGAGCGAATTTTTATTGAAAATCGTATTTACCGAGATATTGAGGATGAAACCACTTGGAAAGGTGTTATTAAAGCAATAGACAAAGGATTAAAACCATATATTAAACATTTAAAACGTGCGGTAACAGAAGAGGATATTGTTCGATTAACAGAAATTAGAATTAAGAAAATCTCTAAGTTTGATATTGATAAAGCAAAACAACAAATTGAAGCTTTAGAAGAAAAAATAGCGGATGTTTTACATCATTTAGCACACTTAATAGATTTTGCAATTAACTATTTTAAGGATTTAAAAAAGACCTTTGGAAAGGATAAGGAGCGTAAAACAGAAATTCGAATTTTTGACGATATTGTAGCTACAAAAGTGGTGATGCGTAACTCAAAACTCTATGTAAATAGAGAGGAAGGTTTTATAGGGACCTCACTTAAAAAAGAGGAGTTTGTAGATGATTGTGCGGATATTGATGATGTTATTATCTTTAAAAAAGATGGTACAATGATGATTACAAAGGTAGAAGCCAAGACTTTTGTTGGAAAGAATATTATGCATATTGCAATCTTTAAAAAGAACGATAAGCGTACTATTTACAATATGATTTACCGTGATGGAAGGAGCGGACCAAGTTATATGAAACGCTTTGCAGTTACAGGGGTTACACGTGATAAGAGTTATGATTTAACCAATGGGAACAAAGCATCAATTGTACATTATTTTACGCCAAATCCAAATGGAGAAGCAGAGGTAATTMCATTACATTTAAAAGCAATTGCAGGCTTAAAAAAGATTAAGTGGGACATTGATTTTTCTGAATTATTGATAAAAGGTMGWGGWGTAAAAGGAAACTTAGTTTCTAAACATCCAATCCGTAAAATTGAACTCAAACACGAGGGGATATCGACCCTGAAACCTCGTAAAATATGGTTTGATGATACTGTTTCTCGTTTAAATGTAGATGGAAGAGGGGAGTTGTTAGGTGAGTTTACAGCAGAAGACCGATTATTAATTGTGAGTCAAAAAGGAACGGCTAAAGCTGTGAAACCAGAGTTAACCATGCATTTTTCAAACGATATGATTGTCTTAGAAAAGTGGATGCCTACCAAACCTATTTCTGTGGTATATTTAGATGGAGATAAGGAAAAATACTATGTCAAGCGATTTCTAATTGAAAATGTAGGRAAAGAGGAATCKTTTATTGGGGAACATGAAAAATCTGTAGTTCAAATTGTATTGACAGATTATAGACCCATGGCGGAGGTTGTATTTTCTAAGCGAAGTTTAGAACGCATCGGAATTAATTTTGAAGAGTTTATTGCAGTCAAAGGCATTAAGGCCATGGGGAATCAACTAACAACGGATAAAATTAAAACAGTCAATATGTTGGAGTCGTTGCCTTATACACCCCCAGAACCAGAGGAATTAGACGTTACAATAGAAGAAATTTCCGGTGACGATAGCCAGTCGGAGTTGTTTTAAGAAATTATCGAGAAATAAATAGTACTGAGAAAGATATAAAAACGTTTAAAAAGCTATAAATGACTACAAACAATATTAATTCAYATAAAGGATTCAATTACGGAATTATTGGATGTGGATTAATATTGATTTTTGTAATCCTCTTTCTTTATGTGATATTAGCAAATGTTTATGATACTCATAAGTTATTTAGTTCTTAATAATTAGATAGTAGTTAACAATTGTAACTACTTTATGGAGTTGAACCAACAACCAACAACCAACAACCAACAACCAGCAACCAACAACCATTAACTCTTTTACTCCAATTTCTTATAAAACTGCATCTCGTAATTAGGTAACAAATCGGGATGCCCAATTTTTATTAAATCTTTTAAAACAAAATCTGGGCGTGTGGTAGCCAATTCAAAATAGATGAGTCCTCCTGTGCTTCCTCTTGTATTTGTAGTGGTATATACTTCTTGTTTTTTATAGGCGTCAAATTCTTTAAAAATAGCATTGGCTTCACCTAGTAATTCCATGCTGCTATAAAAACTTGGAGAAAGCCAAATATCTGTATGTTGGGCTTGGTCAAAAACTTGTTCTACATTCATTGACAAACTTCCTTGCCCTTTGGTCTCTTTAAAAATGTAATTTAAATTGGCGTCTTTATAATACTGAGCTTCGTAGCTATTACCAGCAGGTATGTTCCATACGTCTTTATAAGGACCTCCAGAAAACACTATTTTTTGACTAGTTTGATGTTGGGCCAATTTTTTAGCTGCCAAATAATTCTGTTCAATGCTGCTAAAAATACTATCTGCTTCTTTTTCTTTATTTAGTAAAACACCAAAAAATTTGATCCATTCCGCTCTTCCAAGAGGACTAGGTTCTAACCAATCTCCATTGTATATAATAGGAATATTCATTTGGCGAATGGTATTGTAATTTTTATGATTTCCATTCACTGAAAACGCAATTACCAATTGTGGATTTAAGTCCAAAAGAACTTCTGTATTTAATTGCTGTTCGTTCCCTAAATCCAAAATCTTCTTATCGTCTATAAGTTGTCTTGTTTTGGGAGAGGAAACATATTTTGTACTTGGGAATCCAACAATATTTTCGGCACCATTTAGCAATTCAATCATGGGGATATGCGTGGTGCTGGTAGGAACCATTCTCTTTAAAGGAAGTTGTATATAATTTGTTTTTTCTAAATGAGAAGGTATTGGTTCTCCTTCTTTTACAATGTAAAAATCTATAGGAGCGGATGCTCCTTGAAAAGGTGACAAAACACGGAGTTTTGTGTAATTATCAACAGTGGATATTTCAAACCCTTTTGCGTATTTAATGTACTTTTCAATATGTTTTACCTTAATTTTTTCTTTGTTTGTGGTACAGGAGATGAGCGTGGTAATTACAAACAATAAACAACACAGTTTTTTAAATTTTCTCATAAGTCACTTGTTAATAAAATAATATTGTACTTGATTTTGGATTAATTCTTATAAAACACTCAAAAATTAAAATATATTCATACTAAAGGTTTTCCAAAAAACGAGCATACTTAAATAGAAAATAATTTCTACAATTTGCTGAGTAGCACCTGCACAATCTCCGGTGTGTCCTCCAATCCATTTGTTAAAAAAGCGTCCCATTAAATAGGTTGCTATTGCACAGGGAACGAGTACTATAAAAACTGATATTTCTTGAAATAAAAAGAGAGGACTGAGCCCAAAAAGGGCATTTAATAACAACGATTTTAATTGCATATTATCTGCAGAGGGCTTTTCTTTTCCAGTACCATCATCTCTAACATAAGGTAGTTTATATATTAAAATAGTCGCAAAAAATCGACTGATTGAATGCCCTGCTATCATCAAAAAGATGAAATCTATTCCTGTTGCTTTTTCAAGACTAAAAAATTTTGTTGCGAGTAAAAAAATCAATCCTATAGTACCATAAGTTCCCAATCGAGAATCCTTCATAATAATGAGAATCCGCTCTTTGGTCCAGCCGCCACCAAAACCATCTAACATGTCTGCAAAACCATCTTCATGAAAGGCGCCTGTAATCCAAATAGTAGCCATCATACTCAATAAAATAGCTAAATTTTGATCAAACAAATGGCTAGTACCATAATATACAAGACCACCGATGGCACCTATTATAATCCCTACCAGGGCAAAATAACGGGTGCTTTTGTTTAATAATTCTTTGGAATGATCTACCCATTTTGGACAGGGAATTCTGGTAAAGAACATGATTGCCGTTAAAAATATGTCGAATTCTTTTTTCACTTTATTCTTTATTACTTACGCCAGCTTCTTCGAAACTTGCCATTTGATTTAAGAAATTTACGGATGCTTGAATAATTGGAAGTGCCAATGCTGCGCCAGTACCTTCACCTAAACGAAGACCTAAGTTCAGAATTGGTTTCGCATTTAGGAATTCTAACATTCTCTGATGTCCTTGCTCATTAGAGGAATGAGCAAACAAACAATAATCCAATACGTTTTTGTTCATGGCTTGAGCTACTAGCAAGGCGCTGGTAACAATAAAGCCATCTACTAAAATCACCATTTTTCTGGAGGCAGCTTCAAGCATGGCAGCACTAATCATGGCAATTTCAAAGCCTCCGTATGTTGCGAGTATAGCCTCTGGACTGTTCAATGTGCCATGTGTTTTTTGAACATTTTCCAAAGCAGTAATCTTTTTTAACATGCCTGCGTCGTTTTGTCCAGTACCTTTACCTGCACAATCTGCAACTGGGATGTTCAGAATACTACTCATAATTAAAGCAGCCGAAGAGGTATTACTAATCCCCATTTCTCCAAAACAAATAAAATTACTACCGTTTTCTTGAATAGTAGCAACAATGTCACTTCCTTTTAAAAAAGCTACTTTTAATTGTTCACTACTCATGGCAGGAACCTCGTAATAATTCTGTGTTCCTCTGGCAATTTTTGCGTCAATGAGTTGGTCACTCTCAGGGAATTCAAAATTTACTCCAGCATCAACAACTTTTAAATCCATATTGCTTTGAGCACAAAAAGCGTTGATAGCTGCACCACCTTGTAAAAAGTTAAGTACCATTTGTGCAGTAACTTCTTGGGGATACTGACTCACCAAACCGGTGGTTGCAATACCATGATCTCCTGCAAATACGCACATAGTAGGCTTGTTAATGCTCGGGCTTAAGGATTGTTGAATGCACCCAATTTGTGCTGCAATTCCTTCCAATGTTCCGAGTGAGCCTTGTGGTTTTGTTTTAAAATCTATTTTATGTTGTAATGCCTGTTGAATTTCCGTATCCACGGGGTTAATTGTATGTTGTATCATGTTATTCTTTTATTTTTAGAGGGATTCCGGAAACCATAAAAGTGGCGGTTTTTGCTTTTTTTGCGATGTATTGATTTACCCATCCTTGCAATTCGGTAAATTTTCTAGCCATATGATTTTGAGCATGAACACCCATACCTATTTCATTTGAAATAATGTAAATGGTACTATCTATCTCATCTAATTTGTCAATTTCATCTTTAGCAAACTGTAATGCCTTTTGCACATCGTTGTCAAAATCTAAATACAAATTTGTAATCCATAAAGTAACACAATCCAATAAAATGATATGATTTTTAGGGGTGACTTCAGCCAAATGAACTTCGGCCTCTATGTTTATCCATTGGGAACCGCGTTCATCTTTATGTCTTTGAATGCGCGCTTTAAAGTCGTCGTCCCAACAGCGGGCAGTGGCTAAATACACGGGGGTATCAGAAAGTTTTTCAACCAAGTTTTGAGCATATGAACTCTTACCCGATCTTTCGCCTCCAGAAATATAATGTATCATTATTTTAGGCTTTTTATTGAAGCACAAAGATTGCATGTTTTTTTGTAAGATTGAAGGATTTTAATCATCTTTTAATTTTTATAAAGTATATTTGCGCAATATTTGGTTTCAAAACTGATAGATAATCAGTAGAAATAATAGAGAATTCGGTTAAAAACCGAAGCTGTGCCCGCAACTGTACGCTTAGCCATTGAGGTGAATTTTTACAAAGAACCACTGTTCTATATTAAAGAATGGGAAGGGAGATAAAAATTACGCAAGCCAGGAGACCTACCAAATAAATATCAATTTTTAGACTTTCGGGAAGAAAGGTTTGGTTATGAATAAAATTACAATTACCACATTTTTAATTTTTAGTTTAAGCACTTTATTTGCTCAAAATAGAGGGGTGGAACAATTGGATGAAGTACTGCTTCCTTCAAGTAAATTAAGTACCTATTCTGTAGGTTTTAAAATCACAACGTTTAACGATTCTATTTTAAAATCCAATCATCAAAGCTTAAGTGCTTTATTGCAAACTGCATCGTCTATATATTTTAAAAGCTATGGAGTGGCCATGCTGTCTTCGCCTTCGTTTAGAGGTACTGGTGCAAGCCATACAGCTGTTTTTTGGAATGGAATTCCAGTAAACTCAACGCTAAATGGGCAAACAGATTTTAATATGATTAATTCTGTGTCTATTGATGAAATGACTGTGAGAGCAGGTGGTGGGAGTATTTTATTTGGAAGTGGTGCCATTGGAGGAAGCATTCATTTAAAAAACAAGATTGATTTTGATTCCAAAACAAGCCATCATTTGTTGAGTTCTATAGGTAGCTATAACACTTACAAAGTTAATTATCGTTTTAAAACAAGTTCAAAAAAGCGTTTTACTCAAGTGAGTTTTGGGAGAATGTCTTCTGATAATGATTACCGTTACTGGGATTCAGATGTTTATAATAACAATGGCGATTTTTTTAATAATAATTTGAGTGCAGTTTTTGGTTTCAAATTAAACAATGAAAATTTATTGAGTCTTTTTGTCGATGGGACGATGTCTGAAAGAGGCTTATCTAATACCTTAACTGCTCCTTCAGAGTCTAAGCAAGACGATGAAAATTATAAATTGTTACTAGAATGGAAGTATACTAAGGATCGCTTGTCGTCGGTTTTAAAAATGGCGTATTTATACGATCAATTTACCTATTATGCCAAACGTTCTTCTCCAGATTTATTTTCAATCGGTGATTCAAAAAATAGTTTGTTAAAATATCAATTGGATTACAAATTAAATTCGAGCTTGAAAATTCTTTCAGGACTAGATCTTAGCTATAATAAAGGAGATGGAGATAGTTTAAAAGGAGTAACTAGGACTAGTTATGCAGTGTATTCAATGCTTAATCACAGAATTTCACATCGTTTTCAATACGACGTTTCTGTTCGGAAAGAGTTTTCAAATACATTTGATGTCCCCTTTTTATTTGGATTGGATGCGGCCTATAAAAAGGGAGATTTTGTGTATAAAATGAATGTGTCTAAAAATTTCCGTGTTCCTACGTTTAACGATTTGTTTTGGGCAACATTGGGAAACCCAAATTTAAAACCAGAATCCTCTCTTCAAGGAGAATTAGGGCTAGTATTTCAAAAAAAAGGTATCGAGACTACATTAAATACATTTTATATTGCTTCCAACGATTTGATAAAATGGTCGCCTAATACAACTACCGATGTTAAAAACGGTGCTGGAGGAGGACTAGGAGCTTGGACGCCAAAAAACATTTACAAAGCGGAGAATTACGGTACAGAAATAGGGCTGAAAATACCAGTTAATATTGCTGGGTACAAGCTTACTTCGCAGGCTAATTATAGTTATACAATAGCAGAAGATAAGGAAACTAAGATGCAATTGTTATATGTTCCAAAGCATAAATTGAATTATAAATTGACTGCTCATACCAAACAATTTTCTACATTTTATCACTTGTTGTATCATGGAAAAAGCTTTACTACAACAGATAATTCTGTTTTTGTTCTTCCTTATGTATTGCATAATATAGGAGTCAATTATACGTTGAATATTTTTAAGAAAGTACATCCAGTAGTTGGATTGCAAGTAAACAATATTTTAAACAAAGAATATGCGGTTATTAGTTACCGCCCGATGCCTGGCATCAATTATCAATTTCAAATACAAATTAAAATTTAAATATCATGAACATTAAGAGAATCGCATTGTCAGTTGTAGCGGCAACATTATTTTTAGCATCTTGTAAATCGGATACTGACATGCCAGTGTATGAGCCACAAGGGGATTATGAAGGGGGAATATTAGTGGTGAACGAAGGTCCTTTTCAAAATGGATCGGGAACTGTTACTTATGTTTCTAGTGATTTGTCACAGTCGGTAGATGGAATATATAAAACTGAGAATGGAACAGATTTGGGAAATATTTTTCAGTCTATGTTTTTGTATGGAACTCAGGCTTTTTTAGTGGTAAACAATTCACACGTAATTGAAGTAGTGAATAGATTTACATTTGTAAAAGAAGGAATTATTGATGAAAATCTTGACAATCCTCGTTATGCAGTTGTTGTAAACGGGAAATTATATGTAACAAATTGGGGTGATACAGCAAGTGAATCAGATGATTTTATTGCTGTTTATGATGTGAATACATTGGCATATGTGACTAGTATTTCTGTAGATTTAGGTCCTGAAAAAATGCAAGTAATTGGAAATAAAATTTATGTTGCCCATGAAGGAGCATACGGATTTAACAATAAAATTTCTGTTGTAAGTTCAGTGACAAATGAAGTAGATACTGTTATTGAAGTGGGTGATGTACCCAACTCAATAGGAGTGGATAGCGCTCAAAATTTATGGGTACTTTGTGGAGGTGTCCCAGCTTGGACTGGTGCTGAAACCTTTGGGTCATTACATAGAATTAATTCAATTTCTGATGAAGTAGAAAAAACGTTTATATTTGATGCTTCTCATCCAGATTATCTAACTGTAGATAGTGCAAATGTTTTGTATGCTGTAGGGGCTAATGTGTATGGTATGCCAAATGCTGCAACAGAATTACCTACTGAAGTACTCATTGAAACAGGAGCAGATTTTTTGTATAGTTTAAGAGCAAGTAACGGGTTTTTATTCGCTACCGATGCAAAGGATTTTTCTAGTAAGGGATCTTTGACTATTTATAAATATCTATCTAAAGAAATATTAAGTACAGTAAGTACGGGAATTTCTCCAAATGGAGTCTATTTTAATAATTAATACTTTAATTTTAAAAGTAATTTAAAAGCCAACATCGTAGGATGTTGGCTTTTATGTTTTACACAATGTTTTTTATCTTGGATTTTCTTTAATTTTAGGGCCGAGCCATTGTGACGTTGCATCTATATAGAGAAAACTTTCTATTTAGTAAAACTTTCCAAAGTAGGTATTAAAAGAAATGACTGTAAAACCTAAAGTATATTTTTGATACAGCCACCATCTACGGCTAATGAGGTTCCTGTAATATAGCTAGCGCGAGCACTTGCCATAAATACAACTGCTGCAGCAAATTCTTCTGGTTGTCCAAATCGTTTCATGGGAATTTCTTCCGTGATTGAATTCATGCTAGGGTTGTTCTTGAGTAAATTTTCTAAACGATTGGTTTTCGTATAGCCAGGCATCACATTGTTTACAGTGATATTGTATTTACCCAGTTCATTGGACAAGGTTTTCATCAAGCCAACAACAGCGGCACGCATTGCATTGGATAAGATTAAATTTTCTACGGGTTGTTTCACAGAGATGGATGTAATGGTGATAATTCGTCCCCATTTGCGAGCTTTCATTCCAGGAAGTACTCCTTGTATCAGTGAGACAGTACTCGCTAATAACGATTCGTAGGTTTGATTCCATGCTTCTAAACTCAGCGATTCAAAATTTCCAGAAGGTGGTCCTCCTGTATTGGTCACTAGCACATCTATTTGACCAAATTCTTTTAGGATGCTTGTGATTATATGTTGGCGATCGTCTTCAATAGATAAATCACCTGTAACAGCAAACACAGCGCCGTTCCCTGCTTGTATTATTTCTTGCCTTGCAATTTCAAGAGATGCAGCGTTTCGTCCACAAATAGCCACTGTAGCACCTTCTTTAGCAAATTCTATTGCGGTAGCTTTCCCCAATCCTTGGCTAGAAGCCGCTACAAATACAATGTTGTTTTTTAATCCTAAATCCATGTTATTTTTCTATTGAAATAATTCGTTATTTAATCATTTTTGACACTAAACCTAATTTTACTTTGCTTACCATTTTAAATTAAATTTCTTACTTCCGTTTTTATAAAACGAAGTGCACTGATACTTGCGGCAGGTTCTTTAATAGTATTTGTTAAAATAAGCTCTCTTAATTGTTGAGCGTCTGTAACATTAGTATCAGAAGCGGCATCTTTTACAAGTTTGATGATGGAATTTTTTGCTGTTAAAATGAGTGCCCAACATTCGTCAGATATATAAATTTGCTGTACTAAATTATGTTCGTATTCTTGTTGAATAGAGGCGATTAATAAATCTGTGTATGTTTGTTTGTCCGAAGATAGAGGTGCAATTCTTATCAATAGTTTGGAAGGGTCAATGCGCTCTAAAAAGAGTGTCATTCGTTCGAATGCTTGAAGTTTTATAGGGAGTCCATCTCTATTTATATTTCGTTTTACTTCTAATAGGGCACGCTTTTCAGTACTATTTAAAAACTTTTTGATAACAAATGCTGCCGTAAATCCGGTAACTATTGCAGGAAGTGTATAAGATAAAGTGCTGTATAACAATTCTGTATTCATGGAATGGGTTTTTGTCAAAACTATCACTTTTTTTACACATTTTAAAATTTTTTTAATGACTGATATAAGTCATGTAAAATTGGAATCCGTCCTTGTAAGTTTGTTTTGTATTTGTTGTAATAGTCTAATTTTCAGTTGTTTGTAACATTAGTTACATAAGTTTTGAGGAGGGGGATAACTATGGATACATCCAAACAAACAAACAAATTTTTGTATAGATGATTTCGAAGTATAGTACGGGTTAAATCACTACAAATTATTAAAAACATTAATTTATTATTTATGAATCATTATTTGAAATTTCTAGTATTCTTTTTCTCTATTGGTACTATGGCGCAAACGGGGCATATAATGCAAGGTATTGGTGCTGTCAATATGTCTATGGGTGGAGCTGCTACTGCTCAGCCATTGGATATTAACGGTGCAATTCTTTGGAACCCTGCAGGGTTGGCTTCATTCAATCAGAAATCAGCTTCTTTAAATATAGGACTGTTTTTTTCCTCTCCAGAATTATCATCAACATTACCTGCAGATATGATGTTTCCTGGATCTCCAGAAGTATCCGGTGTGASTAAAGATGACCGAGGTATTTCTATTATGCCGGCCCTGGCCATGGTATGGGCAAGTCCAGAAAGTAAACATACCTACGCAGTGTCTGCATTTGGAGTGAGTGGTTTTGGGGTTACTTTTAACGAAGAAACAAATTTACCAATGGATGCACAAGGCAATGCAAATCCTACCTGGGATCCTTCCAATTCTAATCCTATAAGTTACCCACAAAGTATGGGGGGGTTTGGGCATATAGAATCAGATTATATGCTGTTGCAAATAAGTATGAGTTATGCTTATGAGATTACGGATAAACTTTCCATAGGAATTCAACCGACCTTTAATGTTTCATCTTTAGAATTAGCGCCTAATCCAATTGCATCACCGAGCATGACATTGGGATACCCAGAAAGTGACAAAGCTTTTGCTTTTGGTGTTGGAGGGCAAATTGGAATTTTTTATGATACCAAAAGTGGATTTAAACTAGGGGCTTCCTATAAATCTCCTCAGTATTTCAACGAAATGGAGTTTTCCAATACATATTTGGATGGTACCACGGCTCCTGATGCTGTGTTTACCATGAATTATCCAGCTATTTACTCGGTAGGATTTGGATATTCTACAGCCCTTTTTGATTCAGCTATTGATTTTAGGTTCTGTGATTATCAAAATACTAAAGGTTTTGAAAAAAGAGGGTGGACTCAAACAGCCGGGGTACAGGGTTTTGGATGGTCTGATATGAGGGTTATTTCTTTGRGATTACAGTTCAAAGGGATAAAAAATATGCCTTTGAGAATTGGGTATACCTATAGTAGCAACCCTATAAATAACGAATTGGCTTTTTATTCCATTCCGGCCACGGCTGTTATAAAAAATGCATTTCAATTTGGATTTGGTTATGAATTTACAAATAAAWGGACACTCAATGCGGTGTATCATCATGGATCTAGTGATGGAAAAACAGAAGGGAATTTATTAAGTCCTATGGCCGCCTCTGGAAGTAATCCTTATGGAGCTTTACCGGGAACAAAAGTAGGTTATGAAATGTCAACAGACTTGATACAGTTTGGTATTAACTATGTATTCAATTAAACTACTGTGAGTTAAGAACAAACTATTTTGATTGTTTTTATTGATGACTTATGCTATTCAAAAAAATGGTTCCATTTAAACAGGAACCATTTTTTTTTGTTTGATTTCACCTATTTAAGGTGTTTTTTTTTTCTGTCATAAAAGAGTAATTTTGTTAGAGGTCGTAAAACTTGCCTAGAAGGGCTAAAAAGTCGTTATTTGTGAACTTTTCAAATTAAACTCATGGGTATTATAAACAATATTGATAAAATTAAACTAAAACTGTGTCTCACATTGTTCGCATTTTCTGCGGTATATGGTCTTTTGATGCGCTTACAAGTGATACATCCTATCTTTGAATTGGAATATGCCAATGTATTACAGAGTCATTCTCATGTCGCTTTTTTAGGTTGGGGTTTTTTGACAACTCTTATAGCCTTACAATATGTATTTTTGGATGCTGTTCAACGCAAAAAAAGGATCTATCAGATTACCTTTTGGCTGATGTTTGTATCCGTTGCACTGATGCTTGCTAGTTTTGCAGTTAGTGGATATAAAGTATTTTCTATTATTTTATTGACTGTGTTTGGAATTAGTTCTTATGTCTATTGTTTTGAAATGATCAAAGATTTAAAGAAAGATACAGAGCACCTTATCTCCTCTAAATTTGCGCGAGCAAGTATGTATTACTACTTGTTGTCTAGTGTGGCTACTTGGTTTATCGCCTATGTTTCAATTACAGAAGGCAAGACAGAATTATATTATAATTCCATTTATTTTTACTTACATTTCTTGTACAACGGATTCTTTGTATTTTCTCTTTTTGGAATTTTCTTTAAAATGCTTCGTAAAAAAAGCATGATTATATCTCAACGACGTATCAAGCATTTTTATTATTATACAAATATTGCTTGTATTCCAGCATTTGCATTGTCTATTTTATGGAGTAAAGTTCATTTTGGATTTCATATTGTAGGAGGATTAGCAGCATTTATTCAATTGATAGGATTGGTTTATTTGATAGTCATTATAAAACAAACATTTGTTCGTTATAGCTTGAGTAATTACTCTCGTATATTATTAATGACAGTAATTGTGTCTTATGGACTCAAGTTAGTAGCTCAGTTTTTATCGGCCTTCCCGTATATTATGACAAAAAGTGTGGAGTTAAAGCCCTATTTTATTGTAGGATATTTACATATGATAACAATTGGGTTTATCAGTTTTTTCTTGCTGACATTAATTGTAGAACTTAGAGGCTATTATTTCAAACCTATTTTTCCAAAGTTTGGATTGAGTTTGTTTTTGGCAGGGTTTTTTAGTACCGAATTGCTCTTTTTTACGCAAGGAATATTATACTTGATCAAATGGAAACCTCTGGGGTCTTATCAATTATTGGTATTTATAGCCAGTAGTATTATGGTCTTAGGAATCTTATTGTTGTGGATATTTCAATTGTTTTCGAATCCTAAAAAAATGCCTTAGTATAGGTTCTCCATAAAATACTTGTTTTACTAAGTTGGGTGTAGTACTTTTGGCAGATCAACTTCGTATGTGCTATAGTACGAGGAATAATAAAGTACAGACGCTGTGTCGGTACATTTAACCAAGAGGGAAATTTCCCTGCAATTAAATTAAAATTGTGTCAAATTACTTAGATAGTCTTAACGAATCACAACGRAAACCTGTACTGCAAATGAATGGTCCTATGATTATTATTGCAGGGGCTGGTTCTGGTAAAAYGAGGGTGCTAACGTATCGAATTGCCTATTTGTTGGAAAAAGGGGTGGATGCCTTTAATATTTTATCATTAACCTTTACCAATAAATCTGCTCGTGAAATGAAAGAGCGAATTATTGATGTGGTAGGGAGTGAGGGTAAAAATCTGTGGATGGGGACGTTTCACTCGGTTTTTGCACGTATTTTACGTTCAGAATCTAGCCGACTAGGGTTTCCTTCTAACTTTACTATTTATGATTCGCAAGATTCTGTACGCTTGATAGGTTCCATTGTCAGAGAAATGCAATTAGACAAGGATCGTTATAAGTCTAAGCAAGTATTGAGTAGAATATCTCACTTTAAAAATAATTTGATTACCGTAAGGGCTTATTTTGGAAATCCAGCATATCAAGAAGATGACAAAAAAGCGAGTAGACCTAGAATAGGAGACATTTACAAGGAATATGTAGATCGATGTTTTAAGGCAGGTGCCATGGATTTCGATGATTTATTATTGAGAACTAACGAGTTATTGACACGTTTTCCTGATGTATTGGCAAAATACCAAGACAGATTTAGATATATCATGGTAGATGAGTATCAGGATACAAATCACTCTCAGTATTTGATTGTAAAAGCTTTGGCAGACCGTTTTCATAATATTTGTGTGGTAGGGGATGATTCTCAGAGTATCTATGCTTTTCGTGGTGCCAATATTCAGAATATATTGAATTTCCAGAAAGATTATAAAGATGTACGCATGTTTAAACTGGAACAAAATTACCGTTCATCGGGGAATATTGTACAGGCAGCAAACAGTGTGATTGACAAAAATAAAACAAAGATTGATAAGGATGTTTGGACGGCAAATGATGCTGGAGCACCTGTAAAAGTGATGCGTACCACTACCGATGGAGAAGAAGGACGTTTTGTAGCTGAAAACATTTTTGAAACATCGATGAATGAACAACTGAAAAGTTCGGATTTCTGTATCTTATACCGTACCAATTCACAGTCCAGAGCCTTTGAAGATGCTTTGCGAAAAAAGGGTATCAAGTATAAAATATATGGTGGATTGTCTTTTTATCAACGCAAAGAAATAAAAGATACCTTGGCATATTTGAGGATATTGGTTAATCAAAATGATGAAGAAGCGCTAAAACGTGTGATTAATTACCCTCCTAGGGGTATAGGTGCTACCACGATTGATAAATTAGTCGTAGCAGCCAATCACTATAAAAAATCAATTTTTGAGATTTTAGAGCATATCGATCAAATAGATTTAAAAATAAATGCGGGTACCAAAACAAAGTTGAGAGATTTTGTCACTTTGATTAAGACCTTCCAAATTGCTTCAGAAACAAGAAACGCTTTTGAAGTGGCAGATTTAGTGGTGAAGAAGACAAAACTAATCAAGGATTTGGACAAAGATGGAACACCTGAAGGCATTAGTAAAGTAGAAAATGTTCAGGAATTACTGAATGGCGTTAAAGATTTTATTGTCGATCAAGAAGAAAAAGAAGAGGATGCGTCCTTGGCCTTTTTCTTAGAAGATGTTGCTTTAGCATCTGATTTGGACGGCGATGGTAAAGATGATGAACCACGTGTAGCCATGATGACCATTCACATGTCAAAAGGATTGGAATTTCCAATTGTATATGTGGTAGGATTGGAAGAGAATTTGTTTCCTTCCGCAATGAGTATGACAAGTAGATCTGATTTGGAGGAAGAAAGACGCTTGTTTTATGTAGCGTTAACTCGTGCTGAACGTCAGGCATATTTGAGTTATACACGGAATCGATATCGTTGGGGGAAATTGGTAGATTGTGAGCCAAGTAGGTTTTTAGGAGAAATCGATGAGCAGTATTTGGAGTTTATGACACCAGTATCAGCACCAATGAAAAACAAATACTTAGACGAAGATATTTTCGGTGAGTTAGATGTACGTACCAATTACAGCCCAAAACCAAAAATTAGATTTAAAAAACCAGCACAAAGACCTTCTACAGCAAAAGGAGAGGTAAAAAGACAAGTTTTGGCAAAGAAAATGCCCCCACGAAATTTGAAAAAAGTAGTGAAAAGTACTATAGATTTTGATTTTACAAGTGAAATTAAAACAGGACACTTTGTAATGCATTCAAAATTTGGAAAGGGAGAAGTGCTCAAAATAGAAGGAGAAGGTGCCAATCAGAAGGCAGAAATTAAATTTCCAGGTGTTGGATCCAAAAAATTGTTGTTGCAATTTGCCAAACTTAAAATAATAAAATAATAATGAAGTAATGCATTTATTATTGTAATTTGCATTACAAACAAAGAATAAGTACATGAATTTTGATTTAGAATACAATGCGGAACGCTCGGATTTAATTATTCCTGAATATGGGAGACATATTCAGAAATTAGTGAATCATTGTAAAGGACTAGAAGACAGAGAAGAACGTAACAAAATGGCAAGAGCCATTGTTGGTGTTATGGGGAACATCCAGCCGCATTTAAGAGATGTGCCAGATTTTAAGCACAAACTTTGGGATCAACTTTTTATCATGGCCGAATTTGAATTAGATGTTGATTCCCCTTACGATAAACCATCAAGAGAAGAGTTGGCAGAGAAGCCTATACACTTAGGATATCCTACATTGGCAAGTAAATACAGGTATTATGGCAATACCATTCAAATTATGATTGACGAAGCCATTACTTGGCCTGAAGATGATAAGCGAGATGGTTTATACTTTGCCATTGCAAATCACATGAAGAAATGTTATTTAAATTGGAATAAGGACACTGTTGATGACCATATAATTTTCAAGCACTTATTGGTTTTGTCCCATGGTGAAATTGACTTGGAACCTAGAGGGGAAGCATTGTCAGACAGTAAAAACTTTTTGCGTAAAAAGACGAATACCAATACTAGTAGTCCTAAAGGAGGCCATAAAGGAGGTCAAAAATCTAGTAACAAGAAAAAAAATTATTCGAAACGTACGTTTAAACGTAACTAACACCAATTAATGGCTACATTTAAAATAGAGGGAGGACATAAACTTCATGGTGAAATTACACCTCAAGGAGCTAAAAACGAAGCACTACAAGTTATTTGTGCAGTGTTATTAACTTCTGAAAAAGTAATCATAGAAAACATTCCAGACATCCGAGATGTAAATAAATTAATTTATATTTTAGGAGAATTGGGAGTAAAGATTGAGAAGTTATCTGCTCATAGCTATAGTTTTCAAGCAGATGCCGTAAATATAGATTACTTAGAATCAGAGGAGTTTAAAAGAGATGGAGGATCACTTAGAGGATCCATTATGATTGTAGGACCATTGTTAGGACGTTTTGGAAAAGGGTTTATTCCTAGACCAGGAGGAGATAAAATTGGACGCCGTAGGTTGGATACTCATTTTGAAGGGTTTATCAAGCTTGGCGCGAGTTTCAGATATAATAAAGAAGAGCATTTTTATGGGGTAGAAGCCAATGAGTTGCAAGGAACTTATATGTTATTAGATGAGGCCTCAGTAACTGGGACTGCAAATATTGTATTAGCAGCAATGTTTGCAAAGGGTACTACTTCCATCTACAATGCGGCATGTGAGCCTTACATTCAACAATTATGCAAGATGCTCAATAGTATGGGCGCTAAGATTACAGGAATTGGATCGAATTTATTAACAATAGAAGGAGTCAAAGAACTCAAAGGCTGTACGCATAGGATATTACCAGACATGATAGAAATTGGTAGTTGGATTGGAATGGCAGCCATGACACGTTCAGAATTGACTATTAAGGATGTGAGTTGGGACAACTTAGGCCAAATTCCATCTGTTTTTAGAAAGCTAGGAATCAAATTAGAACGAAGAAATGATGATATTTATATACCAGCTCAAGATTCGTATGAAATTAGTTCTTATATAGATGGATCTGTATTAACAGTATCCGATGCACCWTGGCCTGGATTTACTCCAGATTTGTTGAGTATTGTACTTGTAGTAGCTACACAGGCAAAAGGACATGTACTGATACATCAGAAAATGTTCGAAAGTCGTTTGTTTTTTGTTGATAAACTGATAGATATGGGCGCAAAAGTAATTTTGTGTGATCCGCATCGTGCCACTATTATTGGTCATGATTTCCAAAGTATTTTAAAAGCTACAACGATGACTTCTCCCGATATAAGAGCTGGAATCTCTTTGTTGATAGCTGCATTGTCTGCTAAAGGCACCAGTATTATACACAATATAGAGCAAATAGATCGAGGTTACGAAAATATTGATGGGCGCTTACGTTCCATCGGTGCCAAGATTGAGCGACTTAATTAAAATTACACAAAAATCTTTACGAGAAACTGTCAATGACAGTTTGACACAAATTCACAATTGGCAGTACTTTTGTATTGTTAATTGTGTAATATAACGACCAGAAAAAATTATGGCTAAAAATAAAGACACTAAGGACGAGCAAATCGAAAATGAAAATGAAGCTGCTACTAGTGAAAATACAGAAAAGCAAGAGGAAATAAGCGTTGAGGAGCAATTGACCAAAGAGGTGGCTCAAGAAAAAGATAAATTTTTACGTTTGTTTGCAGAATTCGAAAACTATAAAAAGAGAACTTCTAAAGAACGAATTGAATTATATGCAACTGCCAATCAAGAATTAATGACAGTTTTATTGCCTGTGTTAGACGATTTTGACAGAGGTTTGAACGAAATTAAGAAAGATGGTGAAGATAGTGAACTGTTTAAAGGGATGGAATTGATTAAAGGAAAATTTCATAGTATTCTTGAACAAAAAGGGCTGTCTAAAGTTGAAATAAAAGCCGGTGATGCTTTTGATGCAGAAATTCATGAGGCTATCACTCAAATACCAGCTCCAACAAAGGATTTGAAAGGGAAAGTTATAGATGTTATAGAACAAGGATATCAATTGGGAACACGTATTATCAGATACCCAAAAGTAGTAATAGGACAATAATCAATAAGACATGAAGCAAGATTATTACGAAATATTAGGCGTTTCTAAAAACGCCACGGCAGCTGAAATTAAAAAAGCATATCGTAAAAAAGCAATTCAATATCATCCAGATAAAAATCCAGATGATAAAACTGCAGAAGATAAATTTAAGGAATCGGCTGAAGCGTATGAGATTTTAAGCGACGCKAATAAAAAAGCAAAATACGACCAGTATGGTCATGCTGCATTTGATGGAAATCAAGGAGGATTTGGCGGTGGAGGTATGAACATGGATGATATTTTTAGCCAATTTGGCGATATTTTCGGTGGCGGTGGCGGTGGCTTTGGCGGTGGATTCGGAGGTGGATTCGGAGGTGGACGCTCGGCTCGTGTCAAAGGAAGTAACATGCGTATTCGTGTAAAATTGACTTTGGAAGACATTGCCAATGGTGTTGAGAAAAAAGTAAAAGTAAAACGTAAAGTACAAGCATCTGATGCCGAATTTTCTACTTGTGGTACTTGTAAAGGTAGTGGTCAAGTAATGCGCGTTACCAATACAATTTTAGGTCGTATGCAGTCTGCTTCTACTTGTCCTACATGTCAAGGAGCAGGTCAATCTTTAAGTAATAGACCAAAAGGGGCTGATAGCAATGGAATGGTAATCAAAGAAGAGACCGTTTCAATAAATATMCCRGCAGGAGTTACAGAAGGAGTTCAACTTAAAGTCGCAGGAAAAGGAAATGAAGCACCTGGTAAAAACTCTATTTCAGGAGATTTATTAGTGTTGGTAGAAGAGAAAGAGCACGAGACTTTGAAGCGAGAAGGTACGAATTTACATTTTGATTTGTACATTAACTTTTCTGAGGCCGTTTTAGGTGCCAAGAAAAATATAGATACTGTTTCAGGAAAGGTTAAAATTCCAATTGAAGCAGGTACTCAATCAGGTAAAATCCTAAGATTGAAAGGGAAAGGACTACCAAGTATTGAGCATTATGGAACAGGTGATTTATTAGTTCATGTCAATGTATGGTCGCCACAACAACTATCTAAAGAACAAAAAGACTTTTTTGAAGAAAATTTAGAAGATGACAATTTTAAGCCATCTCCTTCATTATCAGAAAAATCATTCTTCGAGAAAGTGAAGGATATGTTCTCTTAAAAATATTTTTTAAAAAGAAAGTATACCAGTTTGAAAAATAATAGTATATTTGAATTGTTGCTAGCTTATAGCTAGTAATAACTTTTTCTTTTTCATAGCAATTTTCCCACTTAGATTTTTTTTAAGTGGGTTTTTTTATGTCATATTTTAACATCTTTTTATATTATTTTATTGCAGAATAAGATATATAGTTATATATTTGTGATGTTGTTAACTTCTAAGTTAATAACACTTTTTCTTTTTCATAGCAATTTTCCCACTTAGATTTTTTTTTAAGTGGGTTTTTTTTTGGTGTTTATATCACATATTTTTCTTAAAATATAATGCTTCCTTTTCTTCCATTTATCCATTTAAAATAATACTTTTGCAACCAAGCAGACCATCTTATCGCTTTTGTAAAAAAGAGGAAAGTCCGGACACCAAAGAGTAGCATAGCGGGTAACGCCCGTCCGACGTAAGTCGAGGACAAGTGCAACAGAAAGCAAGTACAGTTCGGCTGTAGTGAAACCAGGTAAACTCTATGCGGTGCAATACCACGTATATTGGAAATAGAGAGCGACTCGTTCGATTCCAAGGGGTAGGTAGTTAAAATTGTATAGTAATATATAATGTAGATAAATGATAAGAACCTTTTATTTGTAAAAGGGACAGAATCCGGCTTATCGGTCTGCTTTTTTCTAAAATTTTATTGATAAATAAGTAATACAAGYGGGKTTTCACCAACTTATTTTATCAATTTTAGGTATTTTGTTTAAAATTATGACRTATTCGCACAAATACACTTGATTTCATAAAAATCTTTTAAAATATAGGACTATTTCGTAATTTTGTAAGACTTAACAAAAATAAAAAATACATTATGGCATTTGATATTGATATGATAAAAAATGTTTACGACCGAATGGCGGAACGCGTTGATGCTGCCCGTGAGAAAGTTGGTAAACCTTTAACTTTAGCAGAAAAAATATTRTACAATCACTTATGGGATGGGAAAGCKAGTGTTTCTTATAYCAGRGGTAAAGATTATGTAGATTTTACGCCAGACAGAATTGCTTGTCAGGATGCCACTGCTCAAATGGCTTTATTGCAGTTTATGCAAGCAGGAAAATCTAAAGTTGCAGTGCCTACTACAGTGCATTGTGATCATCTTATTCTTGCAAAAAGTGGTGCGAGTGTAGATCTACCTTTTGCAAATAAAACGTCTGCAGAAGTCTTTGATTTCTTAGGCTCAGTATCAAATAAATACGGAATTGGATTCTGGAAACCTGGTGCAGGAATTATCCATCAAGTAGTGTTGGAAAATTATGCTTTTCCAGGAGGAATGATGATTGGTACAGATTCACATACTGTGAATGCTGGTGGACTAGGAATGGTTGCGATTGGTGTAGGTGGAGCAGATGCTGTAGATGTTATGGCTGGAATGCCTTGGGAGCTAAAGTTTCCAAAATTAATTGGAGTAAAATTAACAGGAAAATTAAGCGGATGGACAGCTCCGAAAGATGTTATTTTAAAAGTAGCTGGAATTCTAACTGCAAAAGGAGGTACTGGTGCTATTGTTGAGTATTTTGGAGAAGGTGCTATTTCAATGTCATGTACAGGAAAAGGAACCATTTGTAATATGGGTGCAGAAATTGGAGCAACTACTTCTACTTTTGGATATGATGAATCTATGGAGCGTTATTTACGTGCTACCGATAGATCAGATGTTGCAGATGCTGCAAATAAAGTAAAAGATTATTTGACGGGAGATCCAGAAGTATATGCAMATCCTGAAAAATATTTTGATCAGTTGATCGAAATCAATTTGGATGAATTRTTGCCACATTTAAACGGRCCTTTTTCTCCGGATATTGCTACTCAAGTAGGAGATATGAATGCAAAAGCTACTGAAAATGGATGGCCATTGGATGTAGAATGGGGATTGATTGGTTCGTGTACAAATTCATCATACGAAGATTTATCMAGAGCGGCATCTATTGCTAAACAAGCGGTAGATAAAGGATTGGTTTCWAAGGCCGAGTTTGGAATTAATCCAGGATCAGAACAAGTACGTTATACAGCAGAACGTGATGGATTAATAAAAATATTTGARGACTTAAATGCTAAGATATTTACCAATGCATGTGGACCATGTATCGGGCAATGGGCTCGATATAGCGATCCRAAAAATGCACCTAAGAATTCTATTATCCATTCTTTTAACCGTAACTTTAGTAAAAGAGCCGATGGAAACCCTAATACTCATGCCTTTGTAGCATCACCTGAAATGGTTGCTGCTGTTGCTATTTCTGGACGTTTGGATTTCAATCCGATAACAGATACGTTGACTAATAACAARGGAGAACAAGTRAAATTTGAAGAGCCTACTGGTTTCGAATTRCCTCCTTTAGGTTTTGATGTAGAAGATGCRGGTTATGTAGCACCGATGGAAGATGGTAGTGGAATAGTTATAAGCGTCTCAGAAACTTCTGAAAGATTGCAGTTATTAACACCATTTACACCATTAGGAAACGATATTTCAGGAGCTAAATTATTGATAAAAGCAAAAGGAAAATGTACCACTGATCATATCTCTATGGCTGGACCATGGTTAAAATACAGAGGRCATTTAGAYAATATTTCTAACAATTGTTTGATTGGTGCTGAGAATTTCTTTAACGAAAAAACAGATACAATTAAAAATCAGTTGACAGGCGAATACGGAGCGGTTCCAGCTACTGCTAGAGCTTAYAAAGCTGCTGGTTTAAACTCGTTGGTATTTGGTGARCATAATTACGGTGAAGGGTCTTCTCGTGAGCATGCAGCKATGGARCCACGTCATTTAGGTGTAGCTGCGGTRATTGTAAAATCTTTTGCACGTATCCATGAAACCAACTTGAAGAAACAAGGWATGTTAGGGTTGACCTTTGCTAATGAAGCAGATTATGATTTAATTCAAGAAAATGATAGCTTTAGCTTTACGGATTTGAATGCATTTGCTCCARGTAAACAATTATCATTGGAAATTACCCACGATAATGGAGTAAAAGAAACCATTATGTTAAATCATACCTACAATGCTGGTCAGATAGATTGGTACAACGAAGGTTCTGCTTTAAATTTGATTAAAAAAGATAATGCCTAAACAGTATAAATAAATAGAATTGTAAAAAAAACTTGTAGCTCATGCTACAAGTTTTTTTTTGTACCTTTAAATTATTAGGTGTTTTTATATCTAATCGAAATTAAAACGTGTACTATGAGACATTTCTGGATTTTAGAGAATGTAAACTTATTTAAAATTTTGTGCCCACATAAATTTAAGGCCTATAAGGATTGTCATGTTTTTGATGACTATCAAAARAATGATTATATCTATTTTTCGGATGATCCATCGAATAAAGTGTACCTGATAGAAAGAGGCAAAGTTAAAATAGGATATTATACAGAAAGTGGTGAAGAAAGAATTAAGTGTATTTTGTCAAAAGGGGAGCTTTTTGGCGAAAAAGCAATTTTAGGAGAAGAGAAACGCACTGAATTTGCCCAATCTTTAAACCAAAAAACTACTATATGTCCTATTAGCATTGATGTATTACATGATTTGATGAGAGATAACCAGACGTTTACCTTAAAGATTTATAAATTTATAAACTTTAGATTTAAAAAATTAGAACGTAGATTGGAAGTGTTATTGTTTAAAGATGCAAGAGATCGTGTTATAGATTTTTTATTGGAATTAGCAGAAGAATATGGCGAATGCTGTCCAGAAACAGGAAACACAATGATACTACATCCTTATTCTCAAAAAAATATAGCTAGTTTACTTGGAACCTCAAGACCTACATTAAATATTATTCTGAATGATTTGAAATCAGAAGAAGTATTGACTTATAAAGGAAAAAACATCACCTTGTTTCCTCAATTTTTAAAAGCCCAGTAACCTTAATTTATAGAGGTGTTAGCTGGCTAACATTTTAAATAAGTTTTTGAAGATATATTTGTAAAGTATTAATCAGAAAAATATTTATTATGAAAAAGTTTATTTTTATGGCCTTTATGGCTTTGGGAATCATTTTTGTTGCTTGTGATGATGATGATGATGTGGAAATTACCACAAAAAGTATAACATTAGCAATTGAAGGCCTGGAAAATCTAGGAAGTGATTACGTGTATGAAGGTTGGATTATGGTGAATAATAAGCCTCAAACAACAGGGAGATTTCGTGTTGATGACCAAGGGATGTTAGATCAAACAACCTTTACTCTAGATAAAAGCGATTTGGAAATTGCAACGGCATTTATTTTAACGATTGAGCCTACAATAGGTGATGATCCTACTCCAAGCGATGTACATATTTTGGCAGGTGATTTTTCTGGTAATACAGGGAACCTTACTATTAGTCATGGGGCAGCTATAGGGAACGATTTTTCTACAGCATCTGGAAAGTATATTTTAGCAACCCCGACAGATGGTTCCATGAATAACGAAAAAAGTGGTATTTGGTTTCTATCTCTTGAATCTATGTCACCTGTTGCAGGTTTAATATTACCTACATTACCAGACGGGTGGGTGTATGAAGGATGGGCTGTAATAGATGGAATTCCGGTAACTACAGGGACCTTTTTAAATAATACAGGAGCCGATTCCTTTGATGATTACAGTAGTACACTGAATGATGGACCTCCTTTTCCTGGAGAAGATTTYATTATGAATCCTCCTACAGGACTAACGTTTCCAACAAATATTTCTGGAGGAAAAGTAGTTATTTCAAT
This sequence comes from Flavobacteriaceae bacterium, assembly GCA_002401385.1. Lineage (GTDB taxonomy): Bacteria > Bacteroidota > Bacteroidia > Flavobacteriales > Flavobacteriaceae. The sequence goes on along the minus strand of NVSY01000011.1, from coordinate 41,560 downwards.
TGAACCGGTTCCAGATAATAGTCCTAATCCATTTTTACTAAAACCTTTGGTAAGTGATATTCCTATCACAGCTTCGGATCACACAACATATACAATAGCTAAAAATTTAAATTTTCCAACAGGAATTGTATCACGATAATTAAAGGAAATAGGTTTGTATCAAAAGCATCGTAATAATTCGCGATGCTTTTGTACTTTTACGTTTAAATTAAACCAATGAAGTTTACTAAAAAAAGATTTTTTGATATCCTTTGGATACTGGCTTTCGCCATTATTTTAATTCCAACCTCAAGAGCCTGGTTATTAAAACTAATTAGCTTTTCTCCGGCAATAGAGAACGTTGCTGAACGGCAAGCATTGTCAAGTTATAATTGGCAWYTAAAAGGATTAAATACAGCGGATGTAAATTTTGAAAATTTAAAAAATAAAGTGATATTTATCAACTTTTGGGCAACGTGGTGTCCCGGTTGCGTCGCGGAGAAGCCAAGTATTCAAGCGTTGTATAATGATTATAAAGATAAGGTAGTATTTATAACAGTCACCAATGAAACGGAGGATAAGGTAACCGCTTATTTTAAAAAGAAAGGATATAATTTACCCGTATACAACTTAAAAACTAGTGAACCAAAGGAACTAAGTACAGAGAGTATTCCTAAAACTTTTTTGATAGATAAAAAAGGTATGATTGTTATTAATTCGGGTAGAGCTGATTGGAATACAGCTACTATTCGTGCATTTTTAGATGAGTTGATTGCTCAATAATTAACTTATATATAGTACAATAAAAAAGCCTACTTTTCTTGAAAGTAGGCTTGTCAATTTAAAATCATATTACTAATATTTTTGAATTAATAAAAAAGAATGAGCTTATAATGCATATCTTCTAAAGCGGTCCCATTGATTTCTTTTTGAATTTTTAAAGTTTACAAAGATTATTGGTGAATTGTTGTTTTTTGATAATTTGTTAGTTAAAGTATCCATGTTAAATGTTTTAATGGTTGTTATTTACCTAATAGACGGTGAATAAACCAATTTGTTACACTATTATGCATTGCATAGTACTATATTAACATGTTTTTAACAATTATCGCTGAAAAGACTTAAAAAAGACTTAAAATTTAGTCCAATTTTAAGGATTCAATCACAGAAAGTATGATTTGGCATCCTTTTTTTATTTCTGGTAAGCTTATGTTTAGTGGGGGTGTAATACGAACTGCAGATCCTTCAAAGAGTAACCAAAAAAGGAACAAACCTTGATCCATACATTTCAAAATAACTTGTGTAGCAATTTCAGGATTTTTAAATATAGGAGCGAGCATTAATCCTTGTCCACGAATTTCAAGAATGGCTGGGTGTTGTAATAATTTTCTAATTAACGCTTCTTTTTCAGCAATTTGCTCCATTAATTGCTCGTTGTACAAACTTTCTAAAGTTGCCAATGCTGCTGCTGCAATTACTGGATGTCCACCAAAAGTAGTGATATGTCCTAATTTGGGWGCTGTTTTWARYAARCTCATYANWTTGNTTKGAAGCWATAAAWGCWCCRATAGGCATRCCTCCYCCMARGCCTTTTCCTGYAAYTAYAATATCTGGWACWATGTTGTGATGTTCAAAMCMAAAWARTTTYCCWGTRCGTCCWATKCCYGWTTGAATYTCRTCTAAAAKKARYAARGCACCKACTTSSTTRCATCTAGCGCTTACTTTTTGTAAATAATTGTTTTTGGGAATTATAAATCCTGCACCACCTTGGATGGTTTCTAAAATAACTGCTGCGGTGTTATTTGTAATTTTTTCTAAGTCATTTTCACTATTGAAGGCAATGAATTTTATTCCTGGAATTAAAGGTCTAAATGCACGGTTTTGTTGTTCGGCACCGCAAACACTCATAGCGCCTTGTGTATTTCCGTGATAAGAGTTGTGTGCAGCTATAATTTCATGCCTTCCGGTAGCGCGTTTGGCTAATTTTAAGGCACCTTCAGTAGCTTCGGTGCCAGAGTTGGTTAAGTATGTAGTGTCTAATGGAGCAGGGCAGTGCTCGGCTATAAAACGCGCCAAATCTACAGCGGGTTGCTGTATAAATTCTCCATAAACCATTACATGGGTATATTTTGACACTTGTGCGGTAATGGCCGCACTTACAACAGGATGGTTATGCCCTAAAGTGTTGGCTGAAACCCCTGCGATAAAGTCTAAATAAGGTTTCTTATTTTTGTCATACACATAGGATCCTTTGGCATGGCTTATTTCCAAGGCCAATGGATGTTCAGACGTTTGTGCTTGGTATTTCAGAAAATCTGCCTTCAATTTAGTTTCTTTTTTTGAATCCACTATCTTTGATTCTATTCATTTTTCCTTTTGGAACTTTTCCATTTGTTTTTGGAGCTTTGAAAGTTTTCTTAGGTGTTAACGAAGCGCTTTTGGTTTCTTTTGGTAGTGATTTTTCCAACAGTTCTGCCATATTATCATGCACAAAAATATCTTCGATTTTTAGGGGTTGTTCATCACCTCTCCACAAAAATCCCTTGATGGTTTTTTTYTCTTTAGGAAAGTCTTCCAAAGGGTATGTATCTCCCTTTACACTTCTTATATGTGTAATGTATTGCACTTGTTTGTCTTTCATCTCTATTTCTATTCGACTACTACGCATGGTAGAAATAGCGAGTAGCTTTTGTGCTTCATTTCTGTCATAAGTGACCACTTGACAATTTCCAATGACATGTAAATTTCTTAGATCATTATCTATAAACTTACCTAACATTCGTTTTCCTGCCATTTGATTGTAACCCGCAGAATCTTTTTGAATCATAAAAGCATTTTTCAATATTTTAAGAGAATCTAATTTTTCGGTCTTGGGATTAGTGAGTAATTGGATTGTGTCTCCCGTAATTTGATTGCCTTGTGCCCATAGTACGGGAAATTTAAACAATTGCGTAAGCCCAGATTTTTGATCAACATGCATGGAATCACATTTTCCACTCATATCATTTTTAAAAAACTTGACATGTGTAAAGGCGCGTAATATACGCTGTTCTGGTTTTCCTGTAATCAGCAGCTTTTTTCCATGAATATACATGGAGTCTTTCCCTACTAATGAAATGGCAACGGCGCGCTTGGTAATAAAAACGGAGTCTTTAAATCGATATAATTCTGCATAACCACCTTTTATAACAGAGTTGTTGATGCTATCCGTTATTTTTATATTTCCAGTAAGTGAGGAAAATTCTTTTGTTTGATCGTAGTAGATACTATCTCCTTGAATGATTCTATTTTTAAAGTAGATCTTCGATTTTTTTAAAAGGTGGGAAATATTGGTTTTTGAATTATAATTTCCTCTTTCTGTATAAATTTTTGTACTGTCCTTTTTATTGATAATGGTTGAAGGACCTTTGATGTTCACAAGACCAGTTTCTGTAAAATATTCCAATTGGTCAGACTCAAGGTCATTTTCTTCGTTATATACTTTTACATGGGAATTTGCCACAAACCTGTTTTCTTGTAAATAATAGGTGCCTTTTTCACTTTTAAGAGTGTTTGTAGTGTCTATGATGGTTCCGTTGGTAGGATAATATAATTTTTGTGCAGTTCTATCAAAATATAAGGTATCTGTTTTTAAGGTGATGAATTCATCCTTTAAGATCACATTTTTATAGGATTTAACCAATTTAGTATTCCCATAATACTCAATAAAACTACTAGTTTGTGTGATGGTATCTCCTTGATTAAAAACAACATCTCCCATGGCTTTAAGTCTGTTGTCAGACACATATCTAATGGCGATATTACAGCGCATAGTAGCTCCCTCGTGTTCTAAAAACACATYGCCAGAAGAAATAATAGCTCCAGGATATTTTTCCTCGTTGCTATATGTATCATCTGCACTTAAAATTTTAATTTTTCCTGTTTGTGACTGTAGTTGTGTCAACATTAGTACACAGATTAAAAGGAGTAGTTGTTTCAATGGTTTCAATTTGTGGTAAAAATAATCAATTTGTTAAGAACGAGTAATAAAGTTATGTTAGAATATAAAAAAANCCTGTAGATCTTTCAATCTACAGGTTTTTACYAAGTATTTTTAATCAACTTATCTGTTGATGGTTTGTTTTCTGTCAGGTCCTACAGAAACGATCGTGATAGGCACTTCCACAAAATCCTCGATGTATTTGATATAATCATTCAATTCTTTTGGTAAGGTACTATTAGAATCCATTTCGGTTAGATCTTCTTTCCAACAAGGTACAGTTTCGTATATAGGTGTTACGTTGTGTTCTTCAACATTATAAGGGAAGTGAGAAATTTCTTCACCTTTATAATTGTATTTAGTACATACTTTTAATGTTTCGAAGCCAGATAATACATCGGCTTTCATCATCATTAATTGCGTTACACCGTTAATTTGAACTGAATATTTTAAGGCTACTAAATCCAACCATCCACATCTGCGTTCACGTCCAGTAGTTGCACCAAATTCGTTTCCAATTCTTCCCATGTCTTCACCGTTTTTATCGAACAATTCCGTAGGGAATGGTCCAGAACCAACGCGGGTTACATAGGCTTTGAAAATACCGAATACTTCTCCAATTTGGTTTGGTGCCACACCTAAGCCAGTACAAGCACCAGCGGCGGTTGTAGTAGATGATGTAACAAATGGATACGTTCCAAAGTCAACATCCAGCAAAGAACCTTGTGCACCTTCCGCTAAGATAGTTTTTCCATCTTTTATGGCTTGGTGAAAATATTCTTCACTATCTATAAAACGCAAAGTTCTTAAAGTTGCTATAGCTTCAAAAAATTCATCTTCTAATTCGTTTAAATTAAATTCTAATTCAGCTTCATAATGGCTCAACATTTTTAAATGTTTATTGGCAAGAGCTCTGTAAATTTCTTTCCAATTGCTCATTTCTAAATCACCAATACGCATTCCATTTCTACCGGTTTTGTCCATATAAGTGGGACCAATACCTTTTAATGTAGAACCAATTTTAGCTTTTCCTTTTGCAGCTTCACTAGCAGCATCCAACAATCGGTGGGTAGGTAAGATTAAATGTGCTTTACGAGAAATAAATAATTTAGCAGGAAAATCAATATTATACGCTGATAAATTATCCAATTCTTTTTTAAAGATCACAGGGTCTATCACGACACCGTTTCCTACAATATTGATAGAGTTTTTGCGAAAGATTCCAGATGGAATCGTATGCAATACATGTTTTTGACCGTCAAAAATTAAGGTGTGTCCCGCATTTGGTCCTCCTTGAAAACGCGCAATAATGTCGTAATCAGTGGTTAAAACATCTACGATTTTTCCTTTTCCTTCATCGCCCCATTGTAGCCCTAGTAATAAATTTACAGCCATTTTAATGTATTAATTATGTTGTTGTTTAATTATTTTTTTTTTGTTCCGTAGAAATAAAGAGAGTGGTTGTGAATTTCAATACCAAATTCTTCTTCAATCGTTTTTTTGATTGTTTGAATTCGGGGATCACAAAATTCCATAACCTCTCCAGTATCTGTGATAATCACATGATCGTGTTGTCTGTCAAAATAACTTTTCTCATAATGAGCCTGAGATTGTCCAAATTGATGTTTACGTACCAAGCTTGCATCCAACAGAAGTTCTATTGTATTGTACAATGTAGCTCGGCTTACACGATAGTTTTTGTTTTTCATTTGAATATAAAGCGATTCGATGTCAAAATGATCATTCAACGCATAGACCTCTTGCAAAATAGCAAAACGTTCAGGCGTTTTTCTGTGGTTGTTTTGTTCTAAAAAGTTGATGAACACCTTTTTAACAATTTTTTGATTATCGCTACTCATACTTTATATTTTTTACAAAATTAATTCAATTTTATTTAGATTTACTAGAAATTGACATAAATTATTACTGAATCAATTCAAATTAAGAGTGTTTGTATATTCGATCTACTTTTGTGACACCTGTTATGCGTTTTAGAATGGCAACAAGCTTGTCTAATTGTGTTTTGTTTTTGATGCTAATGGTCACTTTTCCTTCAAAAACTCCATCATTTCCAGACATCGTTAAATTATGTATGTTCACACTCATATTTCCTGAAATAGCTTGTGAAATTTGACTGACCATTCCTACGTGATCCGCTCCATGTATATTTAATATTACTTTAAATTCTTGCTTGGTAGAATCTATCCACTTGGCGATCATAATTCTGTATGCAAAATTTGCTTGTAGACTGATGGCATTCGGACAATCTTTTTTGTGAATTTTTATTCCTTCATTTATGGTAACAAATCCAAATACTTTATCTCCAGGAATAGGGTTACAACATATGGCAGGTTTGTAATCCAAGCGTTCTTCTTCTTTTCCGAAAACGAGTAAATCAAATTTCTCAATGATTTCTGGTTTGTTTAAATCTGGATTAGGAACACTTCTTTTCATTCTGTTTTTAAAGAAGCTAACAATGGCATTATTTCTAGAGGCAATATATTGCTTGAGTTGATTGTTATCAATGGAACCCATACCAAATTGATAAAACAGTTCAAAACTTGTTTTTAATTTGAAGAAAGAAACCAACTCATTGACCGTTTTTTCATTCAAAGCAATTTTCATATGCCTTAATTTTCTAGTCAGTGTTTCTTTTCCTAAATCTGCAATAATTTTTTGATCTTCTTTTAAAGCGGCTTTAATTCTAGCTCTTGCTCTTGCGGTTACCACAAAATCCAACCAACCTATATTTGGTTTTTGGGCTTTTGAAGTAATTATTTCTACTTGATCACCACTTTTTAATACATGACTAATAGGTAACAATTTACCGTTTACTTTGGCRCCTCTACAGGTCATTCCAACTTGTGTATGAATGGAAAAAGCGAAATCTAAGGCGGTTGCATCCTTAGGAATTGCTTTTAAATCACCATTTGGAGTAAAAACAAAGATTTCTTTTGCATATAAATTAAGTTTAAATGTCTCTACAAAATCCACCGCATTTACCTCTTGGTTTTCCAAMGTTTCTTTTAGCTTATTTAGCCAAACTTCCATGCCGCTTTCCTTTTCGGAATTATGTTTGTAACGATAGTGTGCTGCATATCCTTTTTCGGCGATCTCGTTCATCCGCTCTGATCGAATTTGAACTTCTACCCATTGCCCCTTTGGACCCATTACCGTGATGTGCAAGGCTTCGTATCCCGTAGTTTTTGGTTGACTGATCCAGTCTCGAAGTCGAACAGGATTTGGATGAAAATGGTTGGTAACAATGGAATATATTTTCCAAGCGTCAAATTTTTCGTTTTTATTAGTAGAATTATAAATAATTCTGATTGCAAATTTGTCGTATACTTCTTCAAAACCAACGCCTTGCGTCATCATTTTTTTTCGAATGGAATAGATCGATTTTGAACGCCCTTTGATATAATRATCAAAACCTTCTTCGTCTAAAGAGTTTTCTATGGTTTTTGAAAAATTACGAATGTAAGCTTCTTGTTGTTCCTTACTATCGGTAATTTTACCTAAAATATCGTTGTATACTTTGGTGTCGGTATATTTAAGTCCGAGGTCTTCTAGTTCCGTTTTTATATTGTACAGTCCCAGTCGGTGGGCTAGGGGAGCATAGATATACAAAGTTTCGGAAGCTATTTTTATCTGCTTGTGAGGCGGCATGGCATCCATAGTTTGCATATTGTGCAAACGATCGGCTATTTTAATCAGAATTACACGTACGTCATCGTTTAAAGTAAGTAGCATTTTCCTAAAATTCTCCGCTTGCAAAGATGCATTTTGGTCTTTTTTAAGATGCGAAATCTTTGTGAGACCGGCTACAATACGCGCTACTTTTTCACCAAATAATTGTTCAATATCTTCAGAAGTATATGGAGTATCTTCCACTACGTCATGTAACAAGGCACACACGATGGAGGTTTTTCCAAGGCCTATTTCGTTGGCTACAATTTTGGCAACTGCTATGGGATGATATATATAAGGTTCCCCCGTTTTTCTACGTTGTGGAGCATGAGCTTCTAAGGCTAAGTTAAAAGCCTTTCGTATTAGTTTTTTATCCTCTTTACTAAAACTCTGGTAAGAGTCTTTTAACAAATCTTTATAACGCCTAGCGATTTCCTTGTTTTCCTCTTCTTTCGTCATTGAATAGCTCATGATTAAATGTAAGATATATTACAAGGAAAGCCAACTAATCTTGTTCTTTTTTTAAATTATTAATACGTTCTAATAAAGTTGGGTGTGAATAATGAATACATACATACCAAGGATGTGGTGTTAAGTTACTGAGGCTCTTTTTAGAAAGTGTTTTAAGCGCAGAAATTAAAGAAGTGTTGGAATACGTGTTTTTCGCAAAATCATCTGCTTGATATTCAAACTTCCTCGACAAATAATGCATTAGAATTCCTGTGAGTTCTGAAATAGGTGCATATAAAAAGCCAAATGCCACCAATCCAATATGAAAACTTGCTGATGCTAAACCTAATGCTTGTGCAATGGCATCATTTCCAATAAAAAGAGATAATATAAAAAGTGAAACCCCGGTGACCAAAGTAGAAAGTATCATGTTGTATATGATGTGTTTCTTTTTATAATGACCGATTTCATGTGCGAGTACGGCTACAATTTCTTCAGTAGTTAAATCATTGATGAGCGTATCATACAAGGTAATGCGTTTTTGTGAACCAAAACCTGAGAAATAGGCATTGGCCTTGGTAGAACGTTTGGAACCATTGATGACATATATATGATCAATAGAAAATCCGATGTTCGAGGAAAATTTGGTGATAGCCTCTTTTAATTCTCCAGCTTCCAAAGGGGTTTGTTTATTGAAAATAGGAACAATTAATTGTGCGTAAAAGAGGTTCATCAGTAAAGAAAACCCTGTAATTAATGCCCATGTATAGATCCAAAATAATTGTGTTGTCTGTATATAAAACCAGTTAATAGCGCCTAAAATAATGCCTCCAAAAATTATTCCGAGTAACAAACCTTTTAATTTATCCAACCAAAACGTAGTTTTACTACTTTTATTAAAACCAAATTGAGCTTCTATGAAAAATGTTTGATAATAAGAAAAAGGGAGCGTAATCAATTCGTTTGCTACTAGTAGTATTCCGAAAAACACTAAACTAGTTCCTATAGAATTTAATAAGAAGCTTTTTGCAAGTGTGTCTACAATATTGAATCCCCCTAAAACAATAAATAACAGGATGGTAATGAATGAAAACGTACTGGTAATAATCCCAAATTTGTAATTTGTTTTTTTGTATTCCTGAGATTTCAAGTATTCTTTGTTGTCATAAATGTCATTGAGAATGTCAGGGATTTTATTCGAGAAATTTTTCGCATTCAGCATGCTGATGTATTTATCGAAAATAAAATGGGCTACTATAAGCCCTATAATTAAGTAATAATAAAAGGTAGCGTGCATTATTTTGAGGTTAAAATTCGTCGAGCGTATAGGAAATGTTTTTTCCAATAAGGATTTTCTAGTTGTGTTTTACTAACTCCGTAGGAAGAGGAGCTATGTATAAAATACTGATTTCCACTATATATTCCTACGTGAAAGTATTTTTTTGAGGGTTTAAAAAAGAGTAAATCACCAGGTTGAAACTGGTTTTTCTTTACTTTTTTACCTGTTTTAATAAGTACTTTTGTGGTACGTGGTATAGAGAGTTTAAAAGCATCTAAATAAACTCTTTGTACAAATCCGGAACAGTCAAATCCACGAATAGTTGTACCTCCATATACATAAGGACTCTTTTCGTATTTCTTGAAAATACGAGTTAACTTTTCTTCGCGACTAGGCTCTTTAGAGGCTTGTGCAATTTTTTTTGCTCCACAAGAACTTAAAATTAACGTGCATACAAAAAGAAATAAGAGTTTTTTCATGTGTTTAAAAAATTGTAATTGACTAAAAATATTTCAAAATTTGAGAACCCATGTAAGCACTCGTTACACTCGTTCTCACATGAATTTATTTTAATCATACCCTTGGGGGTGTTTTTTGGTTAAAAAAATTCATGTTCGTTTCATAATTATAAATTTCGTTGTCTTGTGGCTTCAAAAATAATGATGGCTGCTGATACAGATACGTTCATCGAATCTATTTTTCCACGCATTGGAATAATGATATTTTGAGTGGTATTGGATAAAAACTCCTCGGATAAACCGGTGGCTTCTGTCCCCATAACAATGGCACTGGCTTGTTTAAAATCTACATCAGTGTACGGAATGGATGCTGTAAGTGCAGCTCCGTAAATAGCAATGTTTTTTTCTTTTAAAAAAGTTAAAATTTCCTTGCTTGTACCCATGGCAATTTGTGTGGTAAAAACACAGCCAACACTTGAACGTACAACGTTTTGGTTGTAAAGATCTGTTTTAGGGTTTGCAATTATTACAGCATCTATATTTGCCGCATCGGCTGTTCTGAGTAATGCGCCAATATTTCCTGGTTTTTCAGGAGCTTCGGCTATTAAAACCAAAGGGGTATTGCTGTTGAATTTCAAGGAATTTAATTCCAAAGACATACTGTGTGCCACTGCTATGAGTCCTTCTGTAGATTCTCTGTAGGCCAATTTTTTATATACTTCTTTCGAAAGGGTTATAATTTCAACTTCAGATTTGAGATTTAAAGAGCTCAATTCRGCATTGAAGTCTACTTCTTCAGAAATCAAGAGTGTTTTTAGTTGATAATTGCCCATCAATGCCAACGAAATTTCTCGCGTTCCTTCAATCAAAAAAAGCCCTAATTTTTTGCGTTCACGTGATTTTTCTTTCAGTTTAATCAATTGTTTGATCAACGGGTTTTGTAAGCTTTCAATTTTTTTATGCATGTGACAAAAATAAGTTAAAATACGTTTGTGATGCCGCTTCCTACGACTCTTTTTTCTCGATGATTATTTCTTTTGTAGATTCTCCTGTTTTTTGTGCGTAATAATTGATAAGGAGTAACACCATTCTATTGTAACTATGAATGCCATGCTTCTGCTTATTGGATTTCAAAAATAAATTATACCCTTTTTTTACATAAGGTTCAAAAGGATTTTTATAACGTAATTGGAGGTCATAATTTGCCTTTAGGTCTTTTTTAACGCCTTTGTTTATGTGGGTAAATAGTTTTTTGAAAAGAACGCTGTCACGTCTACGCATTTCAAAAACGCTGTGTAACATGGCATTTTTATAGCCAGAATATTTGAAAAAGGAATCTGGATGTTGTGTGGAGGCAAGAAAACCAATAAACTCAGCTTCGTTTTCTGCGGCATAACCAATTTGATGAGCCATTTCGTGGCTAATAGTACTCGGCGCGTTGGTTTTGAGACCGTTTGCGTTGACATGCGCTTCTCCTGTCAATGGATTTAAATAGCCTCCTACACCAATATAACTTTGAAAAGTACTCATCAAAGAACTTTTGATGGCGGGAGTTTGGTACTTTAAAAACGGGTACATATCTCCCAGCTTATCATATCCTTTAGGTCCCATTTTATACAATTCGGTTCGAGTATACGGGATCAAAACTTTTAGGCTGTCAATTCCCATAAGGTCAGCTTGTAAACTGTTTGTTTTATTTATTAGGTGGAGGCTCAACGTTTCCAAATCCTTGTCGGAATAGGTGTCTATAGTGAACTGTAGTTTTTTGGACAACGGCTGTCTAAAGTAATTAAATCCCCAATTAAAGTAGAAGAAAAAGAGTAGAACAGATGCACAAGCCGTAATGTTTATACAGGTTTGTTTAATGGTTACTCTCTTTTTTATTAAGTTAAACAGCGTTTTTATGAATAATAAAACAAGAATAAAAAGCAATATGTCACCAACAGAAAAAGGGATCCAACCTAGAATAGTTCTCCAAAATTTGGCAATATATGGATAGATACCATTGGCGTAATATTTTTCTACAAACAATGGAGAATGCGCCATTATCTGGATAAAAATTAGTTGTACAAACAGGAAGAATATTAAAAATATACGGAAATTAAATTTTTTCATGTTTATATATAGTGGTTAAATTGTGTTGGGGCATTTGGTGTTTTAATCATTGGTGGAAATAGCTTGTTTAGGATTAGAGTTTCTAGAAAAAGAGAATAGCTACAAATTAGTAACACTTTTATTTCAACCAATTTTTACGAATGCTCATCATAGAAAACCATACGAGAAATACGCCTCCTACAACGATTAATATAGGCATTACTTCTGTTCCTGGGCCGTACACTTCTTTTGCCTTTGTAAAAAACAGATTGTGAATCATTTGAGGAAAGAGGGCGAAAAGTGACACAATAAAAGCAGTTTTTGACCATTTTTTCTTTAGTAATAAGCCTATGGTACCTAAAGTTCCACCAAAAACAGCAAAAGCAAAGGCTATAGTGGTCCACAGTGGATAACTGCTATATAATTCTCTTTCGGCAATAGGCAAAGACATCAGTGTATCATCTGAAATAAAGGTATGTTGAAAAAATGAAGCTACGCCCATGATGTTCCATAGTAAGAAAAAAAATGTGACAGCCCAGTACCATTTTGGGATTGTTGATTGTTGATGTTGTTCCATTGTATTAGATTTAAGAGTTCAAAACTTACTGATTTTTAAGAAAACCTTACACTTTATAGGATGCTTATTGGGTTTTTATCGAAGAATAATACAAATTTATTCTTCTCTAATTTCAATTTCCTAACAAGGCTCTTTTTTAAAAAATTGTGCATAATATTATTGAAAAACAGYGYAATTACATGTACTAATTTTATACTAGTTGATATAGTAGAAAGTTCTTCTTTGRTGCGCATTTAAATATAATTTATAAGCGCCAATTTGTAGTAACGAAAGATAGTTAATAATTGTTGGCCTTGCAAGTTGAATTTTCTCACTATTTTCCTTAGTGAAGTCGAAAATCACCATAGATTCAGTTGCTCAACAAAAATGGTGGCTTCTGAAACAGATCAAGTTCTCCCAAACCTCCGATAATACGACAAACTCACAATTCCACCTATAAAAGAAAAAATCGCCAACATCCAAAATACATGTTGATGACCTACAGCACCAGGAGTATTTTCTAAAAGTACACCTATCACTGGCCCTGCAAAAATATCAGGAGTAAAACCTACAAGAGATATCAATCCTACGGCAGTTCCTGTAAGTAGTATTGGTATTTTTCCTTTCTCCATCACAGCAAAATATAAGGATCTAATGGCATACACTCCTGTAGCTACAATAGAAATTGAAACAAAAAATAGTATAGGAGATGTGGCTGTGATCATACCATTTGCAACTATTAATGCGCCTACAAACGAAATCCCAAACCCGATAATTAAACAAATGGTAATATGAAATCTATCGGCCAATAGTCCTATTAATATCCCTATTATTGGGCGAATAAATAACAATAAAGTACCTACTTGAGCAGMTTCTACTTGATTGTAATGCATCACATCCAAGGCRAATAACGAAAAKATATCTGTTATTTTATAACAAACATAGGCRCATAAGATRATGATCATAAGGTTCCAAACGGCAGGTAATTTTAATACGTCAACAACTTGCGTWAAGGTAATTTGCKCCGAGACAGTGTTTTTTGTTAGGGCAGTGTCTAATTTCAAATACTTCCAAACCAAAAAACCGATAGCGCCGACAATAGCAACCACCAACAAAATTACTTTTCTAAAAGCCAATTTATTTTCTGTAGTGCTCATGTCTTCTATAGTAGCATTACTTACCATCATAAACAAAAGGAGGCCTAAACTTCCAAACAATGCACCTACCAATCCACGACCCCCATCCAAAAAACCAAAAGCCTTGCCTTGAGAAGAGCTACCTCCCCATATGCGAGTTGCTTTTATCATTGGAGCCCAAAAAAGAAAAATAGTGGTGAATCCCCAGTATCCGTATAAAAATTTTAAGAACGTATAATTTGGAAATGTGGCATAAATCAAACCTCCCAAAGCCGTAGACCATAAGGCAACAGCAATTAATTTTCTTGGAGGATACTTATCAGCTAAAGGGCCCCCAAATAGATAAGAAAATAGCGCTACCACACCATACACAGAGAAACACAGTCCTAATTGGATGTTGTCTAACTCAAAAACTTCCAATACTGTAGGTCTAAAAACACGGGCTAATACAAAGGGTAAGATAAAAACTGCTTCACCAGCTAAAATTAATAAGACAAGGAAATGCCAAGGTGTTTTTTCTGAATGCATTTGAGAATTGGTTTTTCACAAAGATAGCAGAATGTCCTTGCAAAGTTTCATTAGAAAACAAAAGTATAGATTAATGAAAAATGAGTTGGATTAAAATTTGACCATCAACATACAGTGTATTATCTATTAGAGAAGACAAAGGGTAAATTAACCTAGTTTTATACCCTCATTTTATGCGGTTATAATTATATTTGCAGCTGCTTTTGATATCAATTGTGGTATTTGTAGTGTCAAATGGATAACAACAGCATCAAAATAAACAATTAACGGGATAAGTATCAGTACTTATACACAGTACAAACAAACAAACAATAGTATACAGATGAAGATATCATATAATTGGTTGAAACAGTTTTTGAAAGTGGATTGGGAAGCGGAGAAAACAGGACGATTGTTGACCGATTTAGGATTAGAGGTGGAAGGAATTGAAACCGTTGAATCTATAAAAGGAAGTTTAAAAGGAATTGTGGTAGGAGAAGTGTTGACTTGTGTGCAACATGGAAATGCAGACAAATTAAAAGTGACTACTGTAAATATCGGGACCGATGCCCCTTTGCAAATTGTTTGTGGAGCACCAAATGTAGCAGCTGGACAGAAAGTACCAGTAGCAACTATTGGCACTGTGTTATACGATGACAAAGGTGGAGAGTTTAAAATTAAGAAAGGAAAGATTAGAGGCGAAGAAAGTTTCGGGATGATCTGTGCCGAAGACGAATTAGGACTAGGAGCGAGTCATGACGGAATTATGGTATTGGACGAAGATTTAGTTCCAGGAACACCAGTTGCAGAAGTTTTTAATATAGAAATAGATGAAGTTTTTGAAATTGGATTAACACCTAACCGTGCCGATGGAATGAGTCATTATGGAACTGCRCGTGACCTACGTGCTGGATTGATGCACCAAGGAATTACTTTAGAATTAATTTCTCCTTCTGTGAGTAATTTTAATGTGGATGATAGAACTCAAAAAATAGACATCGATGTTCTAGACAATGCAAAAGCACCACGTTATGCGGGGCTTACTATTACGGATATTACTGTAAAGGATTCTCCGGAATGGTTGCAAAATAGATTGAAAAGTATTGGATTGACACCTGTTAATAATATAGTGGATGTAACTAATTATGTATTACACGAATTAGGACAGCCATTACATGCCTTTGAAATCAATAAAATTAAAGGGAATAAAATCCTAGTAAAAACACTAGAGGCAGGAACTAAATTTACTACTTTAGATGGGATAGAACGCGAATTACATCAAGATGATTTAATGATTTGTAATGGTAATTCTGAACCTTTATGTATTGCTGGAGTTTTTGGTGGATTGCATTCTGGGGTTACAAAAGATACAACGGCTATCTTTTTAGAAAGCGCTTATTTTAATCCTGTGGCAATACGTAAAACAGCCAAAAGACATGCTTTGAATACGGATGCATCCTTCCGATTTGAACGTGGAATAGATCCAGATTTTGTACAATATGCTTTAAAAAGGGCTGCATTATTGATTCAGCAAGTGGCTGGAGGAAAAATCACTTCAGATATCACAGATATTTATCCAGAAAAAATTGAAGATTTTCAAGTATTTCTTTCATATGAAAAAATGGATCGCTTGATAGGTGAAAAAATCAACCGCGAAACAGTAAAAAATATTTTGGCATCGTTGGACATCAGATTGAATAGCGAAACCGAAGGTGGTTTAGGATTGACAATTCCTGCATATCGTGTTGATGTTACACGTGAGGCTGATGTAGTTGAAGAAATTTTACGTGTGTATGGTTATAATAATATCGAGTTTTCACATAAATTAAATACGTCTATCTCATTTTCTGAATTTGATCCTACCAAACTAGAGAATAAATTAGCAGAACAGTTAATTGCTCAAGGTTTTAACGAATCAATGGCCAATTCTTTGACCAAACCAGAATATGTGGCCTTGTCTGAGCAATTGAATCCAGCATACGATGTACGTATACTAAATCCGTTGAGTAACGATTTATGTGTGATGCGTCAATCTATGTTATTTAGTGGTTTAGAATCGGTATCCTACAATATCAACCGTAAAAATCCATCACTTAAATTTTTTGAGTTTGGAAAAACCTATCATAAATTTGACGAATCATATACAGAAACAAAACATTTAACCTTGTTTGTGACTGGTAATAGAACCCAAGATTCATGGTTGTCAACAGCTAAAACATCTGATTTCTTTTATTTAAAAGGTATTGTAAGTACTTTGTTAAACCGTTTAGGTATCCAGAAAATAAAAACGAGTCCTTCTAAAAATGATGTATTCTCTGAAGGGATAACATTGAGCTTAGGAAAAATTAAGTTAGTGGAAATTGGAGTCGTGAGAAAAGGTGTACTCAAAGAATTTGGAATCAAGCAACAGGTATTGTTTGCCGATTTTGATTGGGCAAATTTAATGCAAGTTTCTAATAAGAAAAACATTAAAATTGAGGCTTTACCAAAATTCCCTTCTGTAAAACGCGATTTAGCGTTGTTGGTGGAGGATAAAATTACATTCACAGAAATTTACAATGTTGCCTTCCAAGCAGAACGTAAATTGTTAAAGAATGTAGATTTATTTGATGTGTATGAAGGTGATAAATTACCAGAAGGTAAAAAATCATATGCAGTGAGTTTTGTAATCCAAGATGAAAATAAAACCTTGAACGACAAGCAAATTGATAAAATAATGCAAAAACTGACTCAGTCTTTCGAAAAGAATTTGGGAGCGACCTTGCGTTAAAAATATCTTTTATAAGAATATTTAGAAGCCTTTGATTGTTATGTCAAAGGCTTTTTTTAATTTTGCAAAAACTTACAACATGTACAAAGCTATAATTCGTCCTTTTTTCTTTTTATTCGATCCAGAAAAGATTCATCATTTCACTTTTGCAAGTATTCGCATATTGTGTAAAATACCAGGAATGGATTTTTTATTTAGAAAAATGTACGAGGTGAACGATCCAAAATTGGAAAGAAAACTTTTCGGATTGACCTTTAAAAATCCGGTGGGATTGGCAGCAGGTTTTGATAAAAATGCGGTTTTGTACAACGAATTGGCCAATTTTGGTTTTGGTTTTATTGAAATAGGAACCGTGACACCTGTAGCGCAAGAAGGAAATCCAAAAAAGAGAATATTTAGACTAATAGAAGATAGTGCTTTGATCAACAGAATGGGCTTTAATAATGAGGGAGTAGCTGCTGCTGTTGAGAATTTAAAATCCAACGATAATAAAGTTTTGATTGGTGGAAATATAGGAAAGAATACCACCAGTACTTCCGAGCAATATGCTGGAGATTATACTACTTGCTTCAACACCTTGCACCCTTATGTTGATTATTTTGTGGTGAATGTGAGTTGTCCAAATGTAGGCAGCATGGCTAAATTACAAGACAAGGACTTTCTATTGGATTTGTTGACTCAAATTCAGCTAGCCAACCAACAATTTGATACATATAAACCAGTATTGCTAAAGATTGCACCAGATTTAAATAAAAATCAATTGGATGAGATCATTGAATTGGTGAGAGAAACTAAATTGGATGGTGTAATTGCTTCTAATACTTCGATGGACAGAAGCCAATTAAAAACGAGTGTAGCGCATTTGGAAGAAATTGGAAATGGTGGATTGAGTGGGAAGCCAGTGGGAGATGTAAGTACCCAAACTATTAAGTATTTGGCAGACAAATCGAACAAGGCATTTCCTATAATTGGAGTAGGGGGAATTCATTCAGAGAAAGATGCCCTAGAAAAAATAGCTGCTGGTGCCGATTTAGTACAAATTTATACGGGGTTTATTTATGAAGGCCCTGGACTGATTAAGCGAATTAACAAAGCCATTTTAAAAGCTGATCGTACATAGTTTTTTACTCCTAGGTAGGGAATTTACGCTTCGGTCATTGTTTTTCCTCAGAAAATTCTAATTTTGGGATCTATTTACTAGTTTTTTTCGTGAAAATGAGTAGTTGCAAATGGACATGAGATAGCCACAAATAGTTGTAATTATTGCGAGGGCAATTTTCGGTGTTTTCGAAGGATAAATTCATTTCATATTGTATCTTTGAGTTTCTATGAGCGATGTAAAACTTATCGAATGTCCACGTGATGCGATGCAAGGAATTAAAAGTCATTTTATTCCTACTGCCCAAAAGGTGCGGTATATCACTGCTTTATTACGTGTGGGCTTTGATACAATAGATTTTGGAAGCTTTGTATCTCCTAAGGCCATTCCACAAATGCGTGATACAGCAGCTGTTCTAAACCAACTTGATCTGAGTTCAACACAAAGTAAATTGTTAGCAATTGTTGCCAATGTACGTGGAGCTRATGATGCCTTAGWGTTYGAAGAAATAGATTATTTGGGATATCCATTTTCCATTTCTGAGATTTTYCAAATGCGGAATACACATAAAACCATTTCAGAATCCATTCGAGCTTTGGATGAAATATTAAATTTRGCCAGTCAAAAAAACAAAGAAGTTGTCGCTTATTTATCTATGGGCTTTGGGAATCCATATGGAGAMCCTTGGAATGTAGATATTGTGGGACAATGGACAGAAAAATTGGYAGGAATGGGAGTGAAAATTTTATCGCTTTCWGATACAATTGGTGTTGCCGATGGAAAAACAATTGATTATTTATTTTCCMATTTAATTCCTTTATATCCAGCRATCGAATTCGGTGCCCATTTACATACCACTCCTTCAACTTGGCACGAAAAAGTAGATGCTGCTTTTAAGGCTGGTTGTCGCCGTTTTGATGGTGCCATTAAAGGTTATGGAGGTTGTCCAATGGCGAAAGACGACTTAACAGGTAATATGCCTACAGAGCGATTACTATCCTATTTTAACCAGCAGCAAGTAGATAGTAATATCAAAGCTATGAGTTTTGAGAGTGCTTATAATGAGGCTGTAAAAGTGTTTTCATAAATCTCAAAAGATACTGTAAGCTAAGAGGCATCACTTTTATGATAGCCAAGAGAAACCCGTTCTCATAAAGTATCTAAAACAGCATTTTTAAATTGTTAGAGATGCGGGCTCTCGAGAATATTTCTAGCTCCTATTTATAGTAAACGGTATGAAAATTAAGTAGTGCTTATTTGCTAATATTTCATTCACAAAAACAGCCCTAATTTTTTTAAAATACATTTTTCTATATTATATAAAGGCTCCTATTTTATGATGTTTTTAAAATCGGCATTATTAAATAGTGCACTGTCAGTTATACTCTTAAGGAAATCGTCAAAAAAGGAACTATATTATAGAATGATTCGAATTTATCTGTTATTTTCGTCAAAAAAAAGATACCATGAGWTTTTTAAAAAAGACRTTCCTATTARTTAGTTTTMTAKTACTAATTGCTTGTCAGAACGAGTCGAAACACATTATTGAATTTACCTTTCTGCAAGTCAACGATGTATATGAGATTTCTCCCTTAGAAGGAGGTAAAGTTGGAGGTTTAGCAAGGGTAGAAAAATTACATCAAGCACTTTTATCAGAAAACCCTAATACATTTATGTTCATGGCTGGTGATTTTTTGAATCCTTCTTTATTGGGAAGCCTTAAATTAAATGGAAAACGAATCAAAGGAAAACAAATGATTGAAGTTATGAATGCCATGAAATTTGACTTGGTAGCGCTTGGRAATCATGAATTTGATTTGAAAGAAGAKGAACTCCAAGAAAGATTGAACGAATCYACCTTTCAATGGATTGCAACCAACCCAATGCATAAAACAAGCAAGGGTTTATCAAGATTTAAAGTAATTAAAGAGMATCACATCACAGAAWTACCTAAGGAGTTTGTTTTTACAATCAAAAATAGTGATGGAATAGCTATAAAAATYGGTTTTGTTAGTGCAACAATCGATTCCAATCCTAAGGACTATGTAGACTATGGTGATTTTTACCAATCAGCTATCTATGCATATAAAAATTTAGCCCCCAAAACGGATGTTGTTTTTGGTCTAACGCACTTAACTYTAGAACAAGATAAACTATTGGCGAAATCCTTACCTGAAATTCCATTAATAATGGGTGGTCATGAGCATGTAAATATGTCTATACCAGTRGGAAATGCTAAAATAACAAAAGCGGACGCAAATGCTAAAACAGCATATATTCATCGGATTACATTTAACACTAAAACCAARGAAACTAACATAATATCAGAGTTAAGAGCGATAAATGAAACTACAGGGAGTGATCAAAAWATTGAAAARATAGTGAGTAAATGGAATGCCWTATTGGAACTTCAATTACAAAAAATAATGAAGGATCCAACGGAGGTTTTATTTACGGCARAAAAACCATTAGACGGACGRGATAAAACGGTAAGAAGCATWCAGACAAATCTWGGCTTACTTATTACTAAATCAATGGCGTACTCTTTTGATAACAARGTTGATGGTGCCCTGGTAAATGGAGGGKCRATCCGAATAGATGATCAATTGTATGGAGCAATTACGGGAGTGGATATTTTTAGAATATTACCTTTTGGWGGTGGTGTATTRAAAGTAGAGCTCAAAGGGCGACTTTTGATAAAAGTGTTAAACTATGGACGTTTAAAAGCTGGCAAAGGGGCTTATTTACAACGKTATCAGTTCAAATATAATAAGGATAATAAAATTTGGACGAATAAGAASGTAGAAATTCAAGCAAATAAAGTGTACAGTGTTGTGTTTAGTGACTATTTACTCACTGGAAATGATATTCCGTTTCTAGACAAAAATAATCCAGATATTGTAAAAGTTTATGCGAATAGACCGGGGGACAAAGCAGTGGACATTAGAAAAGCTATTGTGCTGTACTTGAAAAGTTTATAAGTGCTATAATTTAAATACTACAATTTTGAGTCTTCTGTTTTTTTAAAAAAATAGAAGACTTTTTTTTATTCAWWWWWYWAWKCRMAWAAMAAAGMGCNNMAAWRAGWGNMAMWRAGKSWMYWWWRRMWSKWTTRAAANNNKRATTNANMTMCTAAYTANCWAMTAMCTNWWMARRTACNKWYWAAGGTAMGACMAMKKTAMGNCYACKTTNCSMTRMKWTMYRTSAKWTMYKTCANKTTYYTTCATTTTTTTTTNYWTTTTTWTAWTTTTGATCTAGGTTGTTCTATTRTRTAAAATTGTGAGTATGATTTTTATCATGTTATTTAAAATTAGTCTAAATAAAGCTTTTTTTAACCAAAAAGGGATGCTATATTTGCCCCGTTAAATCAATCTATTTAAATTAAATCTAAATAAAAGTAAAATGAAAAAAATAATTTCATTAGTAGTCGCACTAAGTTTTGGTGCATTGGTAAACGCGCAAGAAGAAGCAACGCCAGYATTGTCAAAAAATGCAGCTGAAACATTAACTTCAAGCTCATTACCAAAGGGATTAACAATTGGAGGATATGGTCAAATCGATTATAATGAGCCAGATGGTTCTGCAGTAGGGAAATTAGACATTCACCGTTTGGTAATGTTATTAGGGTATAAATTCAACGATAAAGTAAGTTTCTTAACTGAAATTGAATACGAACATGTAAAAGAAGTATATGTTGAGCAAGCTTTCTTGAAATATAGAGTAAACGATAACTTTAATGTACAAGCAGGTTTGATGTTAGTACCTATGGGAATTGTAAACGAATACCACGAGCCTACCACTTTTTACGGTGTGGAGCGTCCAAACGTAGACAAATACATCGTTCCAACTACATGGAGAGAAGTAGGGATTGGTGTTACTGGAAAATTAGATGCTGCATCTTTAAAATACCAAGCTTATATTTTCAACGGATTTAAATCATATGCTGATGGATCTGGTTTCTTAAGAGGAAAAGATGGATTGAGAAAAGGGCGTCAAAAAGGTGCTGAATCACAAATTTCTTCTCCTAACTTTTCTGCAAAGTTAGATTATTAYGGAATTGCTGGATTGAGATTAGGTCTTTCTGGTTACTTTGGAGATACTCAAACAGAYGACACTACTGAAGAAGCTTCTACAATTGGAGTTTCAATGATTGGTTTTGATGCTCGTTATAAGTATAACAACTTAGAATTAAGAGGTCAATACATCGCTTCTAAATTATCAGGAACTAAAGAGTACAATACYTTAACAGGGAAAGATTTAGGTTCTGAAATGAATGGTTTCTACGCAGAGGCTGCYTATGGKTTTGAYCTARAAGGAGTTGAGCGCTTAACGCCATTTGTTCGTTACGAGGCTTATAATACACATGCTGAAACTGAAGGTTTTGTAGCTAACAAAGCWTATGACAGAACTGATTTGTTTTTCGGATTAAACTACCGMGTAGCAAAAGGAGCTGCTTTTAAAGTAGACTAYCAAATTTCTGACAATGCAGTAAGTGGAAGTGATTCTATGAAAACATTCAACGCTGGTTTAGCCGTTTGGTTTTAATAACCCCGCAATAATATATTAGTATTTTCGTAAATGAGGGTTGTTTTCCAAAATTGGAAGCAACCCTTATTTTTTAYATGGGAACTAGTGAGTGCACATTTTTTATGAGCSWGATWATATCAATATATAGCGAGAGTTAACAACTCTAATTTTGAAGTAAGGGTAGAATTTTTAAAAATAAAGTTTAAATTTGCAATTATGAGTTACAAAATCTTTTTAATGTCTATTGTGGCATGTRTACTAGTTAGTTTTTCGATCCCTAAAAAAGTTCATAAAAAAATTGACAAGCAAATTAAAGCTRCTTTTGAAGTTGAAACGTTTGAAAAAATAGGAGTGACATTTCCAGAAGATGTACAAAAAGAACTGATTGMAAAATTACATCCTGATAATTTTTTTAAGATTATGAGTAACGATAAAAAACTTGGTTATTTTTATTWTGGYCATGGTTTTGGAAAAACAGATCAATTTGATTATATAGTGATATTAGATGCTGATTTAATAATTGCAAAAACAAAAGTATTGGTATATCGTGAGGATCACGGGTCTGAAATAGGMAGYAAAAGATGGCTTCGCCAGTTTACAGGTAAAAAGGGTGGCGATAAAATGCGCTATCAACATGATATAGCCGCTATTTCTGGAGCTACGCTTTCTGCAGAATCTATGACGGAATCAATAAATGATTTGTTGGCTTCTTTGGCTATTCTTCATCAAAAAAACTTATTATAATATGGAATTTCACGGTTTAATTCATCAATTTCCTAAGGAGATAAAATTACTTATTGGGATTTTTGTCTTGGTMTTGAGTATTGGTTTTTATATGGGACTTGCTTTTGTACACGAGACAACAGAAGGGACTCCTATTGGAATTGAAGAACAATATTTAGGAAATGAAAATGATGAAGACGCTACTGTGATGAAATTTAAAAAAAAGAAACAAGCCTTRATTACCATGATTCATAACCATGTGATATCTATGTCTATACTTTTTTTTGTGCTATCCTTGTTAGTCTCAATTACAAGCTATAACAAAAACTTGAAAAAGTATGTTATGATTGAGCCTTTTGTCTCTATTGTTGTGTCCTTTGGAGGTATTTATTTTATGTGGCTTGGAATGACAAGTTTAAAGTATATTATAGTGGTATCAGGAATGCTAATGACGCTAAGTTTTGTAATGGCTACTTTTATGATTATTTCTTCTTTGTTCCGTAAAAGTAAGGCCTAAATAAACACTTATTTATTGTTGTTTTAACGCACCCAATTCTTTGGTGGAATAGGNGGGGGNCTGTTTGAATCAAAGCKTGATTAGGTCCCTAAAATTGAGGGTTTATCAAAGAKATTTTAAGGCMTGAATGCTTCGGTCCTCTAAATTTATAATAATCCTAAGCGTTAAATTTCAATATGATAGAACTCTAATCAAAAAAAACACACTAAAAAATGTAAAACAGAAACATTCTTTAGTGCGTTATAATATGTAGTTTATAATTTAAGGCAATTCTTTWCCTTCAGAAGCAATGTAAATTTCATACCAATGCTGTGTAGACATTTCAACAGAAAGTGCACTTACCGCATTTTTGAYTCTAGCCAATTTACCTGTACCTATTACTGGTAGTATATTTGCAGGATGTTTTAATAACCATGCATAAATWACRATGTCTAGCTGTTCTATTTCTAATGCATCAGCTACTTTTTGAATACTTTTTAGGAGTCGTAGTCCTTTTTCGTCCTTAGGTGTAAAAATCTGACCTCCAGCCAAGGGAGACCAGGCCATGGGCTTGATATTATTTTTTTGAAAAAACGAAAGGCTGTCATCGTGAAATGCATCTAAACARTARGGAGAAATTTCTATTTGGTTAGTCATTAACGGGACTTCAACTACAGACTGTAACAAATCAAATTGAGTAGGCGTAAAATTGGAAACACCAAAATTTCGTACTTTYCCTTGTTGTTTTAATTGAGAAAAGGCGGTTGCTACTTCGCTTGGATTGAAAAGAGGAGCAGGGCGGTGTAATAACAATACATCTAAATATTCAGTTTGTAAGTTTCTGAGTGAATTTTCTACAGACCARACAATATATTCAGCCGAGTAATCATAATACTTTAATGTGCGTTCAGGAAACTTGTCAGAAGTGAGTTTGATTCCGCATTTACTGATCAATTGAATGTTTTCTCTTAAGCCTTTATCTAAGGCTATGGTTTTTCCGAAAGCGGTTTCACATTCATAATTACCATAAATATCGGCATGGTCATAWGTTGTAACCCCCAATTCGATGCTTTGTTTTGTGAGTGTTAATAGTTCTTGTGGACTATAATTCCATTCCATAAGGCGCCAATGACCTTGTATGATGCGAGAAAGATTTAAATCTGCTGATATATTCATTTTTTTTACCAAYCTATTATGCTTTAATTTTTAGTTTTTTAACTGTTTTTGTGCCGATGATTCTACGCGCTTTAACCAATGTWTTTAGTCGTTCTTCTGCAAAATTTTCATCTKCTGGTCTCAAGCTTTCAATTTTTATAGAWCCACTAGCATGGATTATTTGACCATCCCCCAAATAAACTGCTACATGCCAAATACGTTCTTTTTGTTGGGCTGTTGCCTTTTTTCCAAAGAAGAGCAAGTCTCCTTTTTTAAGRTTTTTAAAATTTGAATCTATGGCTATCAACTCTCCATCTTTTACTTGYTGAGACGCATCTCTTGCCAATTCTATTCCRTTTAAATAGTAGACCATTTTTGTAAACCCACTACAATCCATTGCTTTTGGAGAGGTTCCTCCCCATAAATAAGGACGTCCCATAAACGATTTAGCYGCCTCAATAATATGYTCAGCATCCATTTGCCTACTGAGTACCCAATCTATATATCCAATAGCTTCCTTTTTGWGGATCCATCCTTTTCGTCCGTCAGGAAATTCGACAATAAATTTCTCCTCTTTTTCAGAAAGCAATGCATAGCGATTCCCCACCACAGCATCGCTCAAAATTTCATTCGTATCCATGTCGTACACATAGCCGTAATCTTTGGTAAACATAACTTTGTCCAAAGTTTCCCAATCTTCAAATTGAGGAGCTTTCATTAAAGTAAGGCCTCCAGCATCCAACCATCCAAGATACTTATCTGGCGTTTGCACATAATACCAATTGTCCTGTTTTTTATATATTTTTAAAGGCATTCCCATCAATGCTTGCGTGGCAAGTTCGGCGGAATGTTTGGGTTTGGATCTGATATTACATACCGAGAGATTTACCACWCCATAATGGAAATTATTGAGATGTTTTGCAGGAAGTATTGTTACACTATCAATAATTGTTGCTTTGGCATCCAATTTTTCCTTTAAAACATCCAATGCATTTGGAAGATTTGTTTCTCCAACGAGTACAAAGTTACCGTTGATTGCTTCTTTTGCTTGAATATCAAAAATGGCAACCCTTTTATCAGGAGCAAATGCCTTTTTTACAGCACTGATTTCTAGTTCCAACACATTTGTTTCGTTGGATTTACAAGATAYGAGTATTACAATCATCAGAAAAGAGCAAATTCGGAACATAGCGTATATTTTAGACAGTAAAGATAGGTATTGATTGTGGAATTTATAGTAAATATTGTAATTGTATCAAAAATAAGTATTAGTTGTTTTTATTGATTATTTCATGATAATAACACAATTTAAAAAGATTAATAAGCGTATTTTTGCGTAATACACAAAAAAACCTAAATAAATGAAGTTTACTAAGATTTCAGATTTACATAAAATTATCCACGCACATGACGATAAAAAAAAGTTAGTACTATGTGCTGCAGGAGATGAACATTCGCTAGAGGCTGTACTCGAAGCATATAAAGATGGCATCATAACCCCYATTCTGGTTGGATTAAAAACAGAAATTGACGAAACGGTTTCTGAATATAATTTTGACATCAGTGGAATTGAAGTGCATTATGAGCGTGATTTAGCAAGTGTTGTTAGAAAATCGGTGAGTTTGGTGATTAATGAAGRTGCAGATATTTTAATGAAAGGGCATATTTCTACGGCTCAATTATTGTCTGGAGTCTTGAATAAAGAATACGGTCTAAAAACAAAACGTTTCCTATCTCATTTGGCCATTTTTGACATCCCTGAATACCACAAACCATTGGCTATTACAGATGTTGCTATGAATATTAACCCKGATTTAAAGCAAAAGRCAGCTATTATCAATAATGCGGTGAATTTCTTAGGGAAAATAGGGCTAGAAAACCCAAAAATCGCGGCTTTGGCTGCCGTAGAAAATGTGAACGATAAGATGCAAGCAACTATGGATGCTGCTTTATTATCCATTATGCAGCGTAGGGGACAAATCAAAAATTGTATTATTGATGGCCCTTTGGCTTTCGACAACGCGATTAGTTTTGAAAGTAAAAAAACAAAAGGATTAGAAGGTCCTGTAGCTGGAGATGCTGATATGCTTTTGGTTCCAGATATTGAAGCAGGAAATATGTTGTACAAAGCCTTTGTGTTTTTTGCCAACGCAGAAGTATGTGGAGTTGTACTTGGTGCGCCATTTCCAATTGTATTAACCTCTAGAGCAGATTCAGARCAGACAAAATATAATAGTATTTTATTAGCAGCAGCTTCAACATCAAAATTTTAATGAAAAATACAGCACAACTTATCTTGGTAATTAACCCAGGATCTACGTCTACCAAAGTCGGAATTTTTAATGGTACCGAATTGGTTTTAGAACAAAATTTACATCATTCAAACGAGGAATTAGCGCCTTTTGATGCCATAATCGAACAAATAGCCTTTCGAACTGAGTTGATTAAGAAATTTATTRTCGAAAACAAGTATRCTTTRGCAGATTTTAGTGTAATTATGGCTAGAGGAGGTATGATTAAGCCCTTAAAAGCKGGTGTTTATCAGGTGAATGATGCTATGATTCACGATTTAAAAACAACACCTAAGCAACACGCTAGTAACTTGGCGGGACTTATTGCGAATGATTTGGTGAACGGATTGGAAATGAATGCATATATAGCGGATCCAGTTGTTGTAGATGAATTGGCGGATGAAGCGCGCTTGACAGGACATCCATTATTTCCAAAAGCCTCTATTTTTCACGCRTTGAATCAAAAGTCTGTAGCAAAACGATTTGCCAAAGAACAGGGTAAGAATTATGAAGATTTAAACCTAATTGTTGCTCATTTAGGAGGAGGGGTTAGCGTTGGTGCTCATAAAAAAGGACGTGTTATTGATGTAAATCAGGCATTGGATGGTGACGGACCTTTTTCACCAGAACGCAGTGGAAATTTACCGATGGGTGATGTGATAAAATTAGCGTATTCAGGAGAATACTCTGAAAAAGAATTRCACAGTATGATTGTTGGTAAAGGTGGGGTTTCTGCCTATTTAAAAACCAATGACATGCGTGTTGTGGAAGATTTAATTGCAAATGGAGATGAAAAGGCACAAGCGGTATTGACAGCAATGGCTTATCAAATTGCCAAAGAAATAGGTGCTCTAAGTGTTGTCTTAGAAGGAGATGTAGATGGTATTGTATTGACAGGTGGTGTTGCTTATACTAAATACCTCACGGAGTATATTGCGCATAAAACCAAATTTATTGCTGCAACTACAGTGTATCCTGGAGAAGACGAATTATTGGCCTTGGCTCAAAATGGAGTAGCGGTACTTGCCGATGCTTCTATTAGCTTAAAGTATTAAGAATTCAACTTTATAAGAATCAAAAAGCCACATAAATCATCGATTTTATGTRGCTTTTTGATTTTAACCATTCGTTTTATTATTTTAAATCGTTTTTCTTTTCTAACATTGAATTCCKGTGATTGCAAGAATGACSAATGCGTACAGKRRTKATTCTAACCAGAGGAACTGCAAAGCTTACGCGAATCTCTCAGTCCTTTATCCTNNANCNNNNGTCCTATGTCATATGTCCTTTTATCGTATGTCCAATGTCCTGTTTCTTGTCTCAATACTCACTTACTCATCACTATTTATTTTTCTCTGCAATCCACTGCGAAAAATACTTCGTACTTTTCATGCTATGATGTTGTAACATGGCACCGATAAAATTTTGTAAACGGTGGTTTTCTCTCTGTTTAAGCAGCAATTCGAGACGCTTCTCAAAATAACCATAAAATGCATCTTTCTGAAACAGTGTATTCAAAATATGTTGACCATTTTTTTTTGCTTGTTCCCAAGAAAATTGTTCTTGATACAGGAATACTGCTTTTTCAGCAAATTCTTCAGGTGTGTTTTCAATGGCACCATTCCAATCAAGAGCTCCATGCATGCCTTCTGCTCCGATAGTTGTTGTTACAGAGGGGGTTCCCGTACGCATGGCATCAAATAATTTTCCTTTTAAACCTGCACCAAATTGTAAGGGAGCTAAACAAACGCGTGCTTCTTTAAAAACATGTTCAGCATCTGGCGTATAGCCTTCGATTAAGAAACCTTCTTTTTTGTTGTGTAATTGCCTTGCTTTTGGAGTAACATATGATCCATAAATGTGAAGGACAGCCTTGGGAATTTGTTTTCGAATTAAAGGCCAGATATGATGTTTTAAATATAAAACGGATTGCCAATTGGGTGCATGTCTAAAGTTTCCGATGCACATAAAATCGGTTCGTTCATTAAAATTAGGCAGTTTGGACAATGMGTTTTCMGTCATTTTATCAGTTAAAAAAGGAAAGTAAAACAAAAGTGAAGCATCAATTTTAAACGTGTTTTTTAACAATTCCATTTCATAAGAAGAAATTATCAAGCTCAAATCACAACGGTAGATACTTGCAATTTCACGTTTTGCATCATCATTAAAAAGGAGTTCATCATTTAATGTCGTTTCTTTTTTAAAGGCTATGTGGCGTGCGTTTCTTAAAAAATGTAAATCCTCAGTGTCTAGAATTCGTAAAGCAGCAGGGCAGTACTCAGCGACACGCCAACCATATTGTTCTTCTATTAAAAAACGATCGAACAAAACAACTGTGGGATTTAAATCCGCAACAAATCCGTTGAAAGAGTCATTGTTTAAGGTGATTATTTTTGAGTCTATATCCAACTGACTTAAGTCTAGTGAGTTGTCGCTTTTTCCTGCAGCACAAGCAAAGGTAATTTCGTACTTATGTTTCTTAAAAAAGTAGATAATTTCTAACATTCTAAGCCCAGCAGCGGTAGAATTAGGTTCAGGCCAAACCAAACCGATGATTAATAAGGATTTTGTGTTCGTTTTCATGGTAAAATATTCAAAAGCTTTTAACAAAACGCTAAAATAGGGTTTGTTGGGTAAAATAATACGAAATTGATCATAGATAGGCATCAAAAATACCCATTGTACTGATCTTGCATTCTAAGATGTCCATTTTATGTTACGAATATGGGTGTGTCAAAAAATCTACGATTCAAAAAAGACCGTTTACAAAGGATAAAAATGTATCTTTGCCCCATTAAAATTACAACATGTCAACATTTTTAGAATTAGGGGTGGATAAAAAATACATGGCAGCTTTAAAGGAGCTGAACATAAAATCACCTACTGAAATTCAGGAACTCACTATTCCAATTTTATTAGAAAAAACCACAGATTTTGTCGGTTTAGCGCAAACGGGTACTGGTAAAACAGCMGCTTTTGGTTTGCCGATTTTGCATAAAATTAATCCTGAGCTTCCGGCCATTCAAACGTTGGTATTATCACCAACACGTGAATTGGTACAGCAAATTAAAAAACAATTGTTCCGTTTTACGAAGTATACAGAGGATAAAATCTTTATAGAAGCGGTGTATGGAGGTGAAAAAATCGACAAGCAGATAGGCAATTTAAAACGTACTACACATATTGTAGTAGCTACGCCTGGACGATTGATTGATTTGATTGAACGAGGAGACATCAACCTAAGTCAGGTGAGTACCTTGGTATTAGATGAAGCGGATGAAATGTTGAGTATGGGCTTTAAGCAAGACATCAATAAAGTGCTTAAATACTGTGGTAAGTCAAGTAAAACTTGGTTGTTCTCTGCTACAATGCCAGAGGAAATTAGAGCGATCATAAAAAAATACATGACTTCTGATGCCGAGCGTATTGAAATTACTAAAAATAGGTCTGTGAACGAAAATATCACACATCGCTATATAAAAACCACCATAAAAGATAAATACAATGCTATTGTACGATTTTTGGAGGGGGTAGATGATGCTCGTGGAATTATTTTTTGTAGAACCAAAGCAGGAACCAAAAATTTGGCAAATCAATTGATAGAAGATGGGTTTTCTGTAGGGGCCTTGGAAGGAGATATGCAACAAAAAGAGCGTGACAAAGTAATGCGTGCCTTTAAAAATCAAAGCATTCAAGTAATGGTTTCTACCGATGTTTCGGCCAGAGGAATTGATGTACAAAACCTTGGTTTTGTGTTGCATCACCAATTGCCAGAAAAAATGGAATATTATACGCATCGTAGTGGTAGAACGGCTAGGGCAGGAAAAACAGGAGTTTCTATTGCTTTTATCATTCCAAATGAAACTGATCGAATCAAAGAAATTCAAACAGCATTGGGCATCTATTTTAAAGAAATTAAATAACAACACATGGGATTGACAAATAACGATATTTTTAAAAAATTAAGAGTCGCACACAAATTACGAGATACTGATATAGTTGAAATCTGTGGATTGGTGGATTTTAAAGTTTCTAAAAGTGAATTGAATGCTTTCTTTAGAAATGAAAACCACGCAAAATATGTGGAATGTGGGGATCAAATACTTCGTAATTTTTTGAATGGATTGGTGATTCATTTGAGAGGGCCTATGCCTAAAAAAGGAGAGAAAGCTCCGGAGAATGATCAAAGAAAATAAATCGCATATATCGTTATCAATAATTGAAGTTAACGATTACTAGTAAAAATAGAAGAAAACTAATTGATTTTCAATTTGTAAGAATCAAATAGTTTTTGACGTGAAAAAATGTTGTAATTTTATTGAAATTGCCTTCAAAGTACCGTTAAAATTATATTTTTGCAGACTTATAAAAACAAATTATGTCGGAGAACGTATCAGCTGGAGAATCTACTGAAAAGAAAACTGGAAAGGAATTATACGCCTATCAAAAAGGAGCGATAAATGAAATATTTAAGCGCTTCGAAGATGCTCCGGACGATTACCATTTGTTATATCAACTTCCTACAGGAGGGGGAAAAACAGTAATTTTTTCGGAAATTGTACGTCAGTATTTAAAACATCACAAAAGACGCGTGTTAGTAATGACGCATCGTGTAGAATTGTGTAGGCAAACTTCTGGAATGCTGGATGGTTTTGGGGTGGTAAATAAAGTGATTGATAGCAAAGCTAACCTTGATGACCAAGACAAATACAGTTGTTTTGTAGCCATGGTAGAAACGCTTAATAACCGTTTAAATGATGGTAAATTAGACATTTCAGATATTGGTTTGGTGATTATTGATGAGGCGCATTATAACTCGTTTACCAAGCTATTCAAATTCTTTGACAAATCGTTTATTTTAGGTGTAACGGCTACACCTTTAAGTTCGAATGTGAAATTACCAATGACGGACAACTATCAAGAATTGTTGGTAGGTGAAACGATAGAATCCTTGATTGAAAGTGAGTTTTTAGCAAAACCAGAAACATATTCATACAATGTAGGATTAACTTCTTTAGTAGTGGGGTCTAATGGAGATTATACGGTGAAATCATCAGAGGATTTATATACAAATAACGACATGCTTTCCAAATTGGTGCAAGCGTATCAAGTACATTCGTTAGGGAAAAAAACATTGATTTTTAACAATGGTATTAATACATCTATTCACGTTTATAACACGTTTAAAGAGGCAGGTTATCCAATTGCGCATCTTGACAATACCGCATCTAAAGCGGAACGTAGACAAATATTAGATTGGTTTAAAAATACACCTTCTGCGATATTGACTTCGGTGAGTATTTTAACTACTGGTTTTGATGAGCCGACTATAAATACGATCATATTAAATAGAGCTACCAAATCCTTGTCTTTGTATTACCAAATGATAGGACGTGGATCTCGTATATTACAAAATAAATCAACCTTCAAAATCCTTGATTTTGGAAATAACTTCCAACGTTTTGGTCCTTGGGGAGCAGATTTGGATTGGGAAAAAATATTTAGATCTCCAAATTATTACTTGGAGCGTTTGGCTGATGATGAAGAAATTGAAAGTCATTTTTCATACGAAATGCCAGAAGAATTACGCAATCTTTTTGCTAAAACAGAAGATGTAACCTTTGATATTAGAAAAGTATATATCGCAGCAATTGCTAAAGGAGAATCGTCTAAAGTGGTTTTGGAACGATCTATCAAACAGCAAGCTAAAATTTGTATAGAGAATAGTGAGGATGTGTATGACGCTATTGATTTGGCACGTAAATTAGGTGAAGATATCGATTTTAGAATTGGACGTTACACCAAATGTATCAGTCGTTCTACCCATAATTTTGTGGATTGGTTACGTGAAGATTACCGTACAAAATTACGTTTTTACTTACGTGATAATTTCGATAGAGATTTTGAAGAAATTCATGGATACCCACCTGAGGAATAAGGGAGTCTAGACAAAAGAGAATAGAYAAAAGAGAATAGAYARAAGMKRAYARWWWGWARCWKACWRTMWGNMWYWTAYTRTYWKCWYWWMYWAYWWYCANCAACCAACAACCAACAACCAATACCTACAACAACTCCAACATCTTCTGCAACACTGGATTTCGATTTTCAATATTCCATACGGCGGATAATACGGTTCGCTGAGGCATTCCTGTCAACTCTATGAATTGAATGTTCATATCGTAACCTAATTGTAATGAAGTAGGGACAATGGAAATTCCAAAATTATTTTCCACCAATCTGTAGATAGTACTTGCATTGACCGAGCTATGGGAAACAATTGGCGTGAAACCACTTTGTTCAAATAACTGCATCACTTTTTCGAAATAAGCAGGACTGTATGACTTCTCAAATAGGATAAATGGTTCGTCTTTAAGTTGATATAAACCCTTGAAGTTKTTTTTGTTAATAGGGTGATTTTCAGGAAGTACTATTGAAAAAGTATCTTCAAGAACAGTTTGTGTACTTAATCCTTTGGGAACGTGATCTAAGCGAATAAACCCCAAATCRATATCATGAGAAATAAGACTTTCAATTTGTTGTTGATTGTCCAATTCCGTCAATTTAAAATGAATGGTGGGATGTAATTTTCTAAATTTAAGCAAGAGCTCGGGGATAAAATTTTGCATAGCTGACCCTACATAGCCCAATTTAAGATTCCCTTCCAATCCAGCATCCAGAAGTTTGGTATGTTTGAGCATATGGTCGAAGTGTTTCAAATGAACTTGCGCTTCTTTTTTGAGGTATTCACCTGCATTTGTCAGCTGTACTTTCCGATTATTTCGCTCGAAAAGCACCGTTTTTAAAGATTCTTCCAATTGCTTGATTTGTCTGCTCAAACCAGGTTGGGAAATAAAAAGACGTTCAGCCGCCTTTCGAAAGTGTAATTCTTCTGCTACAGCCAAGAAATACCTAAGGTGTCTAAGTTCTATTTGATTACTCATAGTTATTAATAACTCTCATTATTGATATTGTTAAGTATCAAAAATATGAATAACTTTACAAAAAATAACCAATTTATTATGTTTAAGTACGGAATAGATCAACTTACAGTCTCTAAAGTGATTAAAATCGCCTCTGGCGAATTAAAAACAACGCTTAGTGATGTCGCAATTCAAAAAGTAAACTCCTGCCGCGCCAAAGTAGAAAAAATGGCTAATGGCGATAAAGCAGTATATGGAATTAACACGGGGTTTGGTCCTTTGTGTGATACTCAAATTTCAAAAGAAGAAACCAGTAAATTACAGAAGAATTTATTAATTACCCATGCCGTTGGTGTTGGGAATCAGATTGATAAAAAATTGTCTAAAATAATGATGATTTGTAAGGTACACGCCTTATGTCAAGGGTTTTCTGGAGTTCGTTTGTCTTTGATAGAACGCATCTTATATTTTATAGAAAATGAGTTGCTTCCAGTAGTACCAGAACAAGGATCTGTTGGAGCATCAGGGGATTTAGCACCGTTATCACATTTGTTCTTACCATTATTGGGAGAAGGTGAATTTTGGAAGAATGATGAAATAGTTCCTGCAAAGGAAGTGTTAAAAGCACATAATTTAGAACCAATAGTGCTGCAAGCCAAAGAAGGTTTGGGCTTGATAAATGGAACACAATTTATTTTAGCCCATACAGTAATTGGACTGCAAAAAATGGAATATTTACTGAACTTGGCTGATGTAGCAGGAGCGATGAGTTTGGAAGGATTCCAAGGAAGTGCCTCTCCGTTCAAAGAAGAATTACATCAAATACGTCCATTTAAAGGGACTGTATTGGTGGCTGAGCGCATGCGTATGTTATTGAAGGGATCTCCCAACTTAGAGTCTCATCAAGACTGTGATCGTGTTCAAGATCCGTATTCTTTACGATGTATTCCACAAGTACACGGAGCCTCACGTAACGCCTTTTTTCATTTGTTAGAATTGGCAGAAGTCGAATTAAACTCGGTGACAGATAATCCAATTATTTTGAGTGATACAGTAGCTATCTCTGGTGGGAATTTCCACGGGCAACCTTTAGCCATGGCCATTGATTATTGTGCCTTAGCATCTTCGGAATTGGGAAATATTGCTGACAGACGTTGTTATTTATTGTTAGAAGGRCTCTATGGTTTACCACGATTATTAACAGCAAGTGGAGGGTTGAATTCTGGATTTATGATTCCTCAATATACTACCGCTGCTTTGGTTACAGAGAATAAGTCACTTTGTTTCCCTCCCTCTGCAGACAGTGTTCCAACTTCTTTGGGACAAGAAGATCATGTTTCTATGGGAAGTATTTCTGGGCGTAAATTCAACCAAATTTTAGGGAATATTGAAAAGATATTTGCCATTGAATTGATGTATGGTGCACAAGCTTTAGAATTTAGAAAGCCAAATAAATTTTCTGAGATTATAGAAGCTAATTTCGCAATTATTCGTGCTAAAGTAGACAAACTAGAAGACGACAGAATATTAAAAGACGATATCAATGCCATGATTTGTTTGGTAAAAGAACAAGCGTTTATTGTAAACTAATATAATGACTATGACATTCAAAGATCAAATTACACAAGGCATCCCCTCCCAGTTACCTGTTATAAAAACATTTGACGAGGCTATAAACAGAGCACCAAAACGAAAAGAAATTTTATCTATTGAGGAGAAGGAATTGGCCATCAGAAATGCTTTGCGTTATTTTGATGCCAAACACCATCCGATATTAGCGGTAGAATTTGCACAAGAGCTCAAAGATTACGGACGAATTTACATGCATCGTTTTCATCCTGATTATGAGTTAAAAGCAAGACCTATTGATCAATACCCTGGGAAATCACTACAAGCCAAGGCAATTATGCTTATGATTCAGAATAATTTGAGTCATGAAGTAGCACAGCATCCGTTGGAACTTATTACTTATGGTGGTAATGGTGCCGTATTTTCGAACTGGGCGCAGTATTTACTCACTATGCAATACTTGTCTGAAATGACGGACGAACAGACATTGACTATGTATTCTGGGCATCCTATGGGCTTGTATCCATCGCATAAAGATGCACCAAGAGTGGTAGTGACCAATGGTATGGTGATTCCTAATTATTCAAAATCGGACGATTACGAAAAATTTAACGCCTTAGGTGTGAGTCAATACGGACAGATGACAGCAG
Source organism: Flavobacteriaceae bacterium (assembly GCA_002401385.1). GTDB lineage: Bacteria > Bacteroidota > Bacteroidia > Flavobacteriales > Flavobacteriaceae. Next base: position 5,232 of record NVSY01000011.1, on the reverse strand, counting down.
GCTCTTTTATGTATATTGGACCACAGGGAATTGTTCATGGAACTACCATCACTTTACTCAATGCAGGGCGTAAGATTGCTCGAAATGGAGAAGGATTGGCAGGGAAAGTATTTTTAACTGCTGGTTTAGGAGGTATGAGTGGTGCGCAACCCAAAGCGGGGAACATCGCTGGTTGTATCACTGTTTGTGCGGAAGTCAATCCAAAAATCACTAAAATAAGACATRATCAAGGATGGATAGACGAAGTGATTTCGGACATCGATGCCTTGGTAGCACGTGTAAAATCCGCAAAAGAAGCCAAAGAAGTTGTTTCTATCGGTTATTTAGGAAATGTAGTGGATGTTTGGGAGAAATTTGATTCCGAAAATTTATATGTGGATTTGGGTTCTGATCAAACTTCATTGCACAATCCATGGGCTGGTGGTTATTACCCTCAAGGGATTTCTTTTGATGTTGCAAATGATATGATGGCGAACGATCCCGAATTATTTAAAGAGAAAGTGCAAGAAACATTGCGTAAGCATGCCTCTTTTGTGAACAATCACACCGCTAAAGGGACCTATTTCTTTGATTATGGGAATGCATTTTTATTGGAAGCGTCAAGAGCTGGAGCCGATGTAATGGCAACAAATGGCATTGATTTTAGGTACCCAAGTTATGTACAAGATATTATGGGACCTATGTGTTTCGATTATGGATTCGGACCATTTAGGTGGGTGTGTGCTTCGGGAAATYCGATTGATTTAGAAAAAACAGATGCCATTGCTGCGGATATTTTGGAACAAATCATGGAATCTTCACCCAAAGAAATTCAGCAACAAATGGCAGATAATATCCAATGGATCAAAGGAGCGCAAGCGAATAAATTGGTAGTCGGGTCACAAGCGAGAATTTTATATGCAGATGCCGAAGGTCGTATGAGAATTGCGGAAGCATTTAACAATGCCATTGCTAAAGGAGAAATTGGACCTGTTGTATTAGGACGTGATCATCACGATGTGTCTGGAACAGACTCGCCTTACAGAGAAACTTCGAATATTTATGATGGTTCTAAATTTACAGCCGATATGGCCATCCAAAACGTAATTGGAGATTCCTTTAGAGGTGCTACTTGGGTGAGTATCCACAATGGTGGAGGCGTAGGCTGGGGAGAAGTAATTAACGGTGGATTTGGAATGCTGCTAGACGGAAGTCAACAAGCAGATAAGCGCTTAAAATCTATGTTACATTGGGATGTAAATAATGGGATATCTCGTCGTAGTTGGGCTAGAAATGAAGGAGCTATATTTGCCATCAAACGAGCGATGGCTATTGAACCAAAATTAAAAGTAACGCTACCAAATATAGTAGCTGACGAACTTTTGAAAAATTTATTTTAAAAGAATTAGTAAAAAAGACGATAAAAGAAGATGAAAGAGATTGTAAAAAACGCAAAAGCGTTGTATAAGTCTGCACAGGAATCCAATTGGGAAGGTCGTGCATCTAACCCAGATATGGGCAATCAATATTGGTATCAAGAAATAACATTGCTTGATTTAACAACACTTGATGAAGCAAGTTTAAAGGAAAAAGAAATAGATATTGCACTCTTGGGATATGTGTGTGATGAAGGAGTTCGCAGAAACCGTGGTAGGATAGGAGCTGCTCAAGGCCCCAAAGCCTTACGTGAACGTTTGGCAAAGCATCCCGTTCATTTCGAAAACCGACGCATTGCTGATGTAGGGGATGTTATTTGTGAAGAGGACAATATGGAAGGCTGTCAAGATGCATTTTCAAGTATCATCAGTAAATTACTGAAAGATAAAATTTTCCCGATTGCCGTAGGAGGTGGACACGATATGTCTTATGCGCATTTTATGGGGATTTGGAATGTGGTGAAAGACAGCGATAAAAGGAGAGTTGGTATCATTAATTTTGATGCACATTTCGATTTGCGCCCTGTTGAAGGTCGTCCAAATTCTGGAACGCCTTTCAATCAAATCATCACCAAACTGAAAAAAGAAGGAGAGCATGTTGATTATTTCGCAGTAGGAATTCAGCAACAATCCAATACACGAGAGTTATTTGATATCGCAAAAAAAGAGAATGTACACTATGCCATCAATTACGATTGTGAATCGGCACGTCATGAAATGGATATTCTAAAAAGTCGATTGTCTTCATTTATTGCCAATAACGATTATATTTATATCACTGTAGATATGGATGCATTTTCATCGGCCTATGCACCTGGAGTTAGTGCGCCATCACCTTTAGGGTTTACGCCTTACTTTTTATTTAAGATGCTGGATTTTCTCTTTGAGAGTAACAAAGTGATTTCTTGTGATATTGCAGAATTAAATCCCTCTTTAGATAGAGATAATGTTACGGCTACTTTGGTTGCCAAAATAGTGGACTATATGGTGTCTTCAATTAAAATATAGATACTTTTGACTATAAATTCGCCTTTTTCATTTTGGATAAGGCGATTTTTTTTGTTTTAAATTGTGTTGTTCTCTTTTCTATATTCCATTTTCTGTGTTCAATTTCGATGCGCACTTAACTAAACTCAGAAATTTTAAGCAATCTGGATGTATCTAAAATTTTGATATGTTTCTCATGCACCTCCAAAATTCCTTCTTTATTAAATTTTGACAAGGTATTGATGACACTTTCCTTGGAGTATCCTAGCATTTTAGCCATTTCTACACGTGTAATTGGTAAGGTAAAGTCGTTTGATTTATAAACTTTACTAAAATCACGCAGCAATATTGAGATTGCACCTTCAATGTTTTTATGAGAATAGCGGAGCATTTGATGCACCAAGTCGTTGGTAACACTTGACATGTGTCGAATAATGTGAAAAGCAAAATCACCATTCTGACGCGCGAATTTTTCAAACAGACTCATGTCAAAAATGCTGATGGTTGTTTTTTCCAATGCTGTGGCAGAAAAGTTGACATTATGGTTCGCAAATGTGCAAACAATTCCAATAAAGGAATTGGGAGAAATTAGATTTACTGTAGCTGATTTTCCGTCGGTAATAATGTCTAGTTTTGCCAAACCTTCTTCTATATACATAATGTTATTTGCCACAAAACCATGTTTGATAATGGTTTCACCTACCTCAAATTCAATCGTAGATTTGTTAGCGATAAGCTCGTTTTTTTCATCATCTGTCAATGATTCTAAACATTTGTCAGCAGTAATTCGGTGCTGCTTGAAATTGCTTTTAGTATTCTTAAATTCGTTTAACATACCACTTATTTTTTTGACTAAAACCCACCATTAAGTTCCATCCTTATGCATGTAAAAATACATAATTCCAACTAATAAACTCCATGCAGKMTCATGTATTTAAAGTAGTTTCTTTCTTGTTTTCTGGGTGAATTTGTTCCTAAATTTGTGTAAGAAATTAACAAACTAAAATAAGATATTATGCCAGATTTAAAATTTAAAGTAAAAGCAAAAAGCGTAAATCCGACGAAAACAGTAGTAAAAGCTAGAGGTTTTGAAATGATTGTTGATGAACCTGCCGGATTGGGAGGAACCGATGAAGGCGCAAATCCAGTAGAATATATTTTGGCCGCTTACGCAGGTTGTTTAAACGTAATGGCACATGTATGTGCTTTAGATTTCGGAATCACCTTGAGAGGTGTCGAAATTGACTTAGAAGGGAATTTGAATCCAAATAGATTGTTCGGAAAATCATTTGAAGATAGAGCGGGTTATAAAGGGATCAAAGTGGTTTTAAAACCAGATTGTGATGCAGATGATGAAACCTTAGATAAATGGGTGAATGATGTAATTAACAGGTGTCCAGTAGGAGACAATCTAAAGAATACTACAGAAATAGTAATTGAAGTAAAAAGGTAATTTCAATTTTTTTAAGTAACATGGAATAATTAAAGCTCATTTATTTTAAATGGGCTTTTTTATTTATAGTAATAGAAGTACAAAAATCCGTACACMGCTGAAAGMATACTTATKCTGWTAAATTCRAAAAYYAAATRTARYAATACAAACATAATKTKRAKGTTTTRTTMCWAAAATACGCAGTATCAAATATAAGAAGAAWYARGAGAATTGTATAATCTACATTTAGATTCATTTTAAATCCCTATTATTTTCTTATTTTCGCCGCTCAAAATAGTTGAATATGATTTCAGTAGACCAGTTGGGTGTAGAATTTAGTGGGCATACATTGTTTAAAGATGTATCATTTGTGATTAATGAGAATGACAAAATTGCCTTGATGGGGAAGAATGGCGCAGGAAAATCGACTATGATGAAAATCATAGCGGGCGTATCTAGTCCTTCTAAAGGGGGTGTAAGATATCCTAAGGACACCGTTATTGCTTATTTACCTCAGCACTTGTTGATGGATGATGATTGTACCGTTATTGAAGAAGCCTCCAAAGCTTTTGCTGGTATTTTTGCCATGCGTGATGAAATGGACGATTTGAACAAGCAGTTAGAAACACGTACCGATTATGAATCGGCAGAGTATATGAAAATTATTGAACGCGTTTCGGATTTAGGTGAAAAATTCTATGCGGTTGAAGAAATTAACTATGAAGGGGAAGTAGAAAAAGCATTGAAAGGATTGGGTTTTAAATCCAATGATTTTAACCGCCCAACTTCTGAGTTTAGTGGGGGATGGCGTATGCGTATAGAATTGGCAAAAATTCTATTGCAAAAACCGGACTTAATTTTGTTGGATGAACCAACGAATCACGTGGATATAGAATCTGTTTTTTGGTTGGAAGATTTTTTATTGAACAAAGCAAAAGCCGTGGTGGTTATTTCTCATGATAAAGCATTTATTGATAATATTACCAATCGTACCATAGAGGTTACAATGGGAACAATCCACGATTATAAAGCCAAGTATTCTCATTATTTAGAATTGAGAAAGGAGCGAAGAGCGCATCAGATTAAAGCGTATCAAGAGCAACAAAAAATGATTGCAGACAATCAAGGGTTTATCGATCGTTTTAAAGGGACTTATTCGAAATCCAATCAAGTAGCTTCTAGAGAGCGAATGTTGGAAAAAATTGTACCTATAGAAATTGATGAAGTAGATACAAGCTCACTTAAATTGCGTTTTCCTCCATCGCCTAGATCGGGTGACTATCCGGTAAAAGTGGAAGGAATGACTAAGAAATACGGAGACCAAATCATTTTTAAGGACGCTAGTTTTTCTATTGCACGAGGTGAAAAAGTGTCTTTTGTAGGTCGTAATGGGGAAGG
>NVSY01000042.1 GCA_002401385.1 Flavobacteriaceae bacterium | reverse complement strand
CAATACGCCCTTACTATCTGGTCTTGCGCATCTTGGAGGTAGAATTATTTTATATAATCCGTTGGGGCGACGTTGGGGCGAATTGCAATTCGCCCTTACTCGCTCTTATTACTGTTTGTTGGGGCGTATTGCAATACGCCCTTACCGGCCCTTACAGGCCCATACAGCCCTTACCAGGGATCTATTGTTCGGCGATACTAATAAGGTGGATCTTGCTGGTAGTGGCAGATTGCTACGGGCGAAGCCCTCGCAATGACGGGGTGGTTAACTGTGATGTTCTTTGTATACTTTACTTTATATAAGTATTTCTGGAGACATCATTCAAAACAACAAAAGACTATATACTAATACATCATAAAATCAGAATACTTGAACTATAAGCAACAGAACATAGCTGCACCCAATCCATATAAGAATCACAATAAAAAGCAGCTATATATATAGGTCTTCTAAATCCTACTAATTCAACAAAAAAACGGCAAAAACAAAAAACACAATAAAACATGCATAACTAACATCTTCTTAATATATTTGCATTTCAATAAATGACAAATTAATAATGATTAAAATTACTTTACCAGACGGTACAATAAGGGAATACAATAAAGGTAGCAGTCCAATGGATGTTGCCATTAGCATTAGCGAAGGATTTGCAAGAAACGTAATTTCTGCAAAATTTAATGAAACTACTGTAGAAACCACCACWCCTTTAACCGAAGACGGGAACTTAACATTATTTACCTTTAAAGATGACGAAGGAAAAAAAGCATTTTGGCATTCTTCAGCGCATATATTAGCACAAGCCATTTTATCACTATACCCAACTGCCAAATTAACAATTGGTCCTGCCATAGAAAATGGTTTTTACTATGATGTAGATTTGGACGATGCTATAATTTCTGATAAAGATTTCGGTAAAATTGAAGCTAAGATGTTGGAATTTGCTCGACAAAAACATATATTTAAAATGCGTTCTATTTCAAAAGCGGAAGCTTTAGAAGTATATACAGCACAAAACAATGAATACAAAGTTGAATTGATTGAAAATCTAGAAGATGGTACAATCAGTTTTTGCGATCACTCTGATTTTACAGATTTATGTAGAGGAGGTCATATACCACATACAGGTTTAATTAAGGCTGTAAAAGTGATGAGTGTTGCTGGTGCCTATTGGAGAGGTGACGAAAAGAACAATCAATTGACAAGAGTTTACGGAATCTCATTCCCAAAACAAAAAGAATTAAAGGAATACTTAGTCCTATTAGAAGAAGCAAAGAAAAGGGATCATAGAAAATTAGGAAAAGAATTAGAGTTGTTCACCTTTTCTGCTAAAGTAGGACAAGGTTTACCTCTTTGGTTACCAAAAGGTGCTGCTTTACGTGAACGCCTAGAAAATTTCCTTAAAAAAGCACAAAAGAAGGCTGGTTACGACATGGTAATTACTCCACATATTGGACAAAAGGAATTATATGTTACATCTGGCCATTACGAAAAATACGGGGAAGATAGTTTCCAACCAATTCGTACTCCTAAAATGGATGAGGAGTTCTTGTTAAAACCTATGAACTGTCCACACCACTGTGAAATCTATAATTACAAGCCATGGTCTTACAAAGATCTACCAAAACGATTTGCAGAGTTTGGAACTGTTTATAGATATGAGCAAAGTGGAGAACTACATGGAATGACAAGAGTTAGATGTTTTACACAAGATGATGCACATATATTCTGTACACCAGATCAATTAGACCAAGAATTTAAAGATGTAATTGATTTAGTATTGTATGTATTTAAATCATTAGGGTTCGAAAATTTCTCCGCACAAGTATCGTTAAGAGATCCAGAAAATCCAGAAAAATACATTGGAAGTGCAGAAAACTGGGAAAAAGCAGAAAATGCCATCCTATCTGCTGCCAAAGAGAAAGGTTTAGACTATGTTGTAGAAACTGGTGAAGCTGCATTCTACGGTCCTAAACTTGACTTTATGGTAAAAGATGCATTGGGAAGAAAATGGCAGCTAGGAACTATTCAAGTAGATTACAATTTACCTGAGCGTTTTGACTTAACTTACAAAGGTTCAGACAATGAGTTACACCGTCCAGTGATGATTCACAGAGCACCATTTGGATCTATGGAACGATTTATCGCATTATTACTAGAGCATACAGGCGGAAATTTCCCACTTTGGCTAAGTCCAGACCAAGTTATTATTCTACCAATCAGTGAAAAATATCAAAAATATGCCGAAAAAGTTTCAAATGTGCTAGAAAATTCCGAAATTCGCACGCTAATAGATTCGAGAAGTGAGAAGACCGGGCGTAAAATCCGTGATGCTGAAGTTAGTAAAATCCCATTTATGATTATTGTTGGAGAACAAGAAGAGGGTAATGGTACCGTTTCTGTAAGGAAACATGGAGAAGGAGACTTAGGCACTTTTGAAATAAAAGATTTTGTTTCCTTAATAGATGAAGAAATAAATAGTACAATACAACAATTTTAAGTTTAATTTAAATTTTACAGTCATAGCAATTAGAAAAAAAAGAGGGCCGCGTAGACCTTGGAGAATAGTCAAAGAAGATCAACACCGCATCAATCGAAAGATTAGAGGTATTGAGAACGTACGTTTAGTTGGAGACAATGTAGAAGTAGGTGTATATACTTTAGAAAAAGCATATGCAATTGCTGAAGAACAAGAACTTGATTTAGTTGAGATATCACCTAAAGCAGACCCACCAGTTTGTAAGGTAATTGACTATAAGAAATTCTTATACGAACAGAAAAAACGCGAAAAGGCGTTAAAGAGTAAAGCCACAAAAGTAGTGGTAAAAGAAATTAGATTTGGTCCACAAACTGATGAACATGATTTTGAGTTTAAAAAGAAACACGCTATCAAGTTTTTGAAAGAWGKMGCCAANNRYTWAAWGSKTTTGTATTCTTTAAAGGACGTTCGATAATTTTTAAAGATCAGGGACATATCTTATTATTGAGATTGGCTCAGGAACTTGAAGAATATGGTAAAGTAGAGCAAATGCCTAAATTAGAAGGTAAACGTATGATTATGTACATTGCTCCTAAGAAGAAATAAAAATATTATAAGCAAGATAAAATATCAATAGAAATGCCTAAAATGAAAACCAAATCTAGTGCTAAAAAGCGTTTTAAGCTTACAGGTACTGGAAAAATCAAAAGAAAACACGCGTTTAAGAGTCATATTTTGACAAAAAAATCTAAAAAACGTAAGTTGAGATTAACTCACGACGGTTTAGTCTCTAAAGCGGATGAGCCAAGTATTTTAAGACAATTAAACTTAAAGTAACATTTAAGTTTAGTTAGGTAAACTAATATTAACCTTGTTGTAGTGCTATACAAGTATTCTTAATTGAATCGCCTACTACAAAAAACACATTGAATTATGCCAAGATCAGTCAATTCAGTTGCTTCAAGAAAAAGAAGAAAAAAAATCTTGAAGGCAGCAAAAGGTTACTTTGGACGTAGAAAAAACGTTTATACAGTAGCAAAAAACRCAGTCGAAAAAGGAATGTTATATTCTTACAGAGACCGCAAGAATAAAAAGAGAACTTTCCGTGCTTTATGGATCCTACGTATTAACGCAGGAGCTCGTCAATTCGGAATGTCTTACTCACAGTTTATGGGTAAAATCAAAGCAAACAACATCGAATTAAACCGTAAGGTTTTAGCCGATTTAGCTATGAATAATCCAGAAGCTTTTAAGGCTATTGTAGATAAAATTAAATAAAGTTTAATAACTTGCTTATATATAAATCCCGAACATTTTGTTCGGGATTTTTTTTATCCTTTTATCTGACATTAAATTCCTGATGTTTTATCTCCCCCATTGCCACATTTCTTTATCTTTTCTTTGTATTGGGTTAGTGCTTTTAAGTTGTGGGAAAAATAGGATTCTTTTAATCATAGCTTAATTCTATTTTCAAATATAGCTAAGAATGCTTTAATTTATGCTTCCTAAAAATTCAGGTACAAAAAAACGAAAATATTCCAAATTATTTGACACAAAAAAAGTCTGCACAAAATGTACAGACCGTTTTTATATATCTAATAATTCCTTAAAACTCTTCTCCTATTTCTTTCAATTTAGTAGTATTCTCGGCTAATTTAAGTTCTTCCACAATTTTATGGATATCACCATTTATAATGTTTTGCAAATCATACAACGTCAATCCAATTCTGTGTTCAGTTACACGTCCTTGGGGGTAATTATATGTTCTAATTTTTGCTGATCTATCACCACTTGAAACTAATGAATTACGTTTCTCAGAATCCGCCGCTAATTTCTTTTCCAATTCTTGTTCATACAAACGAGAACGCAATACTTTCATCGCTTTATCCTTGTTTTTATGTTGTGATTTTTGATCTTGGCATTGTGCCACTAACCCAGTAGGAACGTGTGTTAAACGCACGGCAGAATAGGTTGTATTTACGGATTGTCCTCCTGGACCAGATGAACAGAAATAATCTACACGAATATCACTAGTCTTTAATTCAACATCAAATTCTTCCGCTTCCGGCAACACCATAACAGTAGCTGCAGAAGTATGAACTCTACCTTGAGTTTCTGTTTGAGGTACACGTTGTACTCGGTGTACGCCAGATTCAAATTTTAAATCTCCATATACATCCGCACCAGTAACACTAAAGATAATCTCTTTAAAACCTCCAGCAGTTCCATCACTCAAATCCTCTACCTCTACTTTCCAATTTCTATCAGAACAATACTTGGTATACATACGATATAAATCACCAGCAAAAATACTCGCTTCATCTCCTCCTGTTCCCGCTCTAATTTCAACGATTACATTTTTAGCATCCTCAGGATCTTTAGGAATCAACATAAACTTGATTTCATCCTCTAATTGAGGTAATCTTTTGTTTCCTTCTTCCAATTCCATTTTTGCCATCTCTGTCATCTCTGCATCCGAATTGTCAGCAATAATCTCTTTGGCTTCTTCTATATTTGAAAGTACAGATTTATATTCGTCAGCAATTTTCATTACTGCGCTTAAATCCTTGTATTCTTTATTTATTTTTATATAACGTTTTTGATCAGTCATGATATCCGGTTGAATGATCAAATCTGACACTTCGTCAAAACGTTGTTTTATTATTCTTAATTTATCTAACATTTACTTTAATTTCTTGATTACAAAAATACATTAATTCCTTCAGAATGGAACTAATATTCAAATGTTCCAAATTCACTCTTAATTGTAAGCTTTTTTGAGGTTGCTGCCTCTACTCTACCAACAATTTTAGCATCGACATTAAAACTTTTTGAAATTGAAATAATATCTTCTGCAATGGCTGCAGGCACATACAATTCCATTCTATGCCCCATATTAAACACTTGATACATCTCTTTCCAATCTGTTCCTGACTGCTCTTGAATCAGTTCAAATAACGGTGGCACGGAAAACATATTATCCTTAATGATATGCAAATCCTCAACAAAATGTAAAATTTTTGTTTGAGCACCTCCACTACAATGTACCATTCCATGAACATYRSKTRKTKKATNMKKYYTYYAMKRYWWYTTYAATRATWGGNTKCATANGYYCTTGNMSGKGATWANACCAATCTCCCAGCATCAATTGGAGAATTTTTCACTGTATCTGTCAATTTCATTTTTCCAGAATAGACAAGCTCCTCTGGAACTGCAGCATCAAAACTTTCTGGAAACTTGGTGGCTAACTCTTTTGAAAACACATCATGTCTAGCAGATGTCAACCCATTACTTCCCATTCCTCCATTGTATGATTTCTCATAAGTAGCTTGACCAAAAGATTCCAAACCTACAATAACATCTCCAGCAATAATATTGGCATTATTTACTACTTTATTACGAGGCATACGAGCTGTAACTGTAGAATCTACAATAATTGTTCTGACTAAATCACCAACATCGGCCGTTTCTCCTCCTGTAGAATGAATAATAACACCATGTTGTTTCAAATCAACCAATAGTTCTTCTGTACCATTTATAATTGCCGATAAAACTTCTCCTGGAATCAAATTCTTATTCCTACCAATAGTAGAAGATAGTAGGATGTTTTCTGTGGCTCCAACACAAATTAAATCATCAATATTCATAATTAATGCATCTTGGGCAATTCCTTTCCAAACCGAAACATCACCTGTTTCTTTCCAATACATATAGGCTAGGGAAGATTTAGTTCCAGCACCATCAGCATGCATAATTACACAATAGTCRTCATCACCTGTTAAGTGATCCGGAATTATTTTACAAAACGCCTGTGGATACAAACCTTTATCTACATTTTTTATAGCGTTGTGCACATCTTCTTTGGATGCCGAAACACCACGTTGACTGTATCTTTTACTTACCTCTGAGCTCATACTTTTTGTATACTATTAAGTGTTGCAAAAGTAAGTCTTTTTTAAAAGTTATAATTCAATATTTCAATAATTATACTATTTTTAAGGTTTTTACAACTAACTATACCATGAAATCTAGCATTCTTAAAGTATCCGAAACTATTTTAAACGAATTAAGAATATCTAGGAAAATACAACCACCAATAAATTTGWAAGTATCRGTTTAGTTTGCTCGTTTATTGTGTCTATTATTGTGAGCTATTTGGACAGAAACAATCTTATTTCCTTTGTGTCATGGGATGAATATTTTTCGAACCCCTTTTTTCTATCGAAATCTCATTTACCTTATTGCTTATATTGGAATTATTAAGTTTGATATTTGTATTGCCTAAATCTGTATCAAAACCGGTAGGAAAGCAGATGGAGTTATTGTACTTAATTTTTATACGAGCCACATTTAAAGAATTTAGCCATATTACCAACTTTAACGGGGAAGAAATGACAGCCCCCGTAATTAACATGATATGTTATTCATTTGGTGCTTTGCTTATATTTGGCATTTTAGGGTTTACCTATAAACTTCAGTTCCATACACCACTTACAAAAACGGAAGACGATGTAAAGGAATTTGTACAATCAAAAAAAACTACTCGCTTTGTTCTCGCTTGTAGCTTTTGTAGTTATTGGTTTTTTAGATCTTAAAACGTTGGCATTAACAGGTGTTTACCTCGGGTCGTTTCACTCGTTTTACACCATTTTAATATTTAGTGATATTATAATTGTACTCATAGCACTCAGATACACTTTAAATTATTATAAAATTTTCAGGTATTCTACTTTTGTAATTGCCACTATTTTTAAAAGAATTCCTCTTTCTATAAAGCCCTATTATGATGTTATCATAGGCATTACAGCATCAGTATATGTACTGCTGCTGTAATGCCTATAATTATTTCTTAAAGGATATTCCTCAGAAGAAGTGAGATCATTAAATAGCATTTAGACAAAACATCTTATTCCCAATCTGGCATAGATGCATTTGAAATAATAAGAGTTCTTGAATTTGCATTCAGTTTTGAAGTGTAAATATAATTTTCTGAAACTCCGTCATTAGATGAGTTTACAAATATTATACCCGATTCATCGGCAGAAAATCTTGGGTCTAAATCGTTCGTTCCTGATGCTTTATTCTCGGACAAATCTGTAGAAATTTGTGTATTAAAATCATACAAAAAAATATGAGCATCTAATTGTCTGTACGACGTATTTTCAAATCCTGAAGTATCATATGTATATACTAATTTATCGCCTTGCACGGAAAAATCCAATCCTCCTGCAGCTCCTGCAAGTCCAGTCAAGACCACATCTATAATATTTCCACTAAGATCAATTGTGTAAATTTCTACTTGATATCCATTTACATCGTTTGTTTTTATGGCTATTTTATCCAAAGTGGTATTCCACGTACATTCACTAATAAAATTACCATTAGCTGTAGTATACAACAATTCCAATTCAGTTCCGTTGCTATTTATTCTGTATAACTTATCATAATTTGGATAAATTATACTCCCTCCATCTGGAGACCAAGAAAAATCTAATTCGTTATAATCAAATCCTATAATTTGTTTTTGACTAGTAACCTGTCTTTTATTAGAACCATCCGTATTCATAATAAATATATGAGCATTGTTATTTACAAAAGAAAGGTAAGCCAATGTGTTATTCACTGGGTTTTTTCTTGGCCGCCATGAGTTTTCGCCATCTAAAGACACTTTAAACTCATCTATTAGTTCATTATTTTCGTTAACCACAGCAGAATAAATACCGCTTAAAAAATTTTCGTTTTTCACAAATAACAAACGATTGAAAGGTACTGCTTTTGTTGTAAATGAGTAAACAGAACTGAGTACCTCGGCGTTTATACCATCATTTACACCTACTTGCCAAAAATATTTAGTCCCATAAAATAAATTATCCATCGTATAAATAGTATCTGTCAAGTCTTTGATTTCTATAATCTCGTTATTTTTATCGTTGCCAATTTCTAATCTATATAAAACACTATCCTCTTCGGGATCCGAAGATTCCCAACTAAATAACACCTCTATATCCAGTAATTCTGACAAATTTTCAGGACTTATTAATGTAGGTGTACTTGGAGGGTCGTTTAGCGCTGTTTCTACTATGAGTTCAAACACTACATTGGTAGTACTATTTAAAGAAATAGTAGCAGGCTCAAACTGTGTTACAAATCCATCCTTTTCTGCGGAGACTGAATAATCACCTGCAGAAACTTCTTCAAACACAAAATCACCTTCGGTATCAGAAAATACTGTTGTATTAATTGATGACACCGTAATTTTAGCATTTTCTACAGGTAAAAAGGTCAAATCTTCAACCACTTTCCCTGTTAATTTTCCCTGACCTCCTATTTCTATTGGATCATCCTTACAACCAGATAACAATAAAATTGTCATCAATAAATTACATACAAAAAAATTTCTCATAATATTTTAATTAATCAAACAAAACGGCTTTTACTCTTTTATAAGGTTTCCCAAAATAGATATTAATTCCTGCTCCAAATTTCCAATAAAAATCATCGTTTGTACCATGTATAACCTCTTCCAATTCATCACTAAAGTACAAGTTTTGTTCACCAAAGACTTGCAAGCCTATTTTTGGAGTCACAAAGTATTCTAAACCCAGACCATACTGTCCTTTAAAATGAGGCTTCTCCCCATTTATTAAAGTAATAGTACCAACCCCTCCGTAAATAAAAGGTGATATTTTTTCGAACTGTAAAAAATCATAACAAACATTAACATCTACAGTTGCAAACTGTTCATAAAACACATCGGTGTTTTTAAGTTCTTGATACCCTAGTCCTATTTGCAAACTTATGGGCATTTTTTTGAGATACAACTTATAAGATGCATTCGCACTTAGCGCTAATTCTGGGGATGCTAAATCGTTAGAAACACTAGTAGACCCAAGGGTCAGACTTAATGCAGTCATACCTCTACGATCTGTTAATTTTCTGTTTAACAACACTGTAGACTTCGCATTATTAAGCTCTATATCGTATTTTTCTTTTAATAATTTCACGACAGTTTCTCCTCCTTTTACTTTCCATATTCCATCAATTGTCCCTTCCACAATTAATAATTCTACAGCTTTATCTATTGCCTCCTTTACTGCCAATTGATTTGGTTCGTTTGTAGTATATCCTGTTTCTACTTCTAACAATCTTTTTAAAGCTACATACCTGTACAAATTTGCTGAAACTCCCTGAGAAAGAATTGTTTTAGATACATACACATTTTTAAGAATTTCACCATTTAAAGTCGAAACAGCCCTTAGGTAAATTGTTATTCTATCTTCTCTATATTGATTAGAAACCCCCGCTCCAAAATACCGTAACCCTGACCCCCCAGATATAATATTGGTGTCGTAGGATACGACTCCACCTTCCAATATAACTCCGGCAAATAGAAGTGGAGGTATAGATGTAGTTTTATCTTTTTTATCATTTGCATATTGCTGCCTTGTAGAACGAATAATCTGACGTTCATTTAATAAATTGCTCACGTTCTCCCTTTCTATAGGCGTAAAAAACTTACTATCGGCTAGTGATTTCAATAAAATAGCAGTACCACCTTGCGTCACTGCCGTACTCCAACTTCCGCCTGTTTCACTCGCTTTATATTGACCMGTTTGATCCCTGAATTTATATACCCCTACCATTATTGGATTTACAGGTTGTAGTCCTTCGGACAATCTGTTTTTACTCGTATTCTCTCCAATTCTAGCAGCAGATGTGGACATAGGTTGATTAAAATATGCACCACAACTTTGCAGAACTACAAAAAAGAGAAAAAGTAACTTGGAAATATTCTTTAGATTAAGCATTAGGTATCGTAATTTGAGTTTGATCTCCTGTGGAGGTATCTAAAACATTTATTAATAAACCATTTATAGTAGGTGATATATCCACCACTAAACTACCAAAGACATAAGTCCCTACAGTAAAACTAGTTTCACCAAACTCTTGCTGAAACAAATCTCTTGATAAGGCATTCAGTAATTGCCTATTTAATGAATCTGTAAACTCTTCTAATTCTGTTTTTTGTTTAAACTCTGAAGTTGTTTCTTCCTTAAATTTATTTTGAGCGGAAGCTGATGCTAAAATTTGCTGATAATTAAACGTGTTTCCACCAAAAAAAGGACTGATAGGCTTGTAGGTTAATTGTTGACCTTGGACTCCTAGACTAACCAGAAATAAAATTAGTATTATCAAATAGTTTTTAATCATAACTCATCTATTTTAAATTGACTTTCGTTTGAGAATAAAGTAGTCGTTAATTAGTTTAATATTTTTGGAGTTTAAAGAGTGCTTTCCGCTGCTTATGATACATTAACACTCGGTTAAATGCAATAAGTGCAGCACTTCTTAAAAATTCCTCGTCTGCTCTTGGTCTGAACTCAAAAATGGTTCTATCATCTATCTGTATGGTAATAATGCTACTACTACGCCCTAAAGTGGGTTTTTCTTTTATGAAAATGTAGAAGTTAAATTTATTGGATTGAGACTGGTACCTTTGATGGAAAAAATCGTAGAAATCTTTTCCCATTTTTGTACGCATTTCTTCTACTACTAGTCCTGTAATCTCAATATTATCCTCTAAAAGTGGTTTGTTGTGGTTTGCTAAATCTATTAGACTAATTTCTACAGAATCTTTAGCTACAACAACTTTTCCTTTTTTTATAAACAAATATATTTTTAATAACTCCCCTTCTTGAATATTTTGTTGAATCGTTGCTAAAAGTTTTTCTTCGTTTGGAGCTAATGAAAAATATCCAGACTGATCACTTTTTGAATAATTACCCGATGCTCCTTTTTTAAGTGCTAGCATAAAATAATTTAACTCTTGAATATAAATTGAATGCTTATTAACAACTCTCGCTTTTACAACAACCAAGTCATCATTTTTAGAATATTCCACATTGGCTTCAATTCTAAAATTATCTTGAGCAATTAAATCCCCAAAACAAATCATGATAATACTTATGGCTAGAACAAAAGTTTTCATTTATTGATTCCAGATTTTAAGTGAGGAATAATTTCCTTTTTGATATATTTTAATCCTTTCAAATAATGAGTTACTACCAACAACTTGAATGCTATTATGCGTCCCTATTTGATCTACATTATAACTTACATTCTCCCTCCCGTAATAACTAAAAAACTCCATACTATTTGAATTTCCGAATTGATTTATTTTAATCGTAGCCGTTAAATCATATAATTGTATGCTATTATTATTTCCAACTTGAACTATATTCTCTTTAAGGTTTTTAGCAGTTGTTAATTTTTTAAACAACGCAAATTTATCTTTCATAAATACATCATTGTCCTTTATTAACTGCGCATAACCCACAGAAAACATAGTACAAAAACAACACAAAAGAATCCATTTTATAAAAACCTTCATAATATTTTAGATTAAAAAGGGCGTATTAGAAACTACGCCCTTCGGTTAGTTAGTAGCAATTATACCCAATTATTAATTCTGAACATTTGCATACGAATTAAAAGCTCCAAACTGAACTGTACTAAAAGAATCTCCATTTGATGTTTGTGAAGATGTAATTTTATTAGCGAAACCTATTTGAAGTGTAGTCACACTATTATTATTACCCAATTGTTCCCCCATAAACTTATTAAAAATCCCAAATTGTGTGTTTTTTGAATAGTTACCATTACCTACCTGATTGCTTTTAACATAATTAAAAGCCAATCCTTGGAACGTTATAGCTCTATTTCGATTTCCATCTTGGTCAATATCTGCCTTATTCCCTAATCCAATTTGAGTTACTCTTGAACTATTCCAATTTCCTGTCTGATCTTGATTACTATAGTTATAAGCAAATCGTTGCGTTGCACGTGCACGATTATTCTGACCATATTGAGTCTGCATAATCTCATTATGTGCACCTCTTTGGTTAGCCCATGCTTTATTCCCTGGTACGCCATTAGCTCCAGATCGCTGATCTTGTGTCACTTTATTTTCATGTCCATTTTGATAAACAGAAGCATAATTATTATCATACCTTTGTAACTGAGAAGATACATTCTCATCCCCAATCTGAGTAGCTACCTGAATATTATCCTCGGCCCATCCAACACCTTGAGACTGAGTAGATTTATTCATAAACCCTCTTTGATTAATCCTAGCCGTATTTCTATCCCCTTGTTGATCAATTGAAGACCAGTTACTAATTCCATTTTGAGTATTGTACGCCTTGTTTGCGACTCCTCCTAAAACATTCATTTGACCATCTTGATCAATACTCGAATAATTCAAGTTCCCAGTTTGGCTATTACTAGCAATGTTAAAGATCCCTGTAGTTGTTCCCACTGCAGTGTTTTGCCCCATAATTAATGCCACCCCACAAAAGAATGCCATTGCACTAAAGATTACTTTTTTCATAATAAAAGATTTTAAAATATAATTAATAAAAATAAATGTTCAATCCTAAACAAGTCTAGGTTTGACTTGAGAACAGTGTGGGACACTCTGTAATTTAAATAGGGAAACTGCAATACTGTGCTATATAGGGTTTTTCTAATAGCCAAGGAATACTCTCAGAGGGAATCAACAAATATTGAAATTAATTTATTAGAACTGTAGGAGTTAATCATCTAAAAAAGCGAGGAAATTGTGGAATTAATGATTATCCAACTCTAATTGAGTTTTCAAAACTAAAACAATATTCTCAATAAAACAACAATTAATCTATATATTTTTACGAAACCGTTACTTACATTAACATATTCACTTCATATACCGTATAACGTTACGATATTCGTAAACGCAAGAAAACCTACTAAAAGTAGGTTTTCTTAAATAAACTGTATGTTATTTATATAAATTATCTTGTAAACAAAAGTTCTCTATATTTTGTCAATGGCCATAACTCATCATCCACCATTATTTCTAATTTATCACAATGGTAACGAATTTCATCAAAAAACGGCAATACAACATTACAATAAGCAGCTGCTTTTTCTTCAGTATCTTCAATAATATTGGCTACTTTTCTAGCACTAATCATTTCATCTACTTTCGAATGAATTACTGCTATATGCTCTGAAATTTTCGTAATTAATTTGATTTGTTCAGCTGCATGAATTTTAAAATCGTCTCCAAAAATAGATTTCAATCCAGCAACATTTTCGATGATTGTATTTTGATAACGTATAGCTGTTGGTACAACATGATTCCCAGCAATATCACCTAAAACTCGAGATTCAATTTGAATACGAGACGTATACTCTTCTACCTCTATTTCGTAACGAGCTTCCACCTCTCTTTTATTCATTACTCCCATTTCGTCGTACAAAGCAATGGCTTGATCAGAAACTTTAATCTTTAAAGCTTCTGGAGTTTTCTTATTGTTACTAAGCCCTCTTTTTTCAGCTTCAATTTCCCAYTCTTYWCCATAYCCATTWCCTTCRAACAAWATWYTTTTMGAWGMYTTAATATAYTCTCTYARMACATTAAATATAGCTTCGTCTTTTTTCAAATCATCCGCTTCAATTAAGGCATCAACTTCTTGCTTAAAGTCTTTTAATTGCTTGGCAACAAYGGTATTTAACACAGTCATTGGATTGGCACAATTCGCTGTAGATCCCACTGCCCTAAACTCAAATTTATTTCCTGTAAATGCAAAAGGTGATGTTCTATTACGATCTGTATTATCCAATAAAATATTAGGTATTTTACCTACTACATTTAATTTAAGATCTGTCTTTTCTTCTGGTGATAATTTCCCATTAGATACATTCTCCAATCCATCCAATACTTTTGTCAATTGTTGACCAATAAATACAGAAATAATAGCTGGAGGTGCTTCGTTAGCTCCTAGACGATGATCGTTACTTGCCGATGCAATAGCTGCTCTCAACAACTCCTCGTGATCATGTACTGCTTTAATAGTATTGATAAAGAAAGTTAAAAACTGCAAGTTACTCATAGGAGTTTTTCCTGGAGCTAATAAATTTATGCCTGTATTGGTAGATAAAGACCAGTTATTATGTTTTCCCGACCCGTTTACTCCGGCAAATGGTTTTTCGTGTAATAATACTTTAAAATTATGACGTGCTCCTACTTTCCCCATCACATCCATTAATAATGAATTATGATCTACTGCTAAATTTGACTCTTCATAGATAGGTGCCAATTCAAACTGATTCGGAGCTACCTCATTATGACGGGTTTTTACAGGAATTCCCAACAACATACATTCGGTTTCCAAATCACGCATAAAATCCAATGCTCTTCCTGGGATAGACCCAAAATAGTGATCGTCTAATTGTTGTCCTTTTGCAGGAATATGACCAATTAATGTACGACCTGTTAAAGTAATATCTGGACGACTTGCCGCTAATGCTTTATCAATTAAAAAGTACTCTTGCTCCCATCCTAAAGATGCAGTTACTTTTTTAATGTTTTTATCAAAATACTTACAAACATCTGTAGATGCTTTATCTACTGCTTGTAAAGCACGTAACAATGGTGTTTTATAATCTAAAGCCTCTCCTGTATAAGAAACAAATACGGTAGGAATACATAAAGTAGTTCCGTAAATAAATGCTGGAGAAGTTGGATCCCAAGCAGTATAACCACGAGCTTCAAATGTATTTCTAATTCCCCCATTTGGAAAACTAGAAGCATCTGGTTCTTGTTGTACCAACTCGTTTCCTCCAAATTTTTCGATGGCCATTCCGTTACCAATCGTTTCAAAAAAGGCATCGTGTTTTTCTGCTGTTCCACCTGTTAATGGTTGGAACCAGTGTGTATAATGTGTTACCCCTTTTTGCAATGCCCACTCTTTCATAGATGATGAAATTTGATCCGCAATTTTACGATCAATTTTTTTACCATTATCTATTGCATCCAATACTCCATTACGAGCATCTTTTGTTAGATATTGGCGCATTGTATTCTCATCAAATACATTTTCTCCAAATACGTCAGAACGCTTTCCTCGTTCGTCAACAAATACTGGTTTTCTATTTAGGGCTTCGTTTAAAGCTTGAAATCTAAGTTTTGACATTGTAAAGCTGTTTTATTTTACACAATTAAGATGCAAATGTAAACATTTTATTCACATACAAAGAGATACCCTGGTTTTTTAAAGGGTAGAGTGTAGATTATTATGCTTTCACGAAAAACACCCCTCCTAAATTCAACTTACAACCGTTAGTATTCGATTATTTTAATAATATTGTAAATGAATATAAAGTAGGTAGCTAATAAAAACAACCCTTCTCTCCGTCCTAATTTCATGAACTTAGGTACAAAAACCAATGGTAAGACCACGAAAGAGATACCTAACATCCAATATATATCCATTTCTAATAATCTAGCATCGGTTACTTTTACTGGAATAATCATACTTGTTATTCCCAATACAGCTAAAATATTAAAGATATTAGATCCTATTAAATTCCCCAAGGATATTGCTTTTTCCTTTTTTATTACTGCAATTATAGACGCTGCTAATTCTGGTATACTTGTTCCAATAGAAACGATGGTAATTCCCACAACACTTTCGCTAACATTATACATTGCGGCCAAATTTACAGCACCTTTGATTAATAATTCTGAACCACCCCATAGAGCTACTCCACCGAGTACCATATAAATAAGGTCTTTATATAAAGGTGTAGTCACGCCATCTTCGGGAATCTCATCCGAAACAACATTTTTTTTGAATTTTAATAAGTACACCAAGAACACTATCAAAGAAACAAATAATATAACCCCTTCATAACGTTGTAATACGCCATCAAAAGCAACAAATACATATAATAATAAAGAAGCTAGGATCATGGCTGGCCAATCGGTTTTGTAAAAACTTTTTTCTACACTAATTGTCGACAAGAAAATTGTAATTCCTAATACCAATCCTAAATTGGCAATATTGGATCCAATTACATTACTAAATGCCAAATCAGCACTTCCGTTTAAAGCAGAATTTACACTTACAATTAATTCTGGAGTAGAAGTAGCAAATGACACAACCGTCATTCCAATAACAACTTTAGGAATATTCAACCGCAACGAAAACCCAACGGCCGCTTTCAACAACCAGTTTCCTCCTGCAACCAAAACAATTAAACCTCCAATAATAAAAAGTAAATCCATACAAATATTTTAGCTGCAAATATATGTGTTTTCTCATTGTTAAAACCAACATTTTTTGAATTGAAATTGAAGAGAAAAAGGACAACTAAGCTGTTTTTACTGAAAATTATTATCAAAACTCCTTTACTTTTCAAAACAAGACACAAAACACCCATTGCTTCATTACATTTAATATGATTATTTAACATTCAAGTTTCAATCAACAACATTACTGTAGGTTATAATTTCAATCTATAAATCAATTTTGTCATTTTACTTATAAATAGACAATCAACACTATAAATACCCTTGTTTTTATTTGGAAGGATGATTTCTAAGTCATTATCTTAAATAAAAAATTAGCGCTAAACACAATTATTAACCTAAAAAACACATTAATATGTCTATCTTACTAATACTATTTTCATTTATATGCGACATCATTGAATACATCGTAAATCTATTCGTATAATCTTTAAAACCAACCTATTATGTTAACTATCGTCGGAATATTACTTTTAATAACAGGAATTATCACATATATCCTTAAAACAGTCCTAAAAGACAACAGGTATTTTTTATGGACAACAAATAAACGGAGCTTCAATGCACCTTTATTGAAAATGGAAGTGGATCCACCAAAGGCAACTTTCTAGAATCTTTAATAGGAACAGAACTTGCTAATAAAATGATGCAATAGCCTAACAAATTTTCAAATCAAAACTTTTTTACATAATTACTCAAGCGAAGCTTTTAAATCAGCATCGCTTTTTGCATAGCACTCTCAAAACGAAGGAAATAATACTTATATTTGCCATTCAATACAAACAACCATCCATTATTCCTCCTATAGACACGCATCATGAAGAAAAAAACATTCCAATTAATTGCAAAAATTAACAAAATTATTCTCCCAAGCTTCACTCGTAAACAACTGGATATGAGCCAAGCAAAAAAGTGGCAATTAGCAATTATTGGATATCGCTATTTTATTACAAAAAACAGCTTGTAGATTCAAAAAAAGACATATCTTTGCAACCGCAAAACGGCCTCGTAGCATAACTGAATAGTGCACTTGATTACGGCTCAAGAGGTTGGAGGTTTGAATCCTCCCGAGGTCACAATAAATAAAAAAGCAAGCTAATATTAGCTTGCTTTTTTTATGCGAAAATTTCACTTTTCCCATTCAAAAAAAAATCAATTTTTTTTGAATTTTACCACGCCGTAAACTAAAAAAAAGACTTACATTTGCAACGGAAATAAGGCCTCGTAGCATAACTGAATAGTGCACTTGATTACGGCTCAAGAGGTTGGAGGTTTGAATCCTCCCGAGGTCACAATAAATAAAAAAGCAAGCTAAATTTTATAGCTTGCTTTTTTTTGATTTAGTGAGTTTTTGCTTTCAAAACAGCCCTTTCCTGAGTGTGAGTTTAATCCTCCCTAAGTCGTTTTAAAAACTATCAATCTCTTTGATTTTATAATTTTTGGCCGTTCATTTGAATGGATAAATATTGATGTTATATTTACAGACCTTTTCAATTAAGAAACACCAAAAATATTTACATTTTTTTTCTAGACTTAGACTTCTCCTTTACTTTTAAAATTATATCCTATACAAAAACGCCTGGAGCCTTAAGTCTTTTCTTTAAATACAATATTTAATCCGTTATAGTTCAAAAATTGGATCCTCCCTATTTAACATTTACTGTATGATTTCTAAATAACGGTAAATATCTCACTACTCAAATAATAGATGCCTTCTTTTTAAAAAAACAATAATCAAAGTCCCTAAAACAGTATTCAACAAGTTTAATGACCCTGAGTTTATTCAATGTATTTTCTAACTAGTCATTCACAAACTTCATTCTGTCTATCCAAAACACTGTTGCCCAACGAACAATCCTTCATGTATATTCTTTGTAATACAGAAGGGGATTTAGACCCTTTTATTGTAATATTCTATTAAAAAAGCAATATTCTTTAAGAATAATCAAAAATAAATTCTATATTTGTAACTATAGTTTTATAAAATCATTTAGACATTCTAAATAATTACCTCACTTAAAAAACTATATCCACCCCTAATCACAACGTTTAGCTTACCCCTAATATACCTGAGAAAGAGTACAATTTAGAATAAATTTTATCTAAATATATTCTGATTCGTAAATAATCATTACCTCCCCTGTAATGATTAAGAGTTTCCCCGTCCCTATTGCCCAAAATTAGTACCCCAAAAATAAAATAACAGATTTTTTTTGTATTTGTAGGCTTATATCGCTTATCAAAAAGCTGACCCCTATAGTTACTGAATCTGTTTCATACATCTAATCCAAAGAATACAGCCATGAAAAAAACAAGTAAATCCATTTCAGCTTTAGTAACATTACTATTAATATTTTCATTTGCAATATATTCTCAAGAATCAAATTGCACTGCGGATTTAATTTCTGAAAACGATACTGAGCACAAAAAAGCAGGTGAATCTGGCACCTTCTATAGACTGAAGCTAATAAACACAGGTACTGAGGAAACTTCTTTTAATATTGGAATTGTAAATTCTACTGAAACTAACATTAAAAAAACGTCAAACAATGTTGATTTGACTTTTGAATTCAGAAATAAAGATTTCAAAAAAAATAAAACCCTTTCGTTAGGTCACCATAAAAAAGATAGAATAGTTCATTTAAAAAGTGAAGAAGAATCTGTGTTTTATGTAAAAATAAATGTACCCTCAGGAACCAAAATTGGTTCTACCAACACTTCAATTGTCACAGTG
>NVSY01000010.1 GCA_002401385.1 Flavobacteriaceae bacterium | reverse complement strand
TATAAATGGTGAGATACTCAAGTGGCCAACGAGGGCAGACTGTAAATCTGCTGCGCAAGCTTCGAAGGTTCGAATCCTTCTCTCACCACATTTTTCAAAATATACTTTCAACACTATTCCATTCTTTTTTACTGATTCAAGCATCAAAAATTAATTCGATTTTTATCAAATTAAGCATGCTCTGATTGTAAATTTTCGTATTTTTGCACACTGTAACTTAATACACAAAACACATGTTGATTATAGGAATTGCAGGAGGAACAGGAAGTGGAAAAACTACCGTAGTAAAACAGATTTTGGATCAACTCCCAAAAAATGAAGTCTGTGTCATCTCACAAGATTCTTATTACAAAGCTACACATGGGATGAGTTATGATGAACGTACTCAAATAAATTTTGACCATCCAAATGCTATTGACTTCGAATTATTGGTTGATGATTTAAAAAAGTTAAAAGCGGGTGAAACCATCCAACAACCCGTCTATTCCTTTGTAACGCATAACAGAACTAAAGAAACGCTTAGCACACCTCCTAAAAAAGTATTGATAGTAGAAGGCATCTTAATTTTTAACAGCAAGGAACTTCGCGATTTATTCGATATTAAAGTATTTGTTCATGCCGATGCAGATGAGCGATTGATTCGCCGTATAAAAAGAGACATCCAAGAACGAGGAAGAGATATCAGTGAAGTTTTAACTAGGTATCAAGACACGTTAAAACCAATGCATCAAACGTTTATCGAGCCTACAAAAAACTATGCCGATATAATTATTCCTAACGACCGATACAATACAGTAGCCATAGATATCGTTAGAACTGTAATTAGTGACAAACTATAAATATGACCTTCAAACAACTCAAAAATAATTCAATTTTCAAAGTAGTAACGAACTTCTATGTTATCGTAATTACCATATTTGTACTTTGGATGTTATTTTGGGATGAAAACTCTTATTTAGTGCATCGTGATTTTAACAAAGAACTAGAGAAACTAGAATCTCAAAAAAAATACTACATCGAGCAAATCACCAAAGACAATGTCATTATCTCTGACTTAAAGGATTTAGAAAAATTGGAGAAATTTGCGCGTGAAGAATATCATATGAAAAAAGAAAATGAAGATATTTTCCTTATAGAATATGACACTTTACAATAAAACGACACTTATTTAGCATATTTTCTTCGTCTGTATTGATTATTTAAAATATTTTCCTGAATTTTGGATAATAATTACAACTATGAGCCATTCTATCACAAACGACTTTGATGCTGTTTCCGCAGCTGCTTGGAAACAAAAAATTCAAGTTGACTTAAAAGGTGCTGATTACAATAAAACGTTATTGACACAGACCAACGAAGGGATTACCATCAAACCTTTTTATCACGGGGATGATTTTGAAAAATTGGAGATCCCTACAAAAAACTCAGCATTAAATATTTGTGAAAATATCTGGGTGTCTTTTGAGAAGAAAGCGAATAAGAAAGCTATCAACGTTCTAAAAAGAGGAGCAAACTCCATAAAATTTACATGCACCAAACCGTTTGATATAGAAGTTTTGTTTGTCGATTTACTTAAAAACGCTACAGAATTTCATTTCGAATTTAAATTTTTAGATGTTGATTTCCTAGAATCACTTCATAACTATTTAAAAAATGAAATCGTTTATTACAATATAGACTGTATTGGAGACTATGCACTAACTGGGAATTGGCGTAAAAATCAAGTGAAGGATTTTGAACAAGTAAAAAAAATAATTCAACTAAACCCTACCGGGAATAATATTGGAATAAACACAACTATTTATCAAAATGCTGGAGCAAACACAGTACAACAAGTTGCCTACTCACTTGCCCATGCCAATGAATATCTATCTGTTTTTGGGGGAGAAATAGCTCCTTATATTCAATTTAACCTAGCCATAGGAAGTAATTATTTTTTCGAGATTGCAAAGCTTAGAGCATTGCGTTATTTATACCCATTAATTTGTAAAGAATACGGTATTCAAACAACTACACAGCTTTTCTGCGAACCAAGTTTACGCAATAAAACTATTTACGATTACAATGTAAACATGCTACGTACTACTACTGAATGCATGAGCGCTATCTTAGGAGGAGCACAAACAATTTCCAATCAACCTTATGACCGTCTTTTTAACAAAACCAACGAATTCGGAGAGCGTATTGCCAGAAATCAATTGATTGTTTTAAAGGAAGAAAGTTATTTTAACAATGCCCAGCACATGGCAAACGATTCGTATTATATCGAATCTATTACCAAACAGATTGCAGACAAAGCGTTGCTCTTATTTAAAGAGATTGAAAAATCGGGAGGATTTMTCAATCAATTAAAACAAGGAACTATCCAACGTAAAATAGCCGAAAACGCCAAAAAAGAACAAGAACAATTTGACAAGGGTGAGTTRGTGCTATTGGGCAGYAACAAATTCMCAAACCCTTTGGATYWGATGAAAAATGCAYTAGAATTAGATCCTTTCAAGAAAARAAACATCCATAAAACATCTATTGTTCCRATACGTGCAGAACGATTGGCAGAAGCATCAGAAAAAAAACGAATCAACAGCGAAAAGTAAAAGCGGTTCCATAAAAAYACAACAGCATGTCTAGAAAAGATTTTTCTCATTTAAAAATACAGACTACGGACTCAAAGGAAACCTCTTTTGATCACGAAAATTACATTGCAGGGACAGCTCCTAAYTTACGTGGACCTTAYTCTACAATGTATGTAAGAAGGCCWTGGACGGTACGTCAATATGCAGGTTTTTCAACCGCAGAAGAAAGCAATGCYTTTTATCGCAGAAATTTAGMCGCGGGTCAAAAAGGACTTTCTGTTGCTTTTGACTTGGCGACACATAGAGGCTATGATTCCGACCACGACCGCGTACAAGGCGACGTWGGTAAAGCAGGAGTAGCTATTGATTCTGTCGAAGATATGAAAGTACTCTTTGACCAAATCCCATTGGATAAAATGTCGGTTTCCATGACAATGAATGGTGCCGTACTTCCAATTTTGGCTTTTTATATTGTAGCTGCCAAAGAACAAGGAGTAGATGAGCAATTACTTTCCGGTACAATTCAAAACGATATTTTGAAAGAATTTATGGTGCGTAATACCTATATTTACCCTCCTAGTCCATCGATGAAAATTATTGCTGATATTTTCAAGTACACTACGGAACACATGCCTAAATTCAATTCCATCTCCATATCTGGTTATCATATGCAAGAAGCTGGAGCAACGGCAGAAATAGAACTCGCCTATACCCTAGCCGATGGATTGGAATATTTAAAAACTGGAATTTCCAATGGTATGACCATCGATTCATTTGCTCCGAGATTGTCCTTTTTCTGGGCTATCGGAATGGATCACTTCACAGAAATAGCAAAAATGAGAGCAGCTCGTATGTTATGGGCAAAAATTGTACAGCAATTCAATCCGAAAAACCAAAAATCACTTGCTTTGAGGACTCATTGTCAAACAAGCGGCTGGAGTTTAACCGAGCAAGATCCATTTAATAATGTTGCCAGAACAACGGTAGAAGCCATGGCGGCAGCTCTGGGAGGCACGCAAAGTTTACATACCAATGCCCTAGACGAAGCCATTGCTTTACCCACTGATTTCTCAGCTAGAATTGCTAGAAACACGCAGCTATTTATTCAAGAAGAAACGGGAATTACCAAAACTGTTGACCCTTGGGCAGGCGCTACTTTTGTAGAAAAACGCACTGAAGAAATTGCGAATAAAGCATGGGAACTTATTCAAGAAGTAGAAGCTTTAGGTGGAATGACAAAAGCCATAGAGCAAGGCATTCCCAAAATGCGTATCGAAGAAGCGGCCGCTACTAAACAGGCACATATAGACAACGGAGAAGATACAATTGTAGGGGTAAATAAATACAAATTGGAACATGAAGACCCTTTACAAATATTAGAAGTAGACAATCAGGCGGTTCGAAAAGCACAAATTGAACGATTAATTTCGTTAAAAGAATCCAGAAATACTGAAGCAGTAACATCGGCATTAGAGGCGCTGAGTAATTGCGCAAAAACAGGAGAAGGCAACTTATTAGATTTAGCCGTAAAAGCTGCTGAATTAAGAGCAACTTTAGGCGAAATTTCAGATGCCTTAGAAACTATTTTCGGAAGGTATAAAGCAACTATTAAATCAATTACGGGTGTGTATAGTAGAGAAATAAAAAACGACAGTGAATTTGAAAAGGCAAAAGCATTGGCCGATAAATTTTCAGAATTAGAAGGTAGGCGCCCAAGAATTATGGTCGCTAAAATGGGACAAGACGGACATGATAGAGGAGCGAAAGTAGTCTCTTCAAGTTTTGCAGACTTAGGTTTTGATGTAGACATAGGCCCTTTGTTCCAAACACCACAAGAAGCTGCCAAACAAGCCGTAGAAAATGATGTTCATGTACTGGGAATATCATCCTTAGCCGCTGGACATAAAACCCTCGTTCCTCAAGTAATTGAAGCTTTAAAAAAATATGGACGCGAAGACATTATGGTAATTGCTGGAGGAGTGATTCCTGCCCAGGATTATCAAACTTTATTTGATGCTGGTGTTTCGGGTATATTTGGTCCTGGAACAAAAATAGCAACTTCTGCCATTGATATTTTAGAGCAGTTAGTTAAACGCATCGTTTAATTCACTCATAAAAAGACAGTAAAAGAGCGATTTAAAYCTGGTTTAAATCGCTCTTTTACTGTTTCTRTTTTTACTAAATTAATAAGAATATCTTCTAATTCAAATCATAACGAATCATCTCCACCAATTCATTTTCTTTCTCATACAGCACAAAATCACCATCTCTGATATAGGCAATTTTACCTGTTTCTTCTGAAACGATCAAGCATAAACAATCCGTTTTCTCCGTAATACCGATGGCTGCTCTATGACGCAACCCAAACCGAGACGGCAATGTTTTCTTAGACAAAGGCAATACCACTCTTGTAGCATTTATGATATTATCACTGATAATAATGGCACCATCGTGCAAAGGGCTATTTTTATAAAAAATACTTTCTATGATAGGGCCATTCACTTCAATATGCATGTTATCRCCAGAATGCTTTAAAAAATCAAGATTCTGAGTTCTTTCCACAACAATTAGTGCACCTGTTTTGGATTTCCCCATACTAATACAGGTTTCWATAATTGCCTCTATATTAGTAGTCGTGTGAATTTCAGTATTTAAAAACTTCAATTGCTTTAAAAAATTCCGTTTGGATGTAAAATTAGTAGAACCAATCATCAAYARAAACTTTCGTATTTCTTGTTGGAATACAATTAACAAAGCAATTGCCCCACCGCTAATCAACGCACCTAAAATACCACTAAGCARTTCCATTTGTAACGCCTGGGTTATTTTCCATATCAAAACCACCAAGGCAATCCCTATAAAAATATTGATAGCTACAGTACCTCGTAACAATTTATACACATAGTATAAAAGCAATGCTACCAATACAATATCGAGTATATCTAAAACAGAAAAGTTTAAAAAATCTAAAAATAACAGCATAAATTCTTAGTTGAAGAGTAAAAATAGTAAAAAAGACTTAACAATTAGCATTCTGCTAACAATTACAATCCGGAATTTTAGAACGATCAAAAATAAATTCGTTCACACTTATTTTTATGGCGGCAGATTGCATTGCAAACACCATTGTTCTAAGCCCCAAATACTCCTGATATGTTAAATTGTCTTGAAAATTTAAATGTATCATYGTTTGTCTCCCTTCAGCTGAAAAATCAATAAACTCTTTCAAGGTTTTTTYCAGCCCCTCACTTCCAACATCWGAATCGTTGATGTACACCGTATTTTTATAAAATTTCAAATTAATATTGTAAAAATTAGCATACTTCTCCCCTTCTAACTTTAACAACTCTTTGGACGTGGTAGCATCTCCTTTAWATTTAACCTGAGTAAACTCTAGAAAAGACAACATATTATTGGTCTTATTCGAATAGCTAAAATAATCAAGTGTTTTTTTATCTGCATGCATCCCGTTTTTATGCTTGTACTGCATTTTTTTTAGTACAGGGATCACTTTTTTTAGAGGCAGTTTTTTATCAATATTATACACCCAATTGGTAGAAATAATCGTATTCGAACGATTTAAYGTAGCAACGGTATCACTATTTTTTACTTCAAAAAACACCCATACCTCTGAAAAATTCTTAATTTCCTGAATYCCTTCTATTGAAATCACAGGTACTTGAATCTCTTTTTTAGAACAGCTTGCAAAAAGCAATGCTAAAAATACAACTCTTAATAGTTTCATCTCTTATTTTTTTAATTGAAAAATCAACATTATCTACTTTATAGTAAACGCTATTTAATCACTAGTATTTGTCAAACTAACAATTTTAATTACTTCTACGGCTTCCTTTACATCATGCACACGAACAATTGAAGCTCCATTCGTTATAGCAATGGTATTGGCCACAGTGGTTGCATTTAAAGCTTCAGAAGAATTTATCTCCAAAGGTTTGCACAGCATAGATTTTCTAGAAACACCTACCAACAATGGAAATCCAACATTTTTGAATAGTGATAAATGCTGCAATATTTCATAATTATGCGCTACAGTTTTCCCAAACCCAAAACCAACATCTATCAGAATATCTTTGAGTCCCAAYAACTTTAACTGGGCAGTTTTATGGGCAAAATAGCTCAAAATTTCCGTCACCACATCCGTATATTGAGGATCTGATTGCATATTTTGAGGCGTTCCTAACATATGCATCATGCAATAAGGCACTTGTAAATCTGCTACGGTTGCAAACATATTAGCATCCATTTCACCTGCAGATATGTCATTAATAATAGCAGCACCTTTGGCAATACATTGCTTTGCAACTTCACTTCTAAAAGTGTCTACCGAAATTAGAATATTTGGAAAATGCCCCATCAATAAATCAATAATAGGAAGCATTCTGTCTAGTTCTTCTCGYTCAGAAATATGTGTAGCACCTGGTCTAGAAGAATAGGCCCCAACATCAATAAAAGTGGCTCCTTCATCCAACATCTTTTGAACTTGAGCAAGTATGGATTTTTTATCCTTGTACTTACCGCCATCAAAAAAAGAATCTGGAGTGATGTTTAAAATCCCCATCACTTTTGGCTGACTCAAATTTACTAAAACACCCTTACAATTTATAGTCATTTATCGTACAACTTTATCTATTATTTTTGTTTTTTCTGGCTTTTTATAGGATACCATTTGAGTTAACAGACCTTCCACAGTATCCGAAACAATCAACATAGACCTGTTAATCGATTTTAAAAACCCTTCTGCCACCATTACATCTAATTGCGCCAAACTATGATCAAAAAAGCCATTGGTATTTAATAAGCCCACAGGTTTTTGTTCAACTCCCAATTGATTTAAGGTCAACACCTCGAACAGTTCATCCAATGTTCCAAACCCTCCTGGCATCGCAATATATCCATCTACTAACCTACTAATAATAACTTTTCGATCACTCATAGACTTTGCAACAATCATCTCCTCAACAGCATCATGCATCACCTCTTCATCCTCTAAAAGCTCAGGGATTACACCAATTACGGTTCCATTATTTTTTATCATTGCATCTGCAATAGCGCCCATCATTCCAATTTTACCACCACCGTATACCATGTCTATTCCTTGAACACAGAAATAGTTTCCTAACTTTTCAGCTTCCAACTTATACTGTTCATTAAAACCAAGACTTGAACCACAAAACACTGCTACTCTTTCCATATATTTACTATTTAAATCACGTAAAACTCTTAAAATTCTTGCTCGAATTACAACTAATGACTACATTCGTTTGAATTAATAAATTATACGTGCGTTGGCACGAAAATAACAAAATTAAAAAGAGTTCCATGCATAATACCTCAGAACAATACGATTCTATTATAAATAAATGCCAAACACTGTATCAGAACAAGTTAAAAGACTACGGTTGCGCTTGGCGTATTTTAAGATTACCATCGCTTACCGACCAAATTTTTATCAAGGCACAGCGCATCAGACAATTACAAGAAAACAGTGTTCGCAAGGTTGATGAAGGTGAAGTTTCTGAATTTATAGGCATCATCAATTATTCGATCATGGCATTGATTCAATTGGAAAAAGGGATTGCGAATCAACCTGATTTATCTACTAAAGAAGCCCTTGAATTGTACGAAAAACACGCAGGTGTTACCAAAAAATTAATGGAAGACAAAAATCATGATTAYGGAGAGGCCTGGAGAGAAATGCGGGTAAGTTCTTTGACCGATTTRATTTTACAAAAACTTTTACGTGTGAAACAAATAGAGGACAATCAAGGAAAAACCATTGTTTCCGAAGGCTTAGACGCTAACTACCAAGACATAATTAACTATGCTGTTTTTGCATTGATCCATTTAA
This sequence comes from Flavobacteriaceae bacterium, assembly GCA_002401385.1. GTDB lineage: Bacteria > Bacteroidota > Bacteroidia > Flavobacteriales > Flavobacteriaceae. The sequence continues at coordinate 90,381 of NVSY01000010.1, read as the reverse complement.
ACCAATAATTACATGAAAATACTTGTTAGTATTGCCCGTTTTTTAGTAGGAATTACATTTTTATATTCTGGTTTTGTAAAACTCGTAGATCCATTAGGATCTGCATATAAATTCCAAGAATATTTTAGTCCAGATGTTTTGAATATGGAATTCCTCAGCCCTTATGCGCTGCCATTTTCTATCGCTCTAATTATATTAGAAATTATGCTGGGAGTGATGGTTTTGATTGGGTTCAAACAAAAATTCACCACTTGGAGTTTACTGGGAATAATGCTAGTTTTTTTATTTTTAACATGGTATTCTGCCTATTTTGAAAAAGTACAGGATTGCGGATGTTTTGGAGATGCACTTAAAATATCWCCTTGGAACACCTTTTACAAAAATGTAATTTTGATACTATTGGTCATTTTTCTATTGATAAAATCTTATGATATTACCCCTATATTTGGGCAAATGACAGAGAAATGGGTCACATTAGCTTCTTTTTTCACCTTTTTATTTATCACCTATTATGTATTGGTACATTTACCAATTATAGATTTYAGACCATTTGCCATAGGAAAAAGCATCCCTRAAGGCATGGAGTACACAAACGATGATGAATACCCTCCTATTAAAGATTTCTTTTTAGAAACCGAAACCGAAGATTTGACRGAGCAGTTATTAGCAGAAGAAAAATTGCTACTTGTAATCGCTTATAATTTGGACAAAAGCGACCAAGAAGGATTTGCCAACTTAAAACCTATCCTAACAAAGGCCAAAGAAAATGGATATAAAATATATGGAGTCTCCTCTTCTTTAAAAGATGAATTTGATGCCATCAACAAAAAACACGGATTGGATTTTGAARTYCTTTTCTGTGATGGTACTGCTTTAAAAACAGTAATCAGATCAAACCCAGGATTGATTACAATYTCTAAAGGAATTGTAATGGACAAACGCAGCTGGAAAGATGCTGATGACTTGATTATAGAATAAAACGAAACAGATGAAACAATTTTTGTTCATATTTATAGGTGGCGGMTTCGGAAGCATGGCCAGGTACGCATTGAGCAAATGGTTAAACACAAACAACCCAATACCTTACGGCACGCTGCTAGCTAACGTATTGGGCTGTTTTATTATTGGTTTGGTAATGGGTTACATTCTAAAATCAAATAGTGMACATCAAAATTTAGCATTATTAATAGGTACTGGATTCTGTGGTGGCTTTACCACCTTTTCTACCTTTGCCTTTGAAAACCAAACATTCTTAAAAAACGGTGACTTTGTTAGCTTTCTCTCCTATACATTTGGCTCTATTATACTAGGTCTTAGCGCTGTTTTCTTAGGCATTTATTTACTTAGGTTTATCAACTAATTGACAAAAGAGTTCCTCCTATATATAATACCCTTTATATTCAATTGCTTATTTCTTAAGATTACACAGCTATTTAAAAATGATAATCCATTCGACTATTCATACAGAAAAGACGCTGTTCTCTTTTACGAAAAACCCAAATAACGGTATTATTTTGTCACACCCCCCTTTTTTTCGATTCGATTATCCCAAAAAACACATATTTTGATTTTTACCCCTATAAAAAATAGGGGTAAAAATAATCAATATCATAAATCTTTTATAATGACCCCTGAAAATTAGGGGGTSAAACTCTTAAATTGTAGGTTTGAAAAGAATTAACCTATAAATTATAAGGGTATGAAAAAAATCGAAGCGATTATTCGCAAATCAARATTCGAAGAAGTAAAAGAAGCACTACACGCCATTGATGTAAATTTTTTCAGTTATTGGGATGTAACTGGAGTAGGTAACGAAMAACAAGGACATGTGTACCGAGGTGTAAGTTACAGCACAACAGACATACAGCGACGCTTTTTATCCATCGTAGTTTCAGCACCTTTTTACGAAAAAACTATCAATGCACTTTTAGAGACTGCCTATACTGGTAATGTTGGTGATGGCAAAATTTTTGTCTCAAATATTGAAGAGACATTCAGAATTAGGACCAAAGAAACTGGACCAGACTCATTAAAGTAATCATCCCCTMAATACAAACTACTAACAAATCAATTATGGAAAACACACTACTCACAATAAATAATGTATGGATGATGCTTTGTACCGCATTGGTATTTTTTATGCATTTAGGATTCTCTYTTGTAGAAATAGGATTCACCCGTCAAAAAAACGCCATCAATATATTATTTAAAAATGTATTTATCATTTCTACCGGACTTATATTATATGCGCTCATAGGATTCAACCTKATGTATCCAGGAAGTTTTATAGGAGGTGTAATGCCCGATTATTTCATCAACTTATTTGGTTTATCTTTACCCGAAAACGGACTCACCGCTGCTTATGCAGACGCAGGTTACACTTATTACACTGATTTTCTATTCCAAGGAATGTTTGCTGCCACAGCCGCCACAATTGTTTCTGGAGCCGTTGCAGAGCGCATAAAACTTAACAGCTTTATGYTATTTACATTATTTTATGTRGGGCTTGTATACCCAATAGCYGGTTCTTGGCAATGGGGAGGTGGATTTTTATCKAGCCTTSGAAATCAAGTAAACGAATTAGGAGAAACCATTAAAGAAGCCGGATTTTATGACTTTGCAGGATCCACTTTAGTACATTCTGTAGGAGGATGGGCGGCATTAATTGCTGTATGGTTGTTAGGATCAAGAATTGGAAAGTTCAGTAAGAGCGGAAAAATAGGAGCACTTCCTGGACATAATATACCATTAGCCACGGCAGGAGTTTTAATCTTATGGCTAGGATGGTTTGGTTTTAATGGAGGATCTGTATTATCCGCTGAACCAGGAGCTACTTCTTTGGTTTTAGTGACTACTTGTTTAGCCGCAGCATCTGGAGGATTGACCGCATTTATGGTATCGTATACTAAATTCAAAACCTACGACTTATCTATGTTTTTAAACGGTATCCTAGGAGGACTCGTTGGAATTACCGCTGGTGCCGATCAAATGGGAATTACCAATGCTATTGTAATTGGTGCCATTGCCGGAGTAATCATTGTATTTGGTATTGCATTTTTAGACAAAGTAAAACTAGACGATCCAGTAGGAGCCATTCCTGTACATTTATTCTGTGGAATATGGGGAACCTTAGCTGTTGGAATCTTCGGAAAAATGGCGAGTTGGGAACAATTAGGTTACCAAGCTATCGGAATAGTAGCTGTTGGCGCATTCTGCTTAAGTACCGCATTTCTCATATTATTTATCATAAAGAAAACCATAGGACTACGTGTTTCTAAACAAGAAGAATTGGAAGGATTGGACATTCATGAGCACGGAATGGACGCTTATCCAGACTTTCGTTTGAATCAACATTAATCCCCCTTAAATAAAAAACAACAGTATTCAGAACTAGCGACCTACCAAAAAGGGTCGCTCAATTCTGATATCACTTATCAAATTTTACAACAAATACCTAAATTATGAAAACTAACAAATACTATGTATCTCTTTTACTTATCATTCTAATGTTCAACAGTAGTTTTGCTCARGAATCTGCTAAAGTTAATGTTGATTTTGGAGCCGATTTAGCCAGTAGATATGTTTGGAGAGGGCTTGAATTTTCCGATTCACCCGCCATTCAACCTTACTTAGAATTTTCCTATAAAAACCTAACTCTAGGAGCATGGGCTTCTTATGAAACTGGAGGGCAAGTTGTAGGTCAAGAATTTGACATCTATGCAAGTTATGCCTTGGGAGATTTCAGTATTGATTTTACCGATTATTCTTTTCCAGTTGATGGTATGACAGATAACTATTTCCAAATGAAAACTCATATCGGAGAAATTATGATTGGCTATAACAATACGGATAAATTTCCCTTAACAGTAAAAGCTGGAGCAAATATTTACAATGATGACCAGAATTCCGTTTATACAGAAATAGGACTTCCTTTCAAAATTAAAAATATAGACTTGAATGTTTTTGCAGGTGCAGGAAACGAACAATACACCACAGATCAAGAATTTAAAGTTATGAATTTTGGACTATCAGCCAGCAAACAAGTTACAATAACCCCCAAATTCTCCATGAATACAACTGCTAGTATTATTTTCAACCCAGATACTAGTGATGCTTATTTTGTCTTTATAGTATCTTTATAAAGTATAAGCAACTAATAAAAAGCCCCGTTACAGTATCTTGTAATGGGGCTTTTTTTATGTAAAAAAATGATATTCTATCCTCTTTTTCTCCAAAATGTTTGAGCTGTAGCACACACTTTATTACTCCCTTGAATTTTTATACTATGAATAAACGAATGTTCTACATCTCCTTTTGTCAATGAAATAATGGTATCATCAAATAATGCCTCCGTTATAAAACGACCATCAATCTTTATCAAACAATAATTATCTACAATATCTTTAGGCAACGATTCCATCAACCATTGTAAATATCGAATATTATTTACATGCTCGTTCATATCGGTATCAAAACGATTCACTTTAAATTTTTTAGAAAAAGTAGCCACATCCAATACTTCTATTTTTTTAGAAATATTATGGTCAATACTCAGGGTACTGTCACTAGACCAACCTTCTTTTATGGCATCAAATATTTGAATAGGCCTGCGTTTTGCAATATCAAAAAACACCCACAACCCTCTAGATCTTCCAATTATTTCTCCTTGCTCATCATAGATAATATTTTCKCGAAAACCTTTAATCATTGAATAGGAAGATAGCCACGTTTTAATCGTAATTTTTTCTTTGTACTTTGGATAGCGTTCCATTTGCATCACTCCAGAAAGCAACACCCAACCGACGTTTTGAGCTACCAAATCGTACAAACTATAATTAATTGAATGACAATGATCAGCTGCTGTTTCTTCTAATAACATCAACATTGTTGTAGGAGAAGCCTCTCCAAACTCATTCATTTCGAAATAGCGTAACTCAAACTGTTTTTCAAAATAATTTTTCACAATCTATCTTCTTTAACTGGTTATACACGGCTTAATTGCCATTGAATTTTAAACGTTAAAAACACTTATCAAGTATAAAAAAAGGCATCGAAAAAATCTTTTATACACAGAATTAACACAATCCCAATAAGTGACAGAAAACATTGAGAATCACACAAAAAAAAACGAGCTACTAATGCTCTTTGAAGCGCTTTACACCCGCTTCAATCTTCACCTCTAAATTATTTTCTGAAGGAACAATAGGACACGAATATTTTACATTGTATGCACAATACGGATTGTATGATTTATTAAAATCAATCTCAATACTTGTAGCCCCCACAGGAGGTATTTCAACATCGATATAACGTCCACCTCCATAACTAGAAACACTGTTTGTCAAGTCTGTATACGGCAAGAACAACGAGTTCCCATATTCAACCGAACTCATAAATTGTTGGTTTTGATACACACTTAATTGTAACTTTTTACCATTTAGTTCAAAAGTTACCACGCCATATTTCCGATATAATGGTTTGCGGTCTGTAGTAGTAGCCATTTCAAAAACAGGTGTATTTGGAGTTTCTTTAAAATCAGCAATCACTTTAAATTTAGGGTTCGCATCAAAGAAATCCAAGCTCTTAAAACGCTCTAAATCCTCTGTGGTTAACGGCGACTCTTCCTTGTCTGAATAGTGTACATTTAGCTCATATTGAAACTGTTGTACTTCCTTTATAAAATCCTCCTTTTGAGCATTACAACTTACACAGCTTAGGAGTAGAAATAGAAATATTAWTTTGTTCATTTTGATTGGTATATTTTAAATTYAAGTTAGTTTTAATTACTATTTATATATTGGAACTCTTCGRTTTGATRATKSKKACTGTTTTAAAAATAGTTTAATCGTGTACTCAGAACCACAGGATTCWCATAAAAWAAGCATAAACATGCATTTTAAAAGTCTATTTTRTTCCATTTTTTTATTTTTCATAYTCCCCTTACAACCTACAAAAAGGTGGTAGTAAATACYYMCTAAAAACACAGCATTCAAATATAATAAATAAAATCACGATGAAATTAAAAAAATACTGTAGTTTTGCTTTTCAAATAAATACAAAAATGTACAATTATTATTCACAAATTAAAAAGTCTACATATGTGGTTTCACTGAAACCCCGGGGCAATTGATGTGAATTAATAATACTTATATAAATTATTTCAATACAATTTAAACCCGGCTCATCGCCGGGTTTTTTATTTTTACAACATGGTAAAAAAACTACTAACAAACTACAAAGAATCATTTTCAGGGCTATCAAGCGATATTTGGTGGCTTGCACTTATAACATTTATCAATAGGGCTGGTACCATGGTATTACCATTCTTATCTCTTTACTTAACAGATTATTTAAAATTTTCTTTAAGTAATGTAGGTTGGGTGATGAGTATTTTCGGACTAGGATCTCTAGCAGGCTCATGGCTAGGAGGCAAACTCACAGACAAACTTGGCTTCTACAAAGTTATGGTTTGGAGCTTACTATTAACTGGGCTATGTTTTATAGGTTTACAATTTGCAAGTACCTTTATTGAATTTGGTGTTGGAATATTTATTACAATGACAATTGCCGATACGTTTAGACCTGCTATGTATGTTTCTTTAAAGGCTTACAGCAAACCTGAAAATCAAACTAGGTCACTAACATTAGTGAGACTTGCCATTAATCTCGGCTTTTCTTTTGGTCCGTTCTTAGGAGGAATCATCATTTCCCTTTTAAGCTATAGTGGGTTGTTTTGGATAGATGGACTTACGTGTATTTCGGCAATTTTAGTATTCAAAACTGTTTTAAAAGAAAAAAAGATTCATACGCCAGAAATCAAAGAAACGACAAAAGAAGCGTTTCAAAAAAACAAAATCAATTCCATATATAAGGATAAACCTTATTGGATATTTTTAGCCATTATGTTCCTAATGGGCTTTGTGTTTCTACAATTATTTACAACCATGCCTCTTTTTTACAAGGAAGTACATGGGCTGACAGAAGTAGAAATAGGATTATTAATGTCCTTAAACGGATTGATAATTTTTRTTTTAGAGATGCCAGCCATCCACTATATAGAAAAGKCGTTTTGGAACAAAAYAAAAATCATCATGTTCAGTATGGTATTATTTTCAATCAGCTTTTTTGTACTTCCCATCTCTTGGATCGGAATATTGATTGTTAGTATGATCTTAATTACCATTGCAGAAATGTTTGCTTTTCCGTTTACAAATACTTTTGCTATGAATAGAGCTATCAAAGGGAAAGAAGGACAGTACATGGCATTATATGCAATGTCGTTTTCGTTAGCTCATATCTTTAGTGCAAAGATAGGAATGGAAATGATTGATACTTATGGGTATAACAGCAACTGGATATTGATGGGAGTCCTATCTATTATAGGCGCATTTTTATGTGTTTGGCTYTTAAAAGCCCTCAAACTAAATAAGACTTAGTCTACGGTACTTTTTGTAATTTGTTTCTAAGCCATTTCGCTTGAAGCAAATTGCATATCGTATAAATTTTTATAGAACCCTTCTTTTTCTAACAGTTCTTTATGAGATCCCATTTCCATAATTTCACCGTGATCCATCACTATAATCCTATCTGCATTTTTTACAGTAGTCAACCTATGAGCAATAATAATTGAGGTCTGATTTTGAGTAATCGTTTCAGTAGCTTTTTGAATTAATTGCTCTGAATATGAATCGATAGAGGATGTTGCTTCATCTAAAATTAAAATACTAGGCTTACTGACATAAGCTCTCAAGAATGAAATTAATTGGCGCTGACCAGAGGACAACATCACCCCTCGTTCTCTAACATTATATGAATAACCTCCTGGYAAACTCATTATAAATTCATGCACACCAATCAATTTAGCTGCTACAATCACTTCTTCTAGAGAAACCTTCGTATTGTTTAAAACGATGTTATTATAAATAGAATCCGAGAATAAGAATACATCTTGTAACACTACAGCTATTTCATTTCTCAAAGTTGGCAAAATATACTCTTTTACATCCACTCCATCCACAGAAATTACTCCCTGTTGAATTTCATAAAAACGGTTTACCAAATTGATAATTGTAGATTTCCCAGCTCCTGTAGCACCTACTATAGCTACTGTTTCACCAGCCTTTACTTTAAAACTGATACCTTTGAGTACTTCCTGGTCTTTCACATAACTAAACCGCACTTTATCAAACTCAATAACACCTTTAAAATTCTGAGCCCTTACTTGCCCTTCTTTTTCTATCTGACTTTCTGTATCCAGTACTTCAAAAACTCTATTTCCAGCAACCATTCCCATTTGTAGCGTATTAAATTTATCCGCTATTTGACGAAGGGGCCTAAACAACATCTGCGCCATCATAATAAAAGAAATAACATCCCCTACAGAAACATTTTCACCTGCTGCCACTTGCACGCCTCCATACCAAACTAACAAACCTACAGCTATGGAAGATAAAATCTCCGCAATAGGGAAAAATATAGAATAATACCAAACMGTTCTTATTTGTGCATCTTTATGTCTTTCATTTATTTGAATGAACTTTTTTTGCTCTATTTGTTCTCTATTAAACAACTGAACAATTCGCATTCCAGACACACGTTCTTGCACAAAACCATTGAGTTCGGCGACTTGTTTTCTCACATCTTGAAAGGCTCCTTTGATGGCAATTTGAAAAACACGAGTCGCATACAGTAATATTGGCAACACCAAAAAAGCGATTAAGGCCAACTGCCAATTCATATACAACATTAATACGGCTATAAATAACATTTTTAAGACATCGCTTACGATCATAAACAAACCTTGGCTAAAAAACTGAGCAATCGTCTCCGTATCAGAAACCACCCTTGTCACCAATTTCCCTACCGATGAATTATCAAAATAAGTCATCTTAAAATTGAGCATGTGTTTAAATAAAACTGTTCTGATATCACTTATGATATGTTGCCCCAACCAATTTGCAGAGTGTATAAATATAAACTGTAAAATCACTTCTACAAAAAGAACAGCAACTACTAATAAGGAATAAAAAAGTAGGCCCTCAGCATCTTTATTTGCTAACATATGGACATCCACTATTTCCTTTAATAAATAGGGTCTTGCAGCAGCAAACACCGATAATAAAATTGCAGCAAAAACCGACAAATAAAATTGCCAACTGTATTTCTGGGCAAATTTCATCAATCGCATAAAAACTCCAGCATCAAATGCGTTTCCTGTATTTTTCTTATTCATAATCATAGATTGCTAAAGGATATCCTACTTGAGTCAAAAACAAACCACAAGCAGGTACCGAAGGACCAGCATTGCGCCTATCCCTACTTTGTATCACATCTTTAAATTGGTCTATGGTCATTTTTCCATTTCCAATTTCAAGTAAAGTCCCTACAATAGCTCTTACCATGTTTCGTAAAAACCGATCTGCAGAAATATAAAACACAAGTTCGTTGTCTTTTCTCTTCCATTCGGCTCTAGTGATATCGCAATTATACGTTTTTACATCTGTTTTAGACCGAGAAAAACATTTAAAGTTTTCATAATTCAATAATAGTGAGGCGGCCTGATTCATTTTTTCTATATCAAACTGCTTATTTGTTACTTGCCAAGAATAGTCCATCGTAAACGGATTTTTTTCTAAACTAATCTTGTATTCATAACTTCTAAAGGTAGCATTGAATCTAGCATGTGCATCCTCTTTTACACGTATTATCTTTCTAACTGCGATATCTGAAGGAAATAAGCTGTTCAGTTTATACAACATATCATTTTCGTCCAATTCATTATCCAGGTCCATATGTACAAATATTTGAGAGGCATGCACTCCGGCATCTGTTCTTCCAGCTGCAACTATCTCTATAGGAGCTCTCAAAACAGTAGACAAAGATTCTTGCACCACTTGTTGCACCGAAATATCGTTGGGTTGTATTTGCCATCCATGATAATTTTTACCATTATAGCTTAATTCTAAAAAATATCTCAATTGAATCGTGTATTTTTGAATTCACAAAGATACAGCTTTTCGGTATTTTAATAAGACTTAATTCGCTCACAACTCAATGAAAAAAATATTGCTTTTATCTGACACTCATGGATATTTGGATGAACAGATTCTAAAACATGTAAAACAGGCCGATGAAATATGGCATGCGGGAGACATTGGAAACATCAATGTTACGGATACCATAAAAGACCACGGTGTTTTAAGAGCCGTATATGGAAATATTGATGATCATAATATTCGTAAAGAATTCCCTTTAGACGAGAAATTTAAGATTGAAAATACACAGGTATGGATGACTCACATAGGAGGTTACCCCAATAGATACGACAAGCGAATCAAACAAAAACTATCTTTAGAAAAACCGAATATCTTTATCAGTGGACATTCTCATATTTTAAAAGTGATGTTTGACAAAAAACTAAATATATTACATCTAAACCCGGGAGCTGCCGGAAAACACGGTTTTCACAAAGTACGCACTATGATACGTTTTAAAATAGATAAATCTCGAATTTACGATTTAGAAATTATTGAAATGGAACAAAGAAACTAAGATTTAATAGGTACTGAAACAAATATTTCCGATCCTTCCCCTGGCTTCGATTTAACAATAAACACGCCCCCCATATTTAAAACTCTATAATTCACCTGAGACAAACCTAGCCCATCTTTTTGCAACACTTTATCCATTTCAAAACCAATCCCGTTATCTTTAATTACAAGATGAAGCTTTGAAGCTTTATCTTCAATTACTACAGATGCCTCGTCCGCTTTACTGTGTTTTAGAATATTATTCACCAATTCGTTCACAATATTATGTAACTTAATTTCAAAATTTTGATTATACCGCTTTACATCAATACAATCACAAATTATATTAAGTTGGCTATTCGATGATTTTTCACATAAATCTTGAACGGCATACCCCAGTCCAAATTTCAATAAAACTGACGAAATTAATGTATGAGAGAGGTCTCTAATTTTTGCAGCTGCCTCTGATATAATTTCTTGTGATTTATTTATTTCTTCGGGTACATCACATTTCAATAATGCTTTACTCGCATGTAAATGTAAATTCGCAGAAGACAATAATGCACTCACATTGTCATGTAAAATAGAAGCAATTTTTTTACGCTCCTCTAGACGACCATCCAATGCAGCATTGATACTTCTTAACTGCATTAAACCTTCCAGTTTTTTAAATTTATTTTCATTCAATAACTGCTGCTGACTAAATTCTAACCGCATATTTTTCCTGTTCAGTTTGTTAAATTTAATCAAAAACCAAACCCCTGTCACTATAAGAAACAATATTAAGCCAAGGCCATAAGACATAAACTGCACTTTTTTAATTTTTAAATTCGCATCATTTATTTCTGTTGTTTTTTTTACCAATGCATATTTTGCTTGAATCTCGTTTATTTCTTTGTACTTGAGTTCACTCTGCAAGCTATCATTTAGTGTAAAATACATATCTTGATGATAAAATGCCTCTTCAAAATCTCCCAAACCACTATATGCATAGGCTAAATTAATATAGGAAAGACTACGCGTTCTACGATGCACATCGGTATTTCCTAATTGAGACAATTCCAACACTTTTTTATATGATTTTAAAGATTTTTTATAGTCTCCTTTCATATAATAAATTGCACCTATACTATTAAGAACACCTGCCCGTATAACAGAGTTTCCTAAACCAGCTTGGATACTATCCGCTAATTGTGCAACTTCAAGGGCTTTATCAAAATCTCTTTTCAGGTAGTAAATCCCTGATAAATTACTGTTTATCTTTGCTTTTTCTTCTTGTAATTCAGGGAAATTTGACGTGTACAAAAGTGCCATTTTATAATGATGCATCGCACTGTCTAATTCACTTAATTTTTGAAAATTACCTCCTTTACGAAAACAATTAGCACTTAGTAGTATTGAATCGTTCTGTATATACTTATCTACTTTATAATAATAAGTTAAGGACTGTTTATAATCTCCGTTATTTTTTAAAATATCAGCCATAAAACTATAGGCCTTGACAATTTCTTTTTTATTCTTTAAATTTTCTTGTTCCTCAATATACTCCAGCAATAACGCGACCCCATCAGTCATCCGTCCTTCTGCAATCAATTTTTCAATTTCAGTAAATGTTGTGTTTTCTTCAARTGTTAACAAATTATTGAACAAACTATTTCCCCGAGAAAGTACATCCGGTTCCAAGTAGGATTTGAAATTCCCTGCATGGGAATCCAGCGTAATAAAACATAAAACACACAGAATTATCTTCTCAAACAAGCACATAGGAAAAATATATAAGAATTAAATAATAGGCTTGAGTAAAAATAAGRGAATTAAATTTAAACTATATTGTTTTTGACAGCATATAATGCCAAACCAACAACATTTTTTACATTTAATTTTTTAATTAAGTTTTTACGGTGAGTTTCTACAGTATTTATGCTAATGCTAAGTGCTTCGGCAATACTTTTGGAATTTTTTTCTTTAGTAATAAGTTTTAAAACATCAATTTCTCTYTTGGTCAAGTCATTGTGAAAAACACCTTCAGGAACGGTTTGTATACCTGAAGCAACACCAGAAAAATCAGAAAGAATGCGTGTTTTAACACCATTACTAAAATACTGCTCTCCAGAAAAYACTGTTTTTATAGCTTCGATAATATTTTCTCCTGCACAGTTTTTAGCTAAAAAACCACTTGCTCCCATTTTAAGTACTTCTTTAATGAGCTTAATATCATCATAACTAGAAAGCACTATTATTTTTGGTTTTGCAGGATTTTCTTTTAAAACTCTTAAAACATCCAAACCGTCAAGTTCTGGCATATTGATGTCTAAAATTAACACATCAGAAGAATTTGATTTATACCAATTAATTACTTGAACACCATTCAAAGACTCTCCAATCACATGGATTGAAGARTCTGTTTTAAGAACAGCCTTGATACCATCGATCATAATCTTATGATCATCTGCTATATGAATGTTTACCTTTTCCATTATTTTCCCAGTTCAAAGATACAATTTTAAGTTCTTCATAAAATCCCTAAATACCATGAAATTCAGTACTCACGGTTTTCCGTGATATAAAAAANTCCATCTGTCACAGGACAGATGGATTATCGCACTATATACACTAAGATGTTAGGTGTTAACGCAATCTATCTACAGATTTTACGAGTTCCTCATCCTTTTTAATCGCATTGTTTGCCAAAACCAGACAAACTACTGCTAATACAGGAAAAAACAACCCAATACCTTTCTCAGAAACTAATGTTTCTCCAGATATATTTAGAGAGTGATATACTAAAACGCCTAATAAAATAAAATTTATCAAAATATTAATTCTTCCTAATCCCAATTGCCTAGTTCTACTTTTAAACATAAAAATAGACACAAAAGAAAGAAATGCGGAGCTGTAAAACAACAATGGAATCGATTTCAATATCATCCCTTCAGACTGTAAGGCATCCATTAATGTAAACGGAACTTCCTGACTGTCACTCCATAAAAAAACACTATTAATAATGCCGCCAGAAATTATGGCAGCTACTAACAAATATAGTGATTGTATTCTTTGAATCATTCGTATTTTTTAAACGAATACAAAGTTACATTTTATTATTTAACAAATAAACAATCATTTTAAAAATAATTCATTATATTTGTCACAGCTAGTTAATTTTTACAACTAGAACTACAAATAAACAAGATCCACAAATTTTAATTCACACAATACTTTTTACTAAAGCATTGTCAATTAACATAATATTCAATAAAATTTAAATGTTTGAAATTTCACAACTCAAGGAAAAGACCCTTGTACAGTTACAGGAAATTGCCAAATCTATTGGAGCAAGTAAATATAAACAACTTAAAAAACTTGATTTAGTTTACTTAATCTTAGATGTGCAAGCATCCAATCCAAAAACTGAAACCCCCGAGGCTAAACCTAAGCCAAAACGCAAGCGAATTGTTAAAAATCCTACTAACAAGAAACCCGCTGCATCTCCTTCTAAAGAAGAGCCAAAAGAAAATCTACCAGTAGAATCTGAGGCCATTCCTATAAAGAAAGAAGAGAGAAAACAGGTTCCAAAAGAAAAAAAACGTGAGGAAAGCCCTGAAAAAGAGCAAAAAAAGGAAGCGCAATCAGTAGCTAAAAAAGAGCCTGTAGCAACACCTTCTAAAGACACGGAAAAAAAGGAAGCGCAACCAGTAGCTAAAAAAGAGCCTGAAGCAACACCTTCTAAAGACACGGAAAAAGTGGACTCTCAAAAAGAGCCATTAGTCAAAAAGGAAAAAACTGAGGAGAAAACTGTACAACAAAACAAACCTCACCATCCACAACAAAATAAAAATCGTCCAAATCCTAACGCTCCAAAAAACCAGCCCAAAAAACCTGGTAATAAATTTAGAGAGCCAGATTACGAATTTGATGGTATCATAGAAAGCGAAGGTGTTTTAGAAATGATGCCTGATGGATACGGTTTCTTAAGATCTTCAGATTATAATTACTTATCATCTCCAGACGATATTTACTTATCTCAATCTCAAATAAAATTATTTGGACTTAAAACTGGAGATACAGTAAAAGGAATTGTACGCCCTCCAAAAGATGGTGAAAAATACTTCCCTTTAATTAGAGTTTCAAAAATTAACGGATTAAGTCCACATGTTGTAAGAGACAGAGTATCTTTTGAGCATTTGACACCGTTATTCCCTGAAGAAAAATTTAATTTATCTAGAGCAGGAAGTACTTTATCTACTAGAATTATAGATTTGTTCTCTCCTATAGGAAAAGGACAACGTGGTATGATTGTTTCTCAACCAAAAACAGGGAAGACAATTTTACTTAAAGATATTGCCAATGCTATTGCAGCAAACCATCCAGAGGTATATCAAATTATATTATTAATTGATGAACGTCCAGAGGAGGTTACAGATATGCAACGAAGTGTTAAAGGAGAAGTTGTAGCTTCTACTTTTGATGAGCCTGCAGACAAACATGTACGTGTTGCCAATATTGTTTTAGAAAAAGCAAAAAGACTGGTAGAATGTGGACATGATGTAGTAATCCTATTAGATTCTATTACCCGATTAGCACGTGCCTACAATACTGTTGCACCTGCATCTGGAAAAATATTATCTGGAGGTATTGATGCCAATGCATTGCACAAACCTAAAAGGTTCTTTGGTGCGGCACGTAATATTGAAAATGGAGGATCACTTACTATTATAGCTACAGCTCTTACAGACACTGGTTCTAAAATGGATGAAGTGATTTTTGAAGAGTTTAAAGGTACYGGTAACATGGAACTACAATTGGATAGAAATATTTCTAACAGACGTATATTCCCWGCTGTTGACCTTGTGAGATCTAGTACACGTAGAGACGACTTATTATTCGATGCCAAAACAGTGCAGCGATTATGGGTACTTCGTAAATACCTCGCAGATATGAATCCGATAGAAGCTATGGAGTTTATACAAGACAAAATTAAATATTCCAATTCAAATGAGGAATTTTTAATGTCTATGAACGGATAATAAAAATTTAAGTTATAAAAAAAGCCTTCACAATTGTGAGGGCTTTTTTTATACTATAAACTCAATAATAAACGGCACTATCAAGTTTTAAAGACTACACTTACATAATTGATGTACAAATAAAAAGAAGACTTTAAATACACTTTAAAAAGAAAGTCTAAAGCACTACATTGCTTTTTAAAACAAGCCATAAAAAAAAGCGAGCATTCGCTCGCTTTTTTTTAAATTATTAAGGTCARATAGCTTAATAGATTTGCCCTCTGTAATCTTCTATTTGAGAAGCTTCTTTTAATACATTATATAGTTGTCCAGTTCTATTTTGAACCTTGTTTACCAATGTATTTCTGAACGTACCATAGTTTTCCAAAGTTGCAGGTAATTCGCGTTTTGTAACTTCTACAGCAAACACTCCTTTATTCCCTACCAATCCTTTTTCTACTTTATTCAATTCCAATGTAGACATTGCTCCAACAATTGCTGGCTCGTTACCTACCCCAACTAAAGTTGGACTTACAATTGTAACAGCGGTAGCATTTCTAACTGCGGTATTATTTTCTTTAGCAATTTCACTCAATGTCTCGCCATTCATTCTTTTCAAAAGAATTGCAGCTTTTTTACGATTCATTAAAATCGGTCTAATTTCGTTTATAACAGCTGCAACTGGCGCCAATCCTTTTTTAGTGATCCCTGTAAGGCTCACAACAGCATAGGCCATTTTTCCATTCACATCTACATCAAAACGATTGGAATCATTTAACAATCTATTGGTATCAAAAGCCCAAGAAACCATTTGACGTTGAGATCCTAAACTTGTTACATTTTCACCTAACACTTTTAATCCAACAGCCATTTGTACATTGTAACCGCTTTCTTTCGCTAAATCGTTGATGTTTTTTCCTTCTGCTAATTGAGAAGCCAACGTTTCTGCTTTTTCAAAAATTATGTTTTCCGTTTCTTCAGAAGCTTCAATTAATTTAGCAACTGTAGCTAATTTTACTGCTTTTTTCTTTTCATTCTGAGCATCAATTCTRATGATATGGAAACCGAACACGGTTTTCACTACATCAATATCGTTTGTTTTATTTTCGAAACAGAAGTCTCTAAACTTAGGAGTCATAGTACTATATGTGAACCAATCCAAATCACCACCTTTAGCACCACTTCCCAAATCAGAAGAGAGTGTTTTTGCAATTTCGGTGAATTTAGCTTTGTTTCCTTTTACAACTTTCAATAAACTGTCGACTGTTTTTTTAGCATCAGCTTCAGACACCAAACTTGATGAACTTGCAGCACCTGCAAATGAAATCAAAATATGGCTTGCTTTTACAGAGTCTGGAATCATGATAACCTCTGATACTTTTGACAATTTAAAATAGCCATTGTGTTTAAACGGACCAACTACTGCACCTGTTTCAGCTTCAAAAACCTCGTTTGAAATTACACTTGGTAATTCATTTTGAAAACGGAAAGTTCCATCATAAGATAAATCAGATTTACTATCTTCAACAAAAGCTTTGTCATCTGTAGCGTTTTTAAATCCAGGAATATTCACTTTTCCTTTTGCTGCAGCACTATACTCTTCTCTATCGTTCACCATTACAGACAATGTTGCTTTTATAGCATCTTCATCGTTTTTGGAAGCAATGATATCAAATTTCACAAAGTTCAAATTTCGAGAAGCATCTACGTTGTATTTCTTTTTGTTTTCTTTAATATACGATGCAATATCGCTATTTGAAACACTTACTAAGCTATCGCTTACTGAAGTATAAGGAACATATACAAAACTTGCATTTACCGTTGTATTGTTGTTAAAATAGTCTCGTTCTCCAGATTTTAATGAAGCTCCCAAACCAACTTTCACCAAAGAAGTATAAGCCTTACGCTCTAGGTTTTGTTGAATGCTTTTTTCTGTAGCCAACCAATTGTTCCAAGCAGTTTTATCTCCAGTTTTTGCATCATCTCTTAAAGTAGCTACATATTCTTTCAATTTCTCTTCATCGAACAAACCAATTTCGTTTTTAAACAAAGGAGAACCTTGTACTGATGGCAAAGCCATCATAGCATCCCAAAGGTCTTTTTCTCCAATAACAATACCTGCTTCTTCTAATTGCGTTTTAAAAACACCTTCACTTACCATGTTGTTCCACACAGCATTTACAGCTTGCATTTGAGATACATTACGTCCAGCTCTGCTTTTATATGACTCTACAGCACGTCCGAATTCCTCTCTATCAATAGATTCTCCATTAATTTCACCAATTGAATTAACCTTTCCTGAGCTAAAGAAACTCTGAATTGCACTAGGGTCTAGTACGAATGAAAATAGAGCCAAACCAATAATGATGATTAAAAACATTGATCGATCTCTAATTTTTGATAGTATTGCCATTGTATGTTCTATTAAATTTAGTGTGCGAAAATACAATTTACTTACGATAAATAAAAGTGAAAGCCCTATAATTAATTGAAAAATGAGTAAAAAACAACTTCAAATTAAWTTTTACTCTTTTCTATCCAACACCTTTAGGTAAACTTCAATTATTTTTGAGGAATCTACTTGAAGCATTTCAAAGTGAAATGAGTCTATTTTTACCTTTTCTCCAATGGATGGAATGTCTTCGTTATGGTATACGATAAAACCGCTCAACGTTTCATACGCATCATTTTCTGGGAATTTTAAATCGTAGGTRTCATTYAAATAATCGATTTCTAAACGGGCAGAYAAATTATATTCTCTACTATTGAGTACCTCTTCTCTTAGTGCTATGGTATCGTGTTCGTCTTCGATCTCCCCAAATAATTCTTCTACAATATCCTCTACTGTCACAATTCCTGAGGTACCACCATATTCGTCCAATACCACTGCCATACTCTTTTTTCGCATGGTCAGTAGATTTAGCACATCACTTATAAACATGCTTTCAGGAATAAACTCTACAGGAAGTAAAATAGAGCGCATATTTTTAGGGTTTTTAAACAACTCAAATGCATGTACATAACCTATGATATCATCTAATGACGCTTTATAAACCAAAATTTTAGAATAGCCTGTGGCTATAAATAGATTTTTTAGATTTATCAAGGATTCTGAGCTATCAACCGCTACTATTTCCGTTCGCGGTATCATAATTTCACGGGCTTTTACATTGTGAAATTCCAAGGCATTTTGAAAAATTTGAATTTCACTATCTACATCACTATGCTTACTTGAATTTTCTAATTGCTCATTGATATAATTACCCAATTCTGCTTTACTAAACACAACCTGACCATCCTCTGGATTGGTCTTAAAAAATATTTTTAAGATAAAATCAGAAATCAAGGTGATAAAATCAGAAATGTAAAAAAACAGGATATAAAAAAAATACGCTGGTATTGCAAAAATTTTTAAGGTTTCATTTGCGTAGACTCTAAAAATGGCCTTAGGTAAAAACTCAGCAGTCACCAGTATTACAAGCGTAGAAATTAATGTTTGCATCAGCAAAACAGTAAAGCCATTAAACTGAGCAAAAAAGTCGAAACTAACGATAAATCGCCCCATAAAAAAACTATAAATCACTAAGGCGATGTTATTCCCCACCAGCATAGTGGTAATAAATTTAGAAGACTTACGTGTTAATTTTTTCAATATAGATGCGATAACACCTACGTTTTTCTTTTCAATTTCAATTTGCAATTTATTTGCAGATACAAAAGCAATCTCCATCCCCGAAAAAAAGGCTGAAAACAACACCGACAAAAGAATAATCACAATTTGAAACTCCATACTATACTTTATTTACTAGCTCTATTTCTCATTATCTTTTTAAACACATACATTCCTATTGCAGCAAAAGCAAAGGCAAGTAACATATATGCATTATTTCGATCTTCATTCCAAGTAGCATATACCCCTTCAAACAGCACCAAAGCAATTAACAAATAAGCATACTCAAAAATTCTACGTATAATTTTCATATTTTATTCTTTTTCAATAGTTGCGTTTCCTCTTAATCTCTTAACCCTCCATTCGCTCAGATCGTCTTTAGACTCAAATCCAACTCCTTTAAAGGTATCCAATTTAATGTAAAATGTAAACTCTTCATCTGTAAAAAAGTAATTAGTATTCTCGTCCCAATACAATTGGGAGGTCTCTAATTTCAATTTCTGGGCGTAATTTCGAATCACTACATGGTCTTTTATTTCCGACACCTTAGTTTTAATATATCGCAAAGCATACTCCCCTGAAATAGTAACAGAGTCTCCATTTTTTTCCAGTGTAGTAATCTTAATTCCCTTTGGAAATTCAAAATAAGGATGCGCTTTCCTATTGCTAAAATCATGCATTAATAATGAATACATCTTCATTGTAACCCTCGCAGAATCTGTATGTACTAAATGTACTTTCTCCGTAATTCCTATGGGAAGGTTTTGATCTGCCAAGAAATCCTGGACTTCTTTGGCATTGTTCTTACACGAAAAAAGTATTGCCACCATAAATAGGGCAGCAATACTCTTTAAGATATGCATAACGTTTATTGTCATACAACAAATATATTATTTTTTTTGATTCTAATTATGGTATGCGAACTGTTTCACCAATCCAACATCCAACTCTATGACTTGCTCCTGATTTTTTTCCTAATTGGAAAATCAATTTTGTTGTTGGCACTTGCGAAGCATAACTTTTTATATGACGATTCGCCATAGAAGAAATACTAGGATCCACTGCTTTTGCTCTTCTTGCTTTGTTTAATGCAGCCACATATACCATTCTTTTTTCAAACTCATCGTTTCCACAGCTATTAGCACTTTTTGCATACATACCTGCGATTAGCAAATAGGCTTTCCCCAAACTTGGATTCTCACCCAAAGCTCTGTTCGCATATGTTCTTGCTTGACCATATTGCCCTTTGTCTCTCATAGACTGCGCAATTGTGTACAAATACTTCGCTTTCTTAAAYGRATYYGTYTCKTGMTCCACWGCTTGTTTGTAGTATTCCATTGCTTTGGAAGTATTCCCTTTTYTCAATAAAATACTCGCGTAAAACACAGAAGAACCTGGTGATGGGGCAGCAGCTACATAGGCCTCTACCAATGTTTCGTAAAATGGATCTTCTTTACATCCCTTATTATACATACGAGACACCGCTCTTTTCAACCATTGACCATTATTAATATTTTCTTCAATATCTCTTTGATACAAAGGAATTAAACGCTCACAAGTAGCAATAGCAGATAATTTTTGATCCAAACCTGTTGCTGCTATTCCAATATTTTTTACAGTCTGATTGTAAATTCTTAATTTTTTAGCATCTTTAGCTCCTAACTCTTCATCAGCTTCTACTCTAGCTTGTAGTGGTGCTCTTTTTGCGAAGTAGGAATTTCTTTTCTTTTCAAGACCATCCATAATATCATCATAAGAATCGAAAACAATTTGAGGATTCGTATCTTTGTTTCTTTTTAAGATAATATCAAAATAGGTATAAATATTTTTTACACCCATACTTGTTACATCGGCTTTATAGGTCATTTCTAAATATTTAAAAACTTCCTCTTCAGCAGCTCCTTGATCTTTTTTAAAGGTGGCTATATTATCGTATGTCTTGGCTAAGTCTTTTGGATAATGCTCCATTCTTTGCTCAAACACACGCATTACCATTGCTTTACATGTTTCCTTATCAGCAACTGCAGCATTTTTTAATTTATGTTGCGCTATTTTAAGACCGTACTTATACGTATTAATTGATAATGTAGGACAGTTATCCATAACCCATAACCAGTTCTCATAAGCAGCATCGTACTTCTTTGCTTTATAATCACCCTTAAATAAGTTGTATTTGATATTACAATCCTGTGACTGTCCAACAACTGTACTTACAGAAAGTAGGATCACTAGCCCCAATACAATTTGTGTAATTTTTTTCATCATTCTCTATTTTATATTCTTAAAATATTTCTCGTTTTTTAAACCACTTGTCAGTTAAGGAAAGACTCAAATTAAAGTTAAAGTAATTTTCTTTAACCAAATTACCTGCAGTAGTTCCTCTCTTCCCTACTTCGAATCCAAGATTTACATTTGATAAGTTATTCCCGATTGGTAGACCTACACCAAAAGACATGCCAAAGTCCTCGATTTCTGTAAATGAACTAGCTGCTTCAGACTCTCTAAACATTAGCCCATTATTCTCCATTTTAACACCTGCTCTATAAGTTACTCTATCCCAGTAACTTGATATAGAATTAAATTTCGGAATATAAAACCCTCCAACTGCAATATTGCTAGATTTTGTATATTGAAATTTAGAATTGGATTYCTCTAAATCACCAGACAAAGAKACTTTATCTCTAAAACTATAATCTGCACCAACAAACCATTTGTTATTTTCTCCTACACCAACTCCAATACTTGTTTTTAAAGGATTGTTAAATATGGTGGTAATTCCACGATTTAAAATAGTRTCCTTTGGTATTTCTCTAGTTGATAACACCACAGAATATAAATACTCATCTCCTTTAGATTCTATTTCGTTTTCCAAAGCGAGTACTAAACCTCCACTGATATACATTTTATCGTTCAGCTTAGTTTTATATTGAGCTCCAATTTTGAAACTCGCTCCAGAAGCATTTGTAATCACTTCATATTTGGTAGCTCTACTAACATCAATAAGTTGAGTCAATACCGTTTTCTCAATTCTACCAAATACATATTCTCCTTGTATACCAAGTTTTAATCCTTTAAAAACATTGAAACCTGCTCCTAAAAAAACTTTACTGGTACCCCCTTCTCCTGAGAACAATGTAGCCTCTGTAATTGTACCGTCCGTATCCAATACWTTAGAYTGTAAYGAATAMCCWACMGATGARTTAGGAATYARRCCAAAAGMCATYCCTCCTAWTTTACCTAAAGGNAWTCCCNACTGCCAAATAAGAAATATTRGAAACMGATGCACTYTGRCGATCWKWAGCRTTYTYWACRGACATRTTTTGRTTTTTTATWSCAAAWGMATAATTYGTRAAWYKMARTGATGCYAATCCWGCMGGATTWGAAAAYGTKARRTGATTRAAATCAGAAAAGGCYRYATTWACACCTCCCATACTHAYTTGCTCWACYGTYTTWRAAGAMCYYTCRTCYCCTATTCCAAAAAAGGAATAAGCAGATACATTGCTTTTTTGYGCGAARCTAKTTACCGTTRYAARAACGAAAARYACTAGRAATATTTTTTTGATCATTATGATWTRTTATGTGTCAAAATTAWGTTTAAWCCCCTGATTAAAAAATTAGGATTGGCAAATATGCTATTTTTTAATCTTTTAGACAAGAAATTTAGGTCTCCTCCTGTTAAAACAACTGTTAATTCCTGAAATTTAGCTTCATATTGGCTAATTATACCCGAAATTTCAAAAATCAAGCCATTTTCAACTCCCGTTTGTATAGACGATTCTGTACTACTTCCAATTAAATTAGAATTAGAAGATGGTTTAATAAGTGGTAAACCGGCAGTAAATTCATGCAATGCTTTAAAGCGCATTTCAAGCCCAAGAGAAATGCTTCCTCCTATGTACTGGTTAGCACTCGAAATAAAATCATAGGTAACACATGTACCAGCATCAATCACTAATACATTTTTACCATGATAAACTTCAGATGCAGCTGCAATCAAAGCCAAACGATCTACACCCAAAGTTTGAGGAGTGGCATACAAATTATCAAACGGAAAATGTAATTTATGAGTGAGCACTACTAAAGAGACTAACGAATGTAGTTCTTCTACTGTTTTTTTATCTAAAAAACCAACTGAAGATATGATGGCATGCCTACATCCATACTTATTTATCCAACTTTTAATTTTTTCTAAAAAAACATTTTGCGGTACAACCTCCTTCTCTAAAACGGCATCTCCTTGAAGTACAGCTACCTTAATTCGTGTATTCCCAACGTCAATTATTAAATTCATTGTACTGTATAATATTTCTCAAAAATACGAATACATTTTTTCAAAAACACTAGGTTTTATAATAAAAAAGCTATTATATTTGCAACCGCTTAACGGCAGTGTTAGGTACCTTAGCTCAGTTGGTAGAGCAATGGACTGAAAATCCATGTGTCCCTGGTTCGATTCCTGGAGGTACCACTTAAAAACCCTATAAACATTTAGTTTATAGGGTTTTTTACTTTTAAGGTGACAATCAATGATTTTAATTGGTCAAGTAATCTTTTATGTGCATTGTTGACGTGTCTCTTAAATCATAATATTTGCCATCAGATTCCAAATCATATGAAATATAATTGATGGTATTATTGAATTAGATTTATAATACAGAATTCCTGAAATCAATCCTCCAAAAAAAGCTATATATACTCGGTGATAATTAAGACTAACTGATTCAAAGAAAATTGCCCCAATCATTATATGTATCATTCCGAATAGTACTGCTACAGCAAAAATCGTAATTATCGGTTTATATTTTTTATGTAATTCATTTTGAATAAAATTACGGAAAAATAATTCCTCACTTATTGGAAAAAATAATATTGACGCAATTACATTCAAATTCCTTAAATTTTCAAATTTGAAATCTAGAAAATTCACTCCTGTTGGAATATCCCAAAAGTAAATCATACTCAATAAAATCTGAAAGAATGGAAAAAGCAACCCTAAAACAATTCCTCTTACAACATATTTTTCTTGGTAGTTTATTGGTTTTCTTAACTTTCCATTTTTATAAAAATATATAAATAACCCAATTATAATTAGCTCAATTAATCCATTTATCAATCTTGAGTTTAAAGTCAAAAAATTTAAATTAAATTCATACGTAATAACTATCCATAAGCCCAATATTTCAATTAAAAATATCAATAGAATCGTATAAATAAGTGATTTTAGTAAAGTCATTTTTTAAGGCGCTATAACGTGTTTGTGTATGATTTGTACGGTTAGAAAGTCAGAGATTTTTCGGTTGAAGCAAATCGTTAGTTTAATGTTTGTCAGTTCGTTATTTAGAATATATGTAAGCATAATTTTATGAGGTGTTACCCAACATTTTTTATTTCAGCTTTTTTAATTCAACTCTAATATTTAATCTGTCTTTCATTTTGTCAAATTCAAGTTTTGTCAGATTCCCTTTTATGTGAGATTGATAAAATTCATAACGTTCTGGAACGCCAAATCCACTTAAGTCTATTTCAAAGTCTTTGTCAATAATCCAATAGTCATTTTCACTCCTTTTAGCAATAATCCATTTTTTGTTAAACCCATATTCAGTAACCCCGCCAGGAACTCCTGTCCATCCTGAGTCACAGCAAGTAGTGTTTGTAGTGCAAAATATTATTTGTATTGGTTTATCAGATACTAATGCAAATCTATTTCCTAAATCCTTTTCTCCACACCAAATTTCTTTACAAGACGTTGTAAGCAAAAAAGTAAACAAAGTAATAATCCAAAATAGTTTTTTCATTTATTCAATTGTTTTAGTCATTGCAATTGTCATCATTATTCCGAGACCTAGAAAAGGAATTGCGCTTAAAAAAATCCAAATCAGATTATTTATTAATTCCGTTCTATGTTTTGAAATCAAAAGTATTGTGTTAATCAGTGACCATAAAACTCCTCCATAGAAAACAAACAATGAAATCATACTACCATATTGGTAAATCCAAGTACCTCTGTATGGTTGAACTAAATACTTTAAAAGCATTGTACTCAAACAAATTCCGATAATCAGAATTCCGCTTTTTTTAGTCCAATTTATATTTTCAAGTGTTATGTTCAATGTTTTGTCAAATGTTGGGTAACGCCATGGCTATGCGCAGTGACCCGAAGGGCATTGCGTATAGGTAATGTTACCTGCTTTTTTTATTTTTTAAAGGTGTCCCAAATCAGTTTTCCGTCAAAGTCTATCTTATATTTTGTCTTAGCAAAGTCCGTTAATAAAATCCCGTCACTATCAATTTTGAATTCATCTTCATTGTCTATTGACACAAAAATGTCGGCACCACCAAATTCCCATTTCTTATTTCCGTCTCTGTCAAGTTTTGTTACTTGAAGCTCACCATGTATAATGTAGTCGCTTTGCTGTTTGAAAATTTGAAAGCAAGTCGCTTGGTCAGCTTGAGTTTTCCATTTTAATTCAAGGTCTGGAAGTGTATAGCTGAATATTGTGTCGCAACAACAAATTACTAATCGGTCATTGTCGACAAGCGATGAATTTTGATGAATACCTGTCGCACCGCCCGAACCGATAACAATACAGCTGTCAACAATTTGGTCGTCTCGATAAATTTTAATCCCATGTTTCGATGTCGGATATTCTGTCGCCCCTTCACCAAAATTATGCTTTGAGTATTTGAAATTATTGTCTGCCGAACCAAATGTGTAAGTCGGTTCGTCAAGCACTTCAATTATCAGGCCTTTATATTGGTGTCGGTTCATTTATTGTCTTATTCTAATTGCAGGTAACACCTGTATATCCACAATAGAAACCTTAAACTTGACGGTATATCCATTATATCTACAATACAGGGGTATTATTAAAACTATTTATAAAAAAGGTCATACAAAGTACCTCTCCTTTCAAAAATAGATAAATTTATGTTATACGCACGTTTTACCTCCCTTTATTTACAGACAATTAACAACAAGTAAAACGGATATAAATTAAAGAATTAGTAAGTATGCTAGTTAATATGCAATACGTTGTAGAAATGTTAGATCATTATTGTTTCGAGCCTCTCATAATAAAACTGTTGGGAAGAGGAAATAATCTTCTAGCCCATTGCAAAAGCAATGACTTTTATTGGTCAAGCAATTTATAGACAGTTGTAAGAAATCACATCATAAATTTCATGAGGCGTTACCACCAGTTTTTTATTTGATTGAGCGTTCCTATTATCAGTCCGACGACTCCTCCGAAATATGAGTAATTATGGATTTTTACCACTTTATTAAAATCCGTTTTGTGTTCAATCTCAAATGGAAAATCATAATTCGTAATAATTTCCGATGGATTTAATTCTGCAATTCCATAACCAACAACTCCAAACAATATTACAATTCCGATAACGATTAGGATTGATTTCATTGTTTTGTTAAGAATCTGTTTTCCATCGCCGTATTTCATTCCTACTATTCCAAGAATCAATCCAGTTAAAAGACCAAACCACCAAGTTGAGAAAAATCCAACCCATACAAGAGCAAAAGTCCAATTTCCATCAAATTTTCTCGCGTAATCGTCTAAAATTCCAAAATTGAAAAAAGTCAGTTTTGTATAAAATTCAGGTGAAATTTTTGAAGTAACAAAATCGTGAGAAATTCCATAAACCACACTAAAGATTATGGAAATAAATACTATTAATAGTATAGTTAGTGTTTTTTTCATATTGGTAATAACGCTTTCTTATAACTGTCAGTTACGAGTTTTAAGTCACTATTTTTCGATTAAGCACAGACCTTAGTAATTTCGAGTGGATTCGGACGTAGTCGATCCGCCATAATTGCGATTATACATTGTCGTACTCTATTTATAATCTCTTATAGTTGTTTCAACTAATACATTATCGATATAAGTATTCCTTTTAATCCATATTTTATTGTCGTTAAATTCATATTTATAATGAATTGAATCTTTTATAATTCCCTTATGATCAAAAAGTATTTTTGTCTTCAAAAGATTATTTTCATACAGATAATTTTCTTTTTTAATAATACTATTTGCTGAGTTTAACTTTAACATCTCTTTTAATAACTCGTTTTTATCAAATTTATAGATTGTTTTTTCAAAAGATAACGTATCATTACTTGATTTGTTAATTGAAACATATAAATCTTGCTTTTCGGAAATTGAATTATTATCAGTGTATTTGAAAGTTTCTTTTGACAATAAATATGAATTATACAAAGAATCAGAATTTTCAATTTCTATTAGTTTTCCATTTTTATATTTAAAGAAAGTAGAAAACTCATTTTCTTTTTTTGAATTGTAAATCTTTCTCTTTAGAGTGTCATTTTCATATATGTAATCAACAACAATACCGATTGAATCATAAGAGTCAACAACTAATTGCTTTATCAAATTACCCTTAAAGTTATATTCAGATGTAGTTAGTTCTGAGTGTGATGGTTGATTTTCTTTGTATAAAATTATTTCATAAGATATAATTTTTTCTGTGTTTGAGAATTTCTCCTTTATAACTGAAATCGTATCTGTTAMATCTTTCGAAATACGAATTTTTGTAATAATTCTCTCATTTTCATGATTACTCCAGTTAGAACAACTAACAATTATTAAAGTCATTAAAATTGTAATAAAACTTAAAAAACTAGAAGAGGTCTTATTCTTTTTAATCATAAAGTGTTCAACGAGTTTGAATATGATTTGTGCGACTGGAAAATCGGTTTGTTAAAATATTTGTCTTATTGTTCTAATCATTAATTTATCGCATTTTTTTTTGTTAGTGTATCTCTTTTAATAATCAATGAATTTTGTTCAACTATTATTTTGGATATAGTTATTTTATCAACCATAAACTCTTTATCTAACGTTTCATCATAACCATCAAAGCAGTTAAAGGAATAGTTAGCAATCAAACCATTTTCGATAGAATGAAATTCAGTATTCATTTCACATTCAGCTACCTGTCCATTATTTCCAATCCATTTTAAATCATATAATTCTTCTCCGTTTTCAGAGAGTAGAACAACGTATATTTCAGAAAGACTTCCGTCCTCTATACCTACTTTCTTAATATAAGTATTAAGCTTTTTATTATTTATTGAGTCAGATGTCATTCCATAAACTTTGGATTTATATCCTTGGTATAATTTACCATTCTCTGAAGTCAGAGGAGTATTCTTAAATATTCTATCCACCCAAATACTATCTAATTCAGTGTAATTAGAAGCTCCCTTTTCTATAGGTTCTTTTTCCTTTTTTTGTAATAAAGTACTCTGTTCTGATTGAGTTACTTTTTCAGATTTTTGCTCAGTTTTACAAGAAATTAAAATAAAAACTATTAATATTATTATGTTTTTCATTTTTTTTATTCGTCAAGTTCATTAATCGATTCTGCAATTTTTTCTATTTGTCCGATTTCGTGATTCCAGAAATAAACATTGTCAGTCAGAATTCTGTTTCCGTTATGAGTCAATATAATTAAATTTCCAATTCCGTCTGAACCTATTGCTATTCCGTTTTCAGGAAATCCATTCCATTCTCTTGCATTTTTCGTTTCAAGTCCAATGTGATTACAAGTTCTGCTTATTCTTTTTCGGTCAGACTTGTCAAAAAAAGGAAAAAGTTCAAATTCATATTCTTCCGTTGACAATTCGCCACCATTTGATTTCATCATTCGGTTTTTGAATTCATTTGGAAATTTTATTTTCATTTCGGATTCTGTTTCAATTATATACTTCTCGTTTACAGGAAATGGCATTGCATATTTATTTAAAGTTTGATAATAAAATGGAGATAATAAACATCCCATAACCTGCCCAATAAAACCCTTCAGATCCTTTGGTAATTATAGTTTGATTATTGGCTAACCATTCATTTTTTGGATTTTTCTCCACGACTTCCTTAATCAAATTTCGAACTGCGTATTTGTTCCAAATAAATATTACGATTCCAATGAATAATATCTGTGCAATGTTCTCTATAATCGTCATTCTTCAAATTATTACCAACGTTTTGTGTAAGAATAGTAAGGGATTGAAATGTACTTACTTTTCGGATTTAGTACTTAGCCAAATTTAACAATTTTACCGTTATTTTTCTTTTAACCGTCAAATTTTAAATTTGGCGGACTTTGTAAAAATGTACCAACTTTGGGTTTGACACTTAACCCTTATTATTTTTTATACTTTGTTAGCACCAGTTACTTCTCCAATTCTTTATTGAATCCGAGTTTGATATAGTCTTTTTCTTTTCGGTTTAATTCACGCCCTTTGAATTCTGCAAAAATCTTATAGGAATCTTCAAGTGTATTTACTCCATTTTCAAATGTTGCTCGTCCCCATTTATAAAGTGCAATCCCCAATTTTGTACTGAAAACTCCTGGCTTAATTTGTATTCCGTCATTTTCTTTTCCCTTTATTTCTGTAAAGTAATCAAGTTGTCCGCCTTTTTTTGTTTCAATTAATATTATGTTTTTCAATTCCTCTTGAGATGGCATTTTTATGTCTGAAGGATTTGTTTTCCCCAAGCCTTGTTTACTTATAAGCGATAGAACAGCCTTATTTATGTCTTTGGAGGAAATTATTTTAAATTTTTTCTTATTAAAATATAATTTTCCTTTTTTTATTTTTGCATCAGAATCGTATTTCCCTTTAATTATTTCATTTGCTCGATTTTCTGTAATATCTCCATTTAACTTAAAATCAAATTCAGATTGTTTATTAGTCGCCAAATTTATAACTACAAAAGCCATTTGAGGTTCGTTAACAATTAAAATCAGATTTGACATCTGTTGTTCTTTCGTAATTAGGAAAAAATCAGATGATAGTTCCGTTGCAAATTTTTCAATTTCGTAAAGTGATGGGTTTTCTGTAACAAAAACTGACGAATTCTTGTTTTCAATATTGTTTTTCAGGGTGTAATAATTAGAAACCAAATTGAAGTCCTCAAATTTTTGTTCATTCGTAATGATTGAATTAAAAACAGGATTTCCGTTTCTATCAGTTTGGGAATAAATGTTTCCAAATGTTAATATCGTAAATAGTATTATTATGCTCTTCATTTTTTTTCTAATTGGTACTAACACCTGTATATCCACAATAGAAACCTTAAACTTGACGGTATATCCATTATCTACTATACAGGGGTATTATTAAAACTATTTATAAAAAAGGTCATACAAAGTACCTCTCCTTTCAAAAATAGATAAATTTATGTTATACGCACGTTTTAACTCCCTTTATTTACAGACAATTAACAACAAGTAAAACGGGTGTAAATTAATTAACTAGTAAGTATGCTAGTTAATATGCAATACGTTATAAAAATGATGGCTCATTATTATTTAGAGCTTATCCCCTACTTTTAGCTGAACATCAATGAGTTCATTTCCTAATCATTGTCCAATTTCAAATTGCTAAATACATCTTTAAACATTTCCCCTGGATCAATATCAATTGCCAAAGCAATCAGATATAATTCATCTGCTCTAAGCTTGGTTGATTCATTTGAGGTCAATTGAGATAATCGAGCTTGACTGATTCCTGTTCGTCTGGAAACCATTGCTCTATTCACAGATTTTTTAGTAAGATATAGTCCTAAGGAAGTCATGATACTTTCGAATTTATATCCGTAAATATAGGTTGATTAAAGAAAAATATAGAAAAACTAAAGTATTGTTTTGAATTTCTATAGATTATCATTAGATTTGTATAGAAAGTCTAAAGATATATTTATAAAGTATAATGTTATGAGTAAAAGATACACCAAAGCAGATTTAGAGGAGATTGTCTACAAACAATTGGAGAACCTAAATGCAATGCACGATTTATTAGGAATCATGAAATTCCAGAATAATTTGATTCAAAACATCAATAAGACACTTAGAAAGGAAATCAGTCAATTCAAAGAGCAGCAAGTCATGTATCCAACAAGAAGAAAGTCAAAATCATGAAATATGCATTCAGATTCCGCCCCCAGATGGCACACGAATAACCGCAGCGCTACCGATTACTCGCTAACGCTCATAAGAATAGTTATATCACGTCGCGTCCACCAGTAGGCCGTACAATATTTAGAAATAAGTAAGACCTGTTGTTTGTGCAGGAGAAATTGGATTATTAAAAAATATAAATATTTTTATGGATTTAAGCTAGGGTGACCACGGCTTATATGTTTATCGGATTTTTCTAATCATTTTAATTTAGCATTTTTTTCAGCCATTGTTGGTAAATCGTTTTCATTTATATCAATATACCATTGTACGATTATTTTTAATTTACACTTTATCTTGTAACTATTTTTGGTCATTGCAATTTTCACAATAGGTTTCTCTTAAAAAATCGTCTTCCAGCAATTGAAAAGTTACTCCGCCATCTTCTAAAGCGTTAAAAATGGAACAAAACCTTGTTTTGTTCATATTTAGGGCATTTAGCATAATGGTTCTGTAATCTGTTGTTTTGGTTAACTCCTTGTCTATTAAAGTTAAGTTGAGATAGTAAAAAAGTAAATTTTCAATAACATCAATACTTTTTACTTTGTTGGCTAATATATTCACAGCCTTATCAATATTAGAATAGTAGGCGAGGAATTGTGCCAAACTTAAATAATCATAATCTGTTAGCGGAACATTTTTGTAGTTGGCATAGATGTAGTCCACAGATTTATCTTTGTTTACATAATCTTGTTTACGTAGGTATTTTTCGCTTTTAACAATATGGTAATTTACCAACATTCTATTAACTAAGGCTTTTGAAATGCCATAGTTCTTAAGTGTCAGAATCTGTTTTTTAAAATTTTGTTCATTTACTGATTGTACATTATGCTTCCAAATTGTAAATTTTAATGCTGCTAAATTGTATTTAACCTTACCATTTTTAGGAGCCAGTTTTTCCAGATCTTGTAATTCTCCATAGGCTATTAGTAAATTACGTTCGTTCATTAAATACCTAAATGCAGCATTTTTATTGAAGAAGAGTGTATATTTTAATTGGCGAGGGATGTTCATTTGATTTAGAACATTAGGGTCGGTTTGTTTGTCTTTTAATTTTTCAAAAATAGAATTTTGAATTTCGATAGCTTCATCTACTTTCTCTTGACCTAGAACTTCGTTAAAAAGTTTTATAAGCATACTTATATTCTTATCCTTATACCTATCTATTTTTTCTAATTCTAGATTAATTACCGCTTTTCTATGATTTTTAAGAATGTGTTCTAAAGTATTGGAAAGACCTGCATTTAATTTAGATTTAATGACAGCCTTTTTCTGGTTTTTTAGTTGTTCATGTTCCGTATTACTAATATCATTTAAAAATTCCACCCAATTTTCAGAAGAGGAAACCTCAGTAATAATTGTTGGTTTTTGAAAAGTTTGCAATGCAGATACAATGCTATTGGCGCGTTGTTCTTGCAGTTCCAAATTTCGTTCCAAATTCCCTTCAACAGAAGAGTAGGCACGAATGTTTATTTTTTTTATATAATAGTCTGTTAGTCTAAGAGAGTCGTACAAGGGTTTTATATCTTCTTGGGAATAGTTCGACTTATTTTTCTCAAATGGAATGGTGAATTGTAAGTTTTTATGTTTAAGTGTAAAACTCTCCTTATCAGCTAGTGCGTTTAATTTAGTCTTATAGGTAAGCGAATCTAAATACATTCCCATATCTAAAAGTCCCCATTGGTATGCTTGTAAATTGAAAATGGTTTGGTATCTGCATAAATTTTTATTACTTAAAAAAAGAATGTTGAATTCCACATCTTTACCTGTATAGGAAGCAGAAAGTTTTCCTACTCGTGTTCTGAACCTATTTTTTCCTTGAGGAGAAGGTCTTAATTTCTTTTTTAAAACAGCTGAATAAACAGGTCGTAATAACTCTCCTCTAATTTGGCTTGCTTCAGGTGTAGCCTCCATGCAGTCATAGCGTTCTTTGGTAACTACATCTATAGCAATACCATCTCCTGAATTTTTAAAAAGCTGATTAAACCATTGTTTGTTGTTTACCTCAAAATAGAGGTTATTGGCTTTATCTTTTACTATTGAAAATTTTACTTCTTTAGGTTTCTGTTGAAAAATTCGGGTACAGCTTTGGCATACTTCATCTCTGTTTGCCTGCGGAAAAACAATATCAAATTTGTTTTGAGCTTTTAAGGTTTGTAATGATAAAAAAATAAAAATGGAGGTGAAAAATAAAGTGGTTTTCATAGGTTATACTATTTTTGATAAGCGAAAATACTAATTATTCAATTTTTGAAAGGCAATTACAAAAGTGTATTATTAATAATTAAATTAAAAACATATTAGTTGACTAAATGCCTTTTATGTAATTTAGTCCTTGAGTATGTATTTGTTTTTTTATGTTTACCAACGTGTTTGGCTAAGCACAGTGCGGGGTTAAAATTTACGAATCCTTCGATAAGCACAGAGCCAAAGCTATTGTTTGTTTTTATCTTTCTTTATTCAAAAACCAAATCAATAGATTTACCTTCGGTGAGACTTCGTGTTGGTGGTGATTGTTAAATGTACTAAACTTTGGAGTTAGAAACAAATACGCATTGCGTTATAGGTTGTGTTGTAAACCGTTTATCTAAATTTTGCGACTATTTTTAATTCAGGTGCTGGACGGTTATTTACTAAATATAGAATTCTCCCATTTATAGTGAAATTCTCATTTTCAGGTACATCCATAAGTATATAACTAATCTTGAACTCCACTTTTTCGGGAATTGGAATTGCAATTTTTGGTTCATCTGATATTTGAGGGTCAGAGAATACGAACCTAATTTCATTGTTAGATTGAAAAAATGGTTTGTAGGGACATTTTGTATCAATGGTCAGATGAACAGGTTTGTTATAACGCTCATTAATTGTAAAATACCCTTTAAGACTAATATTGCTTTTTATATTCAGTGTTATGAGTTTTCCTTCACGTATTTTTGTAATATTTCTTTTTACAATTAGATGTTCATTTATATAATTATAATCTACTGTTTTATATAACTTCTGTGATTTACAAGAACATATAGATATTACCAATAAAAGAACTATAATTTTTCTCATTATCTTTAAGCTTTGTGGTTTTTCACACCAATGGGTTACAACACCTGTATATCCACAATAGAAACCTTAAACTTGACGGTATATCCATTATATCTACAGTAGAGGAGTAATATTAAAACTATTTATAAAAAAGGTCATACAAAGTACCTCTCCTTTCAAAAATAGATAAATTTATGTTATACGCACGTTTTACCCCCCTTTATTTACAGACAATTAACAACAAGTAAAACGGGTGTAAATTAATTAACTAGTAAGTATGCTAGTTAATATGCAATACGTTATAAAAATGATGGCTCATTTATTATTTCGAGTCATCCCCTGCATTAAACTGTTGGAAAGAAGAAACAGTTACGATTAAGCATTTTTTTTTAATGAACAACTTACAGCCAATTGCAAAAGCATTGATTTTTATTGGTCAAGTAATTTATAGACAGTTGCAAGAAATCACATCATAATTTTCATGAGGTGTTGAGAGTAGTTTTTTATCTTTCTTTTTTATATTTTCGATATTCTTTAACTCTTGGTCTTAATTGAACGATTTTATCATCAAATACAATTCCTTTAGATTTTGAGAGCAACTTAATTTTTGGTAATGTTAGGTTTATTTTTAAATCTGTTGTCTCGAAAAAAATAATTTCATCATTTTCAGTTGTATTCCCATTATCTTCAATCTTTGAAAAAACCTCGGATAATGTATCATTGGCTTTATTATACTTCTTTGCTTTATTTATCAAATTCTCAATATAGAATTTTGTTGCTTTGTTATTGAAATATATATTTTGATCACTATTTAGATATTGTAAGATGTTCAATTGATCTATAGATTTTTCGTCATCAAATATTACTATTTTTTCTCTTTTATTACCAACTTTGTAAATATTAGAATCATAAAAAATCAGCATATATTCATCACTCAAAGGAAAAAATAATTGTTTTCCAATAATTCCATAACCATTATGACTTCCAAATTTCCATTTTATTTTCTCTAAAAATTGGTTATAATTAATAAGTGGATTATCAGATATTATAAATGGTTTATTACTATTATTTTTAATCAGTTTAAAATGTAAATCCATCAAATAAGGAATATGCTCTTTTGTATTTAAAAGATTTCTCTGATGTGTTTCATCTTTTAATTCAGAAAGTTCTATTGCTTTAAAAAGTTCTGAATTCTTATTATCGGGATTTACTTCTAAAATTCGTTCTTTTAATAATTCAGTTGTTCGTTTAAAGTTTTTTTTTCTAATCGGATTTCTTAAATCTAAAAGAATTAGAAAAAACAATATGTCTACTTGAGTTGTTGATTGAAATCTTGGTAAAACTTGAGTTTTTAAAATGTTTGAAAAAATTGGAGCAACTAAAGATTCGATAGTGGATAACCAATCCTCAATTATACCATCTTTCCCATAAAAATACTTTTCGGAAGCCTGATTTTCAAGTTTAGTACTTGGAACAAAAAGTTTATTCCGCTCATTATAAATTCCAATAGTTTTTTTATTATTCTCTATTGAGAAATATTTCAAATAGAATTTAGGAACGTAATGTTGGTTTTCTTTTTTAGTAGTTTTTTGTTGCAATTTTTTTTATTTTAATTACGCCCTACGTTTAGTATATGGCAAGTAGGGCAGTATAAAGTGATAAACTTTCAAGTTTGCACTGAGCCAAAGCGTTGTATTTTGTTTTTATCTTATTCATTCTTAAAAGCCAAATCAACGATTTGGCGGTGATGGTAAAAGCACTGAACTTTCGTAATCCCCCGAACGTCCTATTTGCTATATACCGTGTAATCTTCTTTTTTTACTTTTCAAATATCTTCCATTTTTCCCCAACGCTTTCTCTTTCAGCTGACTCTCCATAATTCAAGTAATATATTTCATTCAGGGTTGAGTCTTTTTTCACAAGTTCTTCTAGGCAAACAAGTTTAGCTTTGTTCAAATCAGGGTCTTGTTCTGATTGAAATTGCCAATCACCATCCTCATTATGGTAGACGTATTTTACTGGCTTCCCCTCCAATACATCAGAGGTTGTAAATACTCCAAGATTTCGTTCTTCGAGAAACTTAAATTCAGTATTTCTATCCAGTAATGGTTGTTTGAACTTGAAATTCTCATTAAACTCAGATTCCCAAGGAAAAATCCCTTCTCTATCAGTCCAAACAATTTGAAGGCTTGGAAAGTCTATTGAATTATCGTTATACCATCCTGCATATCCTAAATAATCGGGGTAATGTTCTTTTTTTACCTCAAGAAACTGAACAGGAAGTTCAACCAAGAAACCGGGATAGTTAATACCTTCTATAAACTTGGTTCCTTTTTCAATTTCATCTTTTGCATTATTGATTATTGCTCCAGTTGATTCCGGGTTCAGACCAATTATTATCAATTCAGGGTGATTAAACTCTTTAACGAGTCCAATTGAATATCCGAACCCAGGATTATATCCATCACTTTCTATGAAAACAATATGCACTTTATGCTCTTCAATATCCTTAAGAATACTGGCAGTAATTTTTTTGTCGTATTCGTAATGTTCACTCATTTCTTAATTGAAGATAACGTTTGGCTAAGCGCAGTACGGATTAGAAAGTACGGACTTTCAATCTAGCAATTAGCCAAAACTTTTTATTTTGTTTTATCTTTTTTATTGTAAAGCCAAATCAAAAGATTTACCTTCGGTGAGACTTCGTGTTGGCGGTGTTCGTTAAATGTATTGGACTTTTGGATAAGCACCAAACCCGTATTGCGTTTAGGTTTCCTAAGTTAGCTTCCGTTTTCATTTTCTTCTGCTTTATATTGCTCAATCAAATTGAATATTCTCTTTGTTAACGCAACTGCTTTCTTATTAGCATTTATAGATTCTGTTTTACCTTCTAAGAATTCGTTTTTCATTTCTGAATTTCCTGATTCCTTTTTTAAGAAAAACTCCAAATTGTCAATGAATTTTCTCCAACGAACATTATCTTCTGTCTGCAAGTCAGATTGCTTATAAAAGTAATCAATTAATGACTTATGTTCTTTTATCCAATCATTTTCTTCAAAAGGTTTTACAACTTCTTCATATTTTTCAAATTCGAACACTCCAATTTGATATGCGTCACTCCAAAAATCCAATTTTTTATTTTCTAATTCTTCAATATCAATAAAACCTCCAACATATTCACTGATTTTTTTAATGAATTTATTTTGCTCTATTATACCATAAATTATTAGTTGGTATTTGCAATACTCTTTACTATTAAAATCTCTTGGTAAAAAAGGATTTCCGTTTAATTCTAATTTTACAGCACCTTCCGAGTCTATCTTTTTATCGACAGAAATCAGAGTAAACATTTTATCTTTATTGACAATCTTCAATTGGTCTTTATTTTTTTTCTTAATCGAAGCTAACACCTGTATATCTACAATAGAAACCTTAAACTTGACGGTATATCCATTATCTACAATACAGGAACATTATTAAAACTATTTATAAAAAAGGCATATAACGCTAGCTCTCCTTTCAAAAATACATAAATTTAAGTTACACGCAGGTTTAAACACCCTTTATTCACAGACAGTTAACAAAAAAGTAAAACAGGTATCAATTAAAGAACTAGCATGTACGCTAGTTAATATGCAATACGTTATAAAAGTGTTAGCTCATAATTATTTCGAACTTATCCCCCGCTAGCTACCGATTACTCGCTAACGCTCAAAAGAATAGATTTATCACGTGGCCTCCACCAGTAGAGCCGTACAACGTCTAGCAATAAGTAAGACCTGTTGATTGTGCAGGAGAAATTGGATTATTAAAAAATATAAATATTTTTAGGGATTTAAAACTAGGGTGAACACACGATACAAATTTTTCACGAGCCTATGCGAGTAATCGTGCCCGAGCGGGGGTAGTATTCAGACACATATTAAGTAATAAAAAAGTAAGGATAGCCCTTACTTTTTTTACGGATGAACATACTTTTATTTTGTAGGTAAACTATAACTTGACATTATCAAATATTATGACATGTTTTCATTTAAATTGTTTTCTATATTTTTTCTGATATCCTTTTTCTCTTATTCTCAAATAGAGATTAAAGGAACTGTTAAGGACTCATCGAATGTAGCTATTGAATTTGCCAATGTTTTTTTGACCAATCAGAATAATGAGATTGTTACAGGTATTGTTACCGATAAAGAAGGGTCTTTCAATTTATCTATTAAAGAAGGAACTTATACTTTAACAGTGAGTCTTTTAGGGTATAAAGACTGGAAGATAAGTATCGCTATAAATAATAATATAAATCTAGAAAACATAATACTTATTAATAACTTATATCAGTTAGATGAAGTGGTTGTAAAAGGAAAAAAAGTTTTTGTTAAACGAAAAGTTGATAGATTGGTTTTTGATGTTTCAAGTTCACCACAAGCCATCGGTGGTGATTTAACCGATGCACTGAAAGTAACTCCAGGCGTCATATTCACCAATGATAATTTATCAGTATTTGGTAAAGACGGTGTGAAAATCATGATTAATGGTCGAGTTACATCTATCCCAAGTGGGGGCTTAACTAATTTTTTATCCTCTATTAGATCTGAAGATGTAAGAACCATAGAAGTAATCACAAATCCACCAGCTAGATTTGAAGCCGAAGGAAATTATGGACTCATCAATATCATCTACAAAAAAAGAATAAATTTCTGGCAAGCAAGACTTAATAGTAGATATATTCAAACGACTTATCCTACTTATGCTACAGGTGGAAATTTTTCCTATTTCAAAAATAAGATATCATTATTTGTTGATTTAAATGGAAAAAAAGGAAGCGAAGCCGTTATAGAAGAATCGGATATTTTTTATCCCAATCAGTTTTGGAACGGAAGAACAGACCGGAAAGACAAAAAAGATTATTTGTCGGGAAGACTATCTCTTCAATATGATGTATCTAACACATTAAGTCTAGGGCTACAATACATAGCTGGTATAGAAAACCCAGACATTAGAGATCGAAACACTGTAGATATCATAAATATCGCCAACAATGCTTTAGATTCTATATTAACGGCTAATGGAAATAACAATAGAAATAATTATAACCACTCTTTAAATGCATATGGCATAATAAAATTAGACACGCTAGGTCGACGTCTTACTTTTGATATTGATTACTTCAATTATGTAGAAGATCAAGATCGTGATTTTGAAACTCAAACATTTGCTCCAAATGGAGATCCAGGGAATTTATTTACATCCTCTAAAAATTTAGGTCAACAAAACATTAAAAATTATAGTTTTAAAACAGATGTGGAGTACCCATTGGGGAAATTTGATATCGATTATGGAGGGAAAATAAGTTTTATAAATAATGATAATTCTGTTTCCTTCTTTGATGTATCTTCTGGCACACCACAATTTGATAATACGAAAAGTGATATTTTTGATTATAAAGAAAATACTCAATCCCTATACGTCAGTGCTTCACATAAATTAAATGAAAAATGGAGTTTTAAAATAGGGGTGCGTTTTGAAAACACGAATACAGAAGGATTTTCAAAAACATTAAATCAAAAAAATAAAACATCTTATAGTAAATTATTTCCTACTGCATATTTAATGTTTATTCCTAACGAAAACAACAGCCTTTCTTTTAGTTACGGTAAAAGGATAAAAAGACCTAAATATTGGGAAATTAACCCATTTAGATGGTATATAAATGATTTTTCCTTTGCTGAAGGGAATCCTTTTTTGCAACCATCATTTAAAGATAATTTTGAGTTCAACCATGTTTACAAAAATAATCTAACAACAATTTTATTTCTTTCAGTTACTAATAATGGTTTTGGACAAATACCTTTAGTTAATTCTGATACTAACATATTAACTCTTACAAGAGAAAATTATTTTAAGAGGTATRATTATGGACTTGGTCTAGTATATAGATTTTCTAAATTATCTTGGTTAAGCAGCTTTATTCATACACAAGTTTATTATTCAGATACTCAGTTCAATAATAACATTGATGTTTCTCTTTTAGGCCAAGAACAAAATGGAACAACCTATTCTATATCAAATTATAACACATTTATTTTCAATAAAAAGAAGACATTCTTAGGGGAATTGAACTTTTGGTGTAATTCAGAAAAGCAAACTGGACTTTATCAAGAAGAACCTTCTTATTCTGTGAGTTTAGGTTTAAAGGCATTATTCTGTAATAATGATTTACAAACTGCAATTAATTTTTATGATGTTTTTAAAACAAGTAATTCTAACATAACAACAAGTTATAATAATGGTATTTCAAGAATAGCAAATGTGTACTATGACAATCGATATTTCAAGGTCTCTATCTCTTACAGGTTTGGAAATAAAAAAATAAGAAGTAGAAAGAGAAGAGTTGGAAATAAAGAAGAAAAGAATAGAATATAAACGTTAAAACGTATAAGTAATGAAACAACAAAAATCATTTAAAACTCTTCTTAAAAGAATGGAGAGTTTCAAAGAAACTGAATAAGGCAAACTCAAAGGAGAAATTTCTGTTGTAGCAGAAAAGATTACGCTTTCCTTAGATTATGAGAATAAAGGGGATGCTTGTATTAACAATGGAGATTGTAGCCCCGATGCAAATAGTTCAACTTGTACCAATCGTCCAAAAGAATAATAAATTTATTGGCGGAAACCGAAAAGCCAACAATGAGTAGGTATAATTAAAATTCTTAGAATTATGAAGAATGAGAAATCATTTGAAAGTCTTCTTAAAAAAATGGAGAGTTTAAAAGAAACTGAACAAGGTAAGCTCAAAGGTGGAGTTTCTGTTGTTGCAGGTAGCTCGTATTTATTAGGCACGAATTCAGGTACTTGCGTAAACAATGGAGACTGTACTGATGAGAAAAACACCGGAATTTGTCACAACTTTCCAGACATAGAAAAGTAGATATTTTTTTATTTTATTGGCGGAAATCGAAAAGCCAGCAATGAGTAGATTTAATTTTTAATTTTTTCAACATGAAAAAAGAACAGAAATCTTTTGACAAATTATTAAAAGAAATGAACCAATTATCTGAGGATAATTTAGGGAAACTCAAAGGCGGTATAGCTGTTATTTCATCTATGAATAGTTCCGTTTTAGCTGATAATTCAGGCACGTGTACAAATCACGGTAGTTGTGATGATGAAATAAATAGTGGTCTTTGTTTTAACAATAAAAGTGATTGTCCAACAAAGTAACAAACTTTTAATATCTCTAACCTAACCTTCATGTATTTTTGAATGCATGAAGGTTAAAATATAATTTTTATGAAAAACAGCCAATTTAACACAAGTTTTTATTACAACAATAAATGGGTTCTATACAACTCATTAAATAATAATTTTATTCTATTAGAGCCAATGGTTTATGAGTTATACGAAGCGGCTTCCAATGAAAATAAATTACCCGAAATAGCAAACTATCATGAGGAGCTTTATGATATTTTAATTGAAAATGGGTTGATTATAAAAAATAACATTGATGAAGTTCAATTGGTAAAAGACTTACGAGATAAAATAGACCTTAATGAAGATCATTATCATTTGACTATAAATCCAACAATGAATTGTAATTTTAAATGTTGGTACTGCTATGAAAGTCATATTAAAAATTCTAAATTAGATGATGTTAATTTAAAAAGAATAACATCTTTCATCGATCAAAAAACAAGTTCTGGAATTAAAGCTTTTACAGTTTCATGGTTTGGAGGAGAACCTTTACTGTATTACAAAAAAAATGTACTTCCAATTTTAAAGTATACCCATGAAAAGTGCAAGGAAAGAGACATTAAATTATCATGCACCTTTACTACAAATGGTTATCTTATAAATGAAGAGATGATTAAAGATTTTAAAAGATATGGTGTAAGTGGATTTCAAATTACATTAGATGGAAACGAAGAAGAACATAATAAAGTACGTTATGTACATAAAAACAAAGGATCATATACAGAAATTTTAGCTAACATTTTCAAACTTTGTGAGAGTGGTTTTCATGTATCCCTTCGAATTAATTATACAAAGGATAAATTAGATACAGTTCATGATATTTATAATGACGTTTTGTTATTAAAAACTTCAGCAAGAAAAAATATGAAGATCGATTTTCAGAGAGTTTGGCAGACCGAAGATACTCAAGAAAGTCGAGACAAAGTATTAAGTCTTATGAGTAAATTCTCTACCGAAGGGTTTAAAGTCAGTTCTGTAATTAGTAATGTAGATTATGTTAGAAATTCTTGTTATGCAGATAAAAAAAATCACGCGACTATTAATTACGACGGAAATGTTTTCAAATGTACAGCAAGAGATTTTGAAGGTAAAAACAGAGAAGGTGTTTTAAAATCAAATGGCAATATAGAGTGGAACCAAAAATATTATGATAGACTTGATGCTAAGTTTAAAAATAAGCCGTGTTTATCATGTCGATTACTCCCTATTTGTAATGGAGGA
Organism: Flavobacteriaceae bacterium; assembly: GCA_002401385.1. Taxonomy (GTDB): domain Bacteria; phylum Bacteroidota; class Bacteroidia; order Flavobacteriales; family Flavobacteriaceae. The sequence goes on along the minus strand of NVSY01000010.1, from coordinate 47,668 downwards.
TGCAGTCAACAGGCATTAGAACATTCAAAGGAATATTGTATGTACGATTTTGATGAAGAACGTAAAACAGAAGTGATTAGAAATAAATTTATATTAATGCTTAACAATATAGAAGTTGATTAAATTCACACCTCAACAAGACCAAATGGATTGTGGACCAGCTTGTTTAAGTATGGTTGCAAGTCACTATAAAAAAAACTTTCCTTTAAAATATTTAAGAGAATATTCCTTTATATCTAGAGAGGGAGTTTCCTTGTTAGGCATAAGTGAAGCTGGAAAAAAGATAGGGTTCGAAACATTTTCCACAAAACTTACGATAGAGAAACTTGTAGGAAATATTGATGTTTTTCCTTGTATACTTCACTGGAATCAAAATCACTTTGTGGTCATATACAATATAAGTACTCGCCTTTTTTCAAAGAAAAGAGTATTTCATATTGCAGACCCAGCTCATGGCACTGTTAAGCTCACTGAAGAACGATTTAAATCACATTGGGTTTCAGAGAATGAAAAAGGGGTTACCTTATTCTTAAACCCTACTGAAACATTCTTTGAAACAGATCCACCAGAGGCAGAGAAATTATCCATTAAATACCTTTTTAACCACCTAAGATCATACAAAAGGAAATTGGGTGTTTTATTTTTATTACTCCTAGTTGGAAGTGGGTTAGCATTAATATTTCCATTTTTGACACAAGCCCTTATAGACGATGGTGTAAATGCCAAAAACATCAATGTTATTTTTCTCATTTTACTCGCTCAACTCGGTGTGTTTTTAGGGTCGATAACAATTGAAATTTTTAGGAATTGGCTGATGTTGTACATAGGCACTCATTTAAGTATTGATATTATATCTAATTTCTTAAAAAAAATGTTGCAACTTCCCATTAAGTTTTTTGACACCAAAACTATGGGAGATTTCAATCAACGTATTCAAGACAATGATAGAATAGAAAATTTTTTAACTTCACAGAGTTTAACAACATTTTTTTCTATCGTTACCTTTTCAGTATTTTTCGGTGTTTTACTGTACTATGATTATAAAATATTATTAGTATATCTAACTCTAACTATCATAGCAATTTTATGGTCTTTCTTTTGGTTGAAAAAACGTAAAATATTAGATTATTATCGTTTTCAACAGCGAAGTGACAATCAAGAATCTATATATGAAATGCTGAATGGTGTTATAGAAATGAAACTCAATAATTTTGAAGAATTTAAAAGGAATGAATGGGAAAATATTCAAAAAAAATTATTCACATTAAACATTCGAATTTTAAAATTAAATCAAGTCCAACTATCAGGATTTGAATTTATCAATCAACTAAAAAACATCTTGGTTACGTTTTTGGCAGCAAATTATGTCGTACAAGGAAGTATGACTTTAGGTATGTTATTGAGTATATCATATATCATTGGGCAAATGAATTCTCCGGTGAATCAATTAGTCAATTTTTTTAGATCACTACAAGATGCTAAGCTAAGTCTCGAGCGTTTAAATGAAGTGCAAAATCATCCTGAGGAAGAGGCTGTTATTCTAAATGAATTTGGACAAACATTAGAGCTAAAGCATATAGATATTTCTGAAAATTTATCAAAACAAAACGGTATTGAAAAAGGCATTAGATTGCAGCAATTAGCCTTCCAATATGAGGGTCCGAAATCACCATTCGTTTTAAAAAACATCGACTTGTTAATACCTCAAGGAAAAATCACAGCCATTGTTGGATCTAGTGGTAGCGGTAAAACGACCTTAATGAAATTATTGTTACGATTTTATGATCCTACGAGTGGATACATCAATTACAATTATGATGATATACTAAACTTATCTCCAAGAAGCATTCGTGCCAACTGCGGAGTTGTGATGCAAGATGGCTATATTTTCTCTGATACGATTGAAAGAAACATTGCTACTGGTGATACTGAGATTGATTATGATAAATTGTATCTGGCGTTAAAAACAGCAAACATCGAAGAGTTTGTATCTTCATTGCCTCTTAAATTGAAAACAAAAATCGGTGCAGCTGGGAGTGGTATTTCTGGTGGTCAAAAACAGCGTATTCTAATTGCTAGAGCGGTTTATAAAAACCCACAATACATTTTCTTTGATGAGGCAACGAGCGCATTAGATGCCGAAAACGAAAAAATCATACATGATAACCTTCAAGAGTTTTTTCAAGCTAAAACTGTTGTCATTATTGCGCATAGATTATCTACAGTAAAAAATGCTGATAAAATCATTGTACTAAAAAAAGGCGAAATTACTGAACAAGGAAATCATACTGAACTTGTAAGTAACCAATCTGAATATTATAATTTGGTCAAAAACCAACTTGAATTAGGGCAATAGTATACTTAAAACATAAATTAATTTTAAACAATAGAATCATGAAAACATATATTTTGAAACCATTAAGATCTAAACAATATTTTTTATTAGCACTAGCCCTTACTTTATCATTATTGAGTTTCGGTCAAAACAAGGATAAAGACACATTATCTCAACTGACAATTAAAGAGTCTGGCGCTATTATCATTAATAGCGAGACGCATTTTTATACCTTATCACCGAATGACATTACTAATTACTATAATCGTTTTGGTCAAGAAGTAAATAGTAAAGGAAAAATTACAAATAAAGGAAAAAACCTTAAGATTACTGATCTAACAAAAAAAAGGATATTAGATGATTCGGCTAATTCTGGAGAGGTGATTATAAACGATAAAGTATATTATTATTTTAAATCGAATAGTGGAATTAAATATTATGATCGAAAAGGTAATCTAGTTGATAAGAATGGGAAACTCAAAACTATTTAGGTAGTGTATCCTAAAACTGTGTAAGTTTCAAGAAGAGGATTGTTTAACATACCTCTTCTTAAAGAGGTATGTTAATTCTTAACACAGCGAATTACGAAAGAACAATTAAACAATTTTGATGAAGCTATAAAAAAAAGACCCATTCATAGTTGAACAGGTCTTTGTTGTGAAATTTAATTATTATTTACTTAGCTCTCAAAATTGCATTGACAATTATTGCCTAACGCCCACCCCTTACTATAATTTCTCTATTCTGTATAAGGCAATAATTTTTTAACCATTGTTAGTTTTTCTTACTATTTTAACACCTATCGTTTAAATAATTTTATCTCTCATAAAAATCCAACTCCGCAATGGCAGCAGTTTTCTGCCCTCCTGCAATGGTTTTTGATTCAATTTTAATGTATCTTGTTTGTACACTCGATTTAAAATCATGTTTTCTTGTTACAGGGTCGTTGATCAAATTACCAAATTCAAAATCTTCTGCTACTTTCCATACACGTCCATCGGTACTTGTATAAATCCTACCTTGTTCTATCATACCCTCTGAATTATCGGTTTGAGGTGTATATGAAAACCCTTTAAGTGTTTGTGTTTTCCCTAAATCTATAGCGATAAAATGCGGGCCTCTTTTTGGGTTACTTCTCCAATAAGTACTTGGATCTTCATCAATAGCAAAATTGTCTGAATGTTTCGAGTTTTCACTATCAGTATTCAACACCTTCCATCCTTTTTTAATCAGTCCAAAATTAGTTGAAGCCACACTTCCTACAAGTCCATTTTCTATTGCTACAGCTCTTATTTCTTTTGATTCCACAATTACATTCCCCTCGAATAAAGTCGAATTTTTGGTTGGATTCGTCCCATCTAAGGTATATCTAATTTCAAAGTCCGTATGCAAGTTTTCAAGCACATCTTCTCCATGAGGTTTCCATCCGAAATCATGTTTTTTTGCCTGAATAGCAAGCATTCCTCCATTATCTCTTGTAATGGCTAATTGCGGAGGTCTTGTGTTGTAATAATGCGCCGATATCTTAGCTATTGCAGGCTGCAAACGCGCTTTAGTCACACTGATTCTGAATTTATCAGAAGTAACGGTAGGAAACCTTAAAATCTCCTTATAGCCTACATTTGTCCCTCGTACAATTTCTTTCCATGCATTATCAATCCAAGCTTCTACAATATGTGCTTCGATGCGTTCACTATGTGTACTTATCGCTTCTTGTATTGCCAAACGATTGATAGTAATTTTGGTAGGTGTTGTGATTATTATTTCAGCAGCTCCCTCTTTTAACAATTCAAAACTAAGATTGTCCTGATCCAACACGCTTTTGGGTCCCTTGGCACCCTCAAAAAGATCCGTTTCATAGGTTTCTTTAATTCGTTTTCCTACCTCAGCCAATACAGCAACATCCTCGTCCGAAAATTTTCCTTCTCTGTTCGGTGGAATGTTCAATAAAAACACAGAATTYCCTCCTACAGAACGYTCATAAATATCAAAAACATCRTCTGCACTTCGTACTTTCTGTTTGGTATCATCCCTGTAAAACCAACCTTCTCGGATAGAGGTATTTGTTTCCGCAAACTGATAATGAAGGAAATTTGCCCCATACAATTGCTCGCGACTTCCAATAGACTCCGCCATAATATCTCCAAAACGATTCATTTGATTAGGATCCTCCTGATATGGAATAATATTCCATTCCGTAGCTCTTGTTTTTCCAGATTCGTTCCCACACCATCTAATATCTTGTTTTCCAAAAATCACCGCTTCTGGTGCCAAGGTCGAAATTAATTCCTTCCATGCCATATAATTATACTTTTGACCTCCTTTTCTCTTTGGATGTGCCCCGTCAAACCAAACTTCATGTATGGGACCATATTCTGTCAATAGCTCAAACAATTGATTTAAAAAATACTCGTTATAATCGTCCAGTTTAAAAGTAAAAGTCGTTTTATTTTTAAACGGACGCCCTGCTACTGCTCTTGGAATAGTTCGCTCCGTATGTTCACTCAAATTCCCATACAAGCCGTCTTTATTTTCTATGTGATATAAATCTGCTGGCGATAAATACACCCCTAATTTCAAACCATATTTTTGACAAGATTCAGACAGGTCTTTCATAATATCCCCTTTACCATCTCTAAATGGAGAAGACATAAGCCCCTGTTTTGTGTAGCGCGATTGCCACAAGGTAAAACCATCGTGATGTTTGGCAGTAAACACCACCATTTTCATTCCCGCTGATTTCATGGCTTTACACCATTGGTCTGTATCTAGATTTTCGAGAGCGAAMACCTTAGGATCCTCCATCCCATTTCCCCATTCCATACGTGTAAACGTATTGGGACCAAAATGAATAAAGGCAATAAACTCGTTTTTTAAAGCGCTGTATTGATTCGCTGTTGGAACCGTATGTGCAGCTTTAGTAATAATAGCTTCTTTACTGTCTGAATCTAGCACAACCTTGGTGCTATTTACATCCATTTTAAGTTCCTTGGAATCCGTACAAGAAAACAAAAGGAAAGCCATTAAAATAAATTGTACTGTAATTTTCATGTGTTTAAAATTTTGTGATTAACTGAAAATATTTCATAATTTGAGAACCCATGTAAGCACTCGTTACACTCGTTCTCACAYGAAYTTATTTTAATCATACYCTTGCGTGTATTTTTTGATTAAAAAAAWTCATGTTCGTTTCATAAAATAAGAGGTTTTTATATATAATATAGGAAATGTAAACATCGGATCAATAMAGAAACAATTGCATGTAGAATTAAAAAAATTAGAATGATCACATCAACGTTCTTTTAAATAAATAATAGTTAGTCAACAAAATAGTAAATTGATCTATGCTGATAAAAATTATACGACCAATGACATCTACCAAAGTACAGACATAAATCTTTACGTTCTAATTTCAGAATTGATAGGTAAGTTGCGATTTTTACATTCGCTATTTTTATTTATACAAAGAAGCTATTGAGAAAGTAATTTCTCAATAGCTTCTTTTATAAATCATTTACTTATTACCAATTTGGATTTTGTTCTAATTGAGGATTTAGAACAATTTGATTAGAAGGAATAGGATACAAGTAATAATGTGCTGGAAAAGCAGGAGGTAAAGCACCTTCTTCTTTCACCGAAATATACCCTTCAGCAGCGCCACCTTGTACATGTAACTTATTGTTAAAATCTGACGCTACAATATAACGTCCAACTTTTTCTTTTGCCGCGTAGTCCATTTTTTTCCATCTTCTAAGGTCATTGAATCTAAATCCATCCGCCATCAATTCTACTGCTCTTTCTCTTCTTATTTCCCATAAAACAGGATCTACAGAAGGATCTCTTTCCGGATCAAAAGCCCCCGTAACAGCACTCAAATTAATATTAGGCATCCCTACTCTAGTTCTAAGTTCCCCTATTGTTGCATCTGCTATTGTTTGATCAAAATCATCTAATTCAAATTTTGCCTCAGCATAATTTAACAACACCTCTCCTATTCTAAATACAGGTTCGTCATGTTCATCTACCCAAGCTTGAGCAATATGCAATCGACTGAAATATTTAAAGTTTTTATAGCCCGTACTTGTAGTATTATATCCTGGATCCCATGGTAAAAATGGCTGAGAACCTGCTGCTTTGAAATTGGGAGTTATTGGTTGTACCAGTCCACCCCAGTTAATGTCTGGAAGCATCTTATGAGTTTCGTCTGTGATGGTTTCCATTAAATCCATATACTCTCTATGTTTAGGATCTCCCGTATGTTCCCAAGCCTTAGCATCTCCACCTACACGACCAACAACTTGATGAGGGGGCGTAATGCAATAATACATTCTACGGTCTCTGTTTCTAAATTCACTATACGGATCTTTTTCTCTATTTACAAAATCAGTATCAGCACTAACCGGAGTACCATCTGATAAGAGGAACATATCCGCCGCTTTTTTAGTGTAATCCCAGAAGGAAGACTCAGAACTTCTTGTCCATTGATTTAAAGGGTGCGTAATCTGCCCCAATAAATACTCTTTATACAATATAATACCAGTAACTCCTTTTAAATTTGTTGAGTTATATAATTCATCATAATTATAATGCAAGGACTGAATATCCCCCATAAGCTTTTCAGAGGCATCAACACAAGCCGTAAGGTATTGTGATTCACCTCCTAAAGCATGGTACTTCCTCCAAGTACCCTCAAACAATCCAAAACGAGAAATCAACGCACGTACAGCGTTAACGCCGATAGAGTTAATACCTTCACCCTCTCCGTCTTCATTAATATTGTCTTCTGCATACCTTAAATTATCCAAGATATTTTGAGCAATAACATCACGACTAGCCCTAGGAGCGTATATAACATCTGTATCAGAATCACCTATCGCATTCTCTACCCACGGCACTCCTCCAAACTTTTCTAACAATCCAAAATAGGCATATGATCTAAAGAAATAACCTACACTACGCCAATGATTAATTTCTTTTTCTGACATTTCAGAATTATCAATATTATCCAGCATAATATTTACCTTTCTAATATTTGCATAAGCATTGGTCCAGTTAGCACTGTTGGTAGGAACCGTAATTCTTTCCCATAACCATGGATTTCCTGTCCTATGTCTACCATCCATCATTAAATCAGCTGCATGCTCACCTTTATCATACCTTCCGCGGTGATAGGTTCCAAAAACTGAATAAAACGACCATGCATATGTTTGCACATTTTGATAGGTTGTAAAAGTTGTAGGAACGGTTAATTGATCTAACGGAAATCTATCCAAATCATCTTCACATCCAACTGATACAAGCGCAGTGAATAGTAAAAGAATTATATGTTTATATATATTTTTCATTTTTAAATATTTTATTTTTTACAAACTCAAGTTAATACCTACGGAGAATTTTCTTTGATAAGGATATGCTGCACCTCTTCCTTTGTTAGCAAATTCCGGATGCAATCCACTTGGTAAATCATCAAAATTAGATAAGTTCTCTCCAGAGAAGAATATCCTAAAGTTATTCACAGACAACTTTTCCAGCACCTCTTTAGGGAACGTATATCCAATAGATATGTTTTTAATATTCAAATAACTACCATCCTGAAGGTATTTTGTTTGTGTGTTTCTACTCCCCCCATAGTTAGAGTTGTCAGATCCATAATTTCTAGGATAATAAGCGTCTGTATTTTCTGGTGTCCAATAATCTAATTGATGTTTGAATATATTATCAAATTGTCCTCTAAACGCCCAAAAGGTATCGCTGTTAAGTACAAGATCTCTTTTTCCTACACCATTAACATGCACTGAAAAGTCAAAGTTTTTATAGGCTCCTCTTAAATACATTCCATATTGATATCTTCTGTTAGAATTACCAATTATTTTTCTATCTCCAGGTCCTGTTCTAGGGATAAAGTCACCATTTTCATCAAACTCAGCATACAAGGTGTTGTTACCATTATTAATAGAACCATCACCATCAAGATCTTTATATTTAATATCTCCTGGATTCGGAGATCTACTTATTAAAGAAGGGATTCCCTCCAACAAGGTACCTCCCGTTAAACCTTCACTTAAAGATCCTGGTTCAAAATCAGCCTCCGTATAATACCCATCCGTTTCGTAACCCCATATTTCGCCTATCTTTCTGCCAACGTAATACTGACTTAACAGTCCTTCTTCATTATCAAACTTCGTAATCTTTGCTTGATTATCATACAAATTAACACCAATCTGGTATGAAAAATCTTTTCCGATATTATCACGCCATGACATATCCAATTCCCAACCAGTAGATTCTAAATTTGCAGCATTCGCAACTGGAGCCGACGTACCTAATACTGCTGGAAGTTCTGCTCCGGCAATAATCATATCTAAGGTTTCTCTTTTGTATATATCTAAGGTCAGGGCCAATCTATTACTTAACACGGCCATATCCAACCCGAAATTTGTAGTACGTATTGTTTCCCATGTAAATCCATCACTCAACAATCCTGGATCTGCCAAAGTAAGATAACGGGTTCCTCCGTTACTTAACCAATTGGCATCATAGGTTTCCACACCTAGAACTGATGGATAATAATTCTGTGCTCCATTTCCAAACTTCACTATTTGATTTCCAACTTCACCCCACGACCCTCTAAACTTTAAATTAGAAAATATTTTTTGAGATTCCATAAACGATTCTTTGGTGATATTCCAACCTGCTGAGAACGAAGGAAAAAAACCAAACCTATCTTCACTTGCAAATCTGGAAGAGCCATCATATCTACCATTCATTTCAAGGAAATATTTTTCCTTGTAATTGTAGTTAAGTCTTCCAAAGATACCAGAAACAGCCCATTGATAAAAACTTTGTCCTCCATCTATTACACCCGTAGCTCCCGGTATTGATGGCAAACCTGTACTAATTAAATTAGGTCWATATACTGATAGAGAAGAACCGTCTTGTTCTTCTGAATTATACCCTGCCAATAAAGCGAAATTATGCGTATCCTTTATTGATTTTTCATATTTCGCATATAAATTAACTCCTTTATACACAGAATTTATTCGAGTATTTCTGTAAGAAGTAGCATCATTGTCTCCTCCTAATATATCGAGCGTTGATTGGTTGATAAAAACAGGAGATATRTTTACATTTACAATTTCGCGATCCTTTGTTTCATACGTATATTCACCTACTACAGTCAAATTTTTTAGAGGCTTGTATTCCAATTTACCAAACAACCTCAAATTCCTATTGTCATCTTGACCCGGTACATTTTCTTTTAATACATTTACAACATCATTATATGGAATCAATTCTCCGTCAAAAGTTTCAAAGATTCCTGTACTGAGAAAAGAAGGAGCTTGTATACTAGCACCATAGTTTGCTCTTGGGATGCTTTTATTTGAATTTCTATAATTTGTATTAATTGACGCCGTTAAATTCTTAACAAGTTCAGTTTTCACAAAACTACTCACATTGTATCTTTTAAAAGCATCTCTATTTGTTATCATAATCCCATCTTCGCTACTATAGCCCATAGAAATACGGTAAGAAGTTTTTTCTGTCCCACCACCATAACTTACATTATGAATTTGCGTAAAACCAAGATCATTAAAAAGATCACCTATATGGTCGTTCTCTTTTAAGTCATATACAATACCTGCTACTTCTACTTTCCCTTCTGGATAAGCAGCAGGATTTGACTCATATTGCTCTAATAGATCCTTCCATACAGCAGTATCTTGTCCTCGAGACCAAAAACTATCTCTTCCCCAGTCRTTCAACGCGGTTACAAATTCCAAGGGTGATGCAGCTATTGGTGTTTCTGTAGGTCTAGAAAACGAAGAAACTACGGAATAATTAAAAGTTGACTTACCWATTTCTGGTTTTTTAGTRGTAATTAAAATCACACCAAAAGCGGCTCTTGCTCCATAAATTGAAGAAGCAGCGGCATCTTTAAGCACTGTAACTGTTTTTATATCTTTTGGATTGATATCACTCAAACTCACAGGAACGTTATCTACCAAAATTAACGGAGAACCTCCATTAATAGAGGTGAATCCTCGAATATTAATTCCTACTCCTTCCGACCCTGGTTCACCTGAATTAGCTACAACTTGTAATCCTGGAATAACTCCTTGGAGAGAGACTGCTGAATTCGTAATAGGCCGATCCCCCAATACATCATCTAAGTCCACACTGGTAACAGCTCCAGTTACATTTGCTTTTTTCTGTGTTCCAAAACCAACTATGATCACCTCATCCAAGGCGGCAATATCGGCCTTTAAAATAACGTTGATAGTGCTTTGATTTCCAACTTTAACTTCCTGAGTTATATAGCCCATAAAAGTCATTACAAGAATATCTGTACTTTTTGCAGTCACAGTAAAATTTCCATCAAAATCAGTAGAATCGCCCTTTGATGTTCCTTTAATAGTAACTGATGCTCCCGGTAAAGGAATCCCTATTTCATCTACAATAGTTCCTTTAATCTGTTTTTCTTGTGCCTGCATCGAAGTGATTACCCCCAATAACAACACTAAAAACGTTTTAATAATACGTTTACTCATTGTTTGATTTAAGTTAATTTGGTTAATAAATTGTTAATAGTTGAGTGTCGAATTTAGTCCCAAAGGCCCAAAAATAAATTCATAATCTTCCCTGAATGCTATAGAATAGTGTCTAATGGGTGTTTTTATAGAATTGTCCTTGATATCTTTAAAATTGTCCCGCATAAAGCACGAAAAAAACAGGATATAACATGCTGTTTTGAAATCAAAAGGACAAGGGGGATATTGGAAATTTGAGATTATATAAAACAGAAAACAATGAGATCCTGAAAATAATAAATTCATAGTTGCAGCAAAGCGCTCTCCCATCAGTACTTTTAAAACTTGACGTACTTCTTCCTTCTAACACTTTCATTCTCTAATAAATTACCTTATCGCATGACCTATCAACAGCAAGGATACTGTTTTTGTTAAATGGAATAACAATCATTTGTATAAAGAAGCTCCGAATACATAAAAGTTCTAGGCACGATTATTTCAAAGACAAGACACTGCCATTTATGTATTTCAATAAAATTTCCTGGTGATTTTTTCTTTGAAAACAAACAGAAAACCAACCCTCTCGAACTAAGTTTTCCCTTTGATTATGTCAAAAAAACGTGTATCCTCAATAAAACAAGGACGTGTTCATGTGATAAACCTCCCTTATAACATAACTATACAGGGGTTTTATTCAAATAATCTTTTCTAAAGTTAGAAGGAGTTTTCGAATATTTCTTTTTAAAACTAGTACTAAAATAAGGTGCATTACTAAACCCTACCATGGTCGCAATTTCCAACACAGTTTTATTTGTATGAAGGAGTAAGTTAGACGATTTATTCAGTCTTATTTCATGCATTAGGTCGTTGATACTAATATCCGTAATTACGCTCATCCTCCTATAAACCACAGATTTACTCATCCCTATTTCCTTCACAAATAAAGGGATATCAAATTTAGGATTGTCAATATGCTTCTCCAGAATACTAATTACACGACTGTAAAACGCGTCATCCGCACTATTTATATCCACAACTTTATGTTCTAGCCCTAAATATTTTAAAAGTTTATGGTGCTGTCTTTCGCTACTTTCAAATAGATTTTGAATAATTGCTTTTAATAAATCAAACTGAAATGGTTTCTCAATATAAGCATCAGCTCCAGTCTCATAGCCTTCAATTTTATCTGCAGTCAATGTTTTTGCTGTTAACAAAATAAAAGGAATACTATTTGTTTGTTTATCCGCTTTTAAGATCCTGCATAATTCAAATCCATTCATTTGAGGCATCATAACATCTGAAATAACCAAGTCGATTTTACACTTATTTATAATTGCCATAGCCTCCAGACCATTTTGAGCCTTTAATATAACATAAGTAGTATGCAAATTTACTTCCAAATATTGCAATAAYTCTATTTGGTCTTCAACCAGAAGTATCGTTTTTTTAATAACACTCACTTTATCTACACCTTGCTTCTTAACATCATTATTCTGAAGCACTGAAACTGTATCTACTCTAGAATTAACGTCTATAATTTTACCTGAATCTCCCCTTATTATATTCTCTTTATTAATATGTTTATCTCCTAATAACAATTTCACTTCAAAACAACTTCCTTTTCCTAGCTCGCTCTGTACCCCTATAGATCCTTTATGAACTTCTACAAAACTTTTCACCAATGCCARTCCTATGCCACTTCCTTCCACATGCTCCTTCGTTTGATAAAAAGTTTCAAAAATTGAATCCAAMTCACCTGCTACTATTCCACTCCCAAAATCCTGAACAGTTATGTAAACACACTTGTTATCTCTTCTAATTTTTAGTGTTATTTTTCCTTCAGACGAACTATATTTTATGGCATTGGAAATAAGGTTATAAAAAATAGTTTCCATCATATAAATATCAACCCATATCAATAATTCATCTACGTTGCTATCAAATGAAAGCACTAAGCCCTTACTATTTCCAATATTCTTAAAGTCCTCCATTAATTCTCTAAGAAAAGGGACCATATTTATTTTTACAGCTTGTAATTCAGGTTCCTTAAATTGTGTTTTTCTAAAATCAATACCTCTATTAATTAACTTTTTAATTCTCAATGCATTTTTTTGAATCAAATTTAAATTATAAACTTTATCAGTACCTTCTCTTTTTAAAATATCTTCAATTGGCCCCAGTACCAAGGTTAATGGTGTTCTTATTTCATGGGATAAATTGGTAAAAAAATGTAATTGCTGTTCATCTAAATCTTTTTGTTTCTCAAGGATATCCTTTTCATACTCAAACTTTCTCTTGAGTTCTTGCCGTTCAAAAATCACTTTATTTATAAGGTAAATAATAACAGCAGTTAACAGAAAAACCAAACTATAAAACCAGTAGGTTTGCCACCAAGCTGGAAGTACAATTATTTTAAGACTGGAATAATTACTAGCCCACTCACCCGAAAGGCTTGAGGCCTTAATTTTCAAGGTATATTCCCCTGGTTCAAGATTCATAAAGGTTAGGCTCCTATCTGATGTACTTTTCCACTGTTTATCATATCCTTYTAATATATAAGAAAAGGTTATTTTTTCCGGTTGCTTAAAATGAAAGGAGGAATAATTAATAGTAAATAATTTTTGATGACTTTGAAGTTTAATTTGGGAAACATCGGCTAGGTATTCCTCAAATACCAGATTTTTTTTATCGATTTTCTCTTTATGATTAATCAATATTTTTGTRAAYAGAACTTTATTGATTTTAGTTTGTGCCCGRATACTGTCAGGGTGAAATGTCAACAGTCCATTGAAACCACCAAAGTACATGGTGCCATCTTCGCTTTTTAAGGCAACCGTTCGAGAAAAAGAATTGTCTAAAAAACCATCCTTATAAGTATAATTTGTGAATTTTTTAGTTGTAATATTAAATTTTGAAATCCCTTCTGGCGTGCCTAGCCATAAATTATYTGAATTGTCTGATATGAGCGATTTCACATTCACATCGTTCAAGTTTTCATTCAATCCAAAAAAATTAGTTTGACTGGTACCTATATCTACTAAGCAAATTCCGTTGTCTGTGGCTAACCAATATTTATCCTTCTTATATTTYAATATGGAGACAATAAATTTAGGTTCACTGGATATTAATGTAATCTTTCCTTTTAAGTAGATGTACAAACCATGCCTACTACCGCAAAGAATAACATCTTTAGATACTGCATGCATTGACATTACTTCTATCTTTTTCTCATCWATTATTGAATAGGAGTTTAGAGACSCATTCTCTTCTAAWTTATCAATTTTAAGCACCTTCTCTGAAGCAATCCACAGTTGGGCATTGTTATTTTTAATAATAGAAGTWATAGGTGACTTCGTTTTTAAGGCTTGATTCACCCCTAGTKTATGCTGCAGCTTTTTATTCAAAATATCCATAGAACTCACCCCATTACTAAAAGTTCCAATTAACAAATTCCCTGAAGACAACTCTTGAAGACTCCTGATGTTTTTAATATTCTCATTTACAGCAATATGCGTAATTTTATTCTCTTCTAGTTGGTACAAGCCGTTGCCTCTACTGCCTATCCACAAACGTTTTTCTGAGTCCATAAACAAGGCAGATACAGGTACATCAATACGGTTATCACCTTTATTCATTATCAGTTTATGTGTTCTAAAATGATTATAAGGTAGTAATTGACTTATTCCATTGTTCACATTACCAACCCATAAAGTAGCAGTATGATCTATAAAAGTTGTCGAAATAAAATTTGAAGCAATAGAATGTTCATCATTTTTATTTTGATTCAGATAGGAAAATTTTCGGGTATTTAAATTATAAATATGTATCCCTCCACCCTTTGTAAAAATCCAAATTTCATGATTCTTCATTTTTTGCAAATCACTCACATTATTTGAATTGAACCGGCCAAAAACATCCTTTTTAAAATGCGTATCAATACGCCCGTTTTTGTAGACATAAACTCCTTGAGTTGTCCCCACCCAAAACTCAGTTGGGTCTATGGTTAGTACTTTTGAAATTACTGTATCAGGAAGTGTATCGCTTGAAAGTAGACTAATTCGTTTTGAATAAATGTTATAGATGAAAAACCCCTTTTCTTTGACATGAAAAACAAAATTATTTGTATCGTAACTTAAAAGATTTCCAATTCCTTCTGAAATCTTAAAAGATTCATACATTAATTTATCGATGTCAATGGTTTCAATATAATTTAACTCCTTATCATAGACTATAATATTATTATCTAGATAAGATATTAAAATATTTTTATTTTGATCTTCTGAGATAAGAACCACTTCCTGCATTGTGGAGCTGATCCTATTAAAATTTTCGCTTTTATAGTCAAAAACATCTATCCCCTTTTCATTMTTAATAATCAATTTACCTGTAGAAGTAGAAAATAGCTGATATATGTAAAATCCGCTTAATGAGGTCGTGTCATTTTTAATAGGTAAATATGGATCAATATGTACGCCRTCATACCTATTTAGTCCTTTTTTGGTTCCAAACCACATATACCCATATCCATCTTGATGAATTGAGGTGATTTTATTACTTGTTAAACCATCTTTTCTATGAATATTATTAAAACGTTTGTTTTGGGCTCCCAAACTTAATACATTCAACAAAACAAGTCCGAAAACGAAAATAAATTTATTTCTCCTATAAATATCAGTCCAAAATATATAAATCATATTCATTATTCAACTTATTAGTGACGTTTTATTCTTWCTTGTAAGTACCTTAATCAAAAACAATTAAGTACTCATACTAGTTGTTTCATTTGGATAAAAAAAAANCTATGAATGTCATTTTTAGGGGTAAGATAGCATTCTTTGTACAGATTGAACAGCAAAAAGTTAATTATTGTTTCGATATTTTCTATTCATATTTCAGGAAGAAAATAGTAGTATCAAATTTATTTGATTTTTAAAATCAGGAAACAAAATTGCTATGTATTATTACTTATTGAAATGTCCTAGAGCTTCAAAAAAAGAACCTGTTAGCTACAGAATTCCAAGTTTAACTATGACATAGCAATACTAACTAATAGCTATGAAAAGGCAAAGAAACCCACTCCATAGCTATTGATATTTTTGGTTCTTATCGCGAAAGAGCATCAATAAAGCGGCTATTGCATGTAGAATTAAAAAAAYTAGAATGATCACATCAACGTTCTTTTAAATAAATAATAGTTAGTCAACAAAATAGTATTTTGATCTATGCTGATAAAAATTATACGACCAATGACATCTDCBNNNGTACAGACATAAATCTTTAVGTTCTAAWTTCARAATTGATAGSKAAGTTRCGATTTTTACAWTCGCTATTTTTCTACATYATACRATCAASAAGTCAACAGGCATTTTATCTGGTTTCTGAACCCAAAAACGCCTGCTTTTTCTATKCCAYTCATTTACAATRCTCCAATCACTTCGAATACAGCCGTATATTTATGATGTCTTTTAGCAGGYACATTTAGCAAGAAATTATYKCCTGTTTGCTTGAAATCAATTTTCTCTTTGCTACCAATTAATCGTACAGAAGTAATTTTATTTACATCATATTTTGAGTCTAATCCCAATGCCGGAATTTTAATCATCCCTTCTGATGGATTCAAGACAAATACATACAACACATTTTTATTAGTTGTAAATCTWACTTCATCAGCACCATATGGAGTACTTTCTATGGTTCTATTGTTATAATGCTCTTCTTTTTCTTTCTTACTTCTTGCCTCAAGCGCTTTTAAATCGGCATTGTCWATRTTTTTKTTAKTTGTCTTTTTTAAAGATGAATATAGATTGTCGCCATAAACCTTCCATGGTTTACTCCCATAAATGGCTTCATTATTAAGGTTTACCCAGGCACCTACATCATCAAGAATTATTTTRTGTTCTAATGGAATAGTCCCATCTGCCAACAGTTCWACATTCAGTAACAGGTTGCCATTTTTACTATTCATATCAATTAGAGTCTCAATGACTGTTCTTGCATTATGTCTTGATGCTTTATCTTTTTTGTAAAACCAATCTGTAAATGTAGTTGTTCCTTGCCAAGGGCGGGAAAGTATATCGTTTGCTACCCCTCGCTCTATATCCTTTAGTACCGCAGGCTCATTTGTTATTTTTCCAGCAACCACCCCCTTAATTTTTCCATGCTTATTTAAACTATGGTTATAAAATGCYCTAGCAACTTCTTTCCCATATTCATTATAAGGAAATCCGTATCCATCAAACCAAAGCATATCCRCATCGTATTTAATGGCCAATTCTTTATGACGAAGYACCCAGTTTTCTTTCATTGATTTAATCCATTCTGGGGTTCTTTTTTCTGGGGGCAATCCATATAAATCCGCAGGRTCTAATCCTTCCCACCATTTACCAATTCCATCTTTTTTTGTCAAGTGTCCATCGTAAGGAACTCCTTTTAAGGGACCTGTCGAATCAGATCCAAATGCAGTCCGCCACCAACTTAAATACCTATCGTCATGWGAACTAACTCCAAATGGAATATTGTATTTGTCTGCCGATTTTTTAAACTCACCTATAATATCTCTTTTTGGACCAACATTTACAGAGTTCCAYGGTTGATAGGTAGAATTAAAATTATCAAAATGGTCGTGGTGGTTTGCCAAGGCCATTACATATTTTGCTCCKAGATTTTCGGTRAAGTATTTCAAAAGCTTGTCCGTATCTAATTTTTCKGCTTTCCATTGATGGATCACATCCTTAAAGCCTTTTTCAGATGGATGTCCATAGGTTTTATTATGGTAAGGATAGGCGTTTTTACCAAATTGCTGACTCCCTACATCTTCCTGATACATATGCTTTGCATACCATCCACCACCGTATTCAGGTGCTGATTGAGCTCCCCAATGTACCCAAATCCCAAATCGGGCTTCAGTAAACCAGGTAGGAAATTCGTACTGTTCACTCAGTTCCTTCCATGTTAAGTCTTTTTCTTGTGCCTTAGCGCTCATGCATAGCAAGGCTGTAAAAAATAAAAGTAGCATACGCTTCGTGTGCTGTCTTATGTTATTTTTTAAAAAAAATATATTTTTCATGTATTTGTTGTTGTTGTAGTTGTTGTTCTTAAAAGATCCTTATTTTATCTTTTGAATTTAGGAAACCCCCAATTTGGAAGGCTATATCTGGCTGAATCTTTTACTTCAAGAGAATGTTCCATCAATTTTAATCGCATGGCATCAATCTTTGGTTTCATTTCAGCTTTAGACGCCTGATTATTTGTTTCCCAACGACTCTCTTTYAAGTTAAAAAGCTGTACTGTTTCTTTGCCTTCATACATACTTAAAGTCAATTTCCAGGTTGCATCTCGTATACTTCGCTGCATCCATCTCGGTTCTTTTTTGTCCATTCTCCAAGTGGTGTACGTAAAAAATATAGTTTCTCTCCCTTTATTTGCAGCATCACTAATTTGAGCTAGCATACTTTGAGTTTCCACCGTTTCAGGAATTTCCAAACCTGTCATTTCACAAATTGTTGGAAAAACATCATGTAAATACACCAAGGCATCTCGTTTTTCATTTTTTGGAATACCTGGACCTACAAAAATCAAAGGCACACCTATGGAGTGTTCATAGACATCTTGTTTACCCATTAGACCGTGTTGCCCAACAGCCAAACCATTGTCACCACTAAATACAATAATAGTATTTTCCATTTTTCCACTCGCTTTAAGCGCCTCTATAATACGTCCGATATGATGRTCMGTMGCGGTAATCATTGCATAATAATCGGCRATGTGTTTTTTAATTTCTTGTGGATCCCTGGGATATGCTGCCAACATTTCATCCCGTATCAACATTTCTCCTTTTGGAAAGGGATGGTTTTCCATAAAATTAGATGGCAAGGTTACCTTTTCTGCCGGATATTGTTGATGGTATTCTTCTGGTGCCGTACGTGGATCATGTGGTGCAGTAAAAGGCACATACATCATAAATGGTCTTTGTAGGGTATCGCTGTGTTGCAAAAACTCAATGGCTGCATCGGCAAATAATTCGCTAGAGTATTTTTCCTTYTTCGAATAGCCTTTAGACCATCCGGTTTTAGTAGTATAATCTCTAACACCTATTCCGAAATGTGTGGCCATACCTCCAGAAAAAATTGCTTTTCCTGCTTCAAAACCATTTTGAACCATTAACTCTCCATTGTGATGTTTTCCCGTAGTAAAGTTCATATAGCCATTTTCCCGCAGCACTTCAGGAAAAGTGATGTCTTGGTACTTTCCTCTCTCTTTATTAGGCACAGACCACATGGCTGTAATGGTTTCAGGTAAATTCCAAAAGCTTTTCCCTGTCATTAACATAGCCCTACTAGGACTACAAACAGCACCGTGTTGAGCGCCTAGTATATAGGCATTATTAAAACTTGTACCCGCTTCGGCCAATTTATCTATATTGGGCGTCTTCACATTTTCAAGTCCTGTGCTTCCTAAAGAACTAAAACGATGATCGTCCGTAAGGAGGAAAAGAATGTTGGGTTTTTTATTTTTTTCTATTGATTTTTTTTGATGTTCAGCACAGGAAGATAATCCTAAAATCAATAATCCTATACATATTTTGTTAATCATATTATTCAGTAATTAAATTAAATGCTGCATAAGCTGCAATGTTGTTATTTACGGTATTACTTAGAGCTCTCAGTTTTACAAAACGACCTTTTACAGAAGTAAATTCTTTTTTCTGCCAAACTGGAGAATTATTGATGTTTGAAAATTCACCTGAAGATTGTTTTACCCATTTTTTTCCATTAAACGATGTATAAAACTCATAATTAAAAATAATTCCAAGAGGTCTGTGTCCCTGATCTGGTAGATATTTAAATCCTTTTATAGAAATGATTTCCCCTAAATCAATAATCAAATCGATTGGCATTTTATTCGTTTTCTGAACCCAGATTGAACCATGATTTCCATCAATAGCGGCATTAGATCTTTTATCCTTTGTATTCAGAATTTTCCATTTCGAGTGGTTGATATCAAAGTATTCAGAAACCACCAAACTTTTGTCTTTTGAATCTACATCGACTACAATTGCTTTAACAGTCCCTTTATCTTTGTACGTGAACGATTTTTTATATTTARCCGATTTATCAGAAGGMATACTTCCATCGGTTGTGTAAAAAATATCGAGTTTACTATTCAAAGTAGTGATTGAAACTACCCCCTCTTTATTTCTTCTAATTTCAGGGCTGGTAATTAATTGAGGTGCATTAAAAAACTCAATATTTGAAATTRTTGGGCAAGCTTTTGAATCCTTTATTGTAAATCTTATTTTTTTAGCAGTATGATTTGGCAAACGTAAAATCCTTTTGTAACCAATAGTTGTTTCCGAAGCAATTTCTTTCCACTTTCCACCTTCTATTTGAATTTCTAAGGTAAACGTTTTTACACGTTGTCCTAAAGCTATGTATTCCTGAACCAAAAAACGGTTAAAAGTTATTGGTTTTTCAAATTCGAAAACCAAATTAGCCGACACAAGTCCATCATCAGTAGCCCAGTACGAATTTTTATTTCCATCGTTTACATTATCAGCAGTGAACTTTTTTGAATTTCCACGAACATTGGAGGCCTTAATTWCATCAACTTCAACCAGAAGATTATATGCTAAATCCTTTTCAATGGTTTTTTGCCACTCTATAACACTTGCCGCATCAATTTCATGAATCAAACCTCTATGRTCCACTGGAAAGTTCAACAAACCAGTTCCGTTTCTACCAACAGATTCATAATAATAATCCATTAAACGAGGGATTGATTTTACTTTATGATCTTCAGATTTGTGATAAAACCATCCCGGACGAACAGAAGTATTAATCTCTGCAGGCACCCAATAGTCACCATCTTCGTGCCCTGGAGTTAACTCCTTGTAACGTGGCCATCCAGGCCATGCTTCATCACGACGTAATGTTGACCAGTTGGTTCTACCTCCAACACCGCTCTCATTACCACACCAGCGAATATCTGGTCCGGCATCACTGAAAATTAAAGCATTTGGCTGAAGTTTACGAACAAGAGCAATGGTTGTTGGCCAATCGTAGTAAGTTTTACGGTCAACAGAACGTTTTTCATCTGCACCGTCATAATAACCAGTTCCACCGTTTGCACCATCAAACCAAATTTCAAATATTTCACCATAATTTGTTAACAAATCTGTTAATTGTTCTCTGAAAAAATTGATGTATTCAGGGGTTCCATAAAGCGAAGAATTTCTATCCCACGGAGAAAGATAAATACCGAATTTTAAACCATACTTTTTACAGGCTTCTGCAACTTCACGTACAAGGTCCCCTTTTCCATCTCTCCAAGGAGAATTTTTTACAGAATACTCAGTTCCTTTAAAAGGCCACAAACAAAAACCATCATGGTGTTTTGTTGTTAATATAACACCCTTTAAACCAGCTTTTTTAATCACTTCGCACCATTGATTCACATCCAATTCCGAGGGGTTAAATGTTATTGCCGGTGTATCTCCATACCCCCATTCCATATCGTTAAACGTATTTAATCCGAAATGGATAAACGCATTTCGCTCCATTTCGCTCCATTCAATTTGGGTTTTGGTTGGAATCGGAAGAATAGGTTTGGGAGGTTCAATAGTTTGACAATTGGTAAAAACAAATACCAGTACAATATTTGTTAGAAATAAAAATCTTCTCATTATTTTATTTTATTTATTACTTTTTCAATTAAAACTCCTTTTAAAAAATTGGATTATTTCTACGAAGCCTTCTTATTTAGAATAAAAATTTCTTACAAATATTCAATAAATTATTGAGATTATTTAAAGAATCATCCTGTTTTCTTGCCGTAATTATCATTCCTCCAAACACCATTTATTCTTTTATTTAAGTTTTCTCATAAACACCTAATTTATATTTGCACCTATTTTTTTTCGTAAATAATTACAGCCACTGAATTTGCAGGAACAGTAGCACTAGCAACAGTTTCTCCTTTCACAATACAACTATAATTTTTTTCTTTGTTTGATTCGTTTTGAACAAATAGATATACTTTGTTGTCTTTCTTTATAGAAATGAGTGTTTCACGAGCATAGGAAGCAATTCTCTTAGCGCCAGGCTGCATATATTTACTTAATAACGCAATGACTGCATAATCCGGGTTATAGGTAACTTCCTGTTTTTTACCATCAATATTGATAAGGCTATTTTGTCTCCAACCCCAACCACTGTTTCCTGTTTCGTCCAGAATCATATTCCAATAACAATAGTTTGGTATGCCATTATTTATATAAGAAGCCACTTCCTCAAGTCTTTTAAAAGCTTGTTCTACAGAATTTTGACCATTGTAACAATTCCCTTCGGTATGCAATGTTGGTGTATCCTTTACTAGAAGATTCATATCGTTTATGTAGTTTGCCTTTGTATATTGAATACCAATACCGTCAACAGCATTACGGTATTTCTCGGTACCCGCAAATTCTAAGGCGTCTAAAACTCCATAGGTACGAAAGGTACCTGCCCAGATTTCTGTCTTAATATTGTTTTTGTTGAACTGAGGACGTATATAATCTGCTACCAATGTATACATCTGCTTTGGAGGCATCACATTGGAGGGGTATTTCGTATGAATGTCTGTTTCGTTTTGAATCAATAATTTATCAACGCTTATCCCTTCTTTAGCATAGGCCTTCACATATTTTGTAAAATACAAGGCATACGCTTCGTAAATTTTTGGATCCTCTTTTAGTTTATTCTTATCCGGAGTTTTATCTCCTTGATCCATGAGTCCAGAATACTTCATCCATCCTGGAGGGCTCCATGGGGATGCAAACAATGTCATGTTTGGATTGTACTTTTTAGCCAATTTCAGATAAGGAATCACACTCTTTTTTTCTCTTTTAATTGAAAAGTGTTTCATCTTATAATCATCTGCAACCTCTGCATAACTATAGGCATTTACTCCAAAGTCACTGGAACCAATTGCGGTACGGCATAATGAAAATTGAGCTCCATCTTCACTAAAAATATTACCCATCACATTTTCTCTGCTCTTTTCTGACAAGGACATCAATGCTAGTCCTCCAATTTCATTAAAAGCTCCACCAACACCTGTAATTTCCTGAAGTTCCACAGAGGGATAAATCACTAATTTTTCTCCTGAATTATTTTCATTAGACTGTTTGTATTCTTGAATTGGGAGCCCAGATATCTCCGTATCTTTTAGCAACTCAACATAGAACACTTTTGTTTGTGCATTTACAGATAGTACTGTAAATAAAACGGCTAATACATTTAAAAATATACTTCTCATTATTTGTTTTTTAATTTAAAACACTAATTTTTAACTTGTCTAATTTGAGACTCCAACTAATCAACAGCCACTATTATTTGAACAGACTTCCCTGTAAAACCAGTAAGTTCCGACGGCTGTCCCCCTCCTACTGAAATGACATATTTACCTGGTGCTGTGTATTTCTCTCCCTGTTCAGTATAGCCTCCCAAGTCTATTGCATTTAACGCAATGCTAACAACCTTTTTCTCTCCAGCCATTAGATGTATTCTTTTGAATTCCTTTAAGGTTCTTATAGCTTTCTCCTCACTGTTTCCAACTTTCGAAACATAGATTTGTACCACTTCATCACCTGCCATTTCTCCTGTATTCTCCACCTCAACCTGAACCGTAAATGGCTTTTTCGTCGAAATTGTTTTAGGAACATTCAGTTTACTATAATTAAATGTAGTGTAACTTAGACCAAAACCAAAAGCGAACTGTGCTTCTCCTTTAAAATAACGATAGGTTCTATTTTCCATCGAATAATCTGAAAAATCAGGTAAGTCTGCATCGTTTTTATAAAATGTAATTGGCAGTCTTCCTGAAGGGTTATAATCTCCAAACAGTACATCTGCAATGGCAGTACCAGCAGATTGTCCACCATACCAAGCCTGAATAATAGCATCGGCGTTTTCAGCTTCCCATTCCATACCCATAGCACTTCCACTCATATTTATATATACCAATGGTTTTCCTGTCAATTTTAAAGCTTTCATCATTTCCGTTTGTACCTTAGGCAACGCAATAGTGGTACGGTCTCCTTTATAAAACCCTTCTTGTCCACCGGCTTCTCCTTCTTCTCCTTCTAGGGATGGACTAATTCCACCAACAAATACAATCACATCTGCATTCTTCACTTTCTGTGACACTGAAGCGATACTTTTTCCTTCCAAAAGTTTGGTGTAATCTACTCCTTGATCATAAATCACCTCCACATTATCCCCCAGCTTTTGTTTAATCCCGGCAAGCGCCGTAATAATTTCATTTGGAATACCATTGTAATTCCCCAACAACATACTTTTGTTATCGGCATTTGGCCCTACAACAGCAATTGTTTTACTATTTTTCTGAAGCGGTAATACCCCATTRTTTTTYAAGAGCACCATSGATTGACGTGCCATTTTYAAKGCATGTGCTGCATGTTCAGGRTCGTTTAATATGCTGTATGGAATRTYGTTAAAWRAAACRCTTTCGTTTTTATCAAACATYCCCAACCTCATTCTCGTCATAAAAAGTCGTTTTACSGACWCATTCAATTTTTCTTCATCAATCAGGTCATTTTTAACGGCTTCTYCCAATGAATCATAKGTCCAGTGTTTATCCCAAAATTCACCACATTCCAAATCTGTWCCCATTTCAACGGCAWCYGCAGAAGCATGCATTTCATCTTCTGAAGTTTTATGTGTTTTCCAAAAATCTGTGATTGCTCCACAATCCGAAGTTACATARCCGGTAAAKCCCCATTTGTTTCGWAGWATGTCCACCATTAGTTTTTTATCTCCGCAACAAGGRGTTCCTTGATAGCGATTGTAAGCACACATAACYGAYGAWACTTTGGCATCCACTACCAARTCTTCAAAAGCGGGTAAATAGGTATTCCATAAATCATATTCACTAACATCTACATCAAAGGTATGGCGCGTAGATTCAGGTCCACTATGTACTGCAAAATGCTTGGCACAAGCAGATGTTTTCATATATTTAGTATCATCTCCTTGAAGTCCTTTTACAATAGCCATTCCCAGCTGTCCAGTTAAAAAAGGATCTTCTCCATAAGTTTCCTGGCCTCTTCCCCAGCGAGGATCTCGAAAAATATTGATGTTAGGCGTCCAGAAAGTCAAGCCTTTGTATCGTTGATCATTTTCACCATCTCTTAGCGCCTGATTGTATATTGCTCTAGCTTCCGTGGCACAAATTTCTCCCATATTCAACACAGCCTGTCTATCAAAACCGGCGGCTAATGCAATCGCTTGCGGGAATACAGTTACTGTGTCCTTTGAACGGGCTACTCCATGAAGGGTTTCGTTCCACCAATTGTAGGCGGGTATACCTAAGTGTGGTATGGCTGGCGCAACATCTTTCATCTGATCCACTTTCTCCTTTAAAGTCAATCTTGAAACAAGATCGTCTACACGTTTTTCAAAAGTTAAACTAGAATTTTCAAATGGTAATTTATCTTCCTGTGCATTCGAACAGCCAACTAGGATACATAGGATTAATACCCATTTGATTTTGACTAAAAACTCTTTACTATTTATAAAAAACATATTTTCTATTTTTAATTCCATTATTATAAATTCTAACTTTAATAATTACTTTCCTATTGACGTTATTGTTTAAAAACGCTGTTCTCGATACAATTTTCAGCTGATTTCAAAAAAAATAAGCTGAAAATCACTCGAACTGACGCTTACAATATGTCATTATTTCCGCTTGTTTTTTGAAAAAAATCTACCATCTCGAATTGCATTTCAATCCAATCCTTGAATTACTGAATCTTCTTAAATCGTATTGCTACACCACCACTATTAGCCAATTTTAACTCTAAATTGTCAGCAGCAGTAACTTTCTTTTTAATTATTTGATATTCCATTGGAGCCGTCTTCAAATCCGTCTTTTCGCTATCCTGATAAATTTGAGCTTCATATTGTCCCTCTTCCAGAAAGTCAAGTTTGATGTTAAAGTTTCTTTTCTCCTCATCAGTGATTGCTCCTAAATACCAATCTTCTGAAGCGGCATCCTTTCTTGCTGTAATAATAAAGTCACCAATTTCTCCATCAATAACTTTAGTTGTTTCCCAATTTGTAGGGACATCTTTTATAAATTGAAAAGCTGGGTGCTTCTCGTAATTTTCAATTAAATCTGCAGCCATTTGAATAGGACTATAGATAATTACATAAATAGCAAGTTGCTTTGACAACGTAGTTTCTACCCAATTCGTAGAACTTTGTGGGATATCAACACGGAAGATACCCGGTGTAAAATCCATGGGTCCGGCAAGCATTCTAGTAAAAGGTAAAATTGTTAAATGCTCCGGAGGGTTATGACCTGATTTTCGTTGCTGACCCCAGGCGTTGTATTCCTGCCCTCTTGCTCCTTCTCTAGAAACAAGATTTGGATAGGTTCTACGTAAACCCGTAGGCTTAATAGGCTCATGAAAATTGATAGATAAATGATGTTCAGCACCTTTCTCTACCACAGTTTGGTAATAATTAACACCATATTGGCCATGATGCGACTCTCCATTCTCTAATTTACTGTTCACTTGTCCTACTTTTACACTGCGATATCCAAGGCTTTCGTATAAGGTAAATGCTGAATCAATCTGTTTTAGATAATTATCAGGGTTTGCGCAAGTTTCATTATAGGCTTGTAAAGTTACCCCTTTTGACTTCGCATAATTTTGGACTTTAAAAAGGTCAAAACGCGGATTTGGTTTCGTAAAATTCTGATTTGGACCAAAATCCCTATACCATGCCGCTTCAAATCCCTCATTCCAGCCTTCAACTAACACCTCATCAAAACCATGTTTGGCAGCAAAATCGATGTGTTTTATAGCATTTTCAGTAGTAGCTCCCAATTTAGGACCTTGCTCAAAGGACCAATTACCGATATGAATCCCCCACCAAATTCCAACATATTTCATTGGTTTTACCCAAGAGACATCCCCTAATTTGTTGGGCTCATTGAGATTCAAAATAAGATTAGATTCAATTAAGTCCCCCGGTTTTTCCGCAATTTGAATGGTTCTCCAAGGAGTTTTAAACGTCCCTTTTCCTTTTACTTTAATCCCATCTTTCCAGGGAACCAAGTCGCAGCTTAATGTATTATTTTCACCTCCATAAAGTGTCATGCTACTGTAGTTTACCAATGACGCTTCATGAATACTGAGGTAGAGTCCCTCTTTTGTTTTTAATGTAAGTGGCGTATGAACGGTATCCAATTTGGATATAGGAAGTTCTTTATACAAAAGCTCATACTTCTGTTTATTATAGGCAGGAATGGACCATGATTTATGGTTTCCAGCGAATGAAAATTCAGTAAGTTCGTTTGTRATATTGATCCCATCTATTCCTTTTTGTKTTGGGAGAATATACCTAAAACCAACACCGTCGTTAAACACTTTAAATTCAATATGAATGTTTCGACCGTTTTCATTTTTTTCTTTAAGTGTTAAAACAAGTCGGTTATGATAATCACGTATCATTTTTTTCTCCCCCCAAGGCTGTTCCCAAATTTGGTCTGTGTGGGTAGTTTCAACATTSGTTATCATCAGATTGTTATGAATCGATGTCATATCTTTAAATTCAAACCCCATAGCAGACTTCTCTATCAAGGGTTTCCCTTCATAGTTAATTGAGTAAAATGGGCTTGCTTCTAAATTATCAAAGGTGATTGTGATTTTRYTGTTGGGTGAAGAAATTTTAATAGATTGTTCAATCCCCTGTCCTTTACAAGAAACAASACTAATCAGTAACAACAATAATACTATTTTATTCATCTTAAAAWTTTTATTTAATAATTAATTTTAGTCATTACTGCCAACTTTCGWACAAGGAATTTCKACTAAGTTTAWACGTCTATTWTATAATTCWTCTTTTACAACGCATTCAATTATGTTCACATACTATAARCCCCTAATAAAAGTAAACAACRCGGGTTACTTGTCCCAAATATTCTCCATTTCTTCCAATGTTTTCCCTTTTGTTTCAGGAACATATTTCCAAACAAAATACATAGCTAATAACGACATTAGGCCATAAATCCAATAGGCAAAACCATGATTGAACAGATCTGTTAAATACGTATTATCATTCATCATTGGGAAAGTAAACGACACTAAATAATTAGAAATCCATTGTGCAGCTACCGCAACTGCCATGGCTCTTCCTCTAATTTTATTTGGAAAGATTTCTGAAAGTAACACCCAAACAACCGGTCCCCAACTCATAGCAAAACTAGCAACATACAACACCATACAAGCTAATGCTAAATATCCTGTTGCGCCTGAGAAAAAGACAAATCCTAATGAAAGCATGGCAATTGCCATTCCTAAAGCACCAATGATCATTAATGGTTTTCTACCATATTTATCTACTGTTTTAACAGCAATAATTGTAAATAAGAAGTTCACAATACCCACAATAATAGTCATTAATAAAGCAGTGTCTGTTCCAGATGAAATTGTTTTAAATATTTCTGGAGCGTAATACAATACCACATTGATACCAACAAATTGCTGGAAAACAGAAAGAGCAATACCAATAACAATAATTAACCAACCATAGGATAATAATTTTCCAGAATGACTTGTCAGGCTTCCTTTTATTTCTTCTAAAATTTTAGTTCCTTCTTCTTCTCCATTTATCTTAATAAGAACATCTAAAGCTTCTTCAGGTTTGTTTTTTAGCATTAAAGAACGTGGTGTATCTGGCACAAAGTATAATAAGCCCAAGAATAATCCCGCAGGAATTACTTCTGAAGCAAACATCCATCTCCAGCCAATTTCATTTAACCAAGCATCTGATCCTCCCCCTCTGGAAATAAAATAGTTTACAAAATAAACCACCATAAAACCTCCAACAATAGCCAATTGATTAAGAGATACCAATTTACCTCTACTTTTGGCTGGGGCAATTTCTGCTATATATAAAGGTGAAAGCATAGATGCCAATCCAACACCTATACCTCCAATAATTCTGTAAACAATAAAGATTGTTGAAAATGTATGGTCTAACTCACCAATAGGTTTGATAAACATTTCCGGCATGGAAGATCCCAATGCTGAAATTAAAAATAAGATACCCGCTAGAACCAATCCTTTTTTACGACCCAACTTTTTACTTACGAGTCCACCAAAAATACCGCCAATTATACAACCAATTAAAGCACTAGCTACTAAAAAYCCTTTAAAAGCGCTTGCAGCGGTTTCACTTAATCCTTTCGGATTTACAAAAAAACTTTCTAAAGAACCCACAGTTCCAGAAATAACTCCGGTATCGTATCCAAACAATAATCCTCCTAAAGTGGCTACTAATGTTAACTTTATTAAATATCTAGAATTTGTTGTTGCTGACATCATCTTATAAATTATATGTTTTGATTGATAATATTTTCAAATAACTCTTGCTTCCCACTTTTYAATGATAATTCTCCGTTTTCTTGGGCAATTTTATACAAGTCTAACATTGATAAYTTACCGTTYTCAAAGTCCTTWCCTTTTCCWGCATCAAAAGAAGCATAACGGGCCGTTCTCAATTTCTCGTAAGGTGAAGAAGTTATAATTTTATCAGCAATTAACAATGCCCTTGCAAATGTATCTGCTCCGCCAATATGTGCGTAGAATACATCTTCCATATCTGTTGAATTTCTTCGGATTTTAGCATCAAAATTGATACCTCCACCTTGTAAACCACCTGCYTTTAAGAAAACTAACATCGCTTCMGTAGTTTCTTGAATATTGTTAGGAAATTGGTCTGTATCCCATCCATTTTGGTAATCCCCTCTATTTGCATCTAAACTTCCTAGCATACCTGCTTTGGCTGCMGTTTCAATTTCGTGTTGAAAAGTGTGCTGTGCTAAWGTTGCGTGATTCACTTCAATATTCATTTTAAAATCTTTCTCCAAGCCTTGATCTCTTAAAAATCCAATGGCAGTAGCCGCATCAAAATCGTATTGATGTTTCATTGGTTCCATTGGTTTGGGCTCAATAAAAAAGTTTCCTTTGAATCCTTGTGCACGTGCGTAATCACGAGCCATTCTTAAAAACTCTCCCATATGGTCTAATTCACGTCCCATATCTGTATTTAAYAAGGACATATATCCTTCTCTACCACCCCAAAATACGTAGTTTTCACCTCCTAAAGCTATGGTTGCATCTAAGGCTAATTTTACTTGTCCACCAGCTCTTGCAACRACATCAAATTCAGGATTTGTAGCCGCTCCATTCATATATCGAGGRTTAGAAAAACAATTTGCCGTTCCCCATAATAGTTTGATACCGCTCTCCGCTTGTTTCCCTTTAATATAATCGGTAATTGTAGCCAATCTATTTTCAGATTCCATTAAAGAAGCGCCTTCTTGAATTAAATCATAATCATGAAAACAGAAATAATCGAATCCCATTTTACTAATAAATTCAAAAGCAGCATCTGCTTTATCTTTGGCAGCCTGAATAGGATCTGATGATTGATCCCAAGAAAAATTTTGAGTTCCTGGTCCAAATGGATCTCCTCCTTGTCCACAGAATGTATGCCAATATGCAATTGCAAATTTAAAATGTTCACGCATCGTTTTTCCTGCAACAACTTGATTTGGGTTGTAGTATTTAAATGCTAATGGATTGTCTGATTCTTTTCCTTCATATTTAATCTCCGGAATTCCTTTAAAATATTCTTTATCTCCTAGTATTGCCATTGTTATACTTATTTAAAATTAAWTCTAATTCTTCTTTCCATTGTTGATAGGCCAATTGGTAAGGTGCTTTGTCTTTAGATGGAACACATGTTTTTATCCAATCCTGTTTCATATATGRWGTAAAAGCATCRTAGCCGTTCGAGGGAATTGTACAAGCYCTTGCAGCACCAATAGCTCCAGTTGTATCATAGATTTCTATTTCTTTTCCTAGCATRGTTGCAATGATATTGGAAAAGATATCTGATTGAAACATATTGTCATTTCCAGCCCTAATACATGTAGTTTCTACACCATCTGCCTTCATAATTTCCATCCCATAAATAAATGAGAACGCAATTCCCTCAAGGGCTGCGCGACAAAGATGTGCTTTATGATGCCTGTTAAAATCTAGATTAACAATCCTAGTTCCTATATTTTTATTATAAAGCATACGTTCTGCTCCATTCCCAAMAGGAAGTATACAAAGTCCGTCAGAACCCACCTTCACCTCTTTTGCCAAAGTATTCATTTCACTATAAGAATCAACATCTAGATTCTCTAACAACCAGCGATATTGAATCCCTGTTCCATTTATACAAAGTAATTTTCCTATGTTCTTTTTAGTCTCTTTATGGTAATTTACATGAGCGAAATTGTTAACCCTATAGGTCTCTTTTACCGTAGTACTATCTGAGATCGCATAAACCACTCCAGATGTTCCACCAGTAATTGCAGTTTCACCTGGTTGAAAAACATTTAGTGAAAGCGCATTGTTAGGTTGGTCACCGGCTCGGTATAAAATTGGAGTCCCTATTACCAATCCACTTTCTTTGGCTCCTTTCTCTGAGACAAATGACTGTTCTCCTAGTGTTTCTACAATATCAGGGATTAAATTGCTGTCTATTTCGTAATGCTTTAAAAGAGTTTTTGAAATTTCATCTTGTTTAAAATCCCAAAAAACACCTTCTGATAATCCTGAAACTGTTGTGTTGACTGTTCCTGAAAATCGAAAAGCAATATAATCTCCAGGTAGCATAATTTTAGAAATCCTATTATAAAGAGTAGGCTCGTTATCTTTGACCCAACGCAACTTTGAKGCCGTAAAATTAGCAGGAGAATTCAACAAATGAGTGTCGCAATGCTCTTTTCCAATGGCTTCATATGAGCGATCACCAATCTCAACAGCCCTGCTATCACACCAAATAATAGATTTACGTAAGAGTTCTCCGTTTGCATCTATTACAACCAAACCATGCATTTGATAAGCAATACCTATCCCCTTGATTTGATCGCCAGCAATACGATACGTATCCTTAATTTCCTTGATGCCATTACATACATGCAGCCACCAATCCTCAGGGCATTGTTCTGCCCATCCTTTTTGGGCTGCAAAAATTGACATTTCTTTTTCGGGTTGCTTTACCAACCCAACACATTTTCCAGACTGCATCTCAACTAAAGAAACTTTAACCGAAGAGCTGCCAATATCTATTCCTATATAGTACATTTGTCAAATATAAATAAAAAAATACATATAGTCATTATGACTATATTAAAATATTGCTTAAGTTTGAAACTATGAATAACCTAATGTCTAACTTATCCATTGACAATGTGATTTTTGGCTTCGATACCCAATTGAAAGTATTATTGGTAAAACATGCCGATGGTATCATCAAAGGAAAATGGGCACTACCCGGTGGATACATACATAGTGATGAATCAGTTGATGCTGCTGCATCGCGGTTACTTCTTGATTTAACGGGTTTAAACAACGTTTTTCTGGAACAATTAAAAGCTTTTGGGAGTATTGAAAGGTTTCCAGACCAACGCGTGGTAACCATCGCWTATTACTCGTTGATTCGTTCAAATGACATCAARCTGGTTCCTGGATTTACGGCTTCTGAAGTAAAATGGGTCTCCTTAGACGCTGTCGAAAACCTACCTTATGACCATCATGAGATATTGGAATTTGGTTTGACAACTATTCGAAATAAGGTAAAGCAAGAGCCAATCGGATTCAACCTTTTACCGGAACAATTCTCCTTATATGATTTACAACAAATTTATGAGGCCATTTTACACATACAGTTAGACAAACCCAACTTTAGAAGAAAAATTTTAAAAATGGGCTTCTTAAAAAAGAGTGCCGTAAAACAAACCAAGGTTTCACATAGAGCCGCACAGCTTTATGAATTTGACCAAGAAATATATCTAAAATACAAAAAACAGAAATTCTTATTGGATATCTAAGTGTACACCATTTCTATTGAGAATCCTTTCCGACATAATCAGTGGGCAGTTGGCAGTGGGCAGTGAGCAGTGAGCAGTAGGCAGTTGGCAGTGAGCAGTTGGCAGTGAGCAGTGGGCTGTAGGCTGTGAGTAGTAGGCTGTAGGCAGTAGGCTAGTAGGCAGTGAGCAGTTGGCTGTGAGTAGTAAGCTGTAAGTAGTTGGCAGTTGGCAGTGGGCAGTGAGCAGTGAGCAGTAGACAAACCTCAGCATTTGTTATGAGTCTAAGGGGCTAATAAAAAAAACCTGCACGAATTAAAAGTACAGGTTTTAAAAAAAACATTTATTAAACTAATTGAAAAACTTGTTCTAAAGCAATCCATTTTTCTCCATTTTTTGCCCAAGGGAGTTCTTGTTGGTAATTCCACATTAATTTTTCCCATTCTTGCACTTTTGGATTTTTTGCATCCAAATCTGCTTTTTTAATAGGATCAAAAGTCTCATCAACTTCCATAATCATAAACATGCGATTTCCTGTTAAGTAAATTTGCATGTCAACGATTCCAGCATCTTTAATRCTTTTGGTAATTKCTGGCCATGCTTTTCCTGCAGCATGGTATTCTTTRTATTCTGCAATYAACTTAGCATCCTCTTTTAAATCACAGGAATAACAATATCTTTTTATACTCATCTGTATTATTTTTTATTTTTCAAGGTAAAATAACCATAATTAGTAACGACCAATAAACAAATTAACGGTAAAATAAACGACATGTTTACTTCAGGAATATATCCTAGAATTTTTATGTCAGCAAACCCTGAACCRCCTAAATCTAAGATGCTTCCCTGTAAAACTGGCATCAATGCACCACCTACAATAGCCATAACAAGTCCTGCAGATCCAATTTTTGCTTCATCACCCATATCYTTTAAWGCAATTCCATAAATTGTAGGGAACATAATAGACATGAATACAGAAACACAGACCAACGCTATAAGTCCAGCCAAACCTGGTAACAAAATAGCACCAGCACTACAAATAACACCTCCGATACCAAATACCATCAATATTTTTGACGGATTGATCGTTTTCATAAGCCCTGTTCCAATCCATCTACCTATTAAGAAGGAAATCATAGCGGCAACATTAAAATATGTCGCCGTATAATTTGTCCCTCCAGTTGCATTTAAATTATCTACATATTGAAATATATAGGTCCAGCACATAATTTGTGCYCCTACATAAAAGGCCTGAGCAACCACACCTCTTTTGTAATTTCTATTTGCAAACAACTTTTTAAATGAATCTGACAAAGACATTTTATCTTCTTCAGCAGTTTTAGGCATTTTTGTAAAAATAATAACCGCCATAATTGCCAATACCAACACCCCCAAACCAATATAAGGAATACTAATAATACTTAAATCGTTTTCTCTAATCCCCGCTAATTCATCTGAAGAAAGCGCTTTATATGCCTCAGTGGTAAAATCATCAGAACGCAAAGCACCAATAACAAATACCTGTGCTATAATCATTCCTGATAAAGATCCTATTGGATTGAAAGCTTGCGCTAGATTTAACCTTTGCGTAGCCGTTTCTGGATCGCCCAAAGTTAAAATCAATGGATTTGAAGTGGTCTCTAAAAAAGCCAATCCACAGGTAATAATCCACAAAGAAATCAGAAAAAATGTAAACTCTTCGTAGGCCGCAGCAGGATAGAAYAAAAATGCACCTGTTGCATAAAGCACCARWCCTAAGATAATCCCTGATTTATAACTATATTTTCTAATAAATAAAGCCGCCGGTAAGGCCATAAAGAAATAGCCAAAATAAAATGCAAATTGCACCAATGATGCTTGCACGTTTGACAGTTCTGGCATTACTTTTTTAAATGCAGAAACCATTGGATTGGTAAGGTCATTTGCAATTCCCCACAATGCAAATAATGAGGTWATGATGATAAATGGGAATAATAATTCTTTGCGTAYTACAGGTATATTTTTAAGTTTATTCATCTTAATTTACTTTAGAARTTATATTATTTGTTATCTCGTCAAAAATAGTCTCAGGYAATTTYCCYTCTTCCCAAGCAGTAAGTAGGTCTTTCATCTGATCCTTACCYGTTGGYCCTACAACTACTCTATCTGCCTCTTCAATAGAGAATACATATCTCAATGCCAATCTWGACAATGGRATATTGTATTTATCTGCAACTTCTTTYGCTTTYAAAGCTCTATATACATCATGATTGCTAATCCATTCGTTATCTGGTCTCTCTTCACTATATTCTTCCAATCTTCTACCTAACAAGCCCATGTGCAAGGCTGAAGCTGCATAGTAGCCTATGTTTTCCTTTTTTATTTGAGGAAGGTCTTTTTCGAATCCAGAYAAGTTACATGCATCTAGTTTTAAAAAACCCGAYAACACATCAAAATTATCTTTGATCATGTGTGGATAAAATGGGGCGGTAGGATTTCCTCCAATTCCCARTTTCTTAACCAACCCTTCCTTTTTAAAAGAATTTAAACAGTCCATAATTTCATCCATTCTTTCTACAGGAACTAAATGTGGCTCGTGTAAAAATAATAAATCTATGCTGTCTACTCCTAAAACATCTAAGCTTTCACACACACTTTTTCGCATGGTTTCGGGCGTGTAGTCAACAATGCACTCGTCAGCTTTATCAGCTTTTAACCGACCTACTTTTGTACTTACAAATGGTTTTTCTCCTGTCCATTGTTTCAATGCTTTTCCCAAAAAATACTGAGATTGATTGTATGAAGGAGCGGTATCAAAAACACGAACACCTTTCTCTAAAGCGTACAGCATGGTTTCAACGGCATCTTTTTCTTTAATAGGTCTCCAAACGCCTCCCAATCCAGAACAACCAAGAACTAAACGGCTCTCGTTGTTAAAAAATTTACTTTTTTTATGGTCTCCCTTTATGTATGTTGGTTTTATATTCATTTTAACTATTTCTATATGTTATAAAACTCTATCGCATTTCCTCCCATAATAGCGCTTTGCTCTCTGCTACTAAGGTTTTCGATAAAGTTTGAGACTATTTTTTTTACAMTCTTATAATTACCTGCCACTAAACAAACCGGCCAATCTGATCCAAACATTAACTTATTYGCACCAAAAGCYTTTAATACTAAACTCATATAAGGGGCTATTTGTGCAGGAGTCCAAGTTTTAAAATCTGCCTCTGTAATCATTCCAGACAGCTTACAATARACATTTGGTAGTTTTCCGATTTCCAGCATTAATGTTGCCCATCCATCATAAAAACCATCTTTTATATACGGTTTTGCAATATGGTCAATTACAAATTTTTGATTTGGAAACTTTTTCACAAACTCTAATGTTGCCCCTAACTGATGAGGGAAAATTAGAATATCGTAGGTGAAATTATACTTTTCTAAGGCTGAAATCCCTCTTAAAAAATYAGGCCTTAACAAGAAGTTATGATCTGGTTCTCCCTGAACTACATGTCTAAAACCTTTTATTTTTTTATGTTTACTATACGTTTTTAAAACAGTATCAATATCTGAAGCTCTTAAATCGATCCASCCAACAATTCCTTTTATAAAATCATTTTCTTCTGATAATTTTAATAAAAAATCTGTTTCCTCTAAAGTTTGATCTGCCTGCACTGCGATGCATCCATCTATTCCATTTGYATCATATACTTTCTTTAAATCACAGGGAGCAAAATCTCTTCGGATAGTTAGCATACAATCATCTATCCATTGGTGCTTTACAGGTTCATAATTCCAGAAATGTTGGTGAGAATCAATTATCATACAATTATTTTAAAAATGTTTCTAAAGCTGCTGTCATTCCGTTTGTAAGAATTGCTTCTAAATGCATGGTTACTTCTTSTTGCAATCCATTAAACTCYGTTAGATCTGTTCCCCARAAGTCCKTATTTGACAATACCTTTTGAGTAATTTGTCCATAATCCTTACTTGAACTCCATACGTTGTTAAAGAAATCTAACACCGCCTGATCATCTTTCAATGCAATTGGAGTTCCATTTCTGTCTCCTTTATAAAAAGCAATTAAAGARGCCAWTGAAAACAACAAATAAGAAGGAAGYGCCTCTTTTCTTTTGATAAACTCAATAACTGAAGGCAACACTCTTGTTTTGTATTTTGCTATTGAATTTAACGAAATACTCATCAATTCATGTTCTAAATATGGGTTTCTAAAACGGTCTAAGACATCGTTAGAAAACTGACTTAATTCTTCTTCAGACAAGTCCAACGTTGGGCAAATATTGGTAAATAAGGCATTTTTCAAGAATGTTCCCACTACTTTATCTTCTAAAGATTCACGAACTCTATCAATACCATACAAATAGCCTACTGGAACTAATGTAGTGTGAGCACCATTTAAAATTCTCACTTTTCTAGTTCTATAAGGTTCCATATTGTCTGTAAACACAACATTTAAACCACAAGCTTCTGAAGGAAATTCTTCTTTTACAGTTGCTGGAGCTTCTATTACCCATAAGTGAAACTGTTCTCCTTCAACCACCAAATTATCTTTATACCCTAATGCTGAAGTAATTGCATCCATCTTATCATGAGGATATCCTGGAACGATTCTATCTACCAATGTATTACAGAAAATATTATCATCTTCTATCCATTGTACAAATGCATCTCCTAAATTCCAATCAGCAGCATATTGTAAAATTATTCTTTTCAAATTATCTCCATTCCTGTCTATCAATTCACAAGGAATAAAAATCAATCCTTTATCCGAAGCCCCTCCAAAAGTTTGAAATCTTTTATARAGTAATGCGGTTAATTTTCCAGGAAAGCTTTTTTGTGGAGCATCCTCCAATGTATCGTCAGCATGGTAAGAAATTCCTGCTTCGGTAGTATTAGAAATTACAAAACGCAAATCTGCGTTATCAGCATTTGCCATATAATCTGCATGGTCCGTATAAGGATTGATTCCTCTTTGGATACAATCTATTACTTCGTGCTCACTAATGGCCTTTCCATTTTTAATACCGTTTAAGTACAGGGTGTACAAACCATCCTGATCGTTCAACATTTTTATCAATCCTTGATCAATAGGTTGAACAACTACAACACCTGCATCAAAAGCTGCTTTTTTGTTCATTTCTTGAATCATCCAATTGGCGAAAGCTCTTAAAAAATTCCCTTCTCCAAATTGTAAAATTCTTTCCGTATACGTACTTGCTTTTACTGTA
The DNA here is from genome assembly GCA_002401385.1 of Flavobacteriaceae bacterium. Classification (GTDB taxonomy): domain Bacteria; phylum Bacteroidota; class Bacteroidia; order Flavobacteriales; family Flavobacteriaceae. The sequence goes on along the minus strand of NVSY01000010.1, from coordinate 9,635 downwards.
TTTCTGTTTAATGAATTCATTTTAATCTTATTTTTTTATAATGAAATTCCTCTTTTCCAAGGAATAAAATCGTTATGTCCTTTTATGGCTGCTTTTGAAACTACTTCTCCACTTGCTACTCTTATGATGTAGTCTAATATTTTTTCACCCATTGTTCGAATGGAATCTTCACCAGTAATGACTGTTCCAGCGTTGATATCAATAATGTCATTCATTCGTTCAAATAAATCGGTATTACTTGACAATTTTAAAACTGGAGTAATAGGGTTTCCTGTTGGAGTACCTAATCCTGTAGTAAATACAATAATAGTACACCCAGAACCTGCTAAACCAGTGGTGCTTTCAACATCATTTCCAGGAGTACACAATAAATTTAAACCTGGTTTCGTGATTTTTTCAGCATAATCTAATACTTCMACMACWGGAGATGTWCCTCCTTTTTTGGCAGCACCTGCWGATTTCATRGCATCCGTAATTAATCCATCTTTAATATTTCCAGGTGAAGGATTCGCCTCAAAACCAGATCCAACAGCTACTGCTGCCGCTCCGTAAGCTCTCATAATGGTAGAGAATTTTTTAGCATCTTTTTCGGTCACACATCTATCAATGATATTTTGTTCAACACCATTCAATTCTGGAAATTCTGATAAAACAGGTGTTCCACCCAAAGCAACTAATAAATCAGATGCATAACCTAAAGATGGATTTGCTGAAATTCCAGAAAAACCATCAGATCCTCCACATTCCAATCCCAACACCAATTTACTTAATGGRGCTGGTTTTCTTTCAATTTTATTGGCTTCAACCAAGCCTACAAACGTATGTTTCACTGCTTCTTCAATCAGTTTACGTTCACTTTCACTTTTTTGTTGTTCTAAGAAATGAACAGGTTTTGCACAGTTTGGATCTTTTGCTTCAATGGCCTTTTGCAACATTTCGATTTGTGCATTTTGGCAACCTAAACTGAATACAGTAGCACCTGCAACATTTGGATTTGTGATATAACCCGCCAAAAGATTACACAATGTTTGAGAATCTTGACGAATTCCTCCACAACCTCCATCGTGTTTTAAAAACTTAATTCCATCTACATTTGGAAACAATCTATTTTTAGACATTTCCTCTTTGGTTGTAATAATAGGTGTATTTAAAATCTCTTCTGAAGAGGCTCCATTTTTATATTGTTGAATTAAGGCATCGGTATCAACAGCAAAATCTTTTTTTGTTTCATAGCCAAGTTTTTCAGCTAAAGCGCCTTCCAACACATCTATATTTCTGTTTTCACAAAAAGTTAATGGAATAACCAGCCAATAATTTCCAGTTCCAACGTTCCCATCTTCTCGGTGGTAACCATTAAAAGTTTTATCTTTAAAATTTGAAATATCTGGGGCAGTCCAAGTATATTTTTTATCAGAATCGTTAAAATCAGCGGAAGCATGTTTTATGTTTTCAGTAGTAATTACTTGGCCCTCCTTAATAGGACATACCGCTTTTCCAATGAGCACACCGTACATGAAAATTTCATCGCCTATATTAAAGTCTTTGAAAGCAAATTTGTGCTTCCCTTTTATGAAATCTTTCAATACAATTTTTTTGCCGGCAACAAATGTTTCGCTTCCTTTAGCTAAATCAGTAATAGCCACAATTAAATTGTCTTTTGGATCTATTTGAACGTAATTTTGAGACATCATCTTAGTAGTATATTATTTATAAATTTTTAACTTCTAACTTTTTCAATTAAAGCCAACGCATTTTTAACATCTTGTGTTAACTTTGAGTAGTCTTTATTAGCAATAATCTCTTTTGAAATTAGCTGAGAACCCATTCCAACACAGGTAACTCCTGCTCCAAACCAAGCCGATAAATTTTCTTTTGTTGGTGAAACTCCACCTGTAGGCATAATACTAGTCCAAGGTTGAGGTCCTTTAATTCCTTTTACAAATTGAGGTCCGTAAATATCTCCAGGGAATAATTTTATGATTTCACAACCCAATTCTTCCGCTCTCGTAATTTCTGTTAAGGTTCCACAGCCAGGAGACCATAATACTTTGCGACGATTACATGCAATTGCAATGTCTTCTCTCAACACTGGAGTTACTATAAAATTAGCTCCTAATGCCATGTATAAAGAGGCTGCTCCAGCATCGGTAACCGAACCAACACCCATTATCATACCTGGTAATTCTGCAATGGCATATTTGGTTAATTCACCAAAAACYTCGTGWGCAAAATCTCCACGAGCRGTAAATTCCATCAATCTTGCTCCTCCATCGTAACAMGCTTTTARTACKTTTTTACTCAATGCTAAATCATTGCTAAAAAACAAAGGAATCATCCCTGTTTCTTTCATTGTATTTGCAACTTCTATTCTTGTAAATTGTGCCATTTTAATTTTTATTTAATACTTTATTAAAATCATATACTGCTGGATCCTCCACATATTGTTTCGCCTGCTCATAATCACTCTCTTCTATATAATGAAGGTTTTGAAAACATAAGTTTGCAAATTCTGAATCCACATCCACCAATCTCGGTTGAATTTTCCCTTGTTCATCTTGAAGTTCTGCTAAAAACAACGGACTTATTTCCCCTCTAGAGTTTGCTGTAACCATACACCCACTCAAACCTTGATCAAATAATTTTTTAACTCCAATACCTAACAAAGTACACAGGGTTAAATCGAAACCTATAGGTAAACAACAGCGTAACTCATAGCCTAATTCAATAGGGCGACTTTTAACACTTAAATTTATGTCCTTTAATTTTTCCTGCAATAACACATTAAAGATATGAGACTTGCTCACATTCCCCAATTCAGGATGACCATGGCTATCATAGGTGAAATTAACGGCTACTTTATCCAATTCTTCTTTTGATAAATTATGAAAAACACCTTCACTTATCATGGCGACCCCATAATTTACTCCTATAATTTTACGTTTTAAAATGGAAGAAATTATCAATTGAATTATTTTATCAAACGTAATCGGGGTCTTATCAAACATTTCAGGAATGATTAACATTGGAAAATGACAACTGGTAGCAATACCAAAAGCCAAATGTCCTGCAGATCTCCCCATGGCAGACATTACAAACCAGTTTTGACTAGTACGTGCATCTTCATAGGCTGTATTCCCAATCTTAACCCCTTCGTTCTTTGCCGAATGAAATCCAAATGTTGGATTTCTATCTGGCAAAGGCAAATCGTTATCTATGGTTTTTGGCACGTGAATATTTGAAATAAATATCCCTTCCTTTTGCAAATACTYMGTAATTAAATTCGCAGTTGACGCGGTGTCATCACCTCCAATGGTGACCAATAATTTTACATTATTGGCTTTGAATAAATCAATATTTAATTGTTCTCCATTGGGTTTAAAACGACTCATTATTAAAGAAGACCCTCCTCTACTAAAAATTTCATCGGCGTAATTAAAATCAATTTCTTGCAAATTCGGTTTTTCACTGAAAAGCCCTTTAAAGCCTTCATGTAAACCTATAATTCTGTAATTGTCTTTTAAAAATACTTTTGAAACAGTACTTATAACCGAGTTAATACCCGGAGCGGGTCCACCTCCACATAAAATTAAAATTGACTTCGTATCTGCCTCCATTTTCTATAAATTTAGAATTATTAAAAAAGGTATTATCTAGCTACTCTACCAGAAGAATCACCTCCCATAAGTTTTTCAACTTCTTCTACGGTCACTAAATTAGCATCCCCTTTAATGGTGTGTTTCAAACAAGAAGCAGCGACTGCAAAATCTAAGGCGTTTTGATCATCTTCAGGATATTGTAACAATCCATAAATCAATCCTCCCATAAAGCTATCTCCTCCTCCTACTCTATCTACGATATCTGTAATTTGGTATTGGCGAGTTTCAAACATTTTCGTTCCATCATATAATACACCTGCCCACGTATTGTGCGAAGCAGAAATAGAACCTCTTAAGGTAGTAATTACCTTTTTTGCTCTTGGAAATTTCACCATCATTTGTTTACACACAGATAAAAACGCTTCTGCTTTTACCTCTTCACCTTGGGTCGTAATATCCAACCCTTCTGGCTTGATGTTGAAGTGTTTTTCTGCATCTTCTTCATTTCCTAAGATCACGTCACAATAAGAAGTTAACTCAGTCATTATCGCTTCACGATCTCCTCCATAGTTCCACAACTTAGCTCTGTAATTCAAATCTGTTGAGATAGTAATTCCTAGTTTGCTAGCCGCTTGTACAGCTTCTAAACAAACATCCGCTGCTCCTTGTGAGATCGCAGGTGTAATTCCTGTCCAGTGAAACCATTCCACATCTTCAAAGACTGCTGACCAGTCGATCATTCCAGATTCAATCTCAGCGATCGCTGAATGCGCTCTGTCATACACCACTTTAGAACCTCTACTTACAGCTCCCGTTTCTAAAAAATAAATTCCTAAACGATCTCCTCCGTATACAATTTTATCAACTCCAACACCTCTTTTGCGCATTTCCATCATGGCACATTCTCCAATGTCATTTTTCGGTAAACGCGTTACAAAATCAACAGGCACACCATAATTAGCCAAAGAAACTGCTACATTTGATTCCCCTCCTCCATAAACAACATCAAAGTTATTAGCTTGAGAAAATCTTAAAAAACCTTGAGGAGCCAATCGCAACATGATCTCTCCAAATGTGACTACTTTTTTCATTCTATTAATTTGTTGTTAATCGTTATATTTTAAAATCTACTGTCGCTTTCATAACGCCAGTCTTAGGATCACACCAGCTATCGAAATTGGCTATTAAATCTGTATAAGGAATATTATGAGTGATGTAATTTTCTGTTGGAAATTGATCTATCACACTAATTACGTGTTCAAAATCTTCCGTGGTAGCATTTCTGCTACACATTAATGTCAACTCTTTTGCATGAACAGCTGGATGACTGTACGTCAATTCACCTTTAGAAAGTCCAACTAACACAAATCTACCTCCGTGAGACATATAATCTGGTCCCGCTTCAATAGCTCCTTTATGACCTGAAGCATCGATTACTACAGTACACATATCCCCATTGGTAATTTCAGAAATGGTCTCTACAGGATTATTTCCAGCATTTACAGTATAATCTACCCCAATTTCATTTTTAGCAAAAGCCAAACGTTCTTCATTCATGTCAATGGCAATCACTTTTGCACCTGCAATTTGAGCCAACTTCATAATTCCAATACCAATTGGACCACAACCTACTACTGCTACAAATTCACCAGGTTTCACATCTGCTCTTCTCACAGAATGTGCACCAATCGCTAACGGCTCCACAATGGCCATTTGATTATCAGTCAAATTATTTGCTTTCAATAATATGTTTGTAGGTACCGTAATTTGCTCTTGCATTCCTCCATCCGTATGAACACCTAACACTTGAATATTTGTACAACAGTTTGTTTTTCCATGTCTACAAGCAATACATTTTCCACAACTTACATAAGGCATTACTACCACCTTATCTCCAACTTTAATACCTTGTTCGTTTTCTCCAATTTCTAACACTTCTGAAGCCAATTCATGCCCCAAAATTCTTGGATACGAGAAAAATGCTTGATTCCCTCCATAAGCATGTAAATCTGTTCCACATATACCTACTTTATTAATTTGTAATAAAGCTTCATTTTCTTTTCTTATAGGAGCATCCTTATCTTTCAATTGAAACTCTCCTGGTTTTTCGCAAACAATATATTTCATCTTTGTAGTTTTTATAATTTCTAATTAATCCGTGCAATCGTTTGAACTGTTTAGTAAAAAAATATTTTAACCTAATAAATGATGATCAACTAAAATCTAAAATCAAACTGTGCAATCGTTTGAACAAATGTGCTAAAAAAAAATATTTTACAATATTCAACTTATTTTTTCCTAACAGCACTCATATTCAAACGTTATCGCTACTTATTTACTTGTAATTCCTTTGCTTATTTAAAAAAAGACATTACTTTTGTTCAAACGATTGAACAAATATATAAAAAAATTGGCAAAGAAAAAAAGAACTACCATAAAAGATATTGCTAATGTTTTAGGAATTACTCCTTCAGCAGTCTCTAGAGCATTAAATGACAAYCCAAGAATTAGCGACAAAACTAAGATTGCTGTGCAACAGGTTGCCAAAAACTTGAACTATGAGCCCAATCAGTTGGCCAGTGCTTTGAGAAGTGGCAAAAGTAATTTGGTGGGCGTAATTGTTCCTAGAGCTAATAGTAATTTCTTTTCTTCTATCGTAGAAAATATAGAAACGGTACTCAACAAGCAGGGGTATAATGTTATTATGACACAGTCCAATGAATCTTATGAAAAAGAATGCAGAAGTATTGATGCCTTAATACAAACCCAGGTAGACGGAATAATAGCATCCATGGCCAATGAAACAACTAATTTAGACTATTACAAAAAAATTAAATCAAAAGGGATTCCCTTGGTTTTATTTGACAGAGGTGAAGATGAAATAGAAGTTGATTAYGTRGGYATTGACGATTATAAAACCAGTCATTTAATTGTAGATCATTTGGTTGAAAAGAAATGCAAAAGAATTGCGCATATTGCAGGTTTTAAACACAAGCGAATTTATAAAAATCGTTTGATTGGATTCAGAGATGCACTTGAGAAACATAATTTACCTGTAGACGAAGACCTTATTATTGAGAGTAATTTAAGAGTTGAAGATGGGCGGCGCATTATGAAACAACTATTAAATGCTCCAAACAGGCCTGATGCAATTTATGCCGCGGGTGATTATGCTGCACTTGGTGCACTTCAGGTTTTAAAAGAAGAAAACATAAAAGTTCCAGATGAAATTGCTTTGGTTGGTTTTAGTAATGAACCATTTACTTCTTTAACAAGCCCTTCTATTTCTACCATTGATCAGAAAAGTGATGAAATGGGAAAAATAGCGGCTAAAGCACTTCTTAAAAGAATGAAAGACTCGAGTGAAAAAGTGGCTATAGAGATTGTTCATTTAAAACCTGAATTGATTATTAGAGAATCTTCAAACAAGAAAAATTAAATAATACAGAGCAATGCACTCCCCTTCTTATTTAAATAAGGGGAACTTCCGCAACTAAAAATTCATACCTATTGTAGAAATATTTTAAACTTTTAGGACTTATGGTAGTCTAAGTCAATATACTGCTATTAATTTCTAACTTATGGATGCTACACATTTACAACATTTATATTGGCGCGCTGGATTTGGGATTGGGTACAAGCAACACTCAATACTAAACAAAAAAACTAAAAAGCGTATAGTTTCCGATCTATTTAAAGATGCAAAATCCTTGAAGCCTTTAGAAATAGACCTTGAAGAGTTTAGCTCTTTAAAAGAGCTTCCATATAAAGAATTAATTAAGAACTTTGGAAAAAAAGAAATTAAAGCATTACAAAAAAGAAGTCGAAAAAAAGTTAGAGACCTCAATATTGCATGGGTACATCGTTTAAGCAGTTCTGATTCCATATTAAGAGAAAAAATGACGCTTTTCTGGGCCAATGTTTTTGTATGCAAAGACGCTAATATTTGGCACATCCAACAGTTTAACAATGTTTTAAGAACACATGCTTTGGGAGATTTCAAGCAGTTTGTAAAAGCTATTTCCCGTGAGCCTTCCATGAGTAAATACTTAAACAATAGGCAAAATATTAAAGGGAGTCCTAACGAAAATTTTGCGCGTGAACTCATGGAGTTATTTACTTTAGGAGCTGGAAATTATTCAGAAAAGGACATCAAAGAAGCTGCAAGAGCCTTTACAGGCTGGACCTTTAAACATGACGGAACATATAGGTTGAACAGAAGAAAACATGACTATGATTCAAAAATATTTTTTGGACAACAAGGAAATTTTGATGGCACAGATATCATCGATATCATATTAGAACAAAAACAATGTGCAAAATTTATTTGCGAAAAAGTATACCGTTATTTTATAAATCCGAGCGTAGACCAAACACGTTTAGATGAAATAACCGACGTTTTTTATAARGATTATAATATTGAGCATCTGATGCAATACATCTTTAATTCTGAATGGTTTTATGAATCGAGGAATATAGGTGTAAAAATAAAATCCCCGATGGATCTTTTAACAGGAATAAGACGTGTTGTCCCTTTCAATTTTGACAAAAAAAAGCACTTGTATTATTTACAAAAAATGATGGGCCAAATCTTATTAAACCCCGTAAATGTATCAGGTTGGAAAGGAAACAGGAATTGGATWGACTCCAATACATTGATGTTTCGGCTAAAACTACCCTCAATTTTACTTAATAAGGCCGTCATTAATTTGGATGAAAAAGGTGATATCGAAGGTACTTTTAACAACTACTATTCACGAACAAAAAACAGAAAACAATACATTAAAACAACCATTGATTGGGCTATTTTCAAGGATGAATACCAGTATTGCACTCCCAAACAATTAAAAGACATTTTAATAAGTAGTGTGATAGACCCCGACACAGAAGCCTTATTATCCAATTTAGATATAGAGAACAATAAGGATTACTGCATTCAACTCATGTCAATTCCAGAATATCAACTTTGTTAAACTGAACTAATGGAAAGAAGAGATTTTTTAAAAAACAGTGCATTGGCAAGTAGTTTGCTAATGGTACCAAGCTTTGTAAAAGCTTTTGAAAACATATCCTATGCCTCTTTCGGTTTCAAAAAACTAGTGATTATACAGTTGGCTGGAGGAAATGATGGATTAAACACTATTATCCCATATAACAATGATATTTATTATCGTGAGAGGCCTAAGCTTGCGATAAAAAAGAACAACCTAATAAAAGCTACGGMCKMRKTMRGWTTNWYAYAMCMRCWWSRRAGSATYRWAWMWSMWWTACGATCAAGGATACTTATCCATCATAAATAGTGTAGGCTACCCAGACCCTAATCGGTCGCATTTTAGGTCCACAGATATTTGGCAAACAGCTAGTGATTCAAACGAATATTTAACCGCTGGTTGGATTGGACGTTATATTGACAAACATGGTAAAATGCCACATACAGGTATTGAGGTGGATGATAGTTTATCTTTAATTATGAAAGGTGAACACATAAACGGTATTGCTACTAAAAATGCACGAATTTTGTTTAATAATACACAAACTCCTTTCTTTAAAAAAGTCATAAAACAGCAACAGGAAAACCATTTGAGCGAACATAATTTAGGCTACTTATACAAAACTATGATAGAAGCCAACTCTTCTGCAAAACATATTTTTCAGACCTCAAAAACTTTTAAATCCAACATTGAATACCCGAATAATCCTTTTGCTAAGCAATTAAAAACAACGGCTACCTTTATTAATTCTCATGTCAATTCTAAAGTGTATTTTGTGTCCATGGGTGGTTTTGACACGCACAACTCGCAAAANCAAAAGACAAGAAAAACTTTTAGATATATACAGTAATTCCATTGAAGTATTTGTAAATGATCTCAAGAAAAATGACACCTTTAAAGACACATTAATCTTAACCTTTTCAGAATTTGGAAGACGTGTTAAGCAGAATGGTTCTGAAGGTACTGATCACGGAACAGCCAACAATGTATTCATTATTGGTGAAAACTTGAAAAAACAAGGGTTCTATAACAATGCGCCAAACTTAGC
>NVSY01000009.1 GCA_002401385.1 Flavobacteriaceae bacterium | reverse complement strand
TTATGTCCATAGATAACATACCAGAAATATACCTTGAGGATAAAAATGAAGCGAAAGATTTGTTTGTCTATGATTTTAGAATGACCAACGACGTTGTAAAAAGTAAAGTGAATTTAAGCATGAATATGTTTAGCTTTTTACAAAAAGGAAAAAAGCAAGTTCATTTTGAGGATGCTTCTGTTATGGTACATAAAGAACAATCTTTATTGATAAAAAAGGGAAATTGGCTGTGGACGGAATTGTTGGATAAAAAAAACATTTATTATTGCAAGCTTTTCTTTTTTTCTGAAAACATGCTGCGTATCTTTTTAGACAAATACGAATTAAAAAGTAAAGAAACTCWAGTAATAGCGCCTTTTTTTATCATTGAAAATGATGCTTACATATCGGATTATTTAAATGCTATTTCCCGATTAACTAGTTTTAATACCCTATCAAAAAATAGATTACTCACTATTAAGTTTGAAGAAATTCTATTGTATCTTTTAGCAAAGTACGGTTCAGATTTTGAATTGTATCTACATTCTTTAATAGCAACGAAGGTTTCTTCTTTTAAGAATATAGTTGAAAGTAGCATACATTCTAATTTAAAATTGGAAGAAGTGGCTTTCTTATGCAATATGAGTTTATCTACCTTTAAAAGACATTTTATAAAGGAGTATGGTGTGAATCCAGGGAAATGGATTCAAGATAAACGTTTAGATTATGCTAAAAAATTAATGATAGACAAAGGATTAGCAGCGTCGGAAGTATATTTTGAAGTCGGTTATACCAATCTTTCAAACTTTAGCAATGCTTTTAAAAGTAAGTTCGGTTTTAGTCCACGTGAAATTTCTGAAAACCTTTAGTGCTATCTAATCTATTGAAACACAGTCAAAAAGATGTTTTTTGATGATTCTATTTATTTGATTGAACTTTTTCCACAAGTTATTGGACCGAATTCGTAACTTCATAAGTCCATTGCTACAGTACTTTTGCCAAGAAATTAATAACAAGATGCGTCATTATAAACGCATTAAAAAAAAANANTTAAATGGCACAGTTTATAGTACCAAAAACCATGCACCATGGTTTAGGAAGTTTAGAAAAATTAACAGAATTAAAAGGAAGTAAAGCAGTAATCGTAATTGGAGGAGGATCTGTAAAAAGAAATGGATCGTTAGCACAAGTACAAAAATATTTGAGCGATGCATCTATAGAAAGTGTTGTTTTTTCGGATGTAGAAGCGGATCCATCAATAGAAACAGTTATTGAAGGAGCAAAGTTTATGCAAACAGAAAAACCAGACGTTATTATTGGTTTAGGCGGTTGTTCTGCAATAGATGCAGCAAAAGCAATGTGGATTTATTATGAATATCCAGATTCTAAATTAGAGGAGTTAGTTGAGTTGTTCGCAGTAAAACCATTACGTAATAAAGCTATTTTTGTTGCCATTCCATCTACTAGTGGAACAGGGACTGAAATAACAGGCTTGTCTGTAATTACAGACCGTGAAAAAGGGACTAAATACCCAATTGTTTCTTACGAATTAACCCCGGATGTAGCCATTATTGATGCAACTCTTAGTGCTAGTATGCCTAAGCATATTACAGCAAACACAGGATTAGATGCCTTGAGCCATGGAGTGGAAGCTTATGTTTCAAATATATCTGAGCGTTATAGCGATTCATTAGCCAAAGGTGCAATCGACTTAGTATTCAAGAATTTACCAACTGTTTTTGAAAACCCTGATAATTTGGAAGTTAGACAAGCAATGCACGATGCTTCTTGTATGGCAGGTATGGCCTTTAACAATGTTTGGTTGGGAATTATACATTCTATTTCTCATCAAATTGGAGGTACCTTTGCCATTCCTCATGGATGTGCAAATGCTATCTTAATGCCTAATGTAATACGTTTTAACTCGAAATCTACAGATAAATATACTGATTTAGCTGCTTTAGTAGGGAAATCTACTGCAGAAGAATTTGCTCAAGAAGTTTCTAATTTAAGAGCGTCTGTTGGTGTCGTAGCATCTTTTAAAGAATACGGTATCAGTGCAAAAGATTGGGATGCAAAATTAGATCTTATGGCAGCAAATGCTATGAAAGATCCTTGTACACTTTTCAATCCAAGAAAATTGGAGTTACATGAAATGAAAGCTATTATGCAAGCTTGTTATGATGGCGTAGCAATTGAATTTTAATTACAYTAATTCATTGAAATTTAAAGGGAACAATCCAAAAGATTGTTCCCTTTTTTTATTGTATAAAACTCAGTAAAAASACCGAAAGTTTGATTAATCATAAAAATCTAGTGATATTGCAGGTGTATTTAAATGAAAACAATCACTTATTTTATGAAATTATCGGCAAAAGAAAAGGCAGCAACTTCTAAGAGATTTAYAGATTTGAAAATTACGACACCGCCTAAAAACAGTGTGGGAGTTGCTGCATTAAAATCAGTTTTTCAACAAATTTTTAAGTATATAAAGCCTGCTGATGCTGTGAAAATAATGAGTAAAATGAATCAAAAAGGTGGTTTTGATTGCCCAGGTTGTGCATGGCCTGATCCCGATGATGAACGTACTCTGCTTGGTGAATTTTGTGAAAATGGTTTAAAAGCAATGGCAGAAGAGGCCCAGAATAGTTTGATAGATATTGAATTTTTCAGAAAATATAGTGTTGATATGTTGTCTTCTTGGTCTGATTTTGAAATTGGTAAATCTGGAAGGTTGACCGGCCCTATGTTTTTACCTAAGGACGGAACACACTATGAAGAAATTTCTTGGGAGGCTGCTTTTGATAAAATTGGAAGCTCACTAAAAAACCTAAAAGATCCCAATGAGGCTATTTTTTATACCTCGGGAAGAACAACTAATGAAGCCGCTTTTTTATATCAATTATTTGTTCGTGCATTTGGAACTTCTAATCTACCCGATTGTTCTAATATGTGCCACGAAGCCAGTGGWAAAGCATTGACCCAAACCTTGGGAATAGGAAAAGGATCWGTAAYWCTCGACGATTTCTACAAAGCAGATTTAGTRATTGTSATAGGCCAAAACCCTGGAACCAATCATCCTAGAATGTTATCGGCTCTGGAGAAATGCAAGGAAAATGGWGGTGAAATTATTGCCATAAATCCATTGGAAGAGGTAGGCTTAATWAAATTTACCAATCCACAAAGACCGYTAAAAATTTTRTCGGGAGGMACKAGCATTGCAGATTTGTATGTACCTGTTACCATTAATGGTGATGTGGCGCTTTTCAAAGCAATTATGCTCCAATTGYTAGAAAAAGAAGAAACTGAAGGARGTGTTTTTGATCTTGTATTTATTGAAGAACATACCCATGGTWTCGATGMATTTCTAAATGATTTAAAAGCATATGATTATGAAGATTGTGTTCARAAATCGGGTGTTTCAAATGAAATAATCTCSCAAATWGTATCCAAAGTAATCAAGCACGAAAAAATTATTATTTGTTGGGCCATGGGCTTAACACAACATGAAAATGCAGTTGATAATATCAGGGAATTGGTGAATTTACTATTGCTAAAAGGGAGTATMGGTAAAGAAGGAGCCGGAACKTGTCCCGTACGTGGTCACTCTAATGTTCAAGGAGATAGAACCATGGGGATTTGGGAAGCTGCACCACAGTCATTTTTGGATAARTTGGAAGGRAAATAYGGCTTTAAACCAWGTGCAAATCACGGATATTCTGTGATAGATGCTATTGAGGCGATGCATAAAAAAAAGGCTTCGGTRTTTATMGGCTTGGGGGGYAATTTCTTATCGGCAGCCCCTGAYACAAATTATAYAGCAACGGCAATAAGTAATTGTAAGTTAACCSTGCATGTGAGCACAAAATTGAATAGATCTCATTTGGTGACTGGAGAAGAAGCATTGATCTTACCTTGTTTAGGAAGGTCCGAAAAAGATTTTCAGGAAWCTGGAGAACAAATACAAAGCGTGGAGAATTCTATGGGGATTGTTTCATCTACCAAAGGTGTTTTAAAGCCTTGTTCAGATAATTTAATGAGTGAAGTAGCTATTGTTTGTAGTATGGCGGAAGCGAGTCTAAGCAATAGTTATGCAATTGACTGGAAGTCTTATAAKMAAGACTATTCTTTGATTAGAGATGATATMCAGGGATTAATTAAAGGCTTTGAAAATTACAACGAGCAATTGAACAAACCTGCTGGATTTTAYTTGCCAAATGGAGCAAGARTACGACAGTTTCATACCGCTTCTAAAAGAGCRGAGTTTTCGATTAATAAATTGTCCGAAAAAGTTTTAAATGAGGGTGATTTTATGATGATGACCATTCGAAGTCACGATCAGTTTAACACAACAATCTACGGCTTAAATGATAGGTATCGAGGMGTTTTTAACGAACGAAGAGTGATTTTTATGAATAGGGAGGATATRGAATTACGGGGATTTAAGGARCAACAAGTCGTAAATATTATCTCCGAATACAAAGGAACTAAACGCCGTGCCGATGGATTTAAAATAGTGCCTTACAGGATTCCAAGAAATTGCTGTGCTACTTATTTTCCTGAGGCAAATGTCTTAGTCCCAATTGATAGTTATGCGCATACAGCTAAAACACCGAGTTCTAAAAGTGTGGTGGTGAGGATTGAGGGAGTTTAAGTTAGATGCATTATGATATTGTAAAGAGCTGTTCAACTTGTTTCTTTTTGTAGTAGAATGCTGTAATATTATCTTCTAGAAAAATGTTTATGTGATAACGAGTGTAACGAGTGCTTACATGGGTTCTCAAATTTTGAAATATTTTTAGTCAATCACAAAATTTTAAACATATGAAACGAACATGAATTTTTTTAATCAAAAAATACCCCCAGGGTATGATTAAAATAAATTCATGTGAGAACGCGTGTAACGAGTGCTTACATGTGTTCTCAAATTTTGAAATATTTTTAGTTAATTACAAAATTTTAAACACATGAAATGAAGTATTGTGTGAGTCACATTCCAGCTGTCATTTCGAACGGATGTGAGAAATCTAATTATTGGAAGAAGAATTAANGCTATATTAAAGGAAACTAGATTGTAATATGAATAGCTATTATGTATACATCTTGACCAATTCAACAAAAAAAGTTTTATACCTAGGTGTAACTAATAACTTGAGTAGGAGGATTTCAGAGCACTATGATGACAGTAAAAATTCTAAAAAAACATTTGCAGGAAAGTATAATTGTGTTTATTTGATTTTTTATGAGAAATTTACTGATATAAAAGAAGCTATTGCTAGAGAAAAAGAAATTAAAAAGTGGAGACGTGAAAAAAAAGAAAATTTGATAAATGGATTTAATCCCAATTGGGATTTTATAAGTGTTCTATAAATTTATCCTCGTAACTCATTGTAAATGAATTATATTAAGTGATTCAAGATGRTAATACTTGCTATAAACAGAATACATGATATGTAACATATGCAAGATAATTCTTGATACATTAAATCACTATTCTTACATCTCAACAAGAACTACCGAGTGTCATTTCGAACGGATGTGAGAAATCTAGGTATATTATTGGGTTGAAGATTTCTCCTCGTACCTCGTTCGAAATGACACTTGGGCTGTGATACTTGTCCCGTGTAACTTAGAGGAGAGAAACTAAAGCCATCGTCCTCTTGTCTTTATCATAAGTACAAACATCATTAAAACTCCAAGCGCTCACCATTCATAGCTCCCCGAGAATACTTCCCATTTTCAATGATTAAAACCTCACCGTATTCTCCATTTTTGATGCTGGAATCTACTGCGTAAATTTTATGATTGTAWAGCTGTTTGACTTTCTTTTGTGAGGTATGTCCAACTACCACATGTTTTACATCTAGTTTGTCTAAAATACCATTAATTTTCTTTTTTGATAATTTATTTTTAAAATAACCGCGATACCAAACAGGGCCTTTACTTCCTAAATAGCGTTTGTAAAATGGTGTTTTCTTCATTTCCGATTTTTTACGGTCTATTGCCAAACGGAATTCTTGATTTATGAATTCAATATCAAATTTTTCTTTTAAAAATGTTTCGGAAATCCCACCATGCATGAATAAGTTGTCGTTTATCTTCAAAATTGTAGCCTTTGAACGAATCCATCTTCCTAAAACGGTTTCTTTTCCGAACAATTCTGCATAGGTTTTATCCAACAGTTTTTCGGTRATTTTGTATTTTGGATGAATATAGCGTGTATCGTTATGTAATACCATAAACTCGTGGTTTCCGAGTAAAAAATGTACTTTTCCACCCACTTTTTCGGCTTGTTTTTCCAAGTTGTAAATAAACCAAAGAAACTCGGTCACTTTAGGCCCTCGGTCAAAAATATCACCACAGATAACAAAATGTCCTTTGCCTAAATTCCAGTTGTTGTTTGCGTCTATAACTTTGTTGTTCTGTAATATTTTAATTCCCAAATCATGTTGCCCATGAATATCGCTCAATGCAACAATAGTATCCACGTTTTTATAAACTGAAATACTTGGCGTAAAGTGGGTAATAAAAATATCTAATGCTGCTTGTTCACTCGTTACCCTTCCTTTTACAATGTTTTTTATAGCGAGCATCTTTTCCTCAATAAAAACATAAGGACCATCGTTTACAGATAAAGTATCGTACGTTTTTTCTGTACGGTCTGCTTTTTTATGGGATTGCTTGTTGTTTTTTTGTTCTTTACATGCAATAAAACAAACGATTATCATTAAAACGACTAGGAGGTATGCACTGCTGTTTTTCATGTATTGGATTTTTTGCTAAGCTACAAAAACTACCTGCTTGTTTTTGATAAAATGGATATTTAATGGATACACTTTAGTCATCGCATTAGGGGTAGAAGCGGCATCCTTTTTTAAGGGGCTGAGCGGAAGCGAAGTTCCTTGAAAAAGATACAGCGGAAAACCCGACCCACTTTTTTGTGGGGAATGCMATTATTAGTATTGAGATTTCAGTAATGAGTATTGAGTCRGTCTCATTTTTTGGAGGCTAAGCTGTGTMGAAGCCTGTATCTAAATCAAAAAAAGCACGAACTCTAAAAAGAAATTCGTGCTTTAAAATTTTATATATTGGCTTTTGTTTTTGTCAAAATACTCACATCTAACATCTCACTACTAAGATCTATTTACTCAACCAATTGTATGCATTTGTGAATGCTTCTAACCAAGGTGAAACTTCGTCTTGACGGTGTGCTGGGTAATTGGCCCAGTTCCATTGGAAAATAGAACGCTCAATATGTGGCATCATTACCAAGTGACGTCCATCTTTTGAATTCATCATGGCTACGTTATAGTCAGAACCATTTGGATTGTGAGGATAGCCTTCATATGCGTATTTAGCAGCAATATTATAAGCAGATTCTTCCAATGGTAAGTTAAATTTACCTTCACCATGTGAAATCCACACTCCTAATGTAGTACCAGCTAAGCTGTTTAACATGATCGAATTGTTTTCCTGTACAGTTACAGAAGTAAAGTTAGATTCATGCTTTTGAGAGTCGTTGTGTTTTAATTTCCCATGCACTGAATGCTCAGGATTGATCAATTCCAACTCCATTAATAACTGACATCCATTACAAATCCCTACAGACAGTGTATCTTCTCTTTTAAAGAAATTGTCTAAGGCGGTTTTTGCTTTGGGATTGTATTTGAAAGCTCCTGCCCATCCTTTGGCAGATCCTAAAACATCTGAATTGGAGAATCCTCCAACTGCTCCAATAAATTGAATATCTTCTAGAGTTTCTCTTCCAGAAATAAGATCGGTCATGTGCACATCTTTCACATCAAAACCAGCCAAATACATGGCATGTGCCATTTCTCTTTCTGAATTTGATCCTTTTTCTCTAATGATGGCTGCTTTGATTCGTTTTCCATTTGTGCTCGGTAATTTCCCTTCAAAGGTACTTGGGAAATCAAACTTTAACGGTTGTTCTGCGTAATTATCAAAACGTTCTTGTGCTTTGTTATTTGCCGTTTGTTTTTGGTCTAGTAAAAATGATGTCTCGTACCAAGCATCACGCATGGTTGCAATATCAAAACTATACGCATTTTCTCCGTTGGTAATTTCTAAAGCTTCTCCTCGGACCGCTTTTCCGATATTAATAACATCAATTCCAGCAGCTTTTAWATCAGCTTCAATAGTCGTGTCCCAAGATTGGAATACGATTCCTGAATTTTCTGCGAATAATAATTTTATAGTATCCGTTTCATTTAAAGCGGTTAAATCTACTTGAGCTCCCACCATATCTTGAGAAAAACTCATCTCTAATAATGTGGTTAACAATCCACCTGCAGAAATATCATGYCCAGCAGCAATTTTTCCTTCTTTTATCAACTCTTGAATAGCATTAAAGGCCTTTTTGAAATAAGCGGCATCTTTAATAGTTGGTACTTCACTACCAATAGCATTTTGTGTTTGTGCAAAAGAAGAACCTCCTAGTTTGTAACTGTCTTTACTTAAATTGATATAATAAATCCTGTTTAAACCGTTCTTTTGGAAAACAGGTTCTACAACTTTCTTAATATCGTTACAATGAGCAGCCGCAGTAATAATAACCGTTCCAGGAGAAATAACTTCCTCGTTTGGGTATTTTTGTTTCATTGACAATGAATCCTTCCCTGTGGGAACGTTGATTCCCAATTCGATGGCGAAATCAGAAATTCCTTTCACTGCTTTGTATAAACGTGCATCTTCACCTTCATTTTTACAAGGCCACATCCAGTTTGCTGATAGCGAAACAGAATGTAAATTTTCTTCAAGTGGTGCCCAAATAATATTGGTCAACGCTTCTGCAATTGAGTTACGTGAACCAGCCACTGGATCTATCAAACCAGAAATAGGGGAGTGCCCAATACTTGTTGCAACTCCTTCTTTTCCATTGTAATCCAAGGCCATTACACCTACATCATTTAAAGGTAATTGCAATGGTCCAGCACATTGTTGTTTGGCTACTTTACCACCAACACAACGGTCTACTTTATTGGTCAACCAGTCTTTACAAGCTACAGATTCAAGCTGTAAGACCTGTGTGGTATAATCGTGTATTTTATCGATGCTGTACGTAGCATCTTTGTAATTTCTAGTGATTGTTCTGTCTTTCAACACCGTTTTAGGTGAACTTCCAAACATGTCCTCCAAGGCCAAATCCATTGGTTTGTCACCGTTGGTCTTACTTTCAAAGGTAAAACGGTCGTCGTTTGTTACCTCCCCAACTTCATAGAAAGGAGAACGCTCACGTTCCGAGATTGTTTTTAAAGTACCTATATGCTCATCAGAAATTATCAATCCCATACGTTCTTGAGATTCGTTTCCAATAATTTCTTTGGCTGACAATGTAGGATCTCCAACAGGTAAGGCATCTAAATCTATTTTACCTCCTGTTTCTTCCACTAATTCTGACAAACAGTTTAAGTGCCCACCAGCTCCATGATCGTGAATAGATACAATAGGATTGATATCACTTTCTACCATAGCACGAATGGCATTGGCAGCACGTTTTTGCATTTCTGGATTGGAACGTTGAATGGCATTTAATTCAATTCCTGAGTTAAATTCACCAGTGTCWGCAGATGAAACAGCAGCTCCACCCATTCCRATGCGATAGTTATCACCWCCTAAAAGYACAATTTTATTTCCTGGAYTAGGAACGTCTTTTAAGGCCTGTTCTTTTTTACCATATCCGATACCACCGGCTTGCATAATTACTTTATCAAAACCAAGTTTACGAGCGCTTTCTTCATGCTCAAAAGTAAGTACAGATCCTGTGATTAAAGGTTGTCCAAATTTATTTCCAAAATCGGAAGCGCCATTAGATGCTTTTATTAAAATGTCCATTGGTGTTTGGTACAACCACTCGCGTTCTTCCATCCCGTTTTCCCAAGGACGATTTTCTTTCAATCGCGAATAAGAAGTCATATACACGGCAGTTCCTGCCAATGGTAATGAACCTTTTCCTCCAGCCAATCTATCTCTAATTTCTCCTCCTGCTCCTGTTGCAGCACCGTTAAATGGTTCTACCGTGGTAGGAAAGTTATGTGTTTCTGCTTTTAATGAAATAACAGAGTTAAAGTCTTTTTTCTCATAAAAGTCAGGTTTATCAGCTGATTTAGGTGCAAATTGCTCCACTTTTGGTCCATCGATAAAAGCAACATTATCTTTATAAGCAGACACAATGTTTTGTGGGTATTGCTTAGAAGTTTCTTTGATCAATTTAAATAATGAGGTAGGCATCTCTTCTCCATCAATCACAAAAGTTCCATTGAAAATTTTATGACGACAGTGTTCTGAATTTACTTGAGAGAATCCAAACACCTCAGAATCGGTAAGTTTTCTTCCTAACTTATCTGATAGTTTGTTTAGATAATCAACTTCATCATCACTCATCGCTAATCCTTCTTGCTTATTGTAGGCTGCGATATCACCAATATTTAAAATAGCTACTGGTTGAATATCAACAGTATAAATTTCTTGGTTTAACGATTCGAATTGTTGACTTAACATAGGATCAAAATCAATCCCTTTTTCAGTAACTAAATATTCTTCGATACGGATGATCCCATCAATATCCATATTTTGCGTAATTTCAACAGCATTGGTGCTCCATGGAGAAATCATGGCAGCGCGTGGTCCAACAAATATTCCATCTACTGTGTTGGCTGTAATTTTAGTGACATCACCAAAAAGCCAGTTTAATTTAGAAATAGTTTCTGAACTTAGTTCTTTTGACGTTTGCACAGCAAAAATCTTGCTGTTTGGGTTCCCAAAGAAATGAATCATTATGTATGTGTTAGTGTTGTTTTTAAAAATGCGAATTTACTGAATATAATTAAAAAAAAAGCACAATAAAACGAGTTTATTGTGCTTTTAAAATGTGTGTTACGAGTCGCTATTTCTGGCCCGCGAAGGTGTTCTTCTTTTATTTCGAGARTTGTTCCTGTTAAAATTACTGGATCTCGATTGCTGTGAGTCGTCACCCTTTCGAGCTGTTGACTTCCTAAAGTTCTTTTTAGGCCTCGGTTTCGGTTTTTCTGATTTTGCAGGTTCTTCGTCAATTTCTCCTACAAAAGGATGTTCTGAAATCACGGGAACTTTTTGATTGATTAACTTTTCAATATCTTTCAAATACGCTTTTTCCTCTTGATTACAGAAGGATAAGGCGATTCCACTTTCCTTGGCTCTTCCTGTACGTCCAATTCGATGTATGTAAGTTTCAGAAATGTTTGGTAAATCGTAATTCATTACCAATGCCAATTTAGATACGTCAATTCCACGTGCAGCAATATCTGTAGCTACAAGCACAAATAATTCTCCTGATTTGAATTTACCCAACGCTTTTTGTCTCGCTGCTTGAGATTTGTTTCCGTGAATGGCTTCTGCATTGATACCRGCTTGTCCCAATTGCTTTACTATTTTGTTGGCACCGTGCTTGGTACGTGAAAATACTAAGGTAGACTGTTTCGGACGATCTTCTAAAATATGTACAAGTAATTTTGTTTTGTTCTTTTTTGAAACAAAATATACKCCTTGTTCTATTTTATCTGCAGTGGCTTTTTCTGGAGTAATAGTCACTTTTCCAGGGTTTCCAAGAATTTTTCCTGACAAATCACGAATGGACTGTGGCATTGTTGCAGAGAAAAATAAGGACTGTCTTTTAGGAGGTAATATCTTCAATATCTTTTTAATATCGTGTATAAAACCCATGTCTAGCATTTGGTCTGCTTCGTCTAAAACAAAGTATTCCAAGTCGCGTAGGTTAATAAAACCTTGACCTATTAAATCTAACAATCGTCCAGGAGTAGCAACAAGTATATCCACCCCTTGACGTAAAATACGTGTTTGTTGGGCTTGTTTAACCCCTCCAAAAATAACAGTATTTTTCACATTGGCATGTTCTCCATACTCAGTGAAATTTTCACCAATTTGAATGGCCAATTCTCGTGTWGGTGTTACCACCAATGCTTTTACCTTACGACGTCCTTTTTGTCCAGGTTGTCTATTGTTATATATATGTTGTAATATCGGAATTCCAAACGCTGCCGTTTTTCCTGTACCAGTTTGTGCACAACCTAATAAATCCTCTCCTTTTAATAAGATTGGGATGGATTTTGCTTGAATTGGTGTAGGGTGGGTATATCCTTTGGCTTCTAATGCCTTTAGGATGGGTTGGATAATTCCTAGTTCTTTAAATGTCATAAATCTATTTCTGCGGCAAATGTACTCTTTTAATTTTTAGTGAAGGCTTTGGACGGATATCAATAACAATTGTGAAACTAGTATTTGTTTACATTTGATGTAAATAAGTTGATTTTTGGTATTGAACTGCTTTTTACAGTGGAACATGAAAAATGATGCTCCTATATATAAGGACACTTAATAAAAATTATTCGTGATAATGAGAGATGGATCAACCAATATAGTTAGTAAAATTGAAAGAATAAAACCAAACAATTGTTGAAAGTAAGGTCTTGTATTAAAAAAGATGAGAAAGGCCTGTATTAGGTTTTAATAAATAGAAGAGTAGGTAGTGGGTAGTGGGTAGTGGGCGGTAGGCAGTTGGCAGTGGGTAGTGAGCAGTAAGGAGTAGGCAGTAAGGAGTAGGCAGTAAGGAGTAGGCAGTGAGCAGTTGGCAGTGAGCAGTTGGCAGTAAGCAGTAAGGAGTAGGCAGTAAGGAGTAGGCAGTGAGCAGTTGGCAGTTGGCAGTTGGTAGTAGGCAGTTGGCAGTGAGCAGTTGGCAGTGAGCAGTAGGTAGTAGGCAGTAAGCTGTAACCAGCAACCAGCAACCAGCAACTAAGAACAACAACAAATTCCCCACACCATTCGTACATCCCACATTATATCCGTAATTTCGCGCCATGGAGACATTAGAACAATTATTTACTACATTAAAAGAGAGCTTAAACAATTCAGACTTTGTAAAACTGACCTTGAGTAAGCCAATAAGAAAAGGTGATGAATTACCAAATGTTTATATTCGTATGGTACGTATTAAAGAGGAGAAAATGTTTCAGTTTACGTATCATTATTCCACCAACGATCAGGTAAAAAATYACACCTATGAAGGCGCTTGTCAAGAATTAGAAATACTATTGTCTGAAAACTTTAGAACGGCTACCTTGTTTATGTTAAGCGGTGATTTGTTGGTTTTTGTATCTAAAAAGAAAAAAATTAGCTACCGTTCAACCGCAGCTAGTTTCAAAAATAAACTGCCAGAATCTCATGACAATGCAAAAGAGAAAAGAACTCAAATGGGAAGTTATTTACGCTATTTGGGAATTACAGATGCAACGGATAACGTGATTCCAAAAATGGCAGATAAATACCGTCAAATCAACAAGTATTTGGAGATAATTGAGGGCTTGTTAAAAAATGCCCGTTTACCAAAACATATYAAAATTGTGGATATGGGCTCTGGGAAAGGCTATTTAACCTTTGCGCTGTACGACTATTTGGTGAATACCAAGAAGTATTCAGTTGCTGTAACTGGAATTGAATTGAGGCAGAATTTAGTGGATTATTGCAATGACATTGCTGATAAATGTGGATTTGATAACTTGAACTTTGTAGCACAAAAGATTCAGGAGTTTGACAATAATAAAATTGACATATTAATTGCACTTCATGCCTGTGATACCGCAACTGATGATGCGATATACAAAGGATTGGCGGCAAATGCAGAATTGATTATTTGTGCCCCTTGCTGTCATAAACAARTACGTCAACAAGT
Source organism: Flavobacteriaceae bacterium (assembly GCA_002401385.1). Lineage (GTDB taxonomy): Bacteria > Bacteroidota > Bacteroidia > Flavobacteriales > Flavobacteriaceae. The sequence goes on along the minus strand of NVSY01000009.1, from coordinate 86,668 downwards.
GAAAGGAATAGCTCAGGAAAGTCCCTTGTTGAAATACGGTATTTTTAAAGAACGTCAGTTCGAAATGATTACGGATACTATCAGAGCCTTAATTTTAGAGAAACACAATTATCAGACCATGGTTTTTGAATTTATCAGTAACGAACATACGCGTAAAAATGTGATGTTGGTMGGAACCAAATCTAATAAAAACGTAGATACTTTAAAAATTGAAGCAAAAATTTCAGGTTTGAAAGAAGCGTATAATATTGAGTCTCATTATCTAGAAAAATTGTTTGTTTAAACAGATTCTTTGCATATAAAATAAGTGTTCTGAATTAATTCAAAAAATTTACTGGTGGAAGCATCTGTTAGTGTTTTTTGTTAATGATGCAACATATCGTAAGTTTTTTGTTAAATATTAGCAGAAAAAATAAAAAAATAAAAAATGAGTTGTTTGTTAAAAATAAAATCACATATATTTGTAGCACAATAAAACAAGACATGTACAATTTAATTCATCATACGCATCGCTTTTTCTCTGATCCACATCGGGTGAGCTAAGTATGTCGTGAATTAAACACAAATAACATATAAAAGTCCTTCCTGATATTTCAGGAGGGACTTTTTTTTTATACCAATTTTAAGATGGAAAAATTAAGAATAGCAGTACAAAAATCGGGTCGATTGAATGAAGATTCGTTAAAATTATTAAAGGATTGTGGAATTTCTGTAGACAATGGAAAGGATCAATTAAAAGCATCAACACGAAATTTCCCTATGGAAGTGTTCTATTTAAGAAACGGWGATATCCCACAGTATTTAAGAGATAACGTTGTGGATATAGCCATTATAGGAGAAAATGTATTGATAGAAAAAGGGGAAGAAATTACCATTGTCGAAAAATTAGGTTTTTCAAAATGTAGAGTATCATTGGCCATTCCTAAAGGAGATGCTTATTCCTCTGTGAAAGATTTGGAAGGAAAGCGAATTGCAACTTCCTATCCAAATACCGTAAAAAAGTATTTGGCAGAAAAAGGGGTGAATGCCGACTTACACGTGATTAGTGGTTCTGTCGAGATTGCACCTAATATTGGCTTGGCAGATGCTATTTGTGATATCGTTTCTAGCGGAAGTACCCTGTTTAAAAACAACTTGAAAGAGGTAGAAAAAATGTTAGTAAGTGAAGCTGTCTTAGCAGTTTCAGCAAATATATCACCCGAAAAACAAGAAATTTTAGATACCTTACAGTTCCGTATCAAATCGGTATTGTTGGGAAGAAAAAGTAAATATATTTTAATGAATGCTCCAAATGAAAATGTGGCTAATATTATTAAATTATTACCAGGAATGCGTAGTCCTACTGTGCTTCCATTGGCTGAAGAGGGGTGGAGTTCTATTCACACAGTGATAGAGAAAAATTCATTTTGGGATGTGATTGATGCGTTGAAAAAAGAGGGTGCGGAAGGAATTTTAGTAGCGCCTATAGAAAAAATGGTATTATAAAATATAGTAATGGAAATAATTAAATATCCAACTAAGGGATCTTGGGAAGTRTTGTTGCAACGTGCTACGCAATCTGTTTCAGATATTGAAGACGTGGTTGCCGATGTATTTGAAAATGTAAAACGAAAGAAGGATGCAGCAATCAAGTCATACACTAAAAAGTTTGATGGCGTGCTGTTGGACGATATAGTTGTGACTGAAAAGGAGTTTGAAGAGGGCGTATCTTTGGTTGGACAGGATTTGAAAGAGGCCATTCGCTTGGCTAAATCTAATATTGAAAAATTCCATAGCGCACAGGGATTTGAAGCGAAACGTATCACTACTTCTAGAGGAGTGGTTTGCTGGCAAGAAACGAGGGCTATTAATGATGTAGGCTTGTATATTCCAGGTGGGTCGGCACCGTTATTTTCCACTGTTTTAATGCTTGTTTGCCCAGCTAAAATTGCAGGATGTAAAAATATTGTTTTGTGTTCTCCTCCTAACAAAGAAGGAAAAATACACCCAGCTATTTTGTATACCGCACAATTATGTGGGGTTAGTAAAGTGTTAAAAGTTGGTGGGATACAAGCTATTGCGGGGATGACATTTGGGACAGCAACTATTCCGAAAGTCTCCAAAATTTTTGGCCCTGGAAATCAGTTTGTAACCGTTGCTAAGCAATTGGCAACAAAATATGGTGTGGCTATTGATATGCCTGCTGGGCCAAGTGAATTACTTGTGGTAGCGGACGAAAGTGCAAACCCTGCATTTGTAGCATCGGATTTATTGAGTCAGGCGGAACACGGTGCAGATAGTCAGGTTATTTGCGTGAGTACTTCGGAGAAAGTACTAGAAAATATAGGTGTAGAAATTTTTGTACAACTGCAAAAATTACCTAGAAAGGAAGTGGCTGAAAAAGCCATAGCAAATTCGAAATTGATTTTGGTAGAGAACGATGCGATAGCACTAGAACTCATTAATGAGTATGGTCCTGAGCATTTTATAGTGTGCACCAGTAATAATAATTTTTACTGTCAAGGAATCGAAAATGCAGGTGCTGTGTTTTTAGGAAATTACACGCCGGAAAGTGCAGGTGATTATGCCTCTGGAACCAATCATACTTTGCCAACTAATGGGTACACAAAGGCCTATTCAGGAGTAAATCTAAACTCATTTCAAAAAACTATTTCTTTTCAGAAAATATCAGAAAAAGGAATACAACAGATAGGTCCTTCTATTGAAATAATGGCAGATGCTGAGGGATTATTTGCTCATAAGAACGCAGTAACCTTAAGATTGAATAGTTTAAAAAACAAAAATTAAAACATGTTTAAACTCAATAATTTACTTAGAGAAAATGTAAAAAACATGAAGCCTTATTCCTCGGCTAGAGACGAGTTTCAAGGAGATGCAGATGCAATGGTATTTCTAGATGCTAATGAGAGTCCGTTTGATACAGGAGCAAATAGGTATCCAGACCCGTATCAATATAAAATAAAAAAATTATTAGGGCAGCAAAAAGGACTTAAACCAAGTAATATTCTATTGGGAAATGGGAGTGATGAAGTATTGGATTTAATTTTTAGAGCCTTTTGTAACCCTGGAAAGGATGCTATAATCAGTATGCCACCTACCTATGGAATGTATCAAGTATTGGCAAATTTAAACGATGTGTCCATTACAGAAGTTCCGCTGACAAATGCTTTTGAAATAAATGTTGATAAGGTATTGGAAGCTCAAAATGAGCAACACAAATTACTGTTTATCTGTTCTCCAAACAATCCCTCAGGAARCGCTTTTGATCAGGAACGTATGGAAACATTGATTGAAAATTTTAAGGGTATCGTTGTGCTAGACGAAGCGTATATAGATTTTTCTACACAACCCAGTTTTGTCAAAAATATATCCCAGTATCCCAATGTTATCATAACTCAAACCCTATCAAAAGCTTATGGAATGGCAGGAATTCGCTTGGGGATATGTTATGCTTCTGAAGAAATTATAACCGTGTTGAATCGCATTAAACCACCGTATAACGTGAATAAATTAACACAGCAAATAGCTTTAGAGCGTTTGAAAGCTTTTGGTGAAGTTCAGCTAGAGATATTGGAGATATTAGCCAATAGAACCATTGTTTTAAAAGCCTTGGAGTCTATTGAATTTGTCAAAAAAATATTCCCTACTGATGCCAATTTTGTTTTGGTTAAAGTGGATGATGCCAATTTGAGATATCAGCAGCTATTGGATAAAGGAATTGTAGTACGCAACAGAACTACACAATTGCATTGTAACAATTGCCTCCGATTTACCATAGGCGCTAGCCAAGAAAATGAGGTGTTAATAGAAACTATGAAAAATATTGATCGAAGCGCATAATCGGTACCAGACAAAAGTGTAAGGATAAAAAAATATAGTTTCAATTAACAACCAGTAGGCGGTAGGCAGTGGGCAGTGGGCAGTAAGCAGTAGGCAGTAAGTAGCAACCAGTATGCAGTAGGCAGTAAGCAGTAACCAGTATGCAGTAAGTAGCAACCAATATGCAGTAGGCAGTAGGCAGTAACCAGTAAGCAGTAGGCAGTAAGCAGTAACCAGTATGCAGTATGCAGTAAGTAGCAACCAATATGCAGTAGGCAGTAGGCAGTAACCAATAAGCAGTATGCAGTAAGTAGCAACCAGCAACCAACAACCAGCAACCAATAAGCAGTAACCAGTATGCAGTAACCAACAACTAGCAACCAACAACCAACAACCAATAAGCAGTATGCAGTAAGTAGTAGGCAGTAGGCAGTAACCAATAACTAGCAACCAGCAACCAACAACCAGCAACTAACAACTAACAACCAACAACTAGCACCCAAATTATGAAAAAAATATTATTTATAGATAGAGATGGCACCTTGATAAAGGAACCTTCCGATGAGCAAATTGACAGTTTTGAAAAACTGGAATTCTATCCGAAAGCTATTTATTACATGGCAAAAATMGCCAACGAATTGGACTATGAATTGGTGATGGTCACTAATCAGGATGGTTTGGGGACGGAAGTATACCCAGAAAATACGTTTTGGCCAGTACATAATTTTATCATGCAGACATTTGAAAATGAATCCGTAGTTTTTGAGGATGTCTATATAGATAAAACTTTTCCCAAGGAAAATTCCCCCAATAGAAAACCAAATACAGGTTTGTTAGGAAAATATTTTACTGCCGATTACGATTTACCGAACTCATTTGTAATTGGAGATCGTTTGACRGACATTCAATTGGCAAAAAACTTGAATGCTAAAGGTGTTTTTATCAACGATAATTCTTATTTTGGTAAAGATGAAATATCTGTAGACCGAAAGGATTTAGACGCTTATATTGCCTTAGAAACAAAAGATTGGAAAAGTATATACGAGTTTTTAAAGCTCAAAAACAGAACCGCTAGTGTTATCAGAAAAACCAATGAAACAGACATCAATATTACACTTAATATAGATGGAACCGGAAAGGCAAACATCAGTACTGGATTGCCATTTTTTGATCATATGTTGGATCAAATAGCACGTCATGGTCAGATGGACTTGGACTTACAAGTTAGCGGAGATTTAGAGGTAGATGAACATCATACTATAGAGGATACAGCGATTGCTTTGGGTGAAGTGTTTAAAAAAGCTTTGGGAAATAAACTCGGTATTGAACGCTATGGTTTTTACTTGCCAATGGATGATTGTTTGGCACAAGTTGCGATAGATTTTGGAGGGAGAAACTGGTTGGTTTGGGAAGCCGAATTTAAACGTGAAATGATAGGRAAACTACCAACAGAAATGTTTTTTCATTTCTTTAAATCATTTTCTGATGGCGCTTCGGCTAATTTAAATATCAAGGCGGAAGGAACAAATGAGCACCATAAAATTGAAGCTATTTTTAAGTCATTTGCAAAGGCTTTAAAAGCAGCGGTCAAACGTGATCCAGAAAAGATGATTTTGCCAAGTACCAAAGGAATGCTTTAAATTAGTTGAACATGAATTTAGTGATAATAGATTACGGAGCAGGCAATATAAAAAGTATCCAGTTTGCTTTTAAAAGATTGGGAATTGAAGCCGTTTTAACGGATGACCCAACRCKCATAAAAAAYGCAGATAAAGTTATTTTTCCKGGTGTGGGTGAGGCGAGTACAGCCATGGAAAAACTGAAAGCATCTGGTTTGGACCACTTAATTCCAACCTTAAAACAACCTGTTTTGGGTATTTGTTTGGGGATGCAATTGATGTGYTCTTTTTGCGAGGAAGGTGACACCAAGGCYATGGGGATTTTTGATGTAGATGTACGCCGTTTTTCAAATAATGTAAAAGTTCCTCAAATTGGATGGAATCAGATTTCAAACTTGGAATCTTCAATTTTTAAGGGGATAAAGGAGATGGAATATCAGTATTTTGTACATAGTTATTATGTGCCAAGTAATGGACARCAAATTGCCAAKTGCAATTATGATGTTAATTATGCCGCTGCTTTGCAAAAGGATAATTTCTACGGACTACAGTTTCATCCAGAAAAAAGTGGATTGGCAGGAGAACAAATTCTAAAGAATTTCATCAATTTATAAACAAGAACTATGAGAATTATACCAGCAATTGATATTATTGAAGGAAAATGTGTGCGCTTATCGAAAGGTGATTATAGCACAAAAAAAATATATAGTGAATCGCCATTAGAGGTGGCAAAACAATTTGAGGCACACGGAATTACGAGCCTGCATTTGGTGGATTTGGACGGTGCRAAGTCAGCTACTATTGTCAATTATAAAGTATTGGAACAAATWGCTTCCAAAACTAATTTAAGCATTGAYTTTGGTGGTGGAATTAAAAATGATGAATCYCTRAAAATTGCTTTTGAAAGTGGWGCTCAGCARATTACKGGAGGAAGTATYGCCGTTAAAAATGAATCKCTTTTTAATGATTGGATTGTCAAATATGGAAACAAAAAAATTATTTTAGGTGCCGATGCTAATAATGAAAAAATAGCTATTARTGGTTGGATGGAAGAAAGTGATTTGGAYTTGATAGATTTCATTAAAAAATACATGGMGAAAAGCATTGAATATGTTATTTGTACAGATATTGCCAAGGATGGAATGTTGATAGGYCCATCGTTTGAKCTATACCAAAAAATTATCCAACAATGYCCAAATATAAAATTGATMGCAAGTGGCGGAATCTCAACATTTGAAGAGCTTCCAAAATTGGCTGAAATGGGCTGTGAAGGCACCATTATAGGAAAGGCTATTTATGAGAACAGGATTAGTTTGAAACAATTGGAAAATTTTATTTTAACGAACAACTAACAACTATGTTGGCAAAAAGAATAATTCCCTGTTTAGATATCAAAAATGGGCGTACCGTAAAAGGGGTCAATTTTGTGAATTTAAGAGATGCTGGAGATCCGGTGGAACTCGCAAAATTATACAGCGAAAATGGGGCTGATGAATTGGTGTTTTTAGATATYTCTGCMACTGAAGARCGTAGAAAAACCYTAAAAAACATGGTRTTGAGGGTTGCAGAAGCCATCAATATACCATTTACAGTGGGTGGTGGAGTAGCTTCTGTAGCCGATGTAGATTTATTATTAAARGCGGGAGCAGATAAAGTGGGAGTGAATTCAGCCGCCATAAAACGACCCGMATTGATCAATGAATTGGCACAAAAATTCGGAACCCAATGTATTGTGGTGGCCATTGATGCTAAATTAATTGATGGCGATTGGATAGTTCATTTAGTAGGCGGAAAAATTCCAACAACATTGAACCTATTTGAATGGGCGCAAGAAGTTGAAAAACGTGGTGCAGGAGAAATATTATTCACTTCTATGAATAACGACGGYACAAAAAATGGCTTTGCAAACGAGGCATTGGCCAAATTATCAAGTTTACTCAATATTCCGATTATAGCATCTGGAGGAGCGGGAACCRTACAGCATTTTGCYGATGCTTTTATTCAWGGGAAAGCRGATGCAGCCTTGGCTGCTAGTGTATTTCACTTTAAAGAGATTGAAATCAARGATTTAAAACAAGAATTAAAAAATCAGGGGATTCCTGTGAGATTGTAAAATCTCATTTAAAATATACAWAYAATGGAAATTAAATACGATACAAATACGGGTTTGGTACCTGCAATTATWCAAGATGTAGCTACAAACAATGTACTCATGTTAGGCTATATGAATGCCGAAGCCTACACAAAAACGGTTGCTGAAAATAAAGTGACTTTTTTTAGTCGTAGCAAACAACGTCTTTGGACAAAAGGAGAAGAAAGTGGTAATTTTTTAGAACTAGTTAGTATTAAAAACGACTGTGATAATGACACCTTACTTATCCAAGTAAACCCAGTTGGACCTACATGTCACAAAGGAACRGATACTTGTTGGGCTTCAGAAAATACAGATAATTTCGGRTTTGTGAGCCATTTRGAGGATGTGATTGATCAACGTAGAGAAGCAGCTGATGGTAAAAAATCCTATGTAGCTAGTTTGTTTGAAAAAGGCATCAATAAAATAGCACAAAAAGTAGGGGAGGAAGCCGTAGAAGTRGTGATTGAAGCCAAAGACAATGACGACAATTTATTTTTAAACGAAAGTGCCGATTTATTGTTTCATTATTTAATTTTATTACAAGCCAAAGGATTTCGATTTAAGGATGTAATTGAAGTGTTAAAAGGGAGACAGAAATAGTTRTTTAAAGGGTTAAAAAAAANCGAGTAGAAAATAGTAGGAATTAACATTCTATTTTCTACTCGTAAATANTTAGTATATAACCACGAAGCATCNAAAAGGAAAAAACAATAATCATTTCGATGCAATCATCGGGGATTAAATCACGGAACTTTTGGATTCAAATTTATAACCGTTTTCAGCAAGTTCTGCAAGTACAGGTTTATAAATTTCTTCCGTTATTGGTTTTAAAACTCCTTTTGAGCGAATAGTTCCTTCAAGTATAAGTCTAGAAGCTATTGCAGCAGGGAGTCCCACAGCTCTAGACATTGCTGAATGTCCAAATGGTCTACCTTCTACTTTCATTGTAGCTGTTCTTTTTTCAATACGATTTTCAAATTCTACGATMGCTTCATTATGAACTATAATCATGTCTTTTTCATAATCTTTATAAGACATCTTTTTCTCCATAAGATGAAGTAATACATCTGCATTACTCCCTTTAATCATGGGGATTTTCTCATCGTCAAACAAACCTAACCAATGCAATTGTTTTATGATATCTGATGAAGGTTTCATCTTCARTTTATYAGATACGGCTACTCTTACATCAGTATTTTCGGATACACCRACTARTGATTGTGTAAATTGTTTGTACGTAGCCCCATTAAATTGTTGGGGATTTTTATCGTTTAATAAATTCAAATCTTTAAAACTCTGAATAGAGTTACAATATCCGGGATGACGTAAAAGTCCTCTGTAAAAGTCCGAAATACCTTCCAATTGATAATCATYTATATAATTAGTACTATTTCTATTCGGATAGGTTTCAAATGTACCCAAATCATCWATATCTACCAACCAACTATTGTCAAACAAGTTTTCTCCAGAAATTGAAATTTCCTTTCCTTGTTCTATATAAACAGCTGGAGTTTGAGCAGCGGTTAGCAACCCTCTAGGACTCCAAGAAAATTTATATCCATACGGATTGTTATTATGTTCAAATGAAGGAATTCCAGAACCGTAWGATTTGAAAGATTTGATTTGKCCTCCTTCTTTTTTTACTTGATTAATCATGGTCATTGCACCCATGTGATCTATYCCTGGATCTTCGCCTATTTCATTTAATATAATAATCCCTTTTTCTTTAGCTTCTTTATCTAAAGCTTTCATTTCTGGACTAATATAWGATGTAGTTACCATATTAATTTTATGCTTTAAACAGGCTTTTGCTACTGTAACATGCATRCTTGGAGGGATCATACTAACCACTAAATCCACGTTTTTAACCATTTCGTCTAACTCAGTATATGGTGGAGTTGCATTCCATAAGACTCTTTTACCTAGGGTTCTACCCGCAATAATTAAGCCTGAATGATTGTTATCTCTACTTGCTACAAGCACTTCGTATTTACACTTATCAATAAAATAATCTACCAAAGGTTTCACCACATATCCAGTTCCTAAGACTAATACTCGTTTCATATTATATAAATTTAAAAAAATCAATGTAAGCTAAACATTTGAATAATTAGACATGAAATTGAAAATAAAAATGGACTTGTGTGTATGTTGTTTTAAATGAGTTATTAAAGATATAAAACAAAATATATACGATGATAACACCCTGATAATTCCAATAATAGTGTATATTTCTTTTTCATAAATCAATTAGATGAAAAGAGTTCAACAATCGACCTTCAATTTTTTAAAGGACATAGAAAAAAACAACAATAGGGAATGGTTTGCAGACAATAAACCTACTTATGTCGAGGAACAGCAAAAACTACTGTCGTTTTACACTGCTTTAGAGGAGAAATTGAATGAACATGATACCATAGAAAAACTAAAAATGTTTCGTATTTATAGGGATGTTCGGTTTTCAAAAAATAAAACACCTTATAAAACCAATATGTCGGGACATTTTATCCGTGCTACCAATAGATTGAGAGGTGGATATTATCTGGAAATTAGACCAGGTGCATCTTTTGTAGCTGGTGGATTTTGGGGACCCAATAAAGAGGATCTGTTACGTATTCGAAAAGAATTTGAACATGATGGATTTGAAATTAGAGAAATAATAGGAACTAAAAGCTTTAAATCAACTTTTGGAGAGTTAAGAGGTGATGGAGTAAAATCAGCACCGAGAGGTTTTGCAAAAGACCATGAAAATATTGATTTGATTCGAAAAAAGCAATTTATTTTAATGCGTAATTTTAGCGATAAAGAAGTGTTGAGTACTGGTTTTTTGGACCAAGTAAATGAGACGTTTATTGCCATGCGCCCGTTTTTAGATTTAATGAGTAGCATCTTGACAACTGATTTAAATGGTGCATCGCTGTTTGAAAATGAATAAATGTCGATATAAGGCTAAATTTGGTCAATTAATCCCCTTTTTTTTACAATATTCACCACACTACTCAGAAAATAGAACTGTATATTYGTAGCTAATAAATTCAAAAAATGACATTAATAAAATCTATATCTGGAATCCGTGGTACTATTGGAGGTGCTACTGGAAATAATTTAACACCTATTGATACTGTAAAGTTTGCAGCTGCTTATGGAACGTGGTTAAAAGCACAACTTCCTAACAAAACATTAACCGTTGTTGTAGGGCGTGATGCTCGTATTTCAGGGAAGATGGTGAGTAGTTTGGTTTGCAATACACTTGTTGGAATCGGTATTAACGTGAAAGATTTAGGTTTGTCTACTACGCCTACCGTAGAAGTAGCCGTTACAATGGAAAAAGCTGATGGAGGTATCATTTTGACAGCTAGTCACAATCCAAAACAATGGAATGCGTTAAAACTATTAAATAATAAAGGAGAGTTTTTAGATGCTTTAGAAGGGCAAAAAATATTAGATATCGCTGATACCGATGCTTCTACTTTTGCTGAAGTAGACGATTTAGGAAGCTATGATAAGGTGAAAGGTTATATGGATAAGCATGTAACTGAGGTATTGAAGTTAGATTTAGTAGATGTTGAAGCTATTAAACAAGCCAATTTTAAAGTGGTAGTAGATGCCGTAAATTCTACTGGAGGAATTGCTATTCCAGCTTTATTGAAAGAATTGAATGTGGAATGTGTGGAATTATATTGTGAACCAAATGGTCAATTCCCTCATAATCCCGAACCTTTAAAAGAACATTTAGGGGTGATCTCTAAATTGGTAGTCAAAGAAAAAGCGGATCTTGGAGTTGTAGTAGATCCTGATGTAGATAGGCTGGCTATTGTTTCTGAAGACGGAAGTATGTTTGGTGAAGAATACACGCTTGTTGCTTGTGCTGATTATGTGTTGGGAAGAACGAATGGAGGAAATACAGTGTCTAACTTGTCGTCCTCTAGAGCATTAAGAGATATCACTCAAAAGCATGGAGGTACTTACCAAGCTAGTGCTGTAGGAGAAGTGAATGTAGTTACTTTAATGAAGAAAAATAATGCCGTTATTGGAGGAGAAGGAAATGGTGGTATTATCTATCCAGATTCACATTATGGACGTGACTCTTTGGTAGGAATTGCTTTATTTTTATCTCATCTTGCTCAGGTAAAGATGTCTTGTAAAGCACTTAGAGATAGTTATCCTAGCTATTTTATGAGTAAGAATAAAATTGAATTAACACCAGAGATTGACGTTGATTTAATTTTAGAGAAAATGGCTGAAAAATATGCCAATGAAGATGTGAGTACCATTGATGGTGTGAAAATAGATTTTGCAACAGAATGGGCACATTTACGTAAATCGAATACGGAGCCTATCATCCGAATTTATACAGAGAGTAATGCGCAATCCAATGCAGATGCCTTGGCAGAACGTATTATTGAAGAGATTAAAGAAATTATAAAATAAATTAGGTGAATCCTACCTATTTATACTAAATACAAAGAATAAATTTTTACCTAATAGAATTTTGTTTATATTATTTTTACGGAATGTAAAGATTTTAAGATGAAAAAAATTCTATTAGGTTTTTTTATGATCTTTAGCATAACTTCTATTGCTCAAGAATCAGGCTTTGAATTTCAGGAATACAAGAATAAAGGAAAATTCTTTGCTTATTGGGGTTGGAATAGAGAAAACTATTCCACATCTGACATTTCCTTTAAGGGAGATAACTACAATTTTACACTGAAAGATGTAGCCGCACATGAAAAGGTAAAACCTTTTGCTTTAGACCCCTATTTACATCCGTTAAAAATTACTATTCCTCAAACAAACTTGCGTATAGGCTATTTTTTTAAAGAGAATTATTCCGTGAGTGTAGGGGTAGATCATATGAAATATGTGATGTATAACAATCGTATTGGAAACATAACCGGGACAATTAATACCGGTGGAGATTTTGATGGTATTTATACGAATGATGAAATATTGGTGTCGGAAGATTTTTTAACTTTTGAATATACCGATGGCTTAAACTATATCAATGTAGAAGTAGATAGGTTTGACAATATAGATAAATTCCTTAATTTTAAAGTCAGAGGAATTGATATTGCTGTCACAGAAGGAATAGGAGTTGGATTGATGTATCCTAAATCAAACACTAAAATTCTTGGAAAAGAGCGCTATGACGATTTTAATGTGGCCGGTTGGGGAATGTCCGCACATGTGGGTATCAACATTACTGCTTTTAAACACTTCTTTATTCAAAGTAATTTAAAAGTGGGGTATATAGACATGGACAATATAAGAACTACTAAAAACACGAATGATTCTGCCTCTCAGCATTTTACATTTATAGAACGCAGTATACTATTTGGAGGAAGATTTAGATTGTTTTAAATAATCTTATTATTGTTAAGATTTAAATTTTCTAATTTTTTGGGATGCATCCTTATGTTTAAACCTATTATGAGTCCAGAAATAATATTCGGGAGCGTTGCGTATTTGTTTTTCAACTGTTCGTAAAAAGATATCTGTGAGTTCAAAGTTTTTCATACTGTTGGCATCTTTACTAACTAAGGTAAATTCACCTTCATAATATCCACGTTTTATTTTTTTTACATCAAAGAAAACTGAGGCAAGGTCGAATCGTTTTGAAAGCATTTCGGCTCCTGTATGTACAGGAACTTTTACSCCCATAAAAGGGGCCCAATAAAAGGTTTTTTTAAGYTGTGGAGATTGATCACTCAARAGTCCATAAAAGGCATTGATTCCTTCCTTTTGATCCTTTATTATTTGAGGGACTAGTTTCTTTCCWGGGATTAAATAACCACCAAAACGCTCTCTTGATTTTATAATAAAATTATTAAAATAGGTGTTGCCAATTGGAGTAAACACGCCATAACAAGGTACTTYTGTATACATAGAGAACGATACTATCCATTCCCAATTTGCGTAATGACTCCCTAATAAAAGGATCCCCTTTTCCTTTGCTAGTTCAGAAACTAATTCCAAATTATTAAATTTATAGCGTTTTTTAATTTCCTTTTTACTCATGGTAAATGTCTTGATCAACTCCATAAATACATCCACAAAATGTTTGTAAAATTTACGTTGAATTTCGATCAATTCGACTTCCGTTTTTTCAGGAAACGATAATTTTAAGTTTTTCATCACCACTTTTTTACGGTATCCTATAACATAGTACAGTAAGTAAAAAATAAGATCTGAAAAGAAATAGAGAATTCGAAAAGGTAAGAGCGATATCCCTATTATAATGGGATAGACCAAAATGTAAATTAGTAATTGCATAGTGATGCAAATATCGGATATAATTTGATTTATAACATAATATTAGAACTAATTATACGTAATATTTAGTATTTTCGAAACTTAAAATTATAGGAATGAATATAAACACAGTATTGCTCGTTGTAATCATAGCTAATGTACTTTTTTCATTAAAAGGACTGAATGATTATAGTTTTTTTGAAAAATTCAAATTTCAAATTGGAGCCATTAAACAAGGTCAAAAAATAAGAATGCTTACTTCAGGTTTTTTACATGCCGATTATATGCATTTAGGGATGAATATGTATGTTTTGTATATGTTTGGTCCTTCGGTGATTGGCGAATTAGGAGAAATAAAGTTTTTGATGATCTATTTTGGAAGCTTATTAATTGGGAATTTACTGACCTTAAAATACCATGACAAAGAACTATACTATAGTGCAGTTGGTGCTTCAGGTGCCGTTGCAGGAATTATTTTTAGCGGTATCTTATTACATCCCGGTATGAAACTAATGCTTTTTCCAATTCCAATTTCATTACCATCTTATGTATTTGGAGTAGGGTACTTGTTATATTCTATTTACGGGATGAAAAAGCAATTAGGAAATATTGGTCATTCAGCACATTTAGGTGGTGCTATTGGAGGCTATGCGTTGACATTGTTTTTAAAGCCGTCGGTATTCACGGATAATTTGTTTATTGTGTTACTCATTGGAGCTCCTATTGTATTGTTATTATTGTTTGGAAGTAAGCTACAGCGTAAATAGCTCTTAAAAAAATAAGTATAAAAAAACCTCAAACAATGTTTGAGGTTTTTTTTTGAGCGAAAGACCGGGTTCGAACCGGCGACATTCAGCTTGGAAGGCTGACGCTCTACCAACTGAGCTACTTTCGCGTTTCCGAAGGCAAATATACAATGGTTTTTCAGTAAAACAACCCTTTTAGAATAGTTTTTTTTACTTGTTTTTATAAGTCTTTGTCTTTTAAAATGATACCTGAAATTTTATTAAAATAATTATAAAGGAGTTTTAAAAAAATGTAAATATAGGGAGGTTGAGCTAATTACTAGACATAAAAAAACCTCGTAAAAACGAGGTTTCTTAGAGCGAAAGACCGGGTTCGAACCGGCGACATTCAGCTTGGAAGGCTGACGCTCTACCAACTGAGCTACTTTCGCGTTTCTGATGGCAAATATACAATCCTTTTGCTGTCTGACAAGGGTTTTCAAGGATATTTTAATGATTATTTTTAGATGACTGTTATATAGCAAAGTAGACTAAATTGGATCAAGTATTATTCTTGGAGAGCTATATTTTTGACTTATTCCTAGATTCTGAAATTAACATATATAGTGGTTACGAAAAGGAAAAAGCGACAAGGGAATCCCCTTATGGCTTATCAATCTACTGCGAAATTGTTTAAACTAAATTTAAAGACTACATATGATCCTTATACTTTAAAAGAAGAGTATAGAATTGAAGACATTTTACAACGAAGTTTTGTAAGTGGAATATAAGAAGAACATGAAGCAAATTTTCTAACTCATGTCAAATTACTAAAATTTAGACATAAAAAAACCTCGTAAAAACGAGGTTTCTTAGAGCGAAAGACCGGGTTCGAACCGGCGACATTCAGCTTGGAAGGCTGACGCTCTACCAACTGAGCTACTTTCGCATTTCCGAAGGCAAATATACAATCCTTTTGCAGTCTAGCAAGGGTTTTTATAGAAAATATATTAGATTTTTTTTATAAAGTGATACCCCAATTTTTTATAACCTTCTCGCTCATAAAAATCATGTGATTTGGTGTTTGGTATATAGGCATTTAGCTCACTTACTTCACAGCCCATACTTTTTCCATAGGAATAAATCCATTCGAATAATTTTTTACCCAAACCTTGATTTCTGTAAAGATCATCTATAATTACATGATCCGGTTCTATACTTTTACCACAATAATGCCGCGTCATAAACCACAAACCGGCAATACCAATCAATGTATTATTTATATACATCCCTACACATTCATAATTTTGAGTGCTCATCTCATAAATACGTGATTTCAATACTTCTTGAGGAGTGGTGGTATTCAATTGCATTAGCAGCGGTAGAATGCATACTATATCTTTAGTTTCAATGAGTTTTATCTGTATATTTTGCATTTTTTATTATTTTAGACAAAAAAACAGCAATATGGAAAAAATTGTACAAAACGACGCCATTTACTTAAGGAAATTATCAATTTCAGATGGAAAATATTTTTTTGAATTGAATAATGATCCAAAAGTTTTAAAGTTTACGGGAGATTTTCCGTTTTTTGATTTGGATGCTGCAAAATTATTCCTTTCGGATTATTCTAATTACAAAAGAGATGGATATGGAAGATGGGCAGTTTGTTTACAAAAAAATGACGAATTTATTGGTTGGTGTGGACTGAGAAAATCTCAAGAATCTGGATTAGTGGATATCGGATTTCGATTTTATACTTCCTATTGGGGAAAAGGCTATGCTACAATGGCGGCACGTCTGTGTATCAATTATGGATTTGAAACCTTAGAGTTATCCCAAATTGTAGCCAATACATATATTGAAAACCTAGCCTCTATCCGTGTATTGGAAAAATGTGGATTGGCGTTTAATAAAAACATCATGTACGATGGAAGAGAAGCTGTTTTTTATACCATAGATAAAATTATGGTGAAAGAAATAGGTGCAGAAGAAACATTTCCTTTAAGAGCATCTATTTTACGAAACAATATACCGCTTCCAATAAGTTTTGAAGGTGACAATACTCCGACAACAATCCATTTAGGTGCATATTCTGTTGGAGAACTTGTAGGTGTTTGTTCTTTTATGAAATCAATATCTCCTCTAGTCCAAGGAAATCAATACCAATTGCGAGGAATGGCAACCTCCGAGGATTTTCAGGGAAAAGGGATTGGTAAATTAATGCTAATTACTGCGATAGATATGCTCAAAAATCGTGGAGTTACCACATTATGGTGTAAAGCGAGAGAAATAGCCGTAGCATTTTATAAAAAACAGGGCTTTAAAATTATAGGAAATCCTTTTGAAATCAAGTACATTGGATCTCATTATATCATGTTTAAAAAAATCAAATAATCTATGAAAATAACCAAATTCATTCTTCTTGTATGTATCGTATTTACGAGTTGTACAATGCCTAGCAGAAAGATAGAAAAATCATCTGTAAACGATATCAAAGAAATCACAGAAGTATTAAATCAATCTGCGTTGGATTGGTCAAATGGGGATTTAGAGGCCTATATGAACGCCTATTGGAAGTCACCAGATCTAAAGTTTATTGGAAGCAGGGGAGTAACTTATGGATGGCAGCAAACGTTGGATAATTATAAAAAAGGGTATCCCTCAAGCGACCATACTGGTACGCTAACATTTGATTTAATTCATGTGGATTTTTTGGCTCCAGAAGTGTATAGTGTCATTGGAAAATATCATTTAGAACGACCTGTCGGTGAGGCCAACGGTATTTTTACCCTTGTATTTAAAAGAATAGCAGGTAAATGGAAAATTGTAATTGACCATAGTGAATAGAAAAAAGAAAGGTAGTGATTGTTACAATCACTACCTTTTATATTTTATTAAATTGAAATTCCTTATTCTTTTTTACGTTCTTTTATGGTGCTTCCTTTTTTAATTGCCTTGTGATTTTCATAACAAAGTAAAATGGCCTCTGTTAATTGTAAGTCACTTGCAGATCTTATAAAATAATCGGAATAGTTACATTCGTTTAATAATTCGTTCAATTCTTGAGCATTCATATTTAAATACTCCATCATCAATTCACGATTAAATTTACCCTCCATCATAGTACGTAAATCATCTTCGTCACGTAATTTCTTCAACTTTTTAAGGCGTTTCGGGTTTTTTCCGAACATATTATAGACTAAATCTACTGGGTTGAATAGCGATGTAATTGCTGATTTGTATGGAGTAGGAGCTCCCACTTCATAGGTTTGAGCCAAACCATCTATATGAATTCTCGCAAATTTATCAACGGGAATATTTTTAGTATCTATCTCTAGAACACCTACTAACTTATGAGAATTTACAACCACCTCTTTCATTTCAACACGTTTTTCATGCAAGGCAATTACAAGTTCGTTTCCTTTCAGTAAATCGTTAGTAACCTTAAGTTTGATAGATTGAAATCCGAGATATGAAATGTACAAAGTATCGTTTACCTTGGCAGGAAAGTTAAAAAAACCTTTTTTACTGGCCACAGCCCCTTTTACAGTGTTTAAATTGAACAAATGCGCCCCTTTCAAACCCGCTTTTGTCTTAAAATTAATGATTTGACCTTTAAGTGAAACAGTTTTCTTTTTTTCTGAGGTTTCTTGTGCAAAAGCATGACAACTTACAAGAAAAAAGAAACATATAAATATTTTTTTTACCATGTTGTAAATTTAAGAATTTATGTTAAAACAACCGTTAAATATCTGTGAAAAGAGTAGGGTCTATTTGTATCAATTTCTAACAGATTATAATCTATACTTATAATTAAGTACTTGTAATTTATAAATACCGTTCAAATGGGGGTTTTTCCCCTGTTCATACTTCTTAAAAAAGCCTTAAATTTACAGTGTAATTATTTAACCAATTATAAAACGTATAAAAAGTCCTTTTTTTATGCGAAACAAGTACGTAAGGGATTTCATTTTGTGAAATCCCTTTTTTTAAATAATCGAGATTGCTAAATTAGTTTCTGAAAAAGAAAAGCTGCTTTATAGAGAAAATCCCTCGATTTATATATCTTAAATTCGAGAGACTAACATTAACAAAAATAATCAAAGCTCCATGTAATTATGAGAAATATAAATTTTTCATATGTTTAAAATTTTGTAATTGACTGAAAATATTTCAAAATTTGAGAACCCATGTAAGCACTCGTTCTCACATGAATTTATTTTAATCATACCCTTCGGGGTATTTTTTGATTAAAAAAATTCATGTTCGTTTCATAATAAGGAATTGTTTGTTTTTTAGGTACTCGAAGGATGTTTCATCTCAGATTGGTTGATATACATATTGCAAATAGGTCTCCTTTCGGTAATGTTCAACGATTAATAATGAAAGTAGGTCCGAAATATGCCCGTCAGAAATTTTTTATACCAAATGCATGGATCCATAAAATTAGAATGAAAATTGCCATCGTCTTGATAACAGGTGTACTTTTAGGGCTAAGAAAGTGGAGTAATTTTGAATTGTTTCCAGATTTGTTTGGTTGGGCATCACTGGGGATTTGGTTTCCAATAGCTTTATGTAGGGTAGGGCTAACCTTGATTTATCCAATGATTTGGTGTAGATTGCTCTGTCCTACAGGCACTTTATTAGATGTGATTTCCGATATGATGAAATTTAAACTGAAACGAAACTAATAAGTAATTCACTACTAATGTAGCCTAAGAGCTGTTTAAGGAACAAGAGTCATTATTTTTAATCACTTTTAATATAAATATGAAATTAGGCATTTCAATTGAAGAATTTGAAAAAATAAAAGGCAATTAAAATGCCTTCACGGAGTTATCGGAATTCAGATGATTCAACAAATAAATAGAAATATTCATACAAGAGTAATCTTGGTTAAATAATTAAACTTTCGCTATGACAACGATAAATACATATCTAACTTTTAAAGGAAATTGTGAAGAAGCATTCCTTTTTTATAAAAAAACTTTTGGAGGTGAATTCACACACATTGGAAGATTTAAAGAAATGCCTGCCGACGATCCAGATTGTCAAGTAGAGGAAGAAGATCATGATAAAATTATGCATGTTTCTCTACCTATAGGTAACACCGTTCTTATGGGAAGTGATGCAGTAGGAGCATGGGGGAAAGCAGTGATTATAGGCAGTAACTTTTCTGTATCTATACATACTGATTCTATTGAGGAGGCAGATAGATTGTTCAATATATTGGCCACAAACGGTAAGGAAGTCTTGCCTATGAATCAAACGTTTTGGGGTTCCTATTTTGGCATGTTAACCGATCAGTTTGGTATTCAATGGATGGTGAGTTTTGATACAGGTAAAACAGGTGCCAAAAATTAACAACACCTGTTGCTGTTTTTTTTACGAATCCCAAGTCATTTGCTGCAATCTTACAGCATTTAAGATGGCGAGCAGCGCCACTCCTACATCCGCAAAAACGGCTGCCCACATATTTGCCAATCCTAAGGCTCCTAAAGTAATCACCAAGATTTTTACCCCAAATGCAAGGTAGATGTTTTGCCAAATCACTTTTTGAGTGGATTTACTAATTCGAGTCGCGGTAATAAACTTGGAAGGTTCATCGGTTTGGAAAATTACATCAGCAGTTTCTATAGCCACATCACTCCCCATAGCTCCCATTGCAATTCCTATATTACTGGCTGCCAACACTGGAGCATCATTGATACCATCACCTATAAATGCAACTACTTTTGATGTGTCTTTTTGAATTTCTTGTACTTTCCGCAATTTATCTTCAGGCAATAACCCTCCTTTTGCATGTGAGATTCCCAGTGACTTTGCCACTTTTTGAGTGATGGAATCTTTGTCTCCAGAAAGCATTATCAACTCTTTTATTCCCAAGTCTTTTATTCCTTTGATGGTATCCATGGCATCTTCCTTTATGGCATCAGCAATTACTATATATCCTACATAGGTACTATCAATAGCAATAAGAACACAGGTATCCACTATAGTATCAATGATTCTGGGAGTTTTGATATTGAATTGATCAAGCAATTTTATATTTCCAGCCAGCACAATGCTACCATTGATCTTCCCAGAAAGCCCCTTGCCTCCAAATTCTCTAACTTCTGTAGCTGGATATAATGTTTCATCTAATTTATATGCTAGCAATGCTTTGGCAATGGGATGGGTAGAATTTTTTTCTAAAGAGATTACTATACGCATCAATGCTTTTTCAGAAATAGGACTACTGAGAACAATATCTTTAATTGCAAATACTCCTTGTGTCACTGTACCCGTTTTGTCCATAATTACAGTATTGACTTTTGTTATCAGATCCATATACATGGCACCTTTAAATAATATTCCATGCTTAGAAGCAGCTCCCAAGCCTCCAAAATACCCTAAAGGGATAGAAATTACTAAGGCACAAGGACAAGAAATCACTAATAATATCAATGCTTTGTACAGCCAGTCTGAAAACTGATAATCACTTACAAAAAAATAGGGAAGTATGGTAACAGCAATGGCTAAATACACTACAATAGGAGTATAGACTTTCGCTAATTTCCGAATGAGTAATTCTGTTTTTGCCTTTTTCTGTGTCGCATTTTTTACGAGTTCTAATATTCGGGAAACGGCACTGTTTTTAAACAGAGCGCTCACCTCAATTTCAATAACACTTTCCAAATTTATAGCTCCCGCAAACACTTTTTTATTTTTTAATACAGTACTGGGTTTACTTTCTCCAGTAAGTGCTGCAGTATTCAGTCGCGCTTTGTTAGAAAGTAATAAACCGTCTAAAGGAATCCGTTCCCCCACTTTAACCCGAATTTTTTCTTCGATACGTACTAGTTCAGGGTGAATGGAAATATACGCTTGATCTCTGTATACATGTGCAACTTTAGAGCGTACATCCAGCAAGGCTGTAATGCTTGTTTTGGCACGATTTACTGCTTTTGCTWGAAAYAATTCTCCTACAGCGTAAAATAACATCACTGCTACACCTTCTGCGTATTCTCCTATGGAAAAAGCACCGATAGTAGCAACACTCATTAGGAAAAATTCTGTAAACATAGCCCCCTTTTTAATGGATTTTACTGCTTGAGCTAATACAGGGTATGCTACTGGAAGGTATGCGATTAAATACCATACTATTTTTATCCATCCATTAAAAAAAGGGAGAGCCAACACATGTTCAATCGCAAGCCCTAAAAGGAGCATTACGAAACTGAAAACTGCCAATGTGGTTGAATTAAAACCAAAATTATGTGGTCGCTCAGTTGGTTTTGTTGAATTTGTAGCAGCTGTTATTGGCTCGCATAGTTCGCTAGAACAACAGTCGCTTTCTGGTATATTTGTAGGTTTCATAATTAGCTCTTTTTTTATAACACAAAATTAAGAGATTATTACTGCAACTCAATTGCAATTTGAGCAGATACCTTTAAGAACTAGGTTGGATTGTTTCAGTACAAAGTTTTTGGGCAATTCCAAACTCGGAATTTTCATATGGTTTAAACAAAAAGTTTCATCACATTTTTCACAATAAAAATGAAAATGCTGGTCTTTTAAGCTGCATTCACAAGTTTCTGTGCAGAGGCCATATTTAATCACACCCGTACCATCTTCTATTTTATGAATGATACCGTTTTCTTCAAAAGTTTTAAGTGTTCGGAACAAGGTACTTCTATCMGATTCTAAAAAATGTGTTTCTAAATCTAAAAGGGAAGTTGTATGTCCCAGATCTGTCAAATATTTGAGTACCAAAATCCGCATCGCTGTTGGTCGAATGCCTCTTGTAGAAAGTTTGTCTTCTTCTTTGTCGTTCATGGTTCAAATAATTGTGTCTATTTCAACGTACCTATAGTCAAAAGTACACATTTTTGAAAATAGTTGCACTAAATCAAAGAAAATAAGTGCGTATGTTGTTTATTGCTATTTGTAAATAAATTTTATGAAAACCCAATTACATCAATATTTAAATAGATATGTTGTTTTTAATGATGAAGAAATAGACGCTATTTATGAACGATTAGCACTGAAAACTTTTAAGAAAAAAGAGTATCTATTGCAAGAAGGACAAACATGTGACGCATATTATTTTGTTTTAAGTGGATTGGTACGCTCTTATTATACAACTGTAAATGGCCATGAAAAGATCACCCATTTTGCTTTAGAAAATTGGTGGCTTACAGATTTGGAGAGTTTTGTTTCTAATACTGCTTCGTACACCACAATTCAGGCTTTGGAGAAAACCCAAATACTGGTTTTAACCAAAGAGGTACTAGAATCCTTGTATTTGAAAATTCCAAAATTAGAGCGATTGTTTCGGATTATAACAGAAAAAACGTTGATTGCTGAGCAACGTAGGAGCTCYATTTATTTACAAATGAGTAGCCGAGACAGGTATTTATACTTAATTACAAATTTCCCCTCATTTGCCCAGCGTGTTCCACAGTATATGATTGCATCTTATCTGGAAATTACTCCCGAATACTTGAGTGAACTCAGAAAAAAATAAATAGCTATTTTCTTAAGATAGCTTAACTTTTCAGTGCATTCTTGTGCGTAATTTTGTCKTTTTAATTATAAATATCATAAAAATGGAACGAATTACACACCCTCAATTGCCTAAAGAAATGCTATCACATTTAATGGCTATGGAAACCTATTTAAATACCACCTTTAAAGACTTACAATTATTAGAGTTGATGCGTTTAAGGGTTGCTCAAATAAATAAATGTGGATATTGCATAGATATGCATTACAAGGAATTAAAGCATACTGGAGAAACACAATTGCGTATAAATATGCTTAGTGTTTGGAAAGAAACTTCGTTTTTCTCTGAAAAAGAAAAAGTAGTGCTCGCCTTTACTGAATCCTTAACTGAAATTGCACACCATGAAATTTCCGATGCAATGTATCAACAATTAACAGTACATTTTTCGATAGATGAAATTTGTAATCTCACAGCTGCCATCGCTCAAATAAATACATGGACACGACTTGTACGAACTTTTAAATTTACTCCAGGAAATTACAAAGTTATAAAAAACTAATAGTGTAAAAAGATGGGTTTACTTACAGCGGATAAGTAAACCCATCTATTACACTTATAACGGTATGGCTATAATTAAATAGTTTTRGATAGGTTGTTTATACTTTCTTCTGTTGGTCTCTGTCTCTAGGTTTAATAATCATTCTAAAAGACTGATCTTTATAAATATAATATCCCGTCCAGTCATAGACAGCTCTCAATTTATTTCTAAAATTCACTAGAGACATTATATGTACAAAAATCCATATAAACCAAGCGAAAAAACCATTCATATGGTACTTGTGCTTGGGAGTATCTAACACGGCTTTATTTCTACCTATAATTGCCAAGGATCCTTTGTCTGTATATTCGAACGGTTCCCATAGCTCTTTTGCCACATTTAAATTCCTTCCTAAGTTTTGTGCTTGTTGAATGGCTACTTGTGCTACTTGTGGATGGCCTTTAGGGGCATTTTCGTCACCTGTGATAATGGCACAATCTCCCAAAGCATAAATAGAATCATAGCCTTCAATTAAGTTGTAAACATTGGTTTTGAACCTTCTTCCTGGACCGTGACACTCCGGTTTAAATCCTTCAAACGTTCTTGCCGTAATTCCTGCTGCCCAAATTAAATTTTTAGTGTGAATTTCAGTGTCATCAGACAGATAAACAATTTCATCTTTAAAATCTTTTACTAAGGTGTTTAGTTTGATTTTGACATTGAGTTCAGTTAGTTTGTCATAGGTATACTGTTGAGACTTTTTAGACATAGGGGCAAGCACTGTGTCTTGACCATCTATCAAATATATTTCTCCCAAATCTTCTGGACTCAGTTCTGGATAATCCTTTCTAATAATATGGAGTTGCATTTCTGCAAAAATCCCGGAAAGTTCCACGCCAGTAGGCCCAGCACCCGCAATAACATATGTCAATAGTTTTTTACGCTGCTCGGTACTCTTTAGGCGAGTCGCTCTTTCTAAGCGCGTAAAAATAACATTTCGCAAGGATAATGCATCACTGATGGTCTTCATAGGAAGGCTCAATGATTCGATGTTTTTATTTCCAAAGTAGTTAGTTTCTACTCCCGTAGCCATCACTAAAWTATCATAGTTCAATGTACCATTGCTCAATATGATTTTTTTTTCTGTAGGCATCACTTTTTCTAAAGTACCCAACCAGAAACGAACATTTTTCTTGTTTCTTAATATTTTTCTAAAAGGATAACTGATGGCTGAAGGCTCCATAAAACCTGCTGATACCTGATATATCAATGGTGGAAAAAAGTTGTAGTTGTTGGTGTCAACTAGAACAATATCGAATGTATCGGAACTGTCCAATTTATTGATGAGTTCCAATCCTGCAAATCCACCACCAACAATAACAATTGTACTTTTATTTTTCATATTTACTGTGCTAAAAAAAGAAATTCCTTACGTAAAGCGTTTGTTTTGTGTTGAAGATTAAACACTTGCAAATGCACTTAAAATAAGCGTTGTTTTAAGGTATAAAAATACGAATTTTCTGTGTGTTCTCCATTGTTTCTCAACGAAAACCAATGTTTTTATGAATAAAATTCATTGATCTAGGATCTACTAATCCATTTTATTTGATTGGTAGTGTAAGGGATTTTAGAAATGCCGATACCTGATCCATTAAAAGGAATAATTTTTAGAGTATATACAAAGTGATGTAATTATATTTAAAAAGCACTTTAAAAGTGCGCACGAGAAGACTCGAACTTCCACGGAGTTTCCTCCACCAGCCCCTCAAGCTGGCGCGTCTACCAATTCCGCCACGTGCGCAGTATTTAAACAAAAAAAGTTAAGCAATCGCTTAACTTTTTGTGACCTGGCTGGGGCTCGAACCCAGGACCACCTCCTTAAAAGGGAGGTGCTCTACCAACTGAGCTACCAGGTCAATAACAATCCGTGATTGCGGTTGCAAATATACAATCTAAAAGGAATATAACAAGCGTTTTTTAATTTTTTTTACAGATATTTGTAAGCTTGGTTTTTGAAAGGCTTATTTGGGCTAGCTAAGGATTTGTGAACCAAGAAACTGCTGTAAAAACTGACAATTAAAAATAGTTGAATCAAAAAAAATAAAAAATGAAATTAGTACTATTAGGCTACATGGGCTGTGGAAAATCGACCATTGGTAAGCAACTTGCGAGTCAATTGCGTCTTCGATTTATGGATTTGGACGACTATATTGAGGATAAAGAACAAGAAAGCATTAAAAATATCTTTGAAAATAAAGGAGAAATTTATTTTCGAAAAATAGAAGCGAGTTATTTGATTGATTTATTGAACGATAATTTGTACGACATTATTTCGGTAGGAGGGGGAACGCCTTGCTTTGGTGAGAATTTGGAAATTATTAATATCAACAGTACGTCTGTGTATTTAAAAGCGAGTATTCCTACGCTGTATGAACGTTTAAAAACGGAACAAAACACACGACCATTGATAAAGACCATTGGCCTTGAAAAACTGGAAGAGTTTATTGGTAAACATTTATTTGAGCGTGGGTTCTTTTACAATAGAGCACAAAAAACAATGACTGTAGATAATAAATCGATAGAAGAAATAGTTACTGAAATAAAAATTTATCTTAGTTTAAATACACAGTGGCAACATCGTTTTTAAAAACCACATCTATGTGTTCTCTCAATGAAGTAGATAAAGAAATCCCTTTAAAATCGGCCTTTACAGGGTATTTCTTATGATTTCTATTCACCAATACCGCAGTTTTAAATTGTTTTAATGGAACCTCCAAAAAATGTTTGATTCCATAAATAAGTGTTGTCCCTGAATTTAAGACATCGTCAATCAATACCAACGATTTATCTTGATATTCATCCTTTTCTAAAGAGGTGGTTACTTCACCTATTGGATTCTTTTTATCAATAAATACCTCACAAAGATGCACTTTTAACGGAGAAATTTTAGACAATGCTTCCGCAATTTTATGTGTAAAAACAAAACCGTTTCCGTTGATTCCTGCCAAAACGATTTCAGACTCCGTAACATTTTCTTCATATATCTGATAAGCTATTCGCTTAATTTTGTGCTTAATTTGGGCATCGTTCAGTATAATTGATCTTTCCATTGGAGTCCTTATTTTTTTTCAAAGATACTAAACAATTCAATATTGCTGCGTTCTTTTATGGAATTATAAGCGCGTTCTAAAGTGCGAATATTGAATTTTCTAGAAAATAATTGCTGGTATTCCTGTAATGATCCTCCAAAGGGTGGTCCATCAACTTCTAAAGGAAAATCAAAAAACAATCCCACTATTTTTCCTGATGGTTTTAATAATGAATGCATTTGCATCACATAGGATTCACGCAATAGTGGCGTAAGTGCACAAAAGAAGGTTTGCTCAAAAATCAAATCATAACAGCCGTCGTGTTCAAAAAAATCAAGCAGAACCAAGTGCTCTTTTGGAAAGTCTGGAATTCGTTGTTGTAAATTTAAAAGCGGTTGTTTGGAAATTTCCACTACGGTCACATTCTTAAACCCTTGTTGGTGTAAATAGGCAACTTCATAACCATTTCCTGCGCCAGGCACCAATATGTCCGCATTTTTATCCTCGAGTTGATCTATATATGCCTTTAGCGGAGGTGATATCTCACCTAAATCCCATCCTAAATGTGAAGATTGGTATTTGGCATCCCAAAAAGTTTGTGTAAAATTATTCTTCATTGGTATATTCGTCTATTTCCCTGCGGTCTTTTTTTGTTGGTCTACCAGCACCTTTTTTACGGTAATAATCCTTAGAATACTTTAAGAGRTCTTGTTTTTCAAATTCCTCTTTAGGAGTCAAATCTTTACGATATAAATCCACCAATTTAGCGCCCACACGATTTTTTGGGATGTCCAGRACCTCTATTTTATAATTAATTTGGTTTTTTCGAACCAAAAGTAATTCATTTCCGAAAAGTACTTTTGATGGTTTTAGGTTGTTTCCATCAATCTTAATATGTCCTTTTTTGCACGCATCAGTGGCCAAACTACGGGTTTTGAACATTCGAATGCACCATAAATATTTATCAATTCTCATAAAAAGTTAAAATTTATTTTTTCTCTTTTAACAAAGGTATGAAAATACTATCTTGCGGCGTAAAATACATTCAATTGAATTGATTTAGTTCCTTTATTTAAAGTGACATTTTGTAGTTAATTGAACCATTTAAAATCGAAAAAAATTAAAAGATGAATATAAAGAATATAGCTGTATTGTTCGTAAGTGCGCTAATCATCATGTCTTGTAGTAAGGATAAGGATAGTGATAGTGATAATTTTGATGCTGCTGCGCAAGCTTTAACAGATGACAAGGCATTATTAGACTATTTTGAATCTCATTATTTGAATGGTGAAGATGGAGAAATATGGGAAATTGGTGGTGATTTTGTAGGTTCAGCACCCATTGAAGAGCAAATACCACTAACGGATCAGGTTGAAATAGAAAATGTTACTTTAAATGATATTGCTTATAAATTATATTATTTAAAAACGGGGAATGGAGTAGGAGCTGCACCTTCAAGAGTAGATTCTGTGTTTGCAACATATAGAGGAGCACTTTTAGACAGTACTATTTTTGATACTAATACTAACGCAAGTTGGTTTAACTTGTTTAATGGGCTTGACGGGGTAATTCCTGGATGGTCTTATGGTTTTCCAAATTTTAATGCAGGTGAAAAAATAATAAACCCCGACGAATCTTTTGATTTTAAAAATAACGGTAAAGGATGGTTGTTTTTTCCTTCAGGATTGGGTTATAGGAATGACCCTACGAGGAGTACTATTCCTGAGAATTCTCCGTTGATGTTTAAAATTGAACTGATGACAGTTAATAAATCGGATCACGATGGAGATGGAATTGATTCTATAGACGAAGATTTAGATAATGATGGTGATGTATTTAATGATGATACTGACGGTGATGGAAGACCAAATTTTGCAGATGCTGATGATGATGGAGACGGGATCCTTACCAAAGACGAAGATGCCAATAACGATGGAGATTTAACCAACGACGATTCAGACGGAGACGGAACCCCTGATTATTTGGATTCAGATAGTTAGACTTATAAAATTTATATTAAAGCCAAATTCAGCAATTGAATTTGGCTTTTTTTATGCCAATAAATGCCGTTTCTGTTTGGTTTAATTTGCTATCTTTAAGGGATCAAACACAATAGAAAATGGACAGACGTTTTTATATCAAACACAGGGTAACTTCTGATGAAATTGA
This sequence comes from Flavobacteriaceae bacterium, assembly GCA_002401385.1. Taxonomy (GTDB): domain Bacteria; phylum Bacteroidota; class Bacteroidia; order Flavobacteriales; family Flavobacteriaceae. Next base: position 57,829 of record NVSY01000009.1, on the reverse strand, counting down.
TGCCCTAGGGCATGTGAATAATGTATGTTATATCCAATGGGTGCAACATGCCGCTGAAAAACACTGGAACGTTTTGAGTAAAAATCATGCGTTTAATTCCTATGTTTGGGTAGTAATACGACACGAAATTGATTATTTAGCATCCGCCAAGATAGATGATGAAATTACCATCAGAACATGGGTAGGTGATTCTTATGGTGTGAAATCAGAACGTTTTGTAGAAATACTAAAAGACGGAAAAATTCTTGTAAAAGCAACAACCATTTGGTGCTTATTGGATAAAAACAGCATGAAAGTAATGCGGATCCCAGCAGAAGTGCTGGATGTTGTAAATGGACTTGTGGGTTAAGTTGTGTAAGAAGCCCATGCGCCTCAAACTGTGTGGTTTTATAGGTTCCCGTTGTGCGGATTTCATCTATTTGTATAGAGAACCTTATGATATACAAATAATCCTTGGTACAATTTCATTTTTGTTACGTTCAAGGAAAAACGACCATTGACGTCTTGATTAAAAACGCTGTTCTCGATACAATTTTAGCTAATTTTCAAAAAAAATCACTAAAACTCACTCGAACTGACGCTTACTATACGCCAATATTTCTGCTTGTTTTTCCATTTTCAAAAAGTAAAATTCGCAATGACACCTATTTTAAATCTCAGATTATTAGTTGTATGAAATTATCCTTATGTCGAATTCAGGTTACTAGGTAATGCGCACTTACTATTAGTTCGGAAGCAAGAACAAGTCACAAAAAAAGCAATGATTTCTCATTGCTTTTTATATCATTTAAAAATCAGCACATTCATACTAACTTTTTGTATAGTCACTATTCACTAGTCACTAGTCACTATTCAGCCCATCTATTTTCAGCAGCATCACCACCAAAAATAACAGTTACTAAATAAGGATTGTCTATAAAAGGATTTCTATTTCCCTGAGCACCTTCAATTACATCGTTTCTTTGAATTTCTATAGCCGATACAGGATCTTCTACATTCCATTTTAAAAACAAGTTAATGTCATCAGTACTAATATCGCTGGTAAGAGGTTCATCGTATCTCAGGTTTACATATAAAATCATACGCGCTACATCCCCTTTCCAATCATCACCTGGGTACCAAGCACCGTTTTTTACACCATACGCTCCAGAACCATCTGTAAACGCTAAATTATCTCTATCACTATTCACTCCTATATTACAAGTTCTTAAGTGATGTAAATCTGCTTTTGAATGCTCGTTTCCAAGTTTAGATTTAGGATATACATGCTCTGTATTAAAAGTTTGTGGGCTATAAGAATTAGAACCACTCTGATATTCCTTCCAATACGTACTCACCCCAGAATATAGCAACAATACATTATCGCTATTTGCAGGATCCGCATCCGCATTGTATAAATAATTGTGCCTTTGCGTGTACTGTAAAAAGGTAGTGTGTTTCGCAATGGTCAACGTCGCTAAATCTTCGTACAACGGCGTTTCAGTTTTTGTGAAATCCATGCTTGAATAGTAGTCCGTTAATGCGCCAGGAATCACAAAGTCACCATGGTTACTCGATTGCTTTTTTAAGGTTTTAAAAGAAAACGCGGTACTATTTGTACCTCCATTACCATCAGTTGCAACAACGCTTCCATCATAGGTAGTGTTATCCGTTAATCCTGCAAAAGTATAGGTGTTTCCATTTAAACTAGTACTAGTCACCGCTCCTTGTATTACTTTATAAGTGACATTATCACCATCAGGATCTATAGCATTGGTCCAAGTCACTGTGGCTTGATCTATTGTTATATTATTCACACTGACTATAAAATTTCCTGGGTTTTTATTTTCAGGTATCGGAGTTGGTTTTGGAGTCTCTGTACTGTCTCCTCCACAAGCCGTTAAAAGCAATGCAAAACTTGCTATAAAAAAGCTAATTTTCATACCTATTCAACTCTTTTTAATAAGGCCATGTAAAATCCGTCGTAACCAGATTCAGCTGGAGAGACTTTATGATCTGAAATTAATTCAAAATTGGTGTTTTCCGATAAGAATTTCCCTATTTGTAATTCGTTTTCTGAAGGTAATATAGAACAAGTAGCATAGACCATTTGACCATCCACTTTCAGCATTTTTGAATAATTATTCAAGATTTCCGATTGCGTTTCTTTGATTTTGTCTAGAAACTCCGCTTTCAATTTCCATTTAGAGTCTGGATTTCTTTTCAACACTCCAATTCCACTACAAGGGGCATCTATCAATACACGGTCTGCAGTATTGTATAATTTTTTGATGTCTTTGGTAGAATTAATAGCACGTGTTGTAATATTATGAGCACCATTACGTTTGGCACGTTTTTTTAGTTGTCTCAGCTTATGCTCGTAGATGTCCAAGGCAATAATCTGCCCTTTATTTTGCATCAATGCTGCCAAATGCAAGGTTTTTCCACCTGCACCTGCACATGTATCAATCACACGCATTCCTGGTTCAACGTTCAAATACGGAGCAACTAATTGAGAAGATGCATCCTGTACCTCAAAGAATCCTTTTTTAAAGGCATCCGTTACAAATACATTGGCACGTTTGTCTAATTGTAAGGCATGAGTTTTTCCAGGAACAAAACTGGTGTGTATTTCCAATTGTGCAAATTCTTTTTGCAAGGCAATCTTGGTTACTTTTAAAGAGTTGGTACGAACTATTACACTGGCTTGTTGATTCAAAGCAGTAATTTCCTTAGACCATTTTTTCTCTCCTAATTCTTTCACGCATATTTCATCCATCCAATCTGGAATAGACTCTTTAAATACACGGTCTTTTTGCAATTCGTTAAACCTCCCTTTGATTCTACGTAAAGGTGTTCCGTAAAAATGTTGCCATTCCGGTAATTCAACGTCATGTAATACCGCCCAAACAGCGACTAATTTCCATAAATTATCGTTGGTAAAGTGATTCTTAGTTCCTGCTATTTCGTTGTACAAACGTTTCCATCGTACTATATCGTAAATGGTTTCCGCAATGAATTTTCTATCGCGTGCGCCCCACTTTTTGTTTATTTTTAACGCTTTTTCTACTACCTTCCCAGCATACTCCTCTTCGATAAATATCAACTTTAAGGAATTCACCACAGTAATAACTAAATTCTTATGTAATCGCATGTATTATTTTTTGAGCTGCAAAGGTAGTAAAGAATTCCAAGCATTTACTATCTTCGTAACCTAATTATCACTGATGCCACAATATAACCTCAATACATCGATTGCGTACCTAACAGGTGTAGGTCCAGTACGTGCCGTTTTGCTTAAAAGCGAACTTGGTATTCGTACTTTTGGTGATTTAATTAGTTTTTTTCCAAACAGATACATCGATAAAACACAGTTTTATAAAATAGCAAATTTACAGCAAAACGCATCGGAAATTCAGTTGGTGGGGAAGATTACTGGCTTTAAATCCGTGAAGCAAAAACGTGGTTCTAGACTGGTTGCTACCTTTACCGATGGTACTGGCACGATAGAATTGGTGTGGTTTCGAGCTGCAAAATGGATAAAAGACAATATTAAGGTAAACGAACCTTATGTTTTGTTTGGAAAAACAAATTTATACGGGACCAAATTTTCAATGGCACATCCAGAAATGGAATTGCTATCCGTACATCAAAAAAGCGGACAGATTCTGATGCAACCTATTTATCCGTCTACCGATAAATTGAGTAATAAAGGCATCACCAATCGTGTATTGGTAAAAATGATGCAGCAATTGTTTTTAGAAACCAAAGGTAGGTTTAGAGAATCGTTGTCAGAACAAATGATCAACGAAAATGGCTTGCTGTCAAAATCGGAAGCCTTATTTAATATACATTTTCCAAAATCGCAGGACTTACTAACGCGTGCACAACAGCGATTGGTTTTTGAAGAGCTTTTTTATGTGCAACTACAGCTTATTAGAAAAAAAATGGTTCGTAAATCACGAATCAAAGGCTATGTTTTTGATAAAATAGGAAGCAATTTTAATGATTTCTATAAAAACGGACTCCCTTTTGCGTTGACCAATGCCCAGAAACGGGTGTTAAAAGAAATTAGAAAAGATGTTGGATCCAATGCGCAGATGAACCGGTTGTTGCAAGGCGATGTAGGGTCTGGAAAAACTATTGTTGCCTTGTTGAGTATGCTAATGGCCATAGATAACGGTTTCCAAGCAGCCTTAATGGCACCTACGGAAATCTTAGCCATTCAACATTTTCATTCCATTGTAGAACAGTTGGGAGAATTACCCATTTCGGTGAAGTTATTAACTGGCTCCAGTAAAACAAAAGAACGTCGTGTGATTCATGAAGCTTTACTAGACGGATCCTTGGACATTTTAATAGGAACCCATGCTTTATTAGAAGATAAAGTACAGTTTAAAAATCTTGGTTTTGCCATTATTGATGAACAACACCGTTTTGGAGTGGAACAACGCTCTAAATTGTGGCAGAAAAACGAGTTACCTCCTCATATTTTGGTGATGACGGCCACGCCAATTCCTAGAACATTGGCCATGAGTATGTATGGTGACTTAGATATTTCTGTGATTGATGAGTTACCGCCAGGTAGAAAGGAAATTAAGACCGCACACAGATACGATAGTAATAGACTGAGCGTGTTTAAATTTATGAAGGAGGAAATAGCCAAAGGACGTCAAGTATATGTAGTATATCCTTTGATTAACGAGTCCGAAGCCATGGATTATAAAGATTTGATGGACGGTTATGAAAGTATTGTTCGTGAATTTCCTTTGCCTAAATTCCAAATTAGCATTGTACACGGAAAAATGAAACCCGCCGACAAAGAATATGAAATGAACCGTTTTATAAAAGGCGAAACACATATAATGGTGGCCACTACCGTGATAGAAGTTGGGGTAAACGTACCCAATGCTTCTATTATGATTGTCGAGAGCTCTGAACGTTTTGGATTGTCACAACTCCATCAGCTAAGAGGTAGAGTAGGACGTGGTGCTGACCAAAGTTTTTGTATTCTAATGAGCGGCTTTAAACTCTCTGCAGATTCTAAAGTCCGTTTGAAAACTATGGTAGATACCTCCGATGGTTTTAAAATTGCCGAAGTAGATCTCAAACTCCGTGGTCCCGGAAACTTAATGGGAAAACAACAAAGTGGCGTCCTCGATTTAAAAATTGCCGATATAATAAAAGATGCCGAAGTGCTTACCCTAGTCCGTGCAGAAGCGATTCATTTACTAAACGAGGATCCTAACCTTGCCAAACCGGAGCATAAAATGATTTCGAATACGTATCAGCATTTGGCAAAGAATAGTACATTGTGGAGTAATATTAGTTAGTTTTATTATTGTTGGTTGCTCGTTGTTGGTTGCTCGTTGTTAGCGGTTAATGACAGGGACAAAGGAGCGTGTTTTAACTATAATTTTTATTAAAAATATTTTTTTACGAGTATGCTAATTGGTTTTGTATATTTGATGGAGTAACCTACGCCTATCTAGCTAATTAAGTTAGAGAAATGCATCTATTTATCTAAATATGTTTAAGTAATGAAAGCTATTATATTTGAGAATTACGGAGCCCCAGAAAAAGTACTTAAAATCGGAGAAGTAGAAATACCAATACCAAAAGACAATGAAGTTCTAATAAAAATTTATGCCACTGCTATAAATGATTATGATTGGAATTTGGTAAGTGGTAAACCACTATTATACCGTATGATGTTTGGACTACTGAAACCTAAAAAGAATATCCCAGGGATTGAATTCTCCGGAGTTATTGAGCGGATTGGTGGGGTAGTAGATGAATTAAAAATTGGAGATGCCGTTTTTGGTGATATCTCAGAATTTGGATTTGGAACGTTTGCAGAATACATTTGCGTGAATGAAAAATCAGTAGTAAAAAAAACGAAGGAATTAAGTTTTGAAGAGGCGACAACCGTTCCTCATGCTTTTGCTCTTGCATTACAAGCATTAAAAGATATTGGTCAGATAAAAAAAAATCAAAAAATTTTAATTAATGGAGGTGGAGGTGGTGTTGGTTTATTTGCAGTCCAAATAGCAAAAGTCTATGGTTGCCACGTAACAGGTGTTGACTCTTCCGAAAAACTTGAGCTAATGAAATCTGTTGGTTTTGATACTGTCATTGATTATAAGATTACAAATTTCACGCAAGAAAATGTAGCCTATGATTTAGTTCTTGATTGTAAAACAAACCAATCTGTATTTGCATATAAACGAGTTTTAAAAGATAAAGGGAACTATGTTACCATAGGCGGACAGTTAACGAAGTTATTTTCAGTAGTTCTTTGGGGTAAAATAATATCCTTATTCTCGGCTAAACAATTCCAACTAGTAGGTTTACAGCAAAACAAAGAGTTGGATTATTTTATGGAACTATTTAAACAGAAAAAAATTAAGAGCATTATAGATGGTCCTTATTTATTTGAAGATATTCCAAGATTAATACAGTATTTTGGTAAGGGTAAACATAAAGGTAAAATAGTGATAAAGATGAATGTAGACAGCCCAATGGACTAAAGATATTTAGCTAAACGATACTTGAGATTTGATAGATTAATTAGTTTTTAGGGAATAGCGAAAAGTAATGAGCGAAAAGGGAAGGGCTGCGCAGTTGACTTAAATTTGGAATATAAAATACTTTTTTGTTAGTATGCTATATACTGTTGTTTTGTATATTTGAGGAGTGTTGTTCACACTACTAATTAGAAAAAAAATGAATTTAAAAGAAAGATTAGAGTTCTGCTCTATTTGTAGCAAACGAGTATTGAATTATAAAACTGGCCTGCTTTGTAGTTTAACAAAAGAGAAGCCATCATTTGAAGGTACATGTCAAGATTTTATCAAAGATGAACTAGAAGCAACACGGAAGCTAGAGTTAAATTTACATGCCGCAGGAAACTCTAGAACAGAAAATGGTTCAACAAAACCTATTCAAAATAAAATCTATGGAATAGCCCTATTAATTCTAGGATTGATGGTGTTTTTATTTTCGATATTGATAGGTGGAATTATGATCACAACAGGGATTTCTTTTCTTATAAAAGGCTATCAACAAGATAAAATACTTAAAAAACATCAATTGTTGCAAGAGAAATTATCGAAGTAATGTGTTGGTTGCTTTCTTAGTTTAAAGGCTGTATCTTTAAAACGTGCTATTAATCCAAGGAACAATGTGTTGGAATTATAAACACACCATTCGTAAAGACCAAAATATTATTAAACGAACATGAATTTTTTTAATCAAAAAATACATCCAAGGGTATGATTAAAATAAATTCAAGTGAGAACGAGTGTAACGAGTGCTTACATAGGGTCTCAAATTTTGAAATATTTTTAATTAATTGCAAAATTTTAAACACATGAAAAAAGCCTACATATTTATTGTAACCGCTCTAAATTTATATTATTTTTCTTTGTGGATATTCACCTTTAACAAGATTGACAATCAAGTAGATAGACTTGTTTATTTTCTTGATAGGAGCTTGGGATTTCATAATATAGCGACACTCAATAGTATGCTCTTGTTGATGACTATTCTGTCAATAGCATTGAATTTTAGAAAAATGCCAATGCACAGGTATGTAAAAACATTTTGTTTAATTGTCAACATTCTATTTCTAATTTTTCTATTGTGGTCGTTTCTATAATGTGGCAGAAGTGGCTTGAGGATTCTATGAAAAATGTAAGAAGTTGTTTTTGGATATAGAAAGTGTTTGTTCAATAGTTCCCAAAAAAAAACCATCACATTTAGGAATTTATAATTATTGTATCTTTGAGCGTCTGTAGATAAGGTGTTTATGAGTTTCACAATAACTATTAGCACAGCTTAACACTACTTAACAATCGTTTGAATAAGAATCCAACTTGGAAATATATCTTTTTTTATTAATTTTTTATAAAAACTACTACGATGAAAAAACTAGTTTTGGGAATAGCTGCCCTTTTAATAATCAGTATTAATAGTGTTGCACAAGAAGCAAAAAAAAGTTTACCTGGAGACATCACTCTTCCTTCAACTAAAGAAGCATTGGATGAATTGGCTTTGCTAGAAAAAGGAACTTTCAAATATTCTGTAGCGGATTATTTTAGAAAACCCAAACAAAGTACCTTTAAATTTTCTCCAAATGGTCGGTATTTGTCCTATAGAGAAAAGGACGAGAACAACAAACGTCATATTTATGTAAAGAATACTGAAACAGGCGAGCGTATCCTTGCAATTAAAGAAGGAGAYGACTTAGTAAGAGGTTACGGATGGGCAAACGACCATAGACTCATTTATGTAAAAGACAAAGGAGGAGATGAAAACTACCATTTATTTGCCGTTGATCTCGATGGGAAAAATCAAATAGAATTGACCCCTTTCAAAGACGTAAAGGTGAGTATTTTAAGTTTTCTAAAAGATCAAAAAGATGCGATGATTATTCAAATGAACAAAGAGAATCCTCAAATATTTGAACCTTATAAGATCAATATTAATACAGGAGTACTCATTAAAATATTTGAGAATAAGGACGTAAAGAACCCAATTAGTGGTTATGATTTCGACAAGGATGGAAACCTAAAAGCATATACGAAGCAACAAAATGGAACCGAATATGTACTTTATTACCGTACAGGAAATGAAAAAAACTTTGAAAAGGTAATTAAAACGACMTGGAAAGATCAATTTAATATTATTGGATTTGATTACACAACAAAAAACCCACATGATGCCTTTGTGATTTCAAACATTGAAAGTAACACGGCTGAAATAATCCGCTACGATTTTGAGAAAAAGAAGTCATTAGGAAAAGTATATTCTAATAAGACTTTTGATGTTGGAGGCATCAATTTCTCACGTAAAAGAGGTTATGAAGTGGATTACTATTATTATACAGGAGAAAAATCTGTCATTATACCCGTAAGTGATACTTACAAAAAATTACATGAGAAGTTTCTGAAAGAATTTGTTGGATATGATTTTGATATYGTTAATAAAACGGATGATGAGGACAAGTTCCTGATCTATGTAAGCAGTGATAAATTATATGGGATCTATTATTTATATGATGCAACAAAAAACGCGTTTAAAAAAGTTTTTAACCTAATGCCAGCATTGAATCCCGACGAAATGGCAGCAATGAAACCCATAAAATTCACCACAAGAGATGGGTTAACTATTTATGGGTATTTAACAATTCCAAATCAGGCAAAAAATGGAAGAGTASCATTGATTGTAAATCCACATGGCGGTCCGTATGGACCAAGAGATTATTGGGGATTTAATTCCGAAGCTCAATTATTTGCAAGTAGAGGGTATGCTACTTTACAAATAAATTACAGAGGTTCTGGTGGTTATGGAAAAGATTTTTTCCTTGCAGGAAACAAGCAGATCGGAAGAAAAATGTTGAACGATTTAGAAGATGGAGTTGCTTTTGTGAAGACCTTAGATCTTATTGACAACGATAAAATTGCTATCTATGGTGCAAGTTACGGTGGACTAGCTACCTTAGGAAGTCTAGTAAAAACACCTGACTTATATAAATGTGGTGTAGATTACGTGGGGGTTTCCAACTTATTTACCTTCTTCAAATCGTTCCCTTCTTATTGGAAACCTTTTCTAGGGCAAGTTTATGAGCAATGGTACGACGAAAATTCTCCGGAAGATATAGAAATAATGAAGCAAGTATCACCAGCATTGAATGTAGAAAAAATTACAAAACCGTTGTTTGTTATTCAAGGAGCAAATGATCCGAGGGTTAATATAGATGAATCAGACCAAATAGTTAAAAGCCTTAGAAATAAAGGTTTTGGAATCCCTTACATGGTTAAATATGATGAAGGACATGGATTTGGACATGAAGAAAACAGAATAGAACTCTACAGTGCTATGATGGGATTTTTTGCCAAGCATTTAAAATAATACGACTACAATCGAATAGACGGCACKTACTATCTTAGTCCAAACCGTCTATTCGGTTTAGTTATAATTCKTTGTTTTTATCAGTCTATAATAGCAAATTCTTTGTAAAGAACAAGGGGTCGGYAGTTTCCTAATACTCGTTTTCTTCTACCCACAAGGCCATTATTTAACAATAAAAACAAATTTCCGTAAGTTCGCAAAGAACCCTTATCTTTGCCGAAAATTATTTTATATGTCACAACAATTTGCCGCTTTAGGGCTTGACGCAGCGCTCGTTTTAGGTTTAACGGAATTAAACATCAGTACACCTACAGATATTCAGCAAAAATCAATTCCTGTTTTATTAAAACAAGAAGATGATTTTGTAGGATTGGCGAAAACGGGAACCGGTAAAACGGCTGCATTTGGATTGCCTTTATTGCAATTAATTGATGTCGAAAACCCAAAGATACAAGCGGTAATTTTAGCACCTACACGAGAGTTGGGACAGCAGATTTACAATAACTTAGTTTCTTTTGCTACGCACCTTCCTAAGGTGTCCATAGCTTCGGTTTGTGGAGGGATTCCTATCAAACCTCAAATTGAACGTTTGAAAGAAAATACACATATAGTTGTTGCCACTCCTGGGCGATTGATCGATTTGATTCAGCGCAATAATGTAAACCTTAAATACACTGAGTATTTAGTGTTGGATGAGGCAGATGAGATGGTGACCTCCTTAAAAGATGGTTTGGATAAAATTGTGGCTGTATTACCTAAAAAGTACAGAACCATGTTGTTTACGGCTACCATGCCAGGAAACATCAAGCAATTGATTCAGAACTATATGTCCAAACATGTGACTCAGGTAAGTGCTGATATGGAAACAGTGGGACACCAGGGTATAGATCATCAATATGTTGTGGTATCTCCTGAAGAGAAATTAGATGTATTAATGCATTTTTTGAGTGCTAGAGAGGGGCAACGCGGAATTATCTTTTGTAAAACCAAAGCTGCCGTAAATAAATTGGCAAAGAATTTGGCTATTAACAAGTTTTCTTCTGGTGCTTTACACGGAAGCTTAACGCAAACAATAAGAGACCGTATTATGGGTCAGTTTAGAGTGGGACAAATAAATATTTTGGTAGCTACAGATTTAGCAGCGAGAGGAATAGATGTTAAAGAAATTTCCTATGTAGTAAACTACCATTTACCGGATGTTCATGAAACTTATGTTCACAGAAGTGGAAGAACTGCTAGGGCAGGAGCTAAAGGTTTTGCATTAGCGGTGATACAACAAGATGAGGAAGAAGATATAAACGGTTTTGAGGATGCATTGGGAATTCGTTTTTCTAAATTTAAAAAAGCGGACGCCAGAAGTATTGAAGAAAACAATGGGTTGTTATGGGCGAAGAAAATCTTTAAAATTAAGCCTAATAGAGAGGTGACAGCACAATTTAAAAAACAAATTCACACTGTATTTCATCATTTAACAAAAGAGGAATTGGTAGAGAAAGTATTGGCATATTATTTATCACAACAAACCGMTGCTACTACAGATACAGATAAGAAATCAACTAAGAAAAAGAAGAAAAAATAAGATGGCAAATACAATAAAACATCAGCAAGACATGCTTGATAAGTTAAATATCAAGGAGTTGAACCCAATGCAAGTGAAGGCGCTGGATGCCATAGAATCACACGATAATGTAGTTATTTTATCACCTACAGGAACTGGAAAAACCTTGGCGTTTTTACTACCTTTAATTGATAAATTAGATCCAACTAGCACAGAAGTACAGGCGTTAATTTTAGTGCCTTCACGTGAGTTAGCCATACAAATAGAACAGGTAGTTAGAGAACTAGGTTCTGGGTATAAAGTAAATGCAGTGTACGGCGGAAGATCCATGTCTAAGGATAAAATAGAATTAAAACACACACCTGCAATTTTAATAGGAACTCCTGGACGTATTGCTGATCATTTTAGCCGTGAACGTTTTTCTAGAGATTATATTAAAACATTGATCTTGGACGAGTTTGACAAGTCTTTAGAAGTTGGTTTTGAGTACGAAATGCGTGGGATTATTCATGAATTACCTAGTGTTGAAAAACGTATTTTAACCTCCGCAACCCAAGAATTAGAAATTCCTGAATTTGTAAAATTAGGAAAACATACGGTGGTTAATTTCTTGAAAAAAAGAAGCTCAAACTTGACCCTTCAAACAGTAATGTCTCCCACTAAAAATAAGATGCAGACCTTGGTTGATGTCTTAAATCATGTAGGAAATACGCCAGGAATAGTATTTTGTAATTTAAAGGATACCATTAGTGATGTAAGTAGGTTTTTAGATGAGAAAGGAATAAAGCATGGTTGTTTTTACGGAGGAATGGAGCAAAAGGACAGAGAACGTTCTTTAATTAAGTTTAGAAACGGAACCCACCAAATTATTGTCGCGACTGATTTAGCAGCGCGTGGAATTGATATTCCTGCGTTAAAATTTATCGTTCATTATCAATTGCCTTTAAAAAGTGATGAATTTATACATAGAAATGGGCGTACTGCACGTGTAGATGAATCAGGTACTGCGTATGTGTTAAAGCATAAAGAGGAGCGCTTACCAGATTTTATTCACAATTCAAAAGTGATCAAATTATCGGAAAACAGCACTAGAAAAGCCCCGAAATGGGTAACATTGTTTATTTCTGGTGGAAGAAAAGATAAAATATCTAAAGGCGACATTGCTGGACTCTTTTTTAAACAAGGAGATTTAACCAAAGAGCAACTTGGTGTGATAGAGCTAAAACAAGATTGTGCTTTTGTTGCTGTTCCTAAAAAAATAGCCAATGAATTGGTAAGGAACTTGAATAATTCAAGACTAAAAAAGAAGAAAGTACGTGTGTCAATCATGTAAACACTAAATCACCTTGTACTTAGAATACATAAATTATCCCTTTATTTTAAAGGGCTTGATACATAAAACAAGGTGTTTTTAATAATATTAATGAGGCTTAAGGCAAGATAATTGAAATACAAATAGTATCTTTGCCGCGCTGACCGAGATTTTTAAGGAAGGAAAATTCCCAAATTAGGTCTTCTTTAAGCAAACTATAAATCATATAAACTATAAATGGCAAAATCGCAACAAACTTTTAATAAAGCAGAAAAAGAAAAAAAACGCAAGAAAAAACGCGAGGAGAAACTTAAAAAGAAAGAAGCTCGTAAATTGGATGTGAGAGAAAATGGAACGGCTGGTATTCAGTTCGCTTATGTGGACCACTTAGGTAATTTAACCGATACACCACCGGATCCTGCATTAAAAGTTGCCGTGGATTTAGAAAGCATAGAAATTGCAATTCCTAAAAAAGAAGATCTTCCTGAAGTGGATCCTGTAAGAAAAGGTAAAGTATCTTTCTTTGACACTTCTAAAGGATTTGGATTTATTATTGATGCTGAAGACAGTGAAAAATATTTCTGTCACGTAAGTGGATTAATTGATCAAATTGCAGAAAACGACAAGGTTTCTTTCGAACTTGAAAAAGGAATGAAAGGTTTAAATGCCGTTCGCGTAAAAAAAATATAAGTAGCTACGTTGTAACTTGTTCAACGTATGTAACTGATTAAAAGCTATAAAAATACCTAGGTGTTTTTATAGCTTTTTTTTGTATTTTTATAGAAAAAAGATGCTTAGAATTTTAGCAGTAGGGGCGTGTATCATAACTATCAATGTAATTTTACAGGCGTTGGGCAATGTTTTATTGGTTCGTAGGACCAATCATCATTTTCTTTTTGAAAACCGCTCTATATCAAATATAAACATCGCGAAAATTTTAACATTTTCCTTCTTATTCATCACAATGATGCACTTTTTGCACACCTTTATGTGGGCAATTTGTTATTATGTGAATCCCGCTACACGCGTAGATTTTCAATCATTTTCTGAAGCATTGTACTTTTCTTTGGTAACATTTACCACTTTAGGGTATGGTGATATTACGTTGAGTAGCGAATGGCGTTTGCTCTCTGGAATAGAAGCAATCAATGGAATCATGCTCATTGGTTGGTCTACTGCCATGATGTATTCCATCATACAGCGCATAAATAATGTGCTTAAAGCAACTACAAATCAAGGGGTGGACAAATAATTGCTGTCTAAAATCACTCAAATTACTGCATCTGAACTGTTTACTTAAATTTTATTATCTTTGAGTAAAACCAACTTCCTATGCCAATTTATATGGACCGTCACGATGTTTCTGTAGAAGTGACAGCAGAAATTGTTGCGGCATTACATCAAGCCGATTTAAAAATTCAAGACAAATACAACTGTCGGGGAATCACCTATTGGTTTGACGATGTTCGTAAAACGGCCTTCTGTTTGATTGAAGCTCCCAATAAACTTGCCATTCAACGCATGCATGACAATGCACATGGCGAAGTTCCTCATCATATTATTGAAGTGGATGGACGCATCGTTGAATCATTTTTAGGAAGGATAGAAGATCCTAAAAAATCTACAAATAYGAAGTTAAATATYATCAAYGACCCTGCTTTTAGGACCATTTTATATTTAGAATTATCTTATCCCATATTGAATGGTACTGAAACGAATTGGCTGCAGCGGCATATTTCAACGGTATGTGATGAACTTACAAATTTTGAAGGGCGATTGGTAACCCAACATAAAACCTCCCTTTTGGCTTCTTTTAATAATGTAAGCAATGCAGTGAATTACACCCTTGCCATTCAAAAAAAAATAAAAACTTCCTATACTACTTTTGATAAAACTTTGATAAAAGTGCATATGGGAATGAGTGCTGGTACTCCCGTAACTCATAGCAATGGTTTTTTTATAGATACCATTAAAACCGCCAAACGTTTTTGTAAGGCCTCTGATGATACTATTATTATTTCTTCCGAAATTAAGGATTTATACGAAAGCGAACATATAGACAATCGATTAACGAACCCCACCATAAATGTATTGAATACTAAAGATGAGCAGTTTTTGAACGCATTATATGATTATATCGATGCTCATTGGGAAAACCCCATGCTTGAAGTTAAAGATTTTTGCTTAAACCTAGGTTATAGTAAATCTCAATTTTATCGTAAAATGATGGCTCTTATAGGCAAATCCCCCAACGCATTTTTAAAAGAATACCGTTTAAAAAAAGCATTGGCGCTCTTGCAGCTTGAAACATTCAGCATTACGGAAATTGCATTTAAAACTGGCTTTAATAGTGGAGCTTACTTTTCTAAATGTTTTTTCAATCATTTCAAAATTCTGCCTTCAGCCTACCTCAAACAAGAAAATATAATGCCTTCTAAAATAAGTTAATAGTTGTTATAATTGCTGCGTTACTTTTCTCAAACCCGAAAGTATAGCCACTTAATAAATGACAAAAAGGAACTTTTGTATCTGTATTTGGTCTAAATCTAACATTGTATCTACTTAATTATCAATAACTTTGTTGTCACCACTTTCGCAAAAACCACAAATTACAACCCCTTTWTTTTATAAATCTTAAAATTGAAACGTATGGTAACTATCAACGATTTGAGTAAACAAGAAATTGAACTTTTTGAAAGCAGTATTCGGGGAACTGTAATTACGCAGGATGATCCTATGTATGATCAACGCAGAAAAATTTACAATGCAATGATTCARAAGTTTCCTGGAATGATTGTAATGTGTACAGACATAGCCGATGTACAACAAGCTGTTCGTTTTGGTAGAAAACACGAGTTACTAATAGCCGTACGTGGAGGCGGACATAATGGAGGTGGATTTGGTATTTGTGATGGTGGGCTTGTTATTGATTTATCTGGACTCAAATATGTGAGAGTCAATACTACTGACAACACAGTGAGAGTAGGCGGTGGAAATATCTGGGCAGAAGTAGATCATGCAACGCATCCCTTCGGTTTGGCTGTTCCTGCTGGAATAGTTTCAACAACTGGAGTAGGAGGACTGACTTTAGGTGGTGGTATTGGGCATTTATCTAGAAATTACGGACTTACAATAGATAATTTATTAGAAGCAGATATGGTGCTAGCTGACGGAAGTCTTGTCACAGTGAATAAAGACAATAACTCAGATTTATTTTGGGCGATTAGAGGAGGAGGAGGGAATTTTGGAATTGTTACTTCTTTTAAATTTCAAGGACATGCATTAAAAAATGTTTTTGGAGGCCCTACACTTTGGCCAATTGAAAAAACAGAAGAAATAATGGCTTGGTACCACGMGTTTATGTTAAAAGCTCCCGATGCACTGAATGGTTTTTTTGTAACCATGATTATACCWGGAGCTCCYTTTCCTGAACATTTACATCTAAAAAAGTTTTGTGGTGTAGTATGGTGTTATTCTGGTGACCTWGCTAACGCAACAGAAATATTTAAACCTGTTTTAGCGAAAAAACCATTATTTGAGCATGTATTTGAAATGCCATACCCCGCTATTCAAGGTATGTTTGATGGCTTATTTCCTACGGGAATGCAATGGTATTGGCGTGCAGATTTCTTCGATGAATTAACCCCAGAAATGGGGAAAGAGCACTTAAAATTCGGTTCCAATATCCCGACACCATTATCACAAATGCATTTATATCCTATAAGTGGTGCAGCCGCTAGAGTAGGAAACACAGAAACACCTTGGGCCTACAGAGATGCCAGTTATGCAGGTGTTATTGTTGGGGTAGATCCAGATCCAAAAAATGCGGATAAAATCACGGACTGGTGTAAAAATTATTGGGAGGCGCTGCATGGGTATTCTTCTGGTGGTGCTTATTCAAATTTTATGATGGATGAGGGTCAAGAAAGAGTAAAAGCTAGTTTTAAACACAACTACAACCGATTGGTTGAAATTAAATCAAAGTACGATCCTCAAAATATTTTCCGTCTTAATCAAAACATCGTACCAGTGAATGTGAAACAGGATACGTTCAATAAATAAATACCTATTTCTAATTCAATTACAAAATTTTAAACACATGAACCGAACATGAATTTTTTTAATCAAAAAATACCCTCAAGGGTATGATTAAAATAAATTCATGTGAGAACGAGTGTAACGAGTGCTTACATAGGTTCTYAAATTTTYAACTATTTTTATTCAATTACAAAATTTTAAACATATGAAAACTACYAAACCATTTTTTACTATGGGATTCAATTTCCTATTATTATGTTTCTTTATCATAGGTATTCAAAGCCAAGCACAAGGAGATACGAACAATACATATGAAGAATCTATTCTTGTGGATATTAACGACGAAGATCTCGTGTGGGGAGGATGTCCTCCATTTATGCCTGAAGGGTGTTCCATCGCAGTTTTACATGGGGATCCAGCAAAGCGAAATCTAGATATTTTGTTTAAAGTTCCTGCCAATGCATTTATTCCAAATCACTGGCATCATTCTGCTGAACGAATGATTCTATTATCGGGAGAATTAGAAATCACGTATGAAGGAGAAAAAACACAAACCATGACTACAGGAATGTATGCCTATGGTCCTTCAAAGAAGCCACATACAGCCAAATGTGGTAAAAAGGAACCTTGTGTAATATTTATCGCTTTTGAGGAGCCTTTAGATGCATTTCCATTAGTTCATAAACACGAATAGCTATTGATACAACCAATTTAATACTGTATTTAAATAAACATTAGATGTCCTTTTTTGATTTCCCGAAATCCGGAGTATTCAATCCTCTTTGGGGCATCGTTTATCTAAAGAACATTGATTTCAAAAAGAATGTTTTTGGCCCAATTTAACTTTATAATTAATTAACATACAAAATAGAATGATTATATCTATTTTGTAGTATTTTTATACTGTCTAAATTTGCAGGTATTATAAGTAGTAAGACACTTGCAGTCAGTATACAACGGCATAAAACAATTATTTAATGGAATCATTACAAGGAAAAAAAGCACTTATTACAGGTGCAGGAAAAGGAATAGGTAAAGCATTGGCATTGGCTTTCGCCAAAGAAGGAATAGCTGTAGCATTATTATCTCGTACGACAAGCGATTTAGAAAAAGTGGCAGCAGAAGTGAGAGCCTTTGGAGTAAAAGCCATTGTAGTAGCTGCAGATGTATCTTCAGAAGCATCCGTGAATGACGCTGCTAAAGAAGTCTTAAAATCATTTGGAAGTATTGACATTCTTATTAACAATGCAGGAATCGGCCGTTTTGGAAACTTCATGGATTTAAGTACTGAATCTTGGAGCCAAGTAATAAACATCAATTTGATGGGAACCTATTTTGTAACCCGTGCATTTTTACCGAGTATGATTGCACAACAAAGTGGTGACATTATCAATATTTCTTCTACAGCAGGATTGAAAGGAAATGCGATGACAAGTGCTTATAGCGCTTCTAAATTTGCAGTTATTGGCTTAACAGAATCCTTGATGGCAGAAGTTCGCAAACACAATATTCGTGCAAATGTATTGGTTCCGAGTACCGTGGCTACTGACATGGCATTGGATTTAAAATTGACTGATGGAAACCCAGAAAAAGTGATGCAAGCAGAAGATATTGCGGAGCTATTGATTAGCCAATTAAAATTACCACGCAGAGTAATGGTGGTTAATTCAAGTATTTGGTCTACCAATCCATAAAATGATTAAAACTTATATAGTACAAATCCTCTAAAAATTAATTTAGAGGATTTTTTTTGTTCCTGCCTGTAATATTTTTACATTTAAGCCACTAATCAATAAAAAACAATCAGTGAGTAGCGATTTTTATACCCTTAAAATTTTACCCTATGCCGGCATTATTATCAAAATATGTAGGGCGTATACCGATTCTCAAGAAGATTTTGAAGATTATTATCAAGAGGTCTGTTTGCAAATTTGGAGGAGCCGTGATCAGTTTAGAGGCGAATCCAAATGGTCTACTTGGATCTATAGATTGAGTTTGAATATTTGTTTGACTTTTATAAAAAAGAAACAAAAAAACAAGCAACACGTAAATTCTGGTGAACAAATGATCGCTGATACGATTGATAATTATGCTTTTGCAGATGAATCGCTAAATCTTCTATACGATGCCATCAAAAAGCTCTCAGAGATAGACAGAGCGGTGATTTTGTTGTATTTGGAAGAGAAATCTCAAAAGGAAATTGCTGAAATTATCGGAACAAAGCCCAATAATATTGGGGTACGGATTAATAGAATTAAAGAACGACTTAAAAAATTATTAGATGGAAAAATCAATTGAACATATTTGGAAACACGGGTTTGATACAGAAAACGGATTAATTGCGCCCAAACTAAACGACCTTTATAACCGAAAATCAAAACATATTGTTGACCGTTTTAAACGCATGTTTAAATTTAACATGTGGTTTTTAATCATTTTTTCAAGCTTGTTTTTAGTGTATAGCTTTTTTAATGACTTTTTGTTTGGGGGAGTACTGATATTTGTACTTTTCAATAGTTTAGTGCTAGTGAATAAAAACTTATTCAAATCATTAAAAAATATTGACACCAATGTTTCAAGTGTTGCATATATAACTTCGTTTGATACTTGGTTAAAAGGTCAAGTTCAAATGAATAAAAAGTTGGCACATTTCTACTATCCACTTCTCTTTGTTTCGTTTATGCTTGGTTTGTGGTTTTCTGGTGATGGACAAGCATTTGTAAGTGAAATTCTAGGAAGCCCACATCAAATATATCTCTACAATGGAATCCCTGTATTTTGGGTGATAGGAATGAGTGTAGTTACCGCTTTACTAGCCATTTTTGGAGGTGCTATTTATAAATTTGATTTGTACTTAATGTATGGTCATGTTTATAAAAAATTAGACGAATTGATGCTAGATATTAAAGAATTAAACAACTAATCAGCAATAAGATGACAATTAAAGAACTGCAACAACTGTTGCTAAATAAAAAGGAAACAACAACTCAAAAAAAAGAAGCCAACGTGTATTCTGAGTTTTCTAAGTTGTTAGAACATTTATCACTGAAAGAAATTGCTGTTGATGAAATTACATTGATAGAACAGGAATTGAGTGTTTTTCTGCAATCTAAGGGCGTTTTAATAGCATTTAAATTATTCAAAAAACAAGTTTCAAAATTTAAACAATTTCTACAAAATAAATTTCAATTTGTACCACAACATTATTACATGCAACATGGCATAGCCGTTGGCCTGTGTTTTGGGGTTGCTTTTGGAAGCATCTTTAATATAGGGCTAGGAATTTCTTTTGGAATGTTTGCTGGAATAATTGTGGGTAAATTTTTAGATCAAAAAGCAGCGCAAGAGGGAAGGGTTTTAGGCTAGACTTCCCTTGATTGTATTTAAAGTAGAACTATTTCACAAAAATCTCAGCATTTTCTAACTTAACCACATCACCAGTATATATTTTTTTTCGAATACGGGTTTCAATTTCTCCGTTGAGGAACACTTCCTCGTTTTGAATCAATATTTTTGCATGTCCACCAGTTTGAGCAATACTTAGGTATTGTAACAAATTGTTTAATTGAATATATTCTTGATCTTCTTTTAAATTGAAATTATGCGTGTTCATTGTTTCATTTTTAGGATGCAAATATAAAATGAATTCTTGAAACAACGCGTACTTAAAGGCTTCCAAAATCGTCCTTAATTTTTTTCTTCCTTCCTAAATTGAATATTCCCATTTTCAGTCCCATACCAGCAGAAAAGCCATTGWTRTTGNMTTKGNNWWSTTTTAATTCRTAATTAGTAGAAATGCGATAACGGATTCCAGCTTCTATTTGCAAAAAACGAGAAATATTATACAAGACATTGAATCCTGGCTCTACAATCAAAAATTCATCAACAATTTGTGAATCTTTATTGAAATTCCTGTCTGACAGGGTTCCGTCCTCATTGTATTTTAAAATTGTAATAGCTCCACCACCTATCATTACTGGAAACGAAAGACTAAACTTTTGACGACCGTATAAAATAGGCTCTAAATGCAAGCCCATATAGCCACCAAACAACGATACAAACTCTCCTTCAAAAAAAGTGGTATTATTGGGTTGTTTGCTAAAAAAAACATTTGTAGAGATTCCAACTTCCAATTTTTTGTTGGCTACGTAGGCTAATTTTAAATTCACCAAGCCAGTTGATCTATTAGAAATTTGAGTTATGTGCTGAAAAAGTCCAATATACACACCATGAACAACATTTTTTCTGTCATCAAATTCAATAAAATCTCCTTCTGTCTCTTGTCCTATGCATAGCAACGTTTGAAAAAACATTATAATGACTCCTATTCTTCTAAACATCATTTACAATTCTTTTAAAATAATTTGTCCTTTAAATCCTTTAATATGAAGTTTTCCTTCTTCAGTCTTATAACTAGCGTGGATTTCTCTAATTCTTTTTTTACTGTCTTTTAGTTGACTTTTAATTCCTGTCATCGATTTTGGAATACGTAAAACTCCTTGTTCTAAATGCGCAGTAAACGCAAAAGAAGTTTGACTAATATTTATATAAATGGTCGAATTTTGCTGCATAAAATCCACATCAATAATAGGGGAAGTAAATCGTAATAATCGTACTTCTGCAAGGTTTAAGTTTAAAGAAACCTTCCCAGAGATTGCTCGGAATTTAATTGTTGAAAACTTAATAGTTCCTTTGACATCATTGATAGCATCCATAGTGATTACATCTTTATTGGATTGTAAATTTAGCTTCTTGATATTCCCTAAATTCATCACAGATCCGTTAGAATTAATCGTTATGTTAGTCGCATTATCTATGGTGACATCTGTGTCTACAACATGAAGTGAAGCATTGTTCAATTCAAAGGCATCCAAACTCCCATATTTAATTGTTAAATTAGGATTGTCTAATGTAGATAATATTGACATGTTCCCATGTTCTACCGTCCCTTTAAAGCTTTTTAAGAAGTCGGAAACATAAATATTACCATAAGCATTTTCGCAGGTAACTAGTAGGTGTTTTGGTACATAAATATGATAGTCAATGCTAATTTGATCTGATTTATGTATTATTTTAGACATGGTTCGATTGAATAAACCACCCGTAGAAGGTAGTATTTCAGATGTTACTATAAGTTCCGTGCCTTTTAACAGGTTTCTTGATGAGATTCGATTTAATATATCCTGAGCTTGTTCCTTTTTTTTACGCGTCACCTTTATCACAACTTTCACTGTCAATATTGGTTTGTCCCAAGAAAACAAATGAACATTCCCGTGCTTATTCGCAATTTTTAAAGACTGCAAAGCATGTGCGTTAAAAGTTTCATTAAATCGTTTTTCTACTGATTCTTGAGCAGACAACTGCATAAAACTCAAACAAGTGAAATATAAAAATAGAAGTTTATAAATTGTATTCCTGTGCATGTTCTGGAAAGTCATTTTGTTGAGATCTTACTAAAAGATGCTCCATTAATTGTATTTTTTTACGGTAATTTCTAATAATTGCTTCTATAATTTTTTGGCTGTTTATACCTAATTCTAATTCTTCTTTTAAACTCAAATATTCATCATCTAATTCTTCCAAAATATGTAAAAAATCGTCCTTATCATTAGTGCTAAGTTCGGTGTTTTGTTGGATCATATTTATTTGAAAATCAACAATGGCTTTGTAATGTGCATCTATATTGACCAATTCATTACCCTGCGACAATGTATTATTAGACGCTTGTGGTTGGTACATAAACACCGTAATACCAATGGCAATAACAAGGAGTGCAGCCATACGCAGTAGCGGTTTATACCAATTCCATAATTGGGGACCTTTTTTTGTTTCCACAGCTTGTTCTATGGCTCCCCATAACCGTTCTTTATCAAGGGAATGCTCATTAAAAGCATCTTTATTTTGTGAGACAAATTCTCTTAAGTGATCCTTCATATGTCTGATAATTGATGTAATAAGCGTTTTTTTGCGCGATGGTATTGCGATTTTGAAGTGGAGGTGCTTATATTTAATATTTCTCCAATTTCCACATGATCATAACCTTCAAATAAATATAAACTCATAATAGTTCTATATCCAACGGGCAATGCATTCATTCCTGTTTTTACTTGATCTACAGTAACCGAAGAAAAATAGTGATCTTCCTCTTCTTGAACCCAAGTATTTTGTGGATCTACATCTACCATAGGAATACTTTTTAAGTTTAAATGATTGATGCTTTTATGAATTACGATACGTTTGAGCCAATAACCAAAACTACTGTCAAATTTAAATGTTTTTAAATGCTTAAATGCATCTATAAAACTTTCTTGCAATACATCTTCAGCATCTTCTTTTTTCTTTAAGAGTCGCAAACAAACTGCAAACATAGCATCCGCATACAATGCGTATAGTTGATACTGCATTTTGCGATTCCCTTTTTTACAAGCCTCAATGAGTTCTTTATGAATTGTTCGACTATTACTTTTCAAACTTTATTACTATTGATTTTTTTAAACAACCCTTTGCACTGTTGCTCGTCTCTATTTATTAAAGACAAAGCTACATACAAAGGGTTGCATCAAGTTGAAAAAAAAAACAAATAAATGTTAAATATTTTTATTTATTATTTTTGGGACTTCTTAGAACTACTCAAAAACATAGGTGTCTTCCACAAATTCTGTCAGTCTAAAATAGCCAAAAACAGCTACTGAAGGGTTTGTTGAATTTATGCAATTTCCTTTTAATTTGGCTGGAATTGCACTGAAAGGGTCGCCATCACTATTGTATTGTTCCAATAGTAACTGCATGTAATTATAATATTGTTCAGAGATACCATATAGATTAATGCGTACTTTATCTCCAGAAACAAACGCTTCATCGTCTGAATCACCTGTCTCTTTTTCATAAAAATTAAATATTTCGTTCCCATCGGTAAATTCATCAGAAAAATCTGAAAATAGAGGGAAAAGATCACTTTCTGCTTGGAATGAGCTCAGGTAATAATTGGAAATACCTTCAGGATCGTTAAAATAAAATGTCACTTCTAATGCTTCATCATCAAAACCGCCTTCCAAAGACTGCTCGATACGACTGAACTCTGGCACGGGCATAAATGTTTCTGTAGCCGTGTACATCTCACCATTTACTTGGACATTCAATACATATGTATGATCAATAATAGGTAAAAAATCACTCACCGTATACTGTCCGTTTTCTTGATCTGTAAAATTAAAAACTTCTTTTGTATGTGTATTTGTTACGCGTACTGTAGCTCCTGTTACTGGAGTTGTATTCGTATCAAAATAGGGACTAGACATACTTAATTTAATTGTTTGTTGATTTCCTTGAGTCCCCTTTTTCCAATCTATAGAAGCTTCAATAACCAAACTTGGTGATCCATCATTCAAATCCACGTCTATTACATCTGTGCAAGATTGGAAACTAATTCCAAAACAAATAATGGCTATGATTTGTATTTTTATAAAACGCATGATTCTAAAATTTAAAGTTATAAGTAATGGAWGGAATAATTCCGAAAATAGAAGTTCGTGTGGCTTCATTAGTTCCCGTTTGGTCGTTTTGAGCAAAAGTAACAGAAGCCGCATTCTTGCGGTTGTACACATTGTACACCCCAAAAACCCATTCACCTTTCCAAGACCTATTTATATTTTTTAAGGGGCTATACGTGGCAGAAATATCCATTCGATGGTATGCTGGTAAACGGTTTGCATTCCGGTCTGAATAGCTAGTAATAGAAAGTCCCTGATATTGGTATTGCCCATTTGGATACGTAACTGGTCTCCCTGTTTGATAGACTACGTTTGCACTATAAGACCAACTATCACTAATTTTATAGGCTGCTGTAACAGAAATATCATGGGTCCTATCATAAGAAGTATTGTACCATTTTCCATCATTTATTCCTGGACCACCAGCATTCCCTCCTAGGCTACGTTGCGATGCTTTTGATAGGGTATAAGCGATCCATCCAGTAAAAGCACCAGTATTTTTTCGCAGCATTAATTCCATTCCGTAAGCACGCGCCTCACCGTTCAAAATTTCAGTTTCAATAGTATTGTTTCCAATCAAATTAGAACCATCGATATAATCAATTCTATTGGCTGTTGTTTTATAATATCCCTCCAATTCAAATGTGTATTGTTGATTTAAAAATTCTTTGTAAAAACCAAGTGCGTACTGTTCTGATTTTTGAGGTTTGATATACTTACCACTCGTTGTCCATACATCTAAAGGAGTAACGGAAGAGGTATTAGAGAGTAAATGTAGGTACTGAACCGCTTGTGTGTAACTTCCTTTTAATGAGCTGCTAGTATTCAATTGGTAGGAAAACCCAAATCGCGGTTCAAAATTTCCAAATGTTTTTATGGATTCCTTTTTTTTATAATTTTTTTCACCTATCACTGTTCCTCTCTCATAAATACCTAAGCTTTGATTGTATACAACAGGGAGATTTTGATCATACAATATAATGTTTTGTCCTCCTAAACGATTAAAGTTGCTATATCTCAAACCAAACTGAGCAGTAAACTTCTCMGTTATTTCATGTTCTACACTTACATAGATACCACTTTCAACCGCTCTTTTTTTATCAAGTTTTAATGGATTGATAGGTGAATCGTCCGCCGTTGGTAAAATTTCCCCTGGATTTAAGTTGTAATTAATAATACTCGCACCTACATCTATTTTTATGTCATCATTTACATAATATCGAAGGTCGTATTTAGCATTGTAATTTTCAATATTTGAAATCCAATCAAATTTTGCAAAGTCCAATATAAACTGATAATCATATTTGCTATAGATGATGGAAAGGTTTGAAAATAATTTCTCATTAAAAATATGGTTCCACCTCAAATTTGCCGACATGTTCCCATAATTATTCTTTAACGTATTGTTGATATTAAAAATATCACGTCCAAAATAGCCAGAAAGATAAAATTTATTGCGGTCGTTGAGGCGGTAGTTGGTTTTTAAGTTTAAATCATAAAAACTAATTTCGTTGTCCTTTAAGTCATCACTCATTTTCATAAATACCTGAGCATAGGTTGTTCTACCTGCTAGTAAAAATGACCCTTTATTATTGTATAAAGGTCCTTCTAAACTAAGTCTACTTGAAATAAGTCCAATCCCTCCATTTACAGAAAATTTCTTTTTATTCCCTTCTTTTTGTCTCACATCCAATACAGACGAAATTCTTCCTCCAAATTTTGCAGGAATATCTCCTTTGTACAATTTTACATCCCTGATAGCATCGTTATTGAATACGGAGAATAATCCAAAGAAGTGAGAGGTATTGTAAATAATGGCTTCATCTAGTAAAACTAAGTTTTGATCAACAGCACCACCACGAACATTAAATCCAGAGGTTCCTTCCCCGTTATTAGTCACTCCTGGCAGCATTTGTATTGTTTTTATCAGATCTATTTCCCCCATTACTGCAGGAATTTGTTTGATGGTTGCAGCTTGGAGTTTAACTRCACTCATTTGTGGTTTTTTTATGTTTATTCTCCCTGATCCTTCAGCTGTTATTATTACTTCATGCAATTGGTTTTCACTTGGAGTAATTTCCAAATCCAATTGTTGGTTTGTATTTAGAAGGATGGTTTGCTTTAATTCTTTAAATCCAATATAGGAGACCACTAGGCCGTATTCTCCAGCAAGGCCAGATATTGAGTAAAACCCATATTCGTTGGTGGTTGTACCAGAAGTACTTCCTTGGAAGTAGACTGTGGCTCCAAATAAAGCTTCGCCATTGGAAGCATCGGTAATGCTACCATGTATTGTGAATTTTTCTTGAGCAAGTAGTACATTCATACTCAAGAAAACACAACATAAAAAAAGGTATTTCATGTGTTTAAAATTTTGTTTATTGATGTTTTCTGTTGTTATAGACAACAGAAAAATAAAGGAGTTGCATCTAAATGTCCATTTTAACATTTTAAAGGGAACGTTAAGGGTAATTTAACTTTTGAATTCCAAAAAGCAGATGCAACTACTACAATAATAGGATATAATTTAATAGCCAACGCTTTCATTTTTGTTGTTATAATATCAAAAAATAGGTGTTGAGTTTCCCGTTATAAGGGGAGGAGTGAAGTCCTTAGATAACAGCATATATTTAGAAGAACACTTTCATATAGTAACAAAAAAAGCGTTGTTCAAGTGAACAACGCTTTTTTCTAAATTGGGGTTAAAACTACTTTATGCTTTTTTCAAAAAAGGTTTTCCTGATTTAAGAATTTCTTTTCCTGCCACATCATTTATAATGATAGTAGCCATCATATACCAAGCACCCAAAGCACAAATAATAAGTGCATACGCTGCTATAGATTTTAGTTCTGGATATCCAAAATGTGCTAAATCCAAAAAGATGAATCCAATAATTAACCAAGTGAACGTAAAGGTCATTGCTTTGTGAATAAACAACGAAGCAACTCCAAAAATTAAGGTCAATAAAGTCCAAACTACTAAATATACACCTACATCAGTTCCTGTAGAAGTATACACACCAAAATGGTTACACATCCAAATAATTCCTAGACCGATCCAAAACGAACCATAACTTACAAATACTGCATACCCAAAATTGTTATTCATTTTTTGTTCCATAAATCCAGCAATCATTTGTGCCAAACCACCGAATATAAATGCCATGGCAACAACAGGGCCAAGACCTAAAAAGCCTAAATTATGTATTTGTAATAACAAGGTTGTCAATCCAAAACCTGCCAGTCCAACAACCGCGGGGTTTGCTAATTTCACATTACTCATCTAATAAATGTTTAAAGGGGGGAATATTTAATTTTAATAAAAATAAAAGGCAACCAGTCGCATCAAATAACACTCAACAAAAAAATTATTTTAAAATAACCGATTACCTTTTGAATCAAAAAGTTTAATTTTATTTATCTCCTAAACTCATACCTGTACCACGTGCAGTAGTAATTAAGGCTGAATCTGGTTTTACAAAGTTTTGTTCTGCTACTGCTTCTAAAAAAGGAACAGGAACAATTTCTGGATGTTGGTAAGCAACCATTTTACCAAAGTTACCTTCAATAGCTAATTCCATGGCAGCGACTCCAAACTGTGTAGCCAAAATACGGTCAAATGCCGTAGGAATACCTCCACGTTGTAAATGACCAAGAACTGTTTCTCTCATATCTGCATCACAACCTGCTGCTTTTAAATCGTGTAATAATTTATGGGCTACACCACCTAATTTAAGGTTTTCATTTCCAATTTCGTCACTTACTTCAGACAATGCACCACCACCTTGTTCAATAGCACCTTCCGCCACAACAATAATAACATGGCCACGTCCTTTTTTAAATCTTTTCTTAATTTTTTCCATTACAACATCTAATTTGTAAGGGATTTCTGGAATCAAACAAATTTCTGCACCACCAGCAATAGCAGAGCTCAAAGCAATCCAACCAGCATCACGTCCCATAACTTCTAGAATAATAACTCTATTGTGAGATGCCGCTGTTGTTACCAATCTGTCCACCGCTTCTGTAGCAACTTGTACTGCAGTTTGGAAGCCAAATGTATAATCTGTAGATAATAAATCATTATCTATTGTTTTTGGTACTCCTATAATATTTAATCCTTGGTCGTATAATCTATTTGAGATACGTTGAGAACCATCACCACCTATACTGATCACCGCTTCTACACCCATATCTTTTAATTTCTGGATCATTTCATCTGAACGGTCCACAAAATTCCAAACACCATCATCTCCTTTAACAGGCCAAGCAAAAGGACCTCCTTTAGTAGTAGTACCTAAAATAGTACCCCCTTGATAATGTATCCCAGCAACATTAGTGTGGTTTAATTCAATAATTTCCTGAGGATCGTGTAACACACCATCAAAAGATTGAATACTACCTACAACTTCCCAATCATCTGTTTGTTCGGCACGTTTTACAACTCCTCTAATTACTGCATTTAGCCCAGGGCAATCCCCACCACCTGTTAATATAAGTGCTTTTTTTTTCATGTCTTCCTATCTTTATTACTGTATGATTGTCTATTTTTTACTAATGTAAAGTTCACATTTCTACTCGGTTCTAAAACTGACATTTATCACAGTTTCTCACTATCTACGATAACGTTTTCGTTGTAACTACAAGGTTTATAGACTGTAATATAGCTCCTAAGGGGAAATAATAGAAGTCAAAAACCCTATGTTTGAGAAGGAGATTTTATGCTTTTGACGACTATAAATTTATCACATTGAAAATAGTACCCTACAAAAATACAAGAGGGCGATTCATTGGTCGATAAAATCTCTTGATTCATCGAGAACATTTTTTTTATAATAATTATAGCGTATTTTTGTTTCACAAATAATTCTATGAATAAAAAATACAATCCTTTAATACACCTATTATTTTGGATTTTATTAATTGGAGGGGTTACGAGCTACATATTAATTGATGGAAAACCTATCAGAACTCTATTGTACATCAGAATCCTAATAGGAGTTCTCTTTTTTTATATCAATTACAGCGTGCTGGTACCTATGTTTCTCTTCAAAAAAAAGAAAGTTCGCTATTTTATAAGTGTTGTTCTTTTATTGATTGCTTCATTTTATGCCTTTTCGATGCTACAACCTGATGGAATCCCTGATTTCAAAAACGCGGGAATTTCTTTAGATACTATCCCACGAAACCATAGAGGTGGACCAGAAGGCAGGCCGCGGTTTATTATTGTGCTATTTACACTTGTTTCCATAGTACTTGGAAGTATCACTAGATTGTATCAGAAATTAGTGGAAGACGAAAATCTCCGAAAACAGATTGAATCTCAAAAGAACAAAACGGAATTAGAGTCTCTAAAAAATCAATTAAATCCGCATTTTTTGTTTAATTCCTTAAATAGCATCTACTCGTTATCTGTTAAAAAATCTGACGACACGCCAGAAGCCATCATTATGCTCTCAGAACTAATGCGATATATGTTGTATAAGGCAAATAACGCACATGTTTTACTAAAAGATGAGCTGGAATACATAGAGAATTACATTCGCTTGCATCGTCTTAGAATTGTAAATAACGAACAAGTAAAAATCAGCATTCGTGGTGATATAACATCACAGCGCATTAGTCCCTTGTTATTTATCTCTTATATAGAAAACGCCTTTAAATACGGAACAGATTTTAGTGGAAATACAGAGGTAACCATTGGAATAATAGTTACAAAAAATGAACTTCAATTCAATTGCATTAATTTGATAGGTTCACGTGTTAAAAAAGATGGTGACTCTGGAATTGGAATGAAAAACACACTGGAACGTTTAAAACTGCTTTACCCAAATAAACATAGGCTAGAATTGAAAGAGGAAAACAATAAATTTATGGTAAAGTTGACTTTACAATTGGATTAGAATGCTGTGTTTTTTTTGTAATTCAAAAGTTAAATTCCCTTTAATCTGTTAAAATGAGTATCTAGATGCAACTCATTTGTTTCTCTGTTGTCTATAACAACAGAAAACGACAATAGACAGCTATTTAAATTATAAAATGAACATGAATTTTTTTAATCAAAAAATACACGCAAGGGTATGATTAAAATAAATTCATTTGAGAACGAGTGTAACGAGTGCTTACATGAATTCTCAAATTTTTAATATTTTTAGTCAATTACAAATTTTTAAACACATGAAACGAACATGAATTTTTTTAATCAAAAAATACACGCAAGGGTTTGATTAAAATAAATTCATGTGAGAACGAGTGTAACGAGTGCTCACATGGGTTCTCAAATTTTTAATATTTTTAGTCAATTACAAAATTTTAAACACATGAAACGAACATGAATTTTTTTAATCAAAAAATACACGCAAGGGTTTGATTAAAATAAATTCATGTGAGAACGAGTGTAGCGAGTGCTCACATGGGTTCTCAAATTTTTAATATTTTTAGTCAATTACAAAATTTTAAACACATGAAACACCTTTTTTTATGTTGTGTTTTCTTGAGTATGAATGTACTACTTGCTCAAGAAAAATTCACAATTCTCAGTAGTATAACCGAGGCTTCCAATAGCGAAGCTTTATTTGAGTGACAGTCTATTCTAAGGAAGTACTTCTTGTACAATAACAAACCTAGTATGAGCAATTAAATTAACACCTTAAAAGAATACAAGTCAAAAAAGGTGAACGATGATACCCGTCATTCAACTTTAAATTATTAGTTTTAGGGGCTAATAATCTCTGTATTCTATATAGAACACCCCCAATTATTAGAGTTAAATATTATTTATTTTATACACAGCTAACAACTAAGTAGTTAAATTTTTTTTGGCTTTATACAAACATAAAACAAGAATGAGTGAAAATTTTGAATTAATAATAGTAATTCCCTGTTATAACGAAGCGAAAAGATTGCAACCAGGGCCTTTTAAATATTTTTTGGACACACACCCTAACATAATGCTATGTTTTGTAAATGATGGTTCCCTCGATCAAACATTCGCTGTTTTAACCGAACTCCAAAAACAACATGCTGCACAAATTAAAATCATCAATCAAACTAAAAATGTTGGGAAAGCAAATTCGGTTAGAAATGGTATTTTAACATGTTCYAAAGAAAATGATTTTGAGAATATAGCCTATTTAGATGCCGATTTATCTACGTCTCTAGAGGAATGTTATGAAATTAGTAAACAAATAACCAGTAGTGTTTTATTTACTTTTGGATCAAGAATGCCATTAGAATCAAACAATATAGAAAGAAAACAATACAGGCATTTAATTGGTCGCTGTATTGCCTCCTTAATTAGACGTCAATTATCCCTAGATATTTACGATACTCAATGTGGATGTAAGGTATTTAATCATAGACTTGAACCCCACTTATTTAAAGACTCATTTATATCTTGTTGGTTATTTGATGTGGAGATATTTCATCGTTTTAAACAGCTAAATCCTTCTGTGGATACCCATTCCTTATTTAAGGAAATTCCTGTCAAATCGTGGATAGACACCGAGGATTCTAGAGTCCCATTTAGCTATGCCCTTAAGTTATGGGTAGATTTATTTAGAATAAGAAAATTTTATAAAAAAACAACTTCTACAAGTACTAAGAATGAAACAGTTATTASGATATAAATACGGCATTGGTATTTTAATTCTCATAGGAATTCGTGCTTYTTTGAATGCGCTTATCCCTTTAATGGATAAAACAGAAGCCCGATATGCTGAAATAGGGCGTATTATGCAAGAAACGGGGAATTGGGTTACTCCACAGATAGATTACAATGTGGCTTTTTGGGCAAAACCGCCCTTGTCTACATGGCTATCGAGTCTTAGTTTTGAGTTATTTGGGGTCCATGAATTTACAGCGCGTTTACCGTATTTATTATGTGCTATTGGTATGATCCTTTTGATTGGGAAATACGGAAAGAGGAATGGTTATTCCTATTTTTTACCTGGGCTCATTTTATTCACTATTCCAGAGTTTTTTATTCATGCAGGAGTGGTTTCTACTGACATGGCATTGGCGTTTTGCGTTACTTTAGTTATGTTATCCTTTTGGGAAGCCATGAGTAACTTAGGACAATGGTATTGGAAATACTTGTTGTTTGTTGGATTGGGACTCGGACTTTTAGCGAAAGGACCCATCATATTTATTCTTTGCTTGCCTCCCATGTTTGTATGGACAGTTTACACAAGACAATTTAAGAAATTACTTAAGACCATCCCTTGGTTTTCAGGAACTGCCATTGTTATGATTGTTGCTTTTCCGTGGTATTACTTGGCAGAGAAAAACAGCCCTGGATTTTTCGATTATTTTATTGTTGGAGAACATTTTAAACGCTTTTTTGACAGCAATTGGCAAGGTGACAAATACGGTTTCCCTAAAGTTCAACCATTGGGTATTATATGGGGGTTTTTACTTGTTTTTGCATTGCCCTGGATCCTATTAAGTATCTCTAAATTATGGAAAAACAGGAGCGAGGTATTCCAACAAAATTGGATCGTATTTTTATTGTGTTGGCTCCTTTGGACTCCGCTATTCTTCAGTGTATCTAAAAGCTTGATTCATCCTTATATCATGCCCGTATTGGTTCCTATAGCACTTATTGTTTGTCATTATTGGAAAACTGTTAAAAATAAGAAGACCTGGTTCACGGTTGCTTTTGCTATTCCTTTTATAGGTTTGATTCTTGGTTTGTTTAGTTTTAGTACTTCACACCTTAGCTATTATAGTAAAACCGATAAGTGGCTGATTCAAAAAAATACTGAAATAGACCATTTCTATCACTTTGGAAAAAAAAGCTATTCTTCACAGTTTTACAGTAGTGGAACTGTAGAATCTATAAATTTAGATGAGTTAAAACAACTGCAACCTTACAAACCTACAGGTTTAATAGTGACTAGAAAACAGCTCAAAAAGCTCCCTGAAAAATCACTTGAAAATTGGAAATTGTTGGATAGTACCCATAAGAAAAAATTATATCGCTACTTAAAACCACAATAGAGTACCGCGAAATTAACTGTTGATAATTGAGGTGTATTCAAACTTACACCTCAATTAAAAATAGATGAAGGCAATGGCTATAGGATACCAATTGTCACTTTTCAAGGACAAAAATCTAACAGTTCCAACCATCCTTTAGGGTTTATATTTTCTGATATTACACTGCTGAATTAACAGCTCCTACCATCTGAGTTGCTTCCATTACAATCATTTTTGCTTCATTGTCATAGCTACTCACAATATTTTCCAATGAACTCAGTCTGTTTTTAGGAACAACCACAAAAATGATGTCTTTATCCTCTTTTTGAGCCATATCTTTTCCGTTCACAGTGGTTCCTGAAACTCCAATCTTTTGTTTGATTAATAGTCCTAATGGAGCCAATGGTTTATAGGAAGAAATATGTACAATAATTTCATTTGGACGACCCGTTAAAATGGTGTCAATCAATTTGGCTGCTGTAAAAATACTTATCATACTCCATAAAGCCAACTCWATACTATTGAATACAATACCTGCCACCATAACTACAATGACATCCAAAAACAAAATAACAGTACTTGTTTTTAAACTTGTTTTTGACGTGACAATACGCGCAATAATAGTTCCACCACCAGCAGATCCACCACCTTTAAAAATAAACCCAAGTCCAGCACCAATTACRACACCTCCRTACAAGGTTGCCAATAAWGGYTCTGTACTCAATGCTTCTAAGTGCACTAYTTTTGCCAATAKATCKATAAACAMMCCAATCAATACRATAGCAACASTAGATTTGATTGCAAAATACTTTCCTAAATATTTAATACTCACCAATAGRAGMGGKAYATTCATCAAACCAAATACAAGTCCCATGGGGATATCAAATAAYGAATGTAAAATAATTGATAAGCCCGCAATACCACCRGTWGCAATATTATTAGGRCTTAAAAAMCCAACAAKACCGA
Organism: Flavobacteriaceae bacterium; assembly: GCA_002401385.1. Classification (GTDB taxonomy): domain Bacteria; phylum Bacteroidota; class Bacteroidia; order Flavobacteriales; family Flavobacteriaceae. The sequence goes on along the minus strand of NVSY01000009.1, from coordinate 23,592 downwards.
GGGCCATTAATCCACAACCWAGYGYRATAAACAAATAATTYAGGGCTTCTTTTTTCATAATTATAAAATKTTTARGGACAAATATATTAAGATAAATCTACANGGGTTAATYAATTAAATAGACTTATTTTTGCAGCTTATGAAAGTACAAAAAATATCCCAGTTTGAATTCATTGCTTTAATGGCATCCTTGATGGCCATGGTAGCACTTTCTATAGACGCTTTACTGCCTGCTTTACAGCAAATAGGAGCAGATATTGGTATGAAAAATGCAAACGACGGTCAATTACTCATAATCATGATTTTTTTAGGTTTGGGTATAGGACAGTTATTTTTTGGTCCTTTGTCAGATACTTTGGGACGAAAAAAAGTGGTTTATATAGGTTTTTTCGTGTATGTAATTGCTAGTTTTATCTGTGTTTTTTCGAATAGTATAGAAATGATGGTTGCTGGAAGAATTCTTCAAGGAATAGGTCTTTCTGCCGCTAGAACGGTGAGTATTTCTATTATTAGAGATAGCTACAGCGGCGATTATATGGCGAAAATCATGTCTTTTGTAACAGTTATATTTTTAATTGTACCGACCATTGCACCTGCACTCGGGAAATTTATCTTGGATGCCTTTTCTTGGCAGTCCATTTTTTATGTGCAATTGATAGCCGCCATTATTATTTGTATTTGGTTTGCAAAACGCCAATCTGAAACACTGGCCAAAGAAAACAGAATCCCTTTTACTATTCAAACACTTATACGCGGAACAAAAGAAACTTTTAGACATAAACAAACGGTAGCTTACACAGGTATTTCTGCGTTGATAACAGGTGCTTTTATGGTGTATTTGAGTGCTTCTCAGCAGGTTTTTCAGCTTCAATATGGTTTGGTAGACGAATTCCCTTATATATTTGCGAGTCTTGCAATTACTGTAGGAACTGCTACGTTTTTGAATGCAAAATTAGTTATGAAATACGGCATGAAAAAACTTTTAAGAAATGGTTTGATCGGTTTTTTTATAACTTCAATTAGTTATGTAATACTCTTTGCAAATTCAATAAATCCCCCAGTTGAAATACTCGTGCTGTTTTTCGGAATACAATTTTTTATGTTAGGGTTTATATTTGGAAATACACGTGCTTTAATGATGGAGCCCATAGGACATATTGCAGGAATAGGAGCGGCGATTACCGGTTTTGTAGCCACCTTATTTTCGGTTCCTATCAGTATTTTTATTGGTAGTTTTATCAGCACTACGGCCTTGCCTATGTTTATTGGTTTTTCGGCATGTGGAGGATTGGCAATTGTAATTTACTTAATTCATAAAATTAAAACCAGGGCTTAGATATATCCTAATTGTTGTTTGACAAATTCTTTATACTTTCTTCCAATTGGAATGGTATTTTGCTCTATTTTCAATTTACTAGGTGAAAAAGTTTGGATGCAAGCTTTACGAACAATAAAAGAACGATGCACTCTAATAAAATCCTTCTTAGGAAGTTCTTTTTCTACAGACAACAGACTTTTAAGTACTTTTATATCTTTACTTACGCATACTACTCTAATATAATTTTTTAGGCTTTCAATGTATTTAATATCTGTTAGATATATTTTTTGATATGTTTTTTCTACTTTCAACAGTATAAAGTTAGCTTCCAATTTATTGACTGGATTTTCGTTTTTTTTCCAGAGTTCAAAGAACGAAAATCCCAAAGGAATTAATGCCGTAATATTAACATCTAATGCGGTATTCATTAACACAGTCAAGGCAAAAAAGTTGGCTGTTTCCCAACCTTGCAAGTAGTGAGGAGCCACATAAAATTGTACAATTGGACGTTGAATTAAAACGGTTGCGACTACTAGTATCAACAAATAAATTAAAAATATTCGTTTTTTTTTGGTTTTAAAATATAAGGGGAACACCCAGTAAATAGTTACATATACAACAAACATTCTAGCAGGTAAGCTAAAGAGTTGTATGCTCAAATTTCTACTATAATCATTGTCATAGCTTCCCCAAATAAAMCCAAAAAACAAYACTACGAGTAACCAATACAACAGATGTTGCACAATTGTTCTCACTATAACTTTATATGGGTTATTATTTAAATTCATTTTTMTTTACTGTCYTGCAAAAATCAGAAAAAAAATGAGAAATACAATACACTCACACAAATCAAATAGGTATTAGACTGGTTTTCTAAATGTAACAAGTGGTTGTTTGTACACAGGCCCTGATTTTAAAGGGATTCTATTGTACTATTGAGAAATCATTTTAAAAACATATTTATGAACTATTCTTTAAAAAACTTCTTAAACACACTCGCCTGCATACTTTTTAGTACTATTTTTTATGGACAGCATCAAACAATTGAACGTGTAGAACCACCCAATTGGTATATTGGAATGGAGACACAAACGTTACAATTGCTAGTTTACGGACCTCAAATTGCTAAAAGTAAAATAAGTGTAAATTACAATGGAGTTCGTCTAGATAGTACCTCCAGAGTAACAAGTCCTAATTACCTGTTTTTGCATCTTCATATTGGTAAAAAAACGAGTCCTGGAAATTTAATTCTTAATTTCACTGACCCAAGCAATGTCACCACTGCTTATACGTATCCATTGTCGAACAAAAGAAATTACGAATCTACCTCGCAAAGCATTACCGCGTCGGATGTTATGTATTTAATTACTCCAGATAGGTTTGCAAACGGGAATACTTCTAACGACAGCACTTTTAGTACTTTAGAGAAAGTTGATAGAAAAAATGACGATGGCAGACATGGGGGTGATATCCAAGGGATTATAAATAATAGTGATTATTTAAGCGATTTAGGTGTCACTACAATTTGGCTTAATCCAACATTAGAAAACGATCAAGAAAAATATTCATATCACGGTTATGGAATTTCAGATTTTTATAAAACGGATCCACGCTTTGGAAGCAATAAAAAGTACCTCGAATTTGTAGCTGTTTTTCATAAAAAAGGAATGAAAGTAATTATGGATCAAGTGTTCAATCRTATTGGTGCAGGACACTGGTGGATGAAAGATTTACCCACTAACAATTGGCTCAATCAATGGGAAAGTTATACTCAAACTAGTTTTACTAATATTATAGCTTCAGATCCACACGCCTCAGAAATTGACACCAATCTTTTTACACGTGGTTGGTTTGATAGAAATTTACCAGATTTAAATCTAGACAATGCATTATTAGCGCAGTACATGATTCAAAATTCCATTTGGTGGGTGGAATATGCGCAATTGGATGGTATTAGAATGGACACCTATCCATATCCAAATAAGCAGGTAATGGATGGTTGGATTCAGCGAATGAAACTCGAATACCCAATGCTCTATATAGTGGCTGAAACGTGGGAATCAAAAGCATCTTCCTTATCTTATTGGAATAACCGAAGTATGAATAATGATGGTTTCACATCTCACGTAACTAGTGTGTGTGATTACCCTTTGTATTACGCACAGTTAAAAGCTTTTGGAACGGAAGGAAAAACCTATAGTTTATATGAGACACTTGCGGAAGACTTTGTGTACGGTAATGCAGCAAACAATAAAATATTTAATGGAAATCACGATGTAGGGCGTTTGTATTCTCTTTTAAATAATGATATAGAGAAACTGCAACTAAGCATGGCTTTTACACTGACTACAAGAGGTATACCGCAACTTTATTACGGCGATGAATTGGCTTTTGARGGYGATAAACCCGAYGGKCWATTGCGAAAAGATTTYCCWGGAGGWTNGGAWGKNTGACMAAAGAAATGCTTTTACAAAAGAGGGTAGGAGTACACAGGAAAACAAACTGCATACTTTTGTAAGTCGTATTTTAAAATGGAGAAAAAGCGCGGTCGAAATTCATCATGGAACACTCACGCATTACCAACCTTTAAACGATGTTTATGTGTATTTCAGACATACGGAAACAACTTCTACTATGGTGATACTTAATAATAGTAAGCGTTTTTATGCTGATTTTAATTTGACAAGGTTTAAAGAAAACCTAACTGGATTTTCTCGTGGAACAAATATTATTACCCAAGAGAAACAGCAACAATTAAAACATATTTCTCTCAAGGCAAATACTGCTATCATCTTACAACTTCAGAAATAATGAGTCATGTATTTGTTATGGGAGGAGCTTCTTATAATTCGGTAATCACCTTGGATAAATTACCCGGAAACACCCCACAAACCATCCATAATTGTCATTTTAAAGAAACCATTGGAAATACTGGAGCAGGAAAAGCATTATCACTTGCTACCCTTGGATTTCGAGTAGATTTTCATGCCTTAGTGGGGGATGATACATTTGCAACTCATGTAAAATCCTATTTAAACAAACCTTTATTGCATTTCTTAACAGATATAGATCCAAAAGGCACGGAAAGACATTTGAACATACTAAATGCAGAAGGAGAACGCATTTCTATTTTTATCAACCCAAGTAGTGATACTCCTAATGTGGATTATTTAAAATTAGCTCCATTTATTAAAAAAGCCGATTATGTAGTCCTAAATATTGCCAATTACTGTAGATATGCAATAGACATGTGTGTCCATTTAAACAAGACTATTTGGACAGATTTACATGATTATGATGGAAAAAACCAGTACCATCAAGATTTTATAGATGCTGCTGATTATATATTTTTAAGTTCTGATAATTTGCCTAATTATAAAGTATTTATGAAAAGTCAAATTAAAAAAGGTAAAAAACTGGTGGTATGTACACATGCAAAAGATGGAGCAACGGCCTTAAACGAATTTGGAGAGTGGATTACACAACCTATTTTTGATGCCTTTAAAATGAAAAATGCAAATGGAGCTGGCGATGCGTTCTTTTCCGGTTTTTTATATGGTCATCAAAAAGGGTATGACATAAAGAAATGCATGCGATATGCTGCTATTGTAGCTGGAATGTGTGTTGAATCTATGGAGTTGTGGAACGAAAAATGTACCGCAGAATTTATCCAGAAAAAACAGTTAGAATTACAATAATCTTCAAACAGATAGCAACGAGTAAGTTGTTTTTTTACTTAATCGTTGCTTATCTTAAGTTTGAAAGTATGATTTCTTTACTAGTTATTTTTTCACAAGTAGCATAATTGCCTTTGAATTTGTCTCTGCCCTAATTACAACGGATTTACAATAATTCATTCACGGTGGTCTTGTAAGTTTGTCCAATGGGGATTTCGTGTTCTAAAATATGTATCCTATTCCCTGATATGGTATTAATTTTGTCTTTTGAGACTATAAATGATTTATGTACACGAATAAAGCTATTTGAATCTAGAGAAATTTCTAGGGATGATATTTTTTCATGACTCAATATCATTCTTTCTTTAAAATATATTTTACAGTAATTACCATAAGCCTCAATATAAAGAATGTCTGAACTCAACACTTGATGGTGTTTTTTATCTCCTTTTATAAAAAAGCGTTGCTCTTTAATTGTTGGTTCAGTAGTTGGTTTTAAAAGTACTTTTGGTTTTTCAATTGCTAGGTTTACGGCCTTAATTAAACGTTCAAACGAAAAGGGTTTTAACAAATAGTCCACCACATTTAATTCAAACCCTTCAAGGGCATATTCTTTATAGGCTGTAGTTACAATTACTTTAGGAGGGTTGGACAGCGTTCTCAAAAAATCAAAACCTTTCAATTTTGGCATATTCAAATCTAAAAACATAAAATCGACGCTATTTTCATTTAGATACTGCATGGCTTCTAAGGCATTATAACAGTTTTTTTCTAGTTGTAAATGAGGTAATATGCCACAGAATTGTTCAATCAATTCGTGTGCCAATGGTTCGTCGTCAATAATTATATATTTAATCATTTTTTAGAATTTTTAACTCAACGGTAAATATGTTTTTCTTTTTTATTATGTTTAAATGGTGCCTGTTGGGGTAAATTAATGCCAACCGATGTTTTAAGTTCACTAAACCAATTCCCTTTTCAGCATTCAACTCTTTAATATCAAAATTATTAGAGATCCTAAAATTTATTTCTTGTTCATTACTGCTGATTTTCATGTTTACAAAAGCATTTTGCGTCAAACTTTCTACTCCGTGTTTTAAGGCATTTTCCAACAATATAATAAACAATAACGGTGCAATAGTGTCTCCTAATATAATGTTTTTTTCAAAATTAAAAACAACACTTTTATGATATCTTATTTTATGTAAATCAATATAATTTTCCAAATAATTGATTTCATCTTGTAAAGGCACACTATCTTTTTTTCCTTCATAAATAGTATAACGCATCATATCTGAAAGTTTTAAAATTACTTCAGGAGCTTGTTTGTTATTGGTAATACTCAGCGCATACAGGTTATTCAATGTATTAAAGAAAAAATGTGGATTTATCTGACTTTGTAACATGGCTAATTCGGCATTCGTTTTTTCCGCTTTTAAATTTTGTAACCATTTCCACTGTTCGTATATCCACAAACAAAATAACACAGGAATAGGGACGAAAAACAAAATAAAAGCCATTTGTTTTGTGTTTTCTTGATAAAAATCAAAATCACCATAAAACAACCTCACATAAAGGAAATAGATTAATGAAGAACCATAAATAAACACGATCAATTTCCAGTATTTTTTCATAAAAGTAGGAACTAATACATATACAAATCCCAACCAAAATAGAAGTAATAAGGAAAAGGTAATCGGATTATCGGGTACTTTCATAAAACTATCCACAATAACAGCTACAAAAAAAACCAATATCACAGCTCCAATTTTAAGCAATGCTACCTTTTTTGTTTTTAAATAGTGTCTCTTATGAATAGGAATAGATACTAGCATCCACCAAAATGAACTTATCAAAATAACTTCCAAAGGTGCATCGTCCGGAATATCAATAAATTTTAAAGTATGCAATAGAAAAAGCGCAAAAACAACCAGAAAGAAGCCAATTATAAATGCAGCGTATTTTTTTAGAAATTCTATCATGTTTCAAATGTACCGTGTATCACTAAATTTTACAAGTTTTTTGTTAGACAGTATCATTTTTTACATAAACATGCATCTAATTAGGTCAAACGTTATTTGTACAATCTATTAAGGGTTTAGCCTAAAATAGTATCCGTTTGTCACATTTATTTCTGAATAAGGATTTGCTGTCATTAATTAGCAATTCAATCAAATACAACTTGTTTATGAATACACTAATTATCAAAAATTTATCTAAAACTTATGCCAATGGTGTGATGGCTTTAGACACTATAAACCTTCATATTAATAATGGGATGTTTGGTCTTCTAGGAGCAAATGGTGCTGGAAAGTCTTCTTTAATGCGAACCATTGCCACTTTACAGGAACCCTCTACTGGAAGTATTTCCTTTAATAGTGCAGATATTTTGAAGGAACCCCAAGAAATAAGAAAACAATTGGGGTATCTCCCCCAAGAATTTGGTGTGTACCCAAAAATATCTGCTGAAAAATTATTAGATCATTTAGCGGTTTTAAAAGGAATTATTAACTCTAAAGAAAGAAAAAATCAAGTAACATCCCTATTACAACAGGTAAATTTATACGAGCATAGAAAAAAAGAAGTTCATACTTTTTCTGGAGGAATGCGCCAACGTTTTGGAATAGCTCAAGCACTATTGGCAAATCCACAAATAATAATTGTAGATGAACCCACTGCAGGTTTAGATCCGGAAGAGCGGAATAGGTTTTTGAATTTGTTAGGCGAAATAGGTGAGAACGTTATTGTAATCTTATCTACACATATTGTAGAAGATATTAGAGATTTATGTAAAAACATGGCCATTTTAGATAAAGGTCAAATTGTTCTAACAGGAAAACCGAGTCATTTAATTACTGCCATTGAAAATAAGATTTGGTCTAAAAGGATTGAAAAATCCACCTTGAGCAACTACAAAGAAAAGCACCTTGTTATCTCTAACAAATTAATTGAGGGAGAAACACAAATAAGAGTATTTGCTGACACGCAACCAGATGCAAGTTTTAACAAAGAAGTCGCTAATTTGGAAGATTTGTATTTCAGCACTTTAAAACAATTAGACAGTTCAAAAAACAACGCAAAAACTGAAAGTTATGTTTAAAGAATTAGTTAAGTTCGAAGTGTTTTATCAAGGAAAGCAACGTGCATTACCATTATTTGCATTGCTTTTTTTAGGATTGGGATTTTTTGTTGGTAGGCAAGGGTTTGCGGAAAACATGGTGAATTTTAATGCCAGTTATCAAGTAAATTTTCATGCAGGAATATTTAGTTTAGGAGCTGTATTTATCATCATGTTTTTTGCTATAAGTGCTGCTCTACGTGATAGGCATCACCATATGGAAGCTATTATTTATAGCACCTCCATTTTGAAAAGAGACTATTTCTGGTCACGCTTTTTGGGTGTATTTATTTTTAGTTTGTTGGCTTTTAGCCCCTTTTATATTGGGTATGCCTCAGCGATACACTTTTCAGATTTAGATCCAGAACGGTTGGCAAACTTTAATGTTTTTATTTACTTACAACCCTGGTTATTCTTTACCATACCAAATATATTCATATGTTCCAGTATTATTTTTACTGTTAGTACCTTGACAAAAAGTAATATTGCAACCTATGTAAGTGCCGTATTTATATACATGCTCTATTTTATATGCGCCATGTTTTTAAATTCACCGTTAATGGCACAGGCCGTACCCGCATCTCCTGAGAGTATGGTCATGGCTTCTTTAGTGGACCCTTTTGGAATTTCAGCTTTCTTTGAGCAAACGCAATATTGGACTGCTTTTGACAAAAACCAGCAATTATTGTCCTTATCAGGTTTGTTYTTAGCGAATAGACTGATTTGGGTATTGTTTTCCGGAATTGTTTTAACTATTACTTACAAAGTGTTCTCATTTAGAACATTAAACAAAAAGAATGTTAAAAAAATAAAAATCAGCAAAGCTAAAATAGCTGTACAAGCGTATAAAACAACCCCTGTTGTTATTAATTTAAATTACCAGCTAAGCGCTTTCATAAATTTGTGTCGCTTAGAATTGAAATCTATTTTTAAAAGTATCCCTTTTTTGGCCATTTTAATAATGTGGGTAATTATTGTGTTTACCAGTATTAATTCTACTATTAACGGTGGAGGGCAGTACGGAGATAGTCTGTATCCATTCACCAATTTATTGATAGAATTATTTGTTGATCCATTAAGTATTTTTAGTGTCATATTGGTAGTTTTTTATAGTGGAGAATTAGTTTGGAGAGAAAGAAGTGTAAAAATKTCTGAAATTATAGATTGTACTCCAGTTGAAAATTGGGTATTTTTTAGTGCAAAGTTTCTAAGCTTAATTTTATTGCCTGCTATTTTAATCATAACAGCCATAGTACTATGTGTATTTTTTCAAATTTCTAAAGGATTTCACCAGTTTGATATGGTAGTATACTTGAGTGTKTTTTATCATTATGGTGTATTAAGTCTTGTTTTTGCCATGCTTGGATTATTTGTTCAAAGTTTGGTTTCGAACAAATTTTTAGGAATGGGCTTAACGGGCTTGATTATACTTTTTGCCTTAAAAGCACCTTTATTTGGTNTTRAKYATYSCTWATTTAGTCCTTCATTTTTACCTAGGATATCATTTAGTAATATGGTAGGGATTTCCCAAGCTAGTAAGATGTTTAATAACCTTGCCTTGTACTGGTTGAGTTTTGGAGCCATCCTATCCATTCTATCTTTCAAACTTTGGCAAAGGGGACTTGTAAAGCGATTTGTTGAAAACGGGAAGCAATTAGGGGTATTTACCAATAAAGTATCACTTATATGTATGGGTCTTTTATTATGTGTTTTTATGGCTTCAGGAGCTAGTATTTACTATAATATTAATGTKATTCAAGAATATACTACTGTGGAGGAAAGACTCGATTATAAAGAAAACTACGAGCGTAAATTTAAGCAATGGGAAAATTTAAAATCCTTGAGTCTAGTCGGCATCAAAAATCAATTGGATCTATTTGCAAAAGAAAGAAGATATACTGTAAAAGCAGAAAATACGCTTAGAAATAATGGAAGCAACCCGATTGATACTGTTTTTATTTCTGTGCGACTTCCTTTAAACGGCATTTCATTAGAAAACGGAGTTTTATTGGAAAAAGATACCATTTATGGTACCTATTTGTTTTTAATGAAACCTGCCATTCAAGTGCATCAAAAGGTTAAATTCTCCTATTCTTTTGAGAAAAAACTAGTAGGTTTTACTACAGACAAAGGTATTGTAGAAGGAGGTTCTTATATAACGCAACGCAGTTTTGAACCTATTTTATCGTACAGAGAAGGTCTAGAAATTCAAAACAATTTTGAAAGAAAAAAGCGAAATTTACCAGAATTAGAGGATAGAATTACGAGCGATATTCACTTGTCAGTTCATGAAAATCGATTGTCAAAAGTAAGTTTTGAAACAGTCTTATCAACGGATACTTTAGCTACAGGATTGAGTATAGGGACGTTGGAAAAACAATGGACAAAAGGGGCTAGGAATTATTATCACTATAAGGCAAGGACAGAAGTAATGCCAACAATTGCTTATTTAGCAGGTGATTATCACACAAAAGAAATCGATTTCAGGAATATTAAAGTAAGTCAGTATTTTAATAAAGAGCATGCATTTAATATAGATACTATTCAAAAAAGCAGTTTGCAAGCGCTGGATTATTGTTTAGATAATTTTGGAGCTTACCCCACAGAAAGTCTTAAAATTGTTGAAGTTCCGAGCACTTGGCCCATGGGTGGTTTTGCTCATCCTGGTTTAATTACAATGACGGAAGATCGCCTGTATTTAACCGATATTACAAATTCTAATAGCTTTAACCTTGTAGCAAAGCGAAGTATTCACGAGGTAGCGCACCAATGGTGGGGACATGTGTTACTTCCAAAAGGAGTGGAAGGTGCTTCGTTATTTATAGAGGGATTTGCAAAATATACCGAAGCTATAGTGATGGAGAAACACTATGGAAAAAAAGCGGTGTACCAGTTAGGCGAAACTGCCAACAGACGTTATTTTAGAGGAAGGGCTTATGCTTCAACTACCGAACCTCCTTTGTATTTAGTTTTTGGACAAAGTTATTTATCTTATGGGAAAAGTTATACAGCAATGCTTGCTTTACGCGATTTAATTGGAGAAGTTAATTTGAACAACGTGCTAAAGAATTTGGCGGATAGCTATAGGGACAATGCAGATTTTGAAGTGATTACACTCGATTTTTTAGAGGAATTATATAAAGTAAGTACTAGTGAACAACAAATTCTAATTGACGATTGGTTTAAACGTACCATTTTATATGATGTAGCTATTGAGGAAACTAGTTATAAGAAATTGAACACAGGAAACTATGAAATACGTATACAAATTGATGCCAAAAGAAATCTGATAATTGATAATGGAGAATCTAAAAAAATAGAGATAAACGAAGCACTTTATATCGGGTTATTTGATAAACACCCCAGTGAAATAACAACTATTGGTGCCAATTATTATAAAAAGCACCGTGTAATAACTGGAACTAATCAAATTATAATTACCGTAGATACGTTGCCTAATTATATTAGTATAGACCCTTTTATTACTAGAAATGATGAAAACATTGTAGATAATACTGTGCGGTTATAATCGTAAAACACCCTTATTATTGAATTGTTTTAGTACAGTTTAAAACAAACAGATGAAACAGCGCTCTTCAACCTTTTTAATTTTGTTGAGTGCTGTTTTTAGTGGTCATACTATCCAATTAGTTAAACTATAGAATTAACTTTACAATGCAGCATATGCATCTATTTTGCTATTGATTCATGCTGTTTTATAAATGCATTTTTCCTTTTATTTTATCGACTAGTAAATCACTCATTATTTTAGATGACATAGCATTCTCTAACATTTCAATATCTGAACGAACTACGTGTTTATCCAGTTCGTGCATGGTTCCTTTTAGTTTTGATGTAGCAGCTTTTAAACGCGCTTTTACTTTTTTATTTCTATCAATATTTTTGGGAGTAACCAACTTAAGAACGAATAATGTGTATAACAACAGTCCAATTAGAATACAGCTAGGCACCACAAAACAACCAACCAAAAAGATTAAAAAATCGTTTGTTTCTGGATCAAAAACTTCCCCAGCATCATTATAATACGCTTCATGACAATGATTATCTCCGTCGATGGGGTAAAATGTAGTATCTATTATTTGTGCAAATAGTTTCCATTGCCAAGGAGCATTCCCTTTTACATAATTACTACTATTGTAAAATCCTACACGAGAAGAAACGGTATTATCTGGGTTACCTCCCGCCAAAACGTTTCCTAATTGATCTATTGCGATAAAAAAATTCCCTAAATATCCCATCGTAGCCAGTTTTTAAGTTTCTATAAAGTTACCTATTTTAAAATTGACAAATAATTAGATCACTTAAACAACTTTAATTAAATTGTTTACTCCATATGAACGGATGTTTTACGTTAAGAATGGGTTCGCTTGCTCAGCACAATTTATAGGTCAATACAATCGGGATTTTATGTGTTAAAATATATTTTATTATGTTCGATACTGGCTATTTTATCCACTGCTACCATAAAGGATTTAGGCACTCTTATAAAACCTTTTTTTGGCAATCGCTGTTCAACCTCTTTTGATTTTGTAGCGCGCTAATTTTTGTAGCTACCTGTAAGATTCTATTTAAACAGGCAATGAACGCTTGGATTGAAGCTAATAAATACATCCAATAACTACTTCCATTATGCTACTGCAAGAGAGAGGACGGACTTACCTGAGGTTTTTCAGCGAGTAGATTCACCCACACAAAAAGGAAAACACAGATAACAGACTAGTTGGCGGTATTAATCACTTTTTACACTAAGTGCTACATAAATTAATTGAGCATAGCTGAAATTCAACTATTTCCGTATATTGTAAGAGCTAACTAAACAAATTAATCTATGATTTCATGCTATAGACGCTTGCAAAAAAACAGGCCGCCATGGCTTCCTGCTAGACAAACTCGAAACGCTCCCTCACTAAATTACATAAATCCTCTAAGTTTTAATCTTCAATAATTATGAAATGAACATGAATTTTTTTAACCAAAAAATACACGCAGGTGTATGATTAAAATAAATTTATGTGAGAACGAGTGTAACGAGTACTTACATGGGTTCTCAAATTTTGAAATATTTTTAGTCACACAAAATTTTAAACACATGAAACGAACATGAAAAATCTATACGCAATACTATTGCTACTTTTTATCACTATTACAAATGCTCAAAATGGTGAAGTGAAAAAATATTACGACAATGGGCAACTAAAGAGTAGTCTTACTTATWTAAATGGGGAACTCAATGGTCYATGYAAATCGTATTACGAAAACGGAAARCTAAAGGCGATGGCTACGRTTATAAAWGGCAAGACAGAAGGTTTRGTCAAAACTTACTTTGRAAATGGGCAATTAAAAACAATTGGTGAATTAGGTGATGGAGATGTACAAGAAGGAATGCATAAAGAATATTATGAAAATGGAAAWTTTAAAAAAACAGGARCATATATTSATGGAGAAGAGGAAGGGGTACATAAAGAATATTATGAAAATGGAAATTTAAATAAATCTACYACATTTATAGACGGAAGTAAAAATGGATGGGCAGAAATATACTTTGTAGATGGAGCTCCTYATAAAAAGGGAAAWMTYGAACCAAGAYCTKRTGGTATRGGTAYGGGGCCWGAAGAAGTAGGAACCTGGGCTCATTGGAAATATTATGGRAATGGGCAATTGAAAAGGAAATATTTAATAGATGAGAATGGAGATTATCAGGGAGCGYATGAACTCTATTATRAGAATGGYGATCTTGAGGAAAAAGGAGAATACAAGGATAATGAAAAGCACGGTGAATGGTATTTCAATTATCCGSAWAGTAATAAGAGRTTCAAAAATTTTTATGAAAATGGCGTCGCTTTAAGAGGTAAAAATGTCACCTCGCAATACGATGCTATGGAAGATGCAATTTATAAATTAAAATTTAAAAATAAATGTCATAAAGACATTCAAATTGCAATTACATATCTAAACTTTGATGGTGAGTGGGAATCGGAAGCRTGGTTTAATGTTGATACTTATGAAGAGAAATACATAAGAAGTACTGACAATCGTATTTTTTACTATTATGCACATTCTACGGATGGAAAGTTGTCATGGAAAGGGGAGTATTATAAAACTGTTGATGGAACTCAATTAGGTTTTAAAAAGAAAACGATTCCTGTTAGCAATGGGTATGGAGATTATTATGTTTATATTTCTTGTGACAATTAAATCTCATCATTATAAATCAGATTGAACAAAGCATTGTATTTATAAATAGGTGTTTTTAAGATTTTCTAAAAGGTGTAATCGATTCTATTACAGGTAATCAGTTATTCAATTACGTTTCTTTCAAACAATGTGATACTAGTCAGCTTTAATAAAGGCTGACTATCAGTCTCTAAAAAACAATTAGAATACTTAAACTAGTTGTTATACAAGGAATTCACCACACTTTTATAGGTCAATCCGATCGGTATTTTATGTGTTAAAATATGTATTTTRTTRTGTTCRATACTGGCWATTTTATCCACKGCTACCATAAAKGATTTATGCACTCTTATAAATGCTTTTTTWGGCAATCGCTGTTCRAAATCTGAAATTTTCTCGTTRCAAACAATCATGCTAYCAATTAAAAACAACTTGGTATAATTTCCAAAAGCCTCTATAAAAAGRATRTTTTCCTCATTTACTTGATGCATTTTTTTATCRCCTTTTATAAAAAAACGATTCGYTTCYTGTTGGATYACTGGAGCKRKTACYTCTTTGATTTCTTGCCGTTTTGGASTGRCTTTTTTTACCGCTTTTAAAAAGCGTTCAAAGGAAAACGGTTTTAATAAATAATCCACTACGTTYAACTCAAAYCCTTCYAAAGCATGTTCGCTATAGGCWGTGGTAACAATCACTTTRGGMGGMGTATCCAARGTTCTTAAAAAATCRAAYCCTTTTAATTTAGGCATGTTCAAGTCTAGAAAAATCAARTCTAYRGGATGTTCGTTTAGGTAYTCAAACGCTTCYAAAGCATCGTAACAATTTTTCTTCAATTCCATATTAGGAAGCATGTCACAATAGCCTTTGATAATGTCGTGGGCAATGTATTCGTCGTCAATAATTAAATAGCGAATCATAAGATTTGTAAAGTTAAATGTACTTTGTAAACGTTCTCTGTTTTTTCGAAAGATAGGGAATGTTTTTCTGGATATACCAATGCCAGACGTCGCTGWATGTTWTCCAATCCAATACCMSRAGTTKCTGGAATTTGTTCTGGGTCAAAATTGTTTTGAATRTCAAATTGAATCATYTCTTTGGTACTTGYAATCTTCACWKTTACAAAAGCATCACTTSTCAAATTTTCCACKCCATGTTTAAAGGCATTCTCCAGTAAAATGATAAACAATAAKGGSGTTATTTGATGATCCACTTGAATRTYRTCYTGAAAATCGATGTTGATTTYCTTGCGATARCGCATTTGATGCAAYTGTATGTAGTTTTTTAAATAGGCCACTTCATCGCTTAAAGCAACGGTTTCCTTATCACCTTCGTAAATACTATAGCGCATCATATCAGACAATTTCAAAATCAAGGCTTGTGCTTTTTTAGGTTCAGTTCCCACCAATCCGTATAAATTGTTCAACATATTGAAAAAGAAATGTGGATTTACTTGACTTTTTAAATGCATCAACTCCGATTTTTTCTGTTCATTTTTTAAAGCGATGGTCTCTTTAATTTGTTTAAAAATCCATCTTATGGCAATAAATAGCAACAAGGGAAAATAGAAGAAGCTTGTGATTATAAATAAGGTATTGTATTCAGATTCCCCAAAAACGAAGAGTAAAAAGCCAATTCCTATAAAAAAACACCAAAACAAGGGGAAATACAATGCCTTTTTAGACAATTTAACCTTCCCTTTTTTAAGTCCTTTTCTGTATTTATAATAGAAGCGACTGAGGATTAATAATGCGATAAAAAACACCAAAAACACCATTGATAATACTGGATGCTTTGATTCTTCGGCATTTAACACCCCWATTCCTGATAACATTCCTGAAATAAATAGCAATACCCATGGTTCATTTTTACGAACACTGGATACAAAAGATRCAAAGCCGGTCTTTTTCAATACATACAATACAATTCCGTAACAGACAATACAAAGGGCAGTAATAAAATACAAGGTACCTGTAAACTCAATATTCAATTCCATTAAAATGGTTCCATAAATAATAAGGAGTACTACGATGGCGCTCAATAAAAAACCTCGTTTTATATATTGTTTGTTGTAAATCATAGCCCAAAACTAAGGCTATATAATGTGTTTACAAAACATGCTGTCAAACAACAGGTAGCACAGGGTAAACTATTCAATCTTGATGACCAACTAAGGTTTATGAGCTGTATGTTGCTATGTATCCTCAAAAGCCATAGGTGTGTCATAAGCAGTTGAAAAGCGTGTAAACCCAGTGTATGTTTGTCAAAAAACAACAACCATGAGTAGTTTACAGATTCATAATTTATCAAAAACCTACGCCAATGGCGTACAAGCATTACAAAACGTAAGTTTAGACATTCCAACTGGTATGTTTGGTTTATTAGGACCAAACGGAGCAGGAAAATCTACTTTAATGCGCACCTTGGCAACCTTGCAAGAAGCGGATTCAGGAACGGTAACATTGGGCGATTTAGATGTATTGAAACAAAAACATGAGCTTAGAAAAATACTGGGGTATTTGCCACAGCAATTTGGTCTATATCCAAAGATATCCGCAGAAGTATTGTTAAATCACCTTGCTGTTTTAAAAGGAATCTCCAACAAATCTGAACGCAGAGCATTGGTAAAAGCACTGTTGCACAAAACCAATTTATTCGAAAAAAGAAAGCAGTATTTCGGTGGTTTTTCTGGTGGTATGAAACAGCGTTTTGGGATTGCTCAGGCATTGTTGACCAATCCAAAATTACTTATTGTTGACGAACCAACCGCTGGATTAGACCCTGTGGAGCGCAATCGATTTTATAATTTATTGAGTGAGTTGGGAGAGAGTACGGTAGTTATTCTATCTACCCATATTGTTGAAGATGTCAAGGAATTATGTACCAATATGGCCATCATCAATCAAGGAAAAGTACTGCTAAAAGGAAATCCTATGGATGTAATTGCCAACATAGAAGGGAAGGTATATAAAAAAACTATTCACAAAAACGAATTGGATCGCTACAAACAAGAATACAATGTAATAGCCGATAAATTATTCCTCGGAAAACCAGTGATCCATATTTTGAGTGATACCGATCCCCACCATAATTTTGAAGCCATCCCAGCMGGATTGGAAGATGTCTATTTCAATGTATTAGCGAAAAAGGAAGATCGAAAAGTCAAAAGCGCCTTCATTGTTGATTAAATAAGCTACTCAATTCTAATATCTCAATACTAACATCTAATCACCAACCAAATGCTTTACGAAATATTTAAATTTGAATTAAAATACCGAGTAAGAAGAGCGGACACATATATCTATTTTGTCTTCTTGTTTTTCTTTTCCATCATCGCCGTTGATTTTATGTATGGCGGAGTTGACATTGGACTTGTCAAAAAAAACGCGCCTATTATTATTGCAAAGACAATGGGTGCCCTTACTGGAATCACTATGATGATTGCCTCCATGATTATGGGAGTCCCCATTCTCAGAGATGCTGAACACGATATTGAGTCTTTAATATTTGTGAATCCCATTAAAAAAAGAGACTACCTATTGGGACGTTTTCTCGGTTCGTTTGTAATACTAATTCTCATATTCTCTGCACTAATTTGGGGGAATGCCCTTGGAGAATTCTTGCCTTGGAGAAATGCAAATGACTTAAATCCTTATGATTTTATGGTGTATGTTCAGCCATTTTTTACCGTAGTACTCCCAATATTATTTTTTGGTGCTGCCTTGTTTTTTATCAGTGGTGCCTTGAGTAAAAAATTGATTGTAGTGTACACCCAAGGGCTCATCACCTTTGTGATTTTTATGCTGACCCGTAACATAGAAAATGAATTTTTGTCCGCCATCTTGGACCCGTTTTCTATGAATACACTCTCTACCATGACCAAAAATTGGACTGTGGAAGCCAAGAATAGTCAATTAATTCCTTTCAATGATGTGCTATTGTATTCAAAACTATTTTGGATAGCTATTGGTATTCTCATATTTGCTATTGGATATCAACGGTTTAATTACAACCTAATTAAAACATCTAAAAAGACAAAAAAACTAACTACAATCATCATTGATAAAAGCCATATTAACAGCGTGTTACCTAGCTTTACTATAAGTAATAGTTTTGGTTCCAAATTAAAGCAATTGGGACTAAACTCACTCTTTTATTTTAAGTCTATCCTAAAAGAAATCTCTTTTTGGGCGATTGTTGGCTGTGCCATGCTCATCATTTTTGCAAATTCTATTAGCCTAGGAACCGTATATGGAGTGGACAGTTTTCCAGCTACTTATTTTATCATAGAAGAGTTATTAGAAATGTCGGGCTACTTTTTTATCATCATCTTGGTATTCTATTCTGGTGAGCTAATTTGGAAAGAAAGAGCATTAAATATTGACCAAATTTACGATGCCTTACCTAGCAGTGACCTGATCAATTTATTAGGTAAATACATTGGTTTACTTATGATCTACGGCGTTTTAATGTGCTGCTTGATTTTATCTGGTGTCTTATTTCAAGCCTCGCAAGGCTATTATGAATTTGATTTTGGTCTGTATTTCTTTAGCTTTTTTGTCGATTTTATGCCTTTTTTAGCTTTGTACACGGTGATTTCATTTTTCATTCATGCAATCGTCAATAAAAAGTTTGTTGCTTATATACTCGTATTTGCATTCTTTATTGGAACCGTTCTACTGAATCAATTGGGATATAACCACGGATTGTACAATTTTGGAGGTAATAACATAGGTACCTATTCACAGATGAATGGATTTGGACACTTACTAACTCCTTTTTTATGGATAAAAGCCTATTGGAGTATTGCCTGTGTACTCATTTTTCTGATAGCCACAATTTTTCAAGTTCGAGGGAGTGAGACCAATATCAAAATTAGATGGAAACAAGCCTACTATAGATGCAACAGTTCTTTGAAAAAAACAGGAGCCATTGTTGCGGTACTCTTCCTTCTAGTAGGTAGTTTTATTTTTTACAACACCAATGTTTTGAACACCTATTGGGGGAAAGCAAATGGAATACAAATGAGAATTGGCTATGAAAAAGCACTGAAAAAGTTTGAATACCTACCACAGCCATCCATTGTTAGCGTTCAATTAAATGTCGAATTATATCCCAAAACTCGTGATTATACAGCGAAAGGTAATTATATATTGATCAATAAGACAGACGCGGCCATAAAGTCCATTCACATCCAAAAACGATTGGATTCTCAAGTGAAATTAACGGATGTACAATTTGATACCAATACAATTTTAGATGACACTTATAAAGAATTTGAGCATCATATATACCACTTGCAAACACCACTACAAGTAGGAGATACCCTAAAAATGTCTTTTACTCAACAGTTTATAACAACTGGTTTTGAAGCCAATGATTCCAATTTTCACATTGTACACAATGGAACATTTTTTAACAGCAACCATTTTCCGTCTTTGGGTTACACTAATAAATATGAACTAAGGGATRCTGATGATAGAGCTGAAGTTGATTTAGAACCTAAATTGAATATGGCAGGAAAACAACATCCTCTAGAAATAAAAAATGCTGTAAATGGTGATGATGGTTACACAATAGATTTTGAAATGGTTCTTGGAACCGATGCCAATCAAACTGCCATAGCCCCAGGAAACCTACTTAAGAAGTGGACCTCCAACAATCGCAATTATTTTCATTATAAAATGGAAACTCCAATGATTCATTTTTATTCCATCGTTTCTGCTGAGTACGAAGTAAAAAAAGACCGATGGACCTCCAAGACAAATCCATTGTCTCAACCTATTGATTTAGAAATCTATTATCACAAAGGTCATGCTTATAATTTAGAACGAATGATGGCGGCTATGAAAGCGAGTTTTGACTATTACAGCAGTAATTTTAGTCCGTATCCTTACCAACAATTACGAATCATGGAATTTCCGAGGTATGCTGAATTTGCACAATCTTTTCCAACGGCCGTACCGTTTTCTGAAGGTCTAGGTTTTGTTTTGGACATTGATGATAACAGCGATGTGGATATGGTGTCCTATATTACCGCTCACGAAATTGCCCATCAATGGTGGGGATTGCAAGTAGTAGCAGCCAATGTACAAGGTAAAAACATGGTCTTGGAGACCTTATCTCAATATTCAGCATTGATGGTTTTAAAACATCAGTATTCTGAAGAAAAAGTACGCCAATTTCTAAAAGGAGAAATGAAATCCTATTTTAAGGGTAAATCTAAAGAGAAAATAGGGGAGTTGCCCTTGAAATTAGTAGAGAAACAGGAATATATCTATTACCAAAAAGGAGCCATTGCTATGTATGCCTTGCAAGAATACATTGGTGAAGAAGCGGTGAATACAGCCTTGCAACGTTTTATAAAAGATTGGAACGCTTTTGACCCTGATTTTGATCAACATAGGTATGCTACTAGCGACGATTTATTGGCCTATTTTAGAGCTGTTACTCCGGATGATTTACACTATGTGATTAGTGATTTATTTGAAAACACCATCTTACATGACATTGAGGTTTTGGAAGTTGAAAGTAGTCAAAACGAAGATGGAAGTCATCTAGTAACTTTTGACTTTAATTTGAGTAAATTCAGTACTGATATTTATGGAAATCGTTTGTATGAATCGGATGATTCTATTATATATACCACAGAAAACAGTGAAATATCTTCCTTAAAATTGAATGATTTTGTAGAAATTGTGGTCTTCGGAACTCAAGAAATAGATGGACAAGTAACTCAAATTGAATTGTATAAAAAGATGCATTTGATAACAGAAATTCATACGGAGTTGCGTATTCAAGTCGATCAAAAACCTATAGAAGTAGGAGTGGACCCGTATCATTTGTTGTTGGTTAAAACACCTGAAAATAATAGGGGAAAGGTTGAAGATTAGTTTTAATGAAGGCCTCATTTAGCCATTGAAAAAATCCCTGAACAAGTTATTGTTTGGGGGTTTTTAGTTACAATCCTACAAACAGATTGCCACGTCGTTGCCCTCCTCGCAATGACGCCTAGTAAAGTAGCATTACCATTTATCCTCTTTAGATTCCGATACGTGTTTCCCATGGAGATTGCCCTCCTCGCAATGACGCCTAGTAAAGTAGCATTACTTTTAATCCTCTTAAGTTTATGATACGTGTATCCCATGGAGATTGTCCTTTTCACAATGTCGCTAACTATACGTTCAAAAGCTTCAAACTAATTTAAACCATCCCAATTATGATACTAACTATTTTATGATTACCTTATAAACCAACCGTTTACAGCAAGTAAACCAGTCTTATCAACAAATAATCTAAAAAACACAGGTTATGAAAGCACCCATTCGATTAGAGCAGGCACTTACCAAACTATATGAAGCTTTTCATCATGGAACCCTACATCCGGGGTATTGTAAATATTGTGCGGTTGGAAATATCTGTGACAATTCCGATACTTGGATTCATTTAACAGATACACATGGGTCCTTGACATTGAGCTTTATAGGTCAACTGAATGAAAACCTAGACCGTAAACATTTTGGTTATTTACCTTCGGAGTTATTACTTATTGAATCCACCTTTTTAAAGGCTTGTGGTTATAGTACCCCATTAATGCTCGGTTCAAAAAAACCAACTCGTCCTCAAGAGAAGGAGTTGCTATTTGAAGGACTTTGTGCCACAGTTGGTTTGTTATGTAAGTTGGACAACATTCCCAATGTAATGGATTATTCCAAATTATTTGAATTCGAAAATGATGCGCCTGTACATGAATTAGCAGATGTGTTTTAATGACTTCTCGATACAATTTTAACAAAATGCTTAATTGCATTCTATTAAAGCCACTCGAAGTGACGTATATTTAGTAACTTTAACCCTCATTCACAACACTTTATGGAAGAACATTCCTTTACATGTCCACATTGCTGGCAACATATATCCATGTTATTGGATAGTACCGTAAATTCCCAGGAATACATAGAGGATTGTGAGGTATGCTGCAATCCAATTCAGGTTTCTGTTGGATTTTTACAAGGAGAACTTATTAATTTTCAAATAAAAAGTATTGAACAGTAAAATACTAGGTCATGTAGTTTGATTGTTAGTATGCGCTTTGTGCTAAAAAAACATGTTTCTTGATAGAAGAAACAGGAGTCATGAAATATTTTTTACACTCATTATAAAATTCAATGAATTCTAAATGAATATTTCCATGACACAGGACAAGTTTCTTATGAAAAATATCAATATCCTGATGTAGAGCCGAATATTGGAATTATATTGACAAGAAGTTGTTTCCTTAAATATTTCAGGAATATGGTTTCCAAACAAAATGAATGGACTAAGGATCTCAACCTTATGATATAGCAATGGGAAATCAGAGGATTGGTAAAATTAATTGTCCCTGAGAATCGCATAGAAATTTAAAACTGTATACTGGTATAGTATAAATGATTCTCAAAAAGAGGTGAAAGCCGTTGTAAACGTTTAAATTATTGATTTCTGTAAATAGTGGTAGTACCAATCTTTCGAAATATTCTATTTAACATAATGTAAATTATAGTACAAACGAGGGTAAAAAATAAGCCCAATCATATGGGCGTTTTACTTAGTGCTTTTTAGGCTTAGTTTTAAAATGGTAAATCCAGAAGTTCCTGTAAATGACGATTAAAATTTTTATGTTCTTTGTCGAAATAATTTTCAAAAGAATTACTATCTGGTCTATTGCTATAGCATTCTAAAAAGYYCAAATGAATATTTAAATTAGATGAAGCTATTTCRGAATTCCTWAATTGAGCTTCCAGTAATTTACCTTTTKCTTTTTCTTTTTTCAATTCGTATTTTATYTCTTCAGTTTCCTTAATWAGYGCTTTTTYCATTTCAGCTTGTAAAAATGCATCATTGTAATATATTTTAAAATATTCTGATNGNNTATTTTSTWCTTTTKRWWMANATGTYYSTWTTWMANTTTNAGRRAYAWCATTRMRTAWATYYRTTGYACKTTCTRCRAAATCAAMTCCTARKTKAAWYAKTTCTTTTGAARYTTTWGKGTCAATWTTAWAGTGYYTAYYWAAYATWSTSATTAAWTYAKTKACTTCAATTKYTRRRTYATCWYCTRTRGAGYTMATCCATTTTAAACAATCTTYTACGAAACTAGTTGAAATATTATTTTGGTCTTGTTCAAATTTCTGTTGTAAATTCATGGGTTTTATYTTTATAGGTTTTAATTAACCCATAAAAAAATAAACATTTTCAATATGCCAAGGAACTAAATTAATATTCGATAAAACTAAAAATTATTATTTTAA
>NVSY01000041.1 GCA_002401385.1 Flavobacteriaceae bacterium | reverse complement strand
TAAAATAAAWTCATGWGAGAACGAGWGTARCGAGTGYTTACATGGGTTCTCAAATTTTGAAATATTTTTAGTCAATTACAAAATTTTAAACACATGAAAAAAACTTTAGTATGCATCGGATTTTTATTGGGACTGAGTTTTGGGCTTTCGGCTCAAAACATAAAGCTGAGTACAGCTAAATTAAAAAATGTTTTATGTAAACAATGGAAAATAGATTATTCGATGATGGGGGGAATGAGAATCGGAGAGTTGCCAGGTGCTCCTGATTTTGATTTCAATTTTAAATCAGATGGTCATTATGACCTGATTCGAGAAGACGGTAATAATGAGAGCGGCATTTGGTTTTTTAATTACAAAAAGAAATTCGTTGAACTTGCAATAGAAGGAAAAGTAACCTCTCGAATAAAATCGATTAAAAAAGATAAGTTTGTGCTGATCTTTGTGGTTAGAGATGAAGATCATCCTGGACTCTTGAGTGTTGAGGTTCATTTTAAACCGATTTAGTAAAATTAAAGGCCGGCTATTTCTTGGTCAAGTAATTTTAATTCCAAAAACAACTGACTCAAGTGATACATTTTTTAATGTGTTATTTGAAAAAGCACCTGCATATATTGGGCTTATAGATTGTCTACTTTCAATTTCATTTTTAGTATTTACTTTGTTATAAATCTCTCGTCGTACTACTTGTCTGACGTTAGGCAAACTTTTTGTTTTCAGGTGATTGTATTGATTTTGTTTCTGTGAAATTAAAGTTGATTAATAAAAATGCAGAAAGTAGATGTCGTTTTTTTTTCGTATTTTATAGAACTACTTTTGAATCTAAGATGCTACAGATTCATCAAAATACAAGTTATTAATCCCATAATATAAATAAATTAAAGGTAGCTGCCATAAACTATAATTTAGTTGGTGTAGCTATAAGACCTCTTTTAAAACATTGGTTGACCTAAGAAAAGCTGTTTTATATAGCAGTAATTGGATATTCCATCATGTTTTTGTAAAAAAAAACAATGACAATCGAGCTAATTACTTAAACATCAAATATTATGGATTCAACTAACAAAAATCAAGTGACCCCTTCTAAAATTATGGAAATTGGAATGGGGYTCTGGGCATCAAAATCACTGCTAACAGCGGTGAATATGAGTTTATTCACCCACCTAGCTGAAGGAGAATTATCAGGGCAAGACCTCAAAGAAAAATTAGGACTTCACAACAGGGGATTGTATGATTTTTTAGACACCTTGGTTGCCTTAGGCTTTTTAAAAAGAAGTGGAYTAAAGGAAACTTCGATGTATCGTAATTCGGAAGATTCAAACTTGTTTCTCGACAAAAATAAACCAAGCTATGTGGGTGGAATACTTGAAATGGCTAACAATCGCTTGTATCCATTTTGGAATAATTTRGAAGAGGGCTTAAAAACAGGRAAACCACAGAATGAAACAAAAACAGGRGAAATGTCAATTTTTGAAGTTYTATACGCAGATGATGAAAAACTAAGAGCCTTTTTAACGGCTATGGGWGGTCTTCAAAGGGCGAATTTCAGAATGTTTTCTAAAGCATTTGATTTTTCCAACTACAAAACACATTGTGATGTGGGAGGAGCAGGAGGACAGTTGTCCACCCAAGTAGCCATGAATAATGAACATATGAATTGTGTTTCTTTCGACTTGCCTGAGGTGGGGCCTATTGCCATTGAAAATATTAATAGGATAGGGCTAGGTGATAGAGTATCCACACAGTCTGGCGACTTTTTAAARGGRAGTATTCCCAAGGCRGATGTAATTACAATGGGTAATATTCTTCACGATTGGGGGACAAAAGACAAGAAAATGCTCATCAAAAAAGCATACGATTCTTTACCTCAAGGAGGAGCACTGGTAGTTATTGAGAATATTATTGACGACAATCGTAGTGATAATGCTTTTGGTTTATTGATGTCTTTAAATATGAATATAGAAACAGCAGAAGGGTTTGATTTTTCTGCATCTGATTTTGATGCTTGGGCTAAGGAAACAGGTTTTACTCAAACCTCAGTAATGGCTTTGACGGGACCTACAAGTGCCATAGTTGCCATAAAGTAGCAGCTATTGCTCATTACTTCGTATTTGTATAGCTATTAGCACTTTGCGTTAGATCGCGGTTTAATGGATAAGACCTATTCTTTGTGAATGGGTCTTTTTTTGTTAGGTATATGCCCCGCTTCAGCGATTACTGGCTGTTGCGCACAAGCATGCCAAGGATAGCTACCATTAAGTTTAATAATCACCTAAACTTTCACCTACCTACAGCCAAATCAAATAATAAACGTAATTTTGCGCACTACGAGGCTGCCATAAACGGTTAGCGCACATGAAAATGATAAGTATTCAGAAAATAAACGTTCCCTTAGACTGTAAAATTATTACAAATGATTTCTATAATTATGATCCTAAAAAAGCATTTACGGAAGCCGATAATTACAGGTATTTAAACGAAGATTTATTTCAATGTGCTTTTCCTGAGGAGGGGCTTATTATTGATTTAGGTTGGTACGGAGATCTCAAATCTAACACGGGAGAATTTAAAATAGATATCATCCATAAAGAAAATTGGGAGATTCCAATGCATACAATTTATTCAACATCGGTGGTCGAAATTAAAGAACTATTGCTTAAAATATTGGACTATTATTCGGGTATTATTGAGAATGAATAGGAGTTTTGTTTCCTCTTGATTTTTTTGTGTGGTAAAATTCCCAAAAGATAGAGGGCTCTAATTCAATTAATTTTAACATATAAATTAGCCTCATTCGACCTAGAACGAGGTTTTTTTTGTGCCCTGATTTCACTTATAAATTTTAGATAACCAACTATTATTTGTTATGAGTAAAAATTAATATATTTAACTTATTGTAATTCAGCGGCTTGCGTTCTAGATAAAAACAAATATTAAATTAAATAAAATTTAGCCAAAAATTATTCTATATATTTGTCCTGTTAAACTTTAGGAGTAACTATTAATAAATAGTTTGAGAAACATCCTTAGAACCTGACCTGGTTGATACCTGCGTAGGAAAAAGTGTTAGAATGTCTTTAGTACATTTCTTCTTTTTATAAGTCTCTTCTCACACCCTCTTTTGGTTTACAAATTGAATAATTAACCATTATAGCGTCGTATTGTATGATCACTGTTCATGTAAACAAAGAGAAAATCACCTTCCAAAATCAACCTTCTATCGAGGAGGTACTGAGTCAATTCAATGTTTCTGACAAAGGAATTGCCATTGCTGTAAATGAGCACATCATTCCCAAAGAAAATTGGTCAAGTGCATTGCTACGCGAACAAGACCAATTGTTAATTATCAAAGCAACCCAAGGAGGTTAACCCCTTTACGTTACTACTTGTTTTATAATAAAAATATTAAATTTTAAAGAAGCTCTCATGAGAAAAAAAGACAGCGCTCCCAAAACGGGTAGCATCACAAGGAATCCTTTTCCAAATTCAAAAAAAATATATGTTTCAGGAGCTATTCATCCTGAAATAAAAGTCGCCATGCGCGAAATTTCCTTGGCGGACACCTTGAATTCTTTGACAGGTGAAAAGGTAGCCAACGAGCCTATTACTGTCTATGATACTTCAGGGCCTTACACCGATCCTTCTATAAATATAGACATTCATAAGGGAATAAAAAAGTTGAGGTCCTCATGGATTTATGACCGTGGAGATGTGGAGCAATTGACCGCTTTTTCATCGGACTATTGTAACGAAAGATTAGAAAACAAGGAATTGGACGACCTGCGTTTTTCCTTGCTCACAAAACCGATGCGCGCAAAAAAAGGGAAGAATGTTTCTCAGATGTATTATGCCAAAAAAGGGATTATTACTCAAGAAATGGAATATGTTGCCATTCGTGAGAATCAGCGTATTGATGAAATGACACGCTTGTCAACTCAGCATGCAGGGCAAGATTTTGGAGCGAGTATTCCTGCTAAGATTACGACGGAATTTGTACGTGATGAAATCGCAAGAGGTCGTGCAGTATTGCCTTCAAATATAAACCACCCGGAAAGTGAGCCTATGATTATAGGGCGTAACTTTTTAGTGAAGATCAATGCCAATATAGGAAATTCTGCCACCACATCGTCCATAGAGGAAGAGGTAGAAAAGGCGGTATGGGCATGTAGATGGGGAGCCGATAATATCATGGATTTATCAACCGGAGAGAATATTCACGAAACCAGGGAGTGGATTGTTAGAAATTCGCCAGTGCCTATCGGTACAGTGCCTATTTACCAAGCGTTGGAAAAAGTAAACGGAAAGGCAGAAGATTTGACATGGGAGATTTTTAAAGATACCTTGATTGAGCAAGCAGAACAAGGGGTTGATTATTTTACCATTCATGCAGGGGTGCGTTTAAGATATGTGCCAATGACGGCAAAACGTATTACCGGAATTGTTTCTCGCGGTGGTTCTATCATGGCAAAATGGTGTTTGGCACATCATAAAGAGAGTTTTTTATACACGCATTTCGAAGAGATTTGTGATATTATGAAAACCTACGATGTGGCTTTTTCTTTAGGAGATGGCTTGCGTCCTGGTTGTATTGCCGATGCCAATGACGAAGCGCAGTTCGCAGAATTGGAAACCTTGGGTGAACTGACAAAAATAGCTTGGAAACACGATGTTCAAACTTTTATTGAGGGCCCTGGTCATGTACCAATGCACAAGATTAAGGAAAATATGGACAAGCAACTAGAAATGTGTGACGAGGCTCCATTTTATACTTTAGGCCCTTTGACAACTGATATTGCTCCGGGATATGACCATATTACTTCAGGAATTGGAGCAGCTATGATTGGTTGGTTTGGTTGTGCCATGCTGTGTTATGTGACGCCAAAAGAACATTTGGGGTTACCAAATAAAAATGATGTTAGAACAGGAGTTGTGACTTATAAATTGGCAGCGCATGCTGCGGATTTAGCCAAAGGACACCCTGGAGCTCAGCACAGAGATGATGCGTTGAGTAAAGCACGTTTTGAATTTAGATGGGAAGATCAGTTTAATTTGGCCTTGGATCCTGAATTGGCACGTGAATATCACGATGAAACATTACCAGCCGAAGGTGCTAAAATTGCACATTTCTGCTCTATGTGTGGACCTAAATTCTGTTCTATGAAAATTTCTCAGGAAGTACGTGATTTTGCAGCGGTGAATAAAGTAGTGGGAGATGCCGTTTTCGCCAAAGGGATGGAAGAAAAATCTCAAGAGTTTAAAGATAAAGGAAGTGAAGTTTATTTATAATCAGTAGGAATGTATTCAATACTTTTTTCATGTTAATCGTCATTAGTTCCGAAACGGATTTCGCCACAGAAGCGATGCAGATCAATCAATTGTTCCAATCGGGGATGCAGTGTTTTCATTTGCGAAAACCAATGGCGACCAAAGAGGAGTGTCGAATACTGATCAGGGCTATTGATAAGAAATACCATAGAAAAATAATGCTCCATCAATGGTATGTTTTGAGTAGTGAATTTCACCTAAAAGGAGTTCATTTAAAAGAGGCATTCCGAAGGGATTTGAGTGAAAAGGGACCAACCTATGTAAAAGGCTATCAAGAGAAAGGCTTTTGCGTGAGTAGCTCTTTTCATTCGGACCTAGAATTGGCGTCTTGCATTATCCCTTTTGACTATTTCTTGTTGAGCCCCGTTTTTGATTCCATTTCCAAGAAAGAGTATAAAGGAAATGGGTTTGATGTTACTAGTTCAAATAAATATGTTGTTGGACTGGGTGGGGTTTCTAAAAATACAATTCCAAAAACAGTCCAACTCGGATACAAAGGGGTGGCTGTTTTAGGAGCTGTTTGGGAAAGTGAGGATCCTGTGGAGTGTTTTAAAGAATTACAGACATGTTATAATCTTAACAATTTATAAAATGATTTATGAAAGACCTTATGTATTAAGCATCGCTGGATTTGATCCCTCGGGAGGAGCGGGGCTTATAGCGGACAGTAAAACCATGGAGGCATTAAAATGCGTTGGTTTGGCCGTTTGCACGGCCAATACTGTACAAAATGATGTTTCTTTTAAGGCTTGTTATTGGACGGAGTTATCTATAATGCTAGATCAGATAGCGTTATTATTTGAACGATTTCCCATCGGTTTTGTTAAAATTGGAATCGTGGAAAATTGGTTGGTGTTGGATACATTACTTACGGATTTATTGCTCCATCAACCCAATCTGAAAATTATATTAGACCCTGTGTTAAGTGCAAGTGCTAGTTATTTGTTTCATGCTGATGATTCGAGTGATGAGATGGAGTTTTTAGATAAGGTATTGGAAAAAACATACCTAATCACTCCCAATTTTGAAGAGATTCAAGGTTTGTATGCCGCTAAAAATATCGAAGAAACCATTGCTCATATTTCTAGTAAAACGCACTTACTTTTAAAAGGAGGGCATCGAGAGGATTCTTTAGGGAAAGATGTGTTATACCACCGCAATGGTTCAGTTGTTGAAATGCTTCCAGAAAAAGGGAATTATACAGAAAAACATGGTAGTGGCTGTGTGCTGTCTTCGGCAATAACTTGTTATTTATCACTTGGTTTTTCTTTAGAAAATTCATGTGTACAGGGAAAGCGTTATACGGAAAAAGTATTGAGTTCCACTACAAATTTATTGGCTTATCATGGATAAACTCTATTATATCTCTCAAGGAGATCATTTAAAAAACATTGAAAATGCCTGCGAAGGAGGCGTGAGATTAGTGCAATTAAGAGCGAAAGAATTATCGTTTAAAGAACATAATAAACTGGCTCTAAAGGCAAAAGAAATATGTGATTCACACGGGGCGATATTGATTATCAACGACAATGTGGAGGTAGCAGCCATTGTAAATGCACAGGGAGTTCATTTGGGGAAATCGGATAGGACAGCCAAAGAGGCGAGAGCTATGTTAGGAGTCGATAAAATAATTGGAGCCACTGCAAATACCTATGAAGACTGTATGGAATTGATCCATCAAAAAGTAGACTATATAGGATTAGGCCCTTTTAGATTTACGGCTACAAAACAACATTTAAGTCCACTTCTAGGACTTGAAGGGTATAGAAGAATCCTCCAAAAATTAAATAAAAATGGATGTAATACGCCTGTATATGCCATAGGAGGAATTGAGAAGGAAGATGTGAAGGCGCTTTTTAAAACAAACATTAACGGTGTTGCGGTTTCGGGTATTTTGTCTGGAAAAACAACAGCAGAAATAAAAATAGACTATGAGTACATTAGTAATTGCGGGTAAGGAATTTAATTCGAGGTTGTTTACTGGAACAGGTAAGTTTAGTCATTCATTATTGATGGAAGAAGCCATATTGGCATCAGAAAGTGAATTGGTAACCATGGCTTTAAAAAGAGTGAATCTCAAGGATGAACAAGATGATATTTTGTCTCATTTAAAACATGCTTCTATCAATTTATTGCCTAATACTTCTGGAGTGAGAACGGCCAAAGAAGCAGTTTTTGCAGCAGAACTCGCCAGAGAAGCCTTAGGAACCAATTGGATAAAGTTAGAAATTCATCCAGATCCTAAATACTTATTGCCTGATCCTATAGAAACATTAAAAGCGACAACGGAATTGGTGAAATTAGGTTTTATTGTATTGCCGTATATTCATGCAGACCCTGTATTGTGCAAGCGTTTGGAAGATGTAGGAGTGCAAGCTGTGATGCCTTTAGGGGCGCCTATTGGTACTAATATGGGCTTGAAAACATTGGAGTTTTTAGAGATTATTATTGAACAAAGCAATGTTCCTGTGGTAGTGGATGCAGGAATAGGTGCTCCATCCCATGCTGCTTTGGCAATGGAATTGGGCGCAGATGCAGTATTGGTGAATACTGCCATTGCGGTGTCTGAAAATCCTGTGGCAATGGCTGAGGCATTTAAGTTAGCGGTAATTGCTGGAAGAATGGCCTATGAAGCAAAAATGGCTCCTATAAAAAAACAGGCAGTGGCAAGTAGCCCTTTGACGAACTTTTTAAATTAAGAGCCTCCAAAAAAATAATTTTATGAAGACATTTAAAGAAGTACTAAGCGCTTGCGATTGGGAGGAGACTTTACAAAGTATTTTTGATAAGACGGAAGGTGATGTCCTGCGGGCTTTGGGAAAGAATAAACGAGATTTGGAGGATTTTAAAGCCTTGATTTCTCCCGCAGCAAAACCTTATTTGGAGCAGATGGCGCAGTTGAGTAATCAGTTGACAAAAAAACGTTTTGGCAATACTATTCAAATGTATGCGCCTTTGTATTTGAGTAATGAATGCCAGAATATATGTACCTATTGTGGGTTTAGTATGACCAATAAAATTCCAAGAAAGACGCTTACAGATGCTGAAATTTTAAAAGAGGTTTCTTATTTGAAATCCAAAGGTTTTGACCAAATTTTATTGGTGACAGGGGAAGCGAATAATAGTGTTGGAGTACCTTATATCAACAATGCCATTGGTTTAATGCGTGCTCATTTTTCTAATATATCCATAGAGGTGCAACCTTTAGCAACTGATGAATATGAATTGCTGATAGAAAACGGCTTGCATTCGGTGATGGTCTATCAAGAAACATATCATAAAGAGGTGTATAAAAATCACCATCCAAAGGGGAAAAAGTCAAATTTCGATTTTCGTTTAGATACACCAGAAAGGTTAGGGGAAGCAGGAATTCATAAGATAGGACTCGGAGCCTTGTTGGGACTGGAGGATTGGAGAGCTGATAGCTTTTTTACAGCCATGCACTTAAAATATTTGCAAAAACGATTTTGGAAAACGAAATACTCCATTTCATTTCCTAGGTTGCGACCGCATTCTGGAGGCTTGGAACCTAAAGTAGCCATGGACGATGCCGATTTGGTGCAGTTAATAACGGCGTTTAGATTGCTGGACGAGGATGTGGAATTGTCTATATCTACTAGGGAAAGTGAAGTGTYTAGAAATCATATTGTAAAATTAGGAATTACTTCTATGAGTGCTGAGTCTAAGACAAACCCTGGTGGTTATGTAGTTGAGAAACAATCTTTAGAGCAGTTTGAAATTTCGGATGAGCGAAGTACAGAAGAAGTTGCCGAAATGTTAAAAAACCAAGGTATAGAGGTGGTTTGGAAAGACTGGGAAAATAATTGGAGTCATTCAAAAAGTTAAGAGCATGGCATTTTCTATCGAAGAACAAAAACAATACAGCCGTCATTTGATGCTGGACGAAATTGGAATACAGGGGCAACTAAAATTGAAAAAAGCAAGAGTTCTTGTTGTTGGCGCCGGTGGGCTAGGCTGTCCTGTATTGCAAATTATTGCGGCGGCTGGGGTTGGAACTATTGGGATTATAGATGATGATAAGGTGGAGCAAAGTAATTTACAACGCCAGTTGTTGTACACGCATCAAGATATTGGAAATTATAAGGTGGAAGTGGCTGCCAAACGCTTGGGAGAATTGAATCCTTATATTCATTTTGAAACGTATTCAGAACTATTGACACATGTAAACGCAGAGGTTCTTTTTGCTAAGTATGATATTATTGTAGATGGTTCCGATAATTTTCCCACCAGGTATTTGGTAAATGATGCCGCTATTTTAGTTGGGAAACCTTTGGTATTTGCATCCATTTTTAAGTTTGATGGACAGGTGGCTGTATTTAATTATAAAAACGGACCTACCTATAGATGTTTGTTCCCATCATCTCCTGAGGCGTTTACCATGCCGAGCTGTTCTGAAATTGGAGTTTTCAGTGTACTTCCAGGACTTATTGGTGCTTTACAAGCCAATGAAGTTCTCAAAATAATTTGTGGAATAGGAACCGTATTGTCGGGAAAGTTGTTGACTTTGAATGCGCTCAGTTTAGAGCAACAGGTGTTTGGATTTACTAAAAATGAGGAGAATATAATAACTGGACTAGAAGAGGATTATGGAGTGTTTTGTGGACTGTCCACCAATGTAGATGAAATATCTTTGGAAGTTTTAAAAGCAAACAAAGAGTCGTATGTACTGTTAGACGTTAGAACCAAGGAGGAAAGAACGGCATTTAATATAGGGGGAATTCATATTCCGTTAAATGTCCTTGAGCAAAGGTTTGATGAAATTAAAACCGACAAGGAAATAGTGGTGTATTGTAAATCTGGACTTAGAAGTAAAAAAGCCATTCGTTTATTGCAGGAATTGGAATTAAAAAATGTTTTGATTAATTTAAAGGGTGGTTGTTTTTAGGGGCGATTGATAGTTCACCTTTACTTTTCTTTTTAAAGATAATTGTTTTTCTAATGTGTTACCAGAACACAAAATAAAGGCACAATTACTCACTGAGGTTCCTGAAAAAGTTGTGTCATGTAGAAAAACGCAATTGGAACTTCAAATTGTTGTATTAGAATAAATACTGTTTAATTAAAGGATAGGAATGCGGACAACTTTTCTTGTGAGAGATAGCGAGTAATTGCGCATTAGCTTGGCTTACAATACCCTGCTAGCAAAGCTAGTTTAAGAGTATAGACCGTAATTTTTAATAACCAAAATGTTTATAAAAAAAGGCCGTTGATGTGCTGAGTTATGCTTCTTTATTGTTCCTTTGTAGTCTAAAAATAGAATTATTTTGAAAACAATTACCATAGCCATTGATGGCTTTTCATCCACAGGAAAAAGTACCGTTGCTAAGCAATTAGCCAACAAACTAAAATATATTTATGTGGATACGGGAGCTATGTACAGGGCTATTACGTTGTTTGCTATGCAGCATGATTTTATAGGAACTGATAAACTAGACAAAGAAGCTATTATTGCGGCTTTACCAACAATCAATATCAGTTTTAAATACAACGAATCTGTAGGTTTTGCTGAGGTSTATTTGAATGATACCAATGTAGAAAAGGAAATTAGAACCTTGCATGTTTCTCAGTTTGTAAGTATTATTTCAACTATTTCAGAAGTGCGTAGAAAATTAGTGGCACAGCAACAAGAAATGGGAAAAGAAGGTGGTATTGTAATGGACGGAAGAGATATAGGAACTGTTGTATTTCCAACGGCTGAACTTAAATTATTCATGACTGCCTCTGCTGAAAAACGAGGACAAAGACGTTATGACGAATTGATAGAGCGTGGCGACGATGTAAATCTAGAAGAAATAGTAGAAAACGTTGTAAAAAGGGATCATATAGATTCTACAAGAGAAGATTCACCATTAGTAAAAGCAGACGATGCTATAGAATTTGACAATTCAGACATGACTTTGGTAGAGCAGTTTGAAAAGATATTAGCGCTTGTGGAACGAGTGATTAAAAATTAGTGACGAAAATTTCCTCGCAAAGCTAAGAAAGATGTGTCAAGTCATAGATACAGTCATCACGAGTAGGAACAAAGAGGTGATCTCTACATAGTTTAAAGGAATATCTTTATTTGGAACTACCACAGTCGTATCTCCTTAGCAAAGATGCGGGAAGAAGTATGGTGTCTTTTATCACTTATATCCTACAACTACTCCGTAACAAAGCTCCCTAGCAACAAACAACCATCAACAAGCAACTAAACGGCAACATTGCTCAACTCACTACCCATAGCTAATTTCTGAATACTCCTTAAGGAATATTCAGAAATTTATGTGTTTGTAAGGATATTTTCCATTGTGGATTTTTCATGACATAATCTACAATAAGTGGTGTCATTTTATCTTTTTTGCTCCATTCAGGTTGTAGGTACAATTCACAATGTTCGGATACTTTTGCAGCTTGTTCTTCCGCAAATTTAAAATC
Source organism: Flavobacteriaceae bacterium (assembly GCA_002401385.1). GTDB lineage: Bacteria > Bacteroidota > Bacteroidia > Flavobacteriales > Flavobacteriaceae. The sequence continues at coordinate 9,717 of NVSY01000041.1, read as the reverse complement.
ATTCATATTGTAAATAATAGCCTTTAACTCATGCGCTTCTTTGAGTACATGGTCTAGTGGTAATTTTGTTTTTTTAGGAGACAGGCAAATCCAATCCCAAGTCCCAGAAAGGGGATAAGCACCAGATGTTTCGATATGAGTTTTTATACCTTTAGATTGTAAAGAGTTGGTGATATAATCCAAATCCCACATTAATGGTTCTCCTCCAGTTATGACAACAGTTTTTGAATAAGAAGCAGCATTTTCTACAACACTATCTACCATGGTAGCAGGGTGTAATTTTGCATTCCAACTCTCTTTTACATCACACCAGTGGCATCCTACATCACAGCCTCCAATGCGGATAAAATAAGCTGCTTTTCCTGTGTGGTTCCCTTCACCTTGAATGGTGTAAAATTCTTCCATTATTGGTAACATCAACCCTTCAGCCAACAATGATTCCTGTGTTTTTTCTGTCATGCGGCAAAGATACATAAAGCTTACTGACATTTGTTAGGATTATTTACACAAACAATTTTAATATGTGTGATTTAAGTGTATTTTTATGAAAAATATAAGTAATGAGTAGAGCAGAAAACTTTTTTAAACATATTATTGAAGGCTATCAAACCAAAGGCGAATTTATTACKATGGGTGCTGCTATGTTAGRTGGTGCTACTGTAAAAGATGCTTTTGTGAAAATTCCTTTAAAAACTTTGAACCGTCATGGTTTAATTGCTGGGGCTACGGGAACAGGGAAAACCAAGACCTTACAGGTGATGGCAGAGAATTTGTCTGAAAAAGGAGTGCCTGTGTTACTGATGGATATAAAAGGAGATTTGAGTGGATTGGCGCAAGCGAGTCCTGGACATGCTAAAATTGATGAGCGTCATGCAGCTATAGGACTGCCGTTTGAAGCAAAGAAGTTTCCTGTAGAAATATTGACTATTTCTGATCAAGAAGGAGTTCGATTGCGTGCAACGGTTTCAGAATTTGGCCCCGTGTTATTGTCTAGAATTTTGGATTTAACAGATACCCAAAGTGGTATTGTTTCTGTTTTGTTTAAATATTGTGACGATAGAAAATTACCATTGCTAGACCTAGCAGATTTTAAAAAAGTACTCCAATTTTCTACCGACGAAGGAAAAGAAGAGGTTCAGCGTGAATACGGTAGGATTTCAACGGCAAGTACAGGTGCAATTTTGCGAAAAATAATTGAATTGGAGCAACAAGGCGGTGACTTGTTTTTTGGAGAACGTTCTTTTGAAGTAGATGACTTGACACGAATTGATGAAGAGGGAAGAGGAGTCATATCTATTTTAAGATTGACAGATATTCAGGACAGACCTAAATTATTTTCTACTTTTATGTTGCAATTATTAGCAGAAATATATGCTAGTTTTCCAGAGCAAGGTGATAGTGAACAACCAGAATTGGTGATTTTTATAGATGAAGCACATCTTATTTTTAAAGAAGCTTCCAAGGCATTGATGTCTCAAATAGAAAGTATTGTAAAATTGATTCGTTCTAAAGGGATTGGCCTGTTTTTTGTTACACAGAACCCGAAAGATATTCCAGAAGATGTGTTGGCACAGTTGGGTTTGAAAATTCAGCATGCCTTACGAGCATTTACAGCTAAAGATAGAAAAGCGATTAAGTTGGCTTCTGAAAATTATCCAGATTCTGAGTATTATAAAACATCAGAATTACTGACTGAATTGGGGACAGGGGAAGCGTTAATTTCTGTACTTAATGAGAAAGGACGCCCAACACCCCTAGCTGCAACTATGTTGAGAGCTCCTATGAGTCGTATGGATATTTTGACAAAAAAAGAATTGAAGCAATTATTGGACAATTCGAGATTGGTAGAAAAATACAATAAGGAAGTGGATCGCGAAAGTGCCTATGAGATGTTGAACGAAAAAATTGAGGCGATTCACAAAGAAGAAGCAAGAGAAGAAAAACAAAAAGAAAAACAAACGAGAAGCCGAAGAACGAGTTCCCGTAAAAGCACCAGAATGAATCCAATTTTGAAAGTTGTGACCAGTGCTACTTTTATTAGAGGTGTTTTGGGAATATTAAAACGAGTATTGCGTTAAAAAAATGGTGTAATTGTAAATATTATTGCATTTTTGACGTTCATAAAACTGAAACCATTTTAAAATAACCCATGTTTATATTAAAAAAAATAATCCCATTTATAATTGTAGCTTTATTATTTGTGCAATGTAATGGAAATAAGTCCTTTGAGATTGCAAAAGGGCAAGTAGGAAACATTCATGCAGAAACTACGATTCAGGAGTTAGACGCACTATTTACATCTGACTCGTTAGTTAAAATATTGAGTGAAGGAGATTTAGGAAATGAAATTAGTGAATATTTAGTAGAGGACGATCTATATTTTGTGTATTCTAAATTGGATAAAAAGAAATTATTAGAGATTGAACCTGTGAATCAACATGATTCTGTATCGAAAATTAAAAGTATTCAAATTTTCGACCCTCGTTTTAAAACTGCAAATGGTATTGGTTTGCACTCTACTTTTCAAGAAATTAATGCCAATTGTAAAATCAATAAAGTAGAAACAACTTTTACTTCCGCAATCTTGTTTATAGATGAATTAAATGCAACTATTGTTATTGATAAATCAGAATTAGGAATTAAAGATTTTAGCCTTCAAAAAGTGACCTTGGAGCAAATTCCAGATTTAGCAAAAATAAAGTATTTTACGGTTTGGTTTGATTGAGATATCGCCAAATTATAAATACAAAAAATCCCGTTTTGATATTCAAAACGGGATTTTTTTATGAGTTATAAGTGTTAAGCTTTCGGTTATAAGTTGCTCGTTGTTGCGATAATTTTCGGTTAAAAGTTTTCTTTTGTCAAATGTCTTACTTTTTTTTACGCAATGTCAATAGTCCTATTTCTTGTATCAAAAACGACTTGTATCTTGTAATCTATTTAATCACGACGTTCGCAGGCCAATAATGTGTTTTTAAGTAACATGGCAATGGTCATTGGACCTACACCTCCTGGTACTGGAGTGATAAATTCAGATTTTGGGCTCACACTTTCAAAGTGTACATCTCCAGCCAAACGATACCCTCGTTTTTTTGTAGAGTCATCTACGCGTGTAATTCCTACATCAATAATAGTGACACCCTCTTTTACCATATCACCAGTTAAAAATTCGGGAATACCTAGAGCAGCAACTATAATGTCTGCTTGCAAGCACAATTCTTTTAAATTATTTGTTCTACTATGAGCTACAGTTACAGTAGCGTTTCCTGCAGGACGTTTTTGACTCATCAAAATACTCATTGGGCGACCAACAATGTGGCTACGACCAATAACTACGACATGTTTTCCAGAAGTTTCTACTTTATAACGTTCAAGTAATTCTAGAATTCCAAAAGGAGTGGCAGGTAAAAAACAAGGTAAGTCTAAGGCCATTTTTCCAACGTTTGTTGGATGAAATCCGTCCACATCTTTGTCTGGATTCACTGCCATTAATACTTTTTGTTCGTCTATGTGTTTAGGTAAAGGTAATTGAACAATAAAACCATCTATATCTGGGTCATTGTTAAGGCCTTCAATTTTTTCTAACAAGGTAGCTTCAGGTGTGTCAGCAGGCATGTCCAAAAGCGTGGAGTTAAATCCAACATATTCACAAGCTTTTACTTTGCTGTTTACATATGTCATACTTGCGCCATCAGTACCTACAAGAATAGCAGCTAAATGTGGTTTTTTTTTACCAGCTGATAATCTTAGATCTACACTTGCTTTAATTTCTTCTTTTAAATCGTTCGAGGTTTTTTTACCGTCAAGTAATGTCATTTGCTAGTTTGTAAGGTTACTATTTCATGTTTTTCATCATCTGCATCATCTTGCGGCCTCCGCCACCTTGCATCATTTTCATCATCTTACTCATTTGATTGAATTGCTTCATCAATTGATTCACTTCTTGTACAGATGTTCCCGATCCTTTGGCAATACGTTTTTTACGACTTGCATTAATGGTGGTTGGCTTAGTGCGCTCATCAGGAGTCATTGAATGAATAATAGCTTCAATTCCTTTAAAGGCATCGTCATCAATATCCACATCTTTCATTGCTTTTCCGGCGCCGGGTATCATTCCAACCAAATCTTTCATGTTACCCATTTTCTTGATTTGTTGGATTTGCTGCAAGAAATCATCAAAACCAAATTGATCTTTCGCAATTTTCTTTTGAATTTTTCTAGCTTCTTCCTCGTCGTATTGTTCTTGAGCGCGTTCCACTAAGGAAACAACATCTCCCATTCCCAAAATACGATCGGCCATACGGTTTGGATGGAAAACATCAATCGCTTCCATTTTTTCACCAGTACCAATAAATTTGATGGGCTTGTTTACAACTGTTTTAATAGTCAATGCTGCACCACCACGGGTATCACCATCTAGTTTTGTTAAAACAACACCGTCAAAATTCAGGATATCATTAAAGGCTTTTGCTGTATTTACAGCATCTTGACCAGTCATAGAATCCACTACAAATAGTGTTTCTTGAGGCTGAACTTCCTTGTGAATATTTGATATTTCCGTCATCATTTCTTTATCCACAGCCAAACGACCCGCGGTATCAATGATTACAGCATTAAATCCATTTGCTTTTGCATGTTTGATGGCGTTTTTAGAAATTTGAACAGGGTTTTTATTCTCCTCTTCAGCATATACTTCTACACCTATTTGTTCACCTATAATACGTAATTGGTTGATGGCTGCTGGACGATAGACATCACAACCTACTAATAAAACGTTTTTAGATTTTTTAGTTTTTAAGTAATTGGCCAATTTTCCAGAAAAAGTAGTTTTACCAGATCCTTGTAAACCAGACATTAAAATAACGGTAGGGCTACCTCCTAAATTGATACCTACAGTTTCACCTCCCATTAAATCGGTCAGTTCATCTTTTACCAATTTTACCATCAATTGCCCTGGGTTTAACGTAGTCAATACATTTTGACCTAAGGCTTTGTCTTTTAATCTACTGGTAAAATCTTTGGCAATTTTAAAGTTAACATCGGCATCCAATAGCGCTCTACGTACTTCTTTTAAAGTTTCGGCTACATTAACTTCTGTAATTTTCCCGTGCCCTTTTAATACATGTAAGGCTTTATCTAACTTATCACTTAAATTATTAAACATAAAATCTTGCTTCGTTTTTATAGAAATGCAAAGATACTAAATTGCTACTAAAATTAGGAGTTGATTTTTATAAAAACACGCTTTATTTTTTGAATTTCAACTCATTAAATAGATCGGATTGATTTTTAGGAATGGAAAGAGGTTTCCAAGTGGAGTTTTGAATCATTTTTGCAATATAAACAAGCTGTCCTACATGGTAGGAATAATGAAAAATTTGTCTATTGATGGCTTCTAAAGCAGTGTGTTTTTCTGAGCGAATATAGATGTCCTTTGCTAGTTTTTCTGGTGATAAATCATCAATAATAGCAAACAAACAATTCCAACCTGTTTCCCAAGTATCCATGATTTCAACTTTTGAAGCTGTTGAAATTTCGAATTCGGCATCTCTTTTTCTCCAAGTTTTTTCTCCGTCTTCTGAGTAAAAATGTGTCCATCTGCTTAGCATGTTACCTGAAATATGTGCTACTATGGTTGCAATACTGCTACTTTCTTCATTGTATTTAAAATGTAATTCTGTTTCTGTGAGTGCCTTTAAAACGGCGGTTCCAAGGCGTTTTGTGTCTTTGAACTGAAATTGAATGCTTTGTATGTAGTTTGTTTCTATGGACATGGTTAGATAGTATTTTAGTATTAGAATTTTTTACATCTTTTCGTGCWTTTTTAAATTATGCGTTAGTAACAACATTACGTTACTCAATCTTCTTAATTGTGTAGCTTCTCTTTTAGCGGAGGWAATATKAAGTGCATATTCTTTTCTGTAAGTATAAGCCATGTTTTCATGTGTTTAAAATTTTGTAATTGACTAAAAATATTTCAAAATTGTAGAACCCATGTAAGCACTCGTTACACTCGTTCTCACATGMATTTATTTTAATCATACCCTTGCGTGTATTTTTTGATTAAAAAAATTCATGTTCGTTTCATGTGTTTAAAATTTTGTAATTGAATAAAAATATTTCAAAATTTGAGAACCCATGTAAACACTCGTTACACTCGTTCTCACATGAATTTATTTTAATCATACCCTTGCGTGTATTTTTTGATTAAAAAAATTCATGTTCGTTTGATAATTGTGCTTGGCAATATTATTTTTGTTTAAGACTTCCTTTAAAAGTGTTGGGGTTTCAAAACACTTCTTTAGTAGTAGGTGTTCTAGAAGAAGCGTTATTTATGAGAATGGCTTGCTGAAGGTAGCTTTTTAATTGTACTGCATTTACTTGGCTGAGATCAGTATATTTGATAGTTCGCATATTTTTAGCGGAACAATCTCCTGTGAATAGTTGAAAAGTATCTTTAATTTCTGSGCCTTTAAAAAAAGTAAATGACACATGATTTTTAAACCATGCCATCGCGCAAAGCATTCCATTGTGATAAAAATTTGGAATGTTCCACTTCCAATCTTCTTGAATTGAGGCGTCTGTATCAATAACAATATCCCTTAGTTTTTCTAAAATTGGTTGGGCAAATTGTGCTGCGTTTTTTTGATACTCGGTAATGAGTTTAGAAGCTTTTGTATTGATTATTGACATAAAGACAATATAATAAAAAAAGCCACCCTAAATAAGAACATTAAATAATCATTTTGAAAATTAAATTAAACTAAACAAAACTTTATAATTTAGGGTGACCTTTATAATGTATTAAATATGTTTCCAAATAATCGTTTAAGAAATGCAATTATTTATATCGATCCTTTGGTGTTTCTTTGTACTACTTCTCTTTTTTGAATTTTATGGATGAGGTATTTACACAATACCTTTTTCCTGTTGTTTCCTTAGGCCCATCATCAAAAATATGTCCTAAATGACCGTCACAAGACGCGCAAATAATCTCGGTTCTAATCATTCCATGCGCTATATCTTTAACATATGTTACCGTTCCTTCAATGGCATCGTCAAAAGAAGGCCAACCACAGTGGGATTCAAATTTACTGTTAGATTCGAACAACTGTGCATCACATGCGTTACAGTGATAGGTTCCTTTTTCAAAATGACTGGTATACCCAGCTTGGCTTGGCCTATCTGTTCCTTTTTCTCTTAATACATAATATTCTTGAGTACTCAATTCCGTTTTCCATTCGGATTCCGATTTTATCATTTTTTTCGATATTTTGTTGGAATTATTTTTCTGCGCTGATAGCTGCATTGTTAGCAACAAGAGGATACAGAAAGCCACTGTTTTTTTCATGGGTTTTAGCTTAAATAATCGAGTATTTTAGTGATTACTTTTTCATCTTTTAAAATACGTCGATGTCCTAGGTTTTGAGTGATAATCAGTTCACTGTCTTTTAGGTTTTGTCGGATGTTTTTAGATGAACTTACAGGGACATCTAAATCATTTTCATCATGAAAAACCAGCGTCGGTATTTTCACCTCTTTTGCCGCGATATTAGCAGAGTAATTTTCGATGTCAAAATTTAAAATATCAAAGAAAACACGTTTCATTCGTGTTCCTATCACTGGTTTTAACTTCATTTTTTCAATAAACATATGAATGATGTCGTTGATACTGTCTCCAGAACCGAGAATTACCAGTTTTTTAATATTGAAACCTTCTTTTACGGCATTTAGTAGCGCCATGGCTCCTAAGGAATGTCCTATGGCGGCTTCAAAAGGTCCAAACTCTTTTTCTAATTGATGGATGCAAGCAACAAATTCTGGCATCATGGTAGATTTGGTAGCGGATTTTCCATGAGCGGGGGCATCAAAACTAATGGTCATATATCCCTTTTCTAATAATGCATCGGCAATTGAGACTAACTGTGTACCACGCCCAGACCAACCATGTACAAGTAATATTTTTTTTGGAGCCTTACCATAACTATAGGTGCGAATTTTTTTATTAATGGACTTGATGTATACTGTTTGTTGACTAGATTTCATGTCCATTTCAAGTTCGTGTTTGGGTGTTTTGAACTTGATAGGTGTTTTAAATAGATAGACAGCAAATTTTGTGGCCAGTTTAGGAGAGATGAATTGTAAGAACCGTGCCAATAAAAGAATTGGCTTTGGAACGCTATTTGCGTTTGTGTTGTTAGTGTTTTTTGTACTTGACATGTAGTATTTTATTTTGGTCGTAAATATAGAATTTGTACATTTAAAAAAAAACATAAAAAATTGCCAAAGTAAATTGTAAATAAAATACTAATTTGCCGTGTTTAATTTTATGTAAAGTTGGATCATATAAAGGAGATAAAGTATTAATAAAAAGAAAAATCATGAAAAAAGTTGTATCCCTGTGCTTAGTTGCACTGATGTTATTAAGTTGTAGTACCGTGCCTATTACGGGAAGAAAGAGAGTTAATGTGGTCAGTGATGCTCAAATATTACCTTCGAGTTTTTCGCAATACCAAGGTTTTTTGAAGGAAAATAAATTATCGGCAGATAGGTCGAAATCTGCAGAAATTAAAAATGTAGGATTGAAAATATCTAAGGCTGTGGATCGTTTTATGAGGGCCAATAATATGAGTGCGGAGGCAGATAGTTACCGTTGGGAGTTTAATTTAATAGAAAATGATGCTATTAACGCTTGGTGTATGCCAGGAGGGAAGGTAGTTTTTTATACAGGGATTCTTCCTCTGTGTGCGAATACTGATGGAATTGCCGCTGTTATGGGGCATGAGGTTGCACATGCTTTTGCAAAACACGGGCAAGAAAGGATGACTACAGCTTATGGACAACAATTAGGTGGTTTAGGCGTAATGCTTGCAACAGGAAACAAAGATCCAAAAAAAGCACAAATGTGGAATATGATTTATGGTGTGGGTTCTCAATTAGGTATGTTGGCCTACAGTCGTACTCATGAAAATGAGGCTGATAAATTGGGAATGGTTTTTATGATTATGGCAGGGTATCAACCAGAAGAAGCTGTAAATGTTTGGATTCGTATGAGTCAGAGAGCAGGAGCAAGTAATGCGCCACCTGAATTTATGAGTACTCATCCATCAAATGAAACTAGAATTCGAAATTTAAGAGCCTATTTACCAATCGCCACCGGACTGGCTAAGAAGTACAATGCGCAGATGTTGCGGAATTAGTTAATTTATTTGAATAAATTAGGACCTCAATTGTTTAAGTAAACAATTGAGGTTTTTTTATGTTACCAAACCTTACAAGTAGATCATTAACCACCCCGTCATTGCGAGGGCTTCGCCCGTAGCAATCTGCCACTACCAGCAAGATTCATCGTACAGACGTAACATGCTACTATCTTATATATGTATATAGTATAGGTCCCGTAAGGGCGAATTGCAATTCGCCCCAACGGATTATTAAAAATAATCCAACCTCCAAGCAGCGCAAGACCAGCTAGTAAGGGCGTATTGCCTCACGCCCCAACAAAAAACTTTTAAAAACTCCTTGCCAGATTAATAAAACCTTCTATATTTGCACTCGCTAAGCGGAATACGCAAAGCAAAAATAAGTTCTGAACATGCTGATAACACTGAGAAAANKGGAAAAAAGTTTTTAATTTTTTTACTGATTTATTTCAAAAAAGGTGTTACATTTGCAACCCGAAATAATCGCAAGATTATTTAAGGAAAAGTTCAAAAA
>NVSY01000008.1 GCA_002401385.1 Flavobacteriaceae bacterium | reverse complement strand
TAGTTGCTTTGTTATGATATCTAAATTATTCCCAAGATAAAATAACGCAAGTACCTTCTCTTTTGACATGAATATCAAATTCATCTGCGGTTATCTCTTYCWTAWTTTTTTTTAAGCATTTATAAGCTGATCTRAWTCCACATACTGTACAACTTCCTTTTTTTATTTCTTCTCTTGAAAGGCCCRATTTTTTTTCGTTTTTTGCAATTATAATTGAATTAGAAAAATAGTTTTCAGGATTTTTACTAATAGAAATTATGGCTTCCATTTCTTCGTCATTCATTGCATCTAGTGCTCTAACAGAGGCATTAACTTTATCAAAAATACTTTTTTCGAATTCTGTTGCACTTAAATATTCTTCTTCTGTTACAGAAAAATACATTTCTGTCTTGCTTATCTGTTTGTTTAATACTTCATTATTTGTAGCTTCTTCTTCGTTACAAGAAATAAATAATGTAATAAACATTGTTAAAATAAATATATTTTTCACCGCGTTTTAAATTAGTATAAGCTCAATTTAGGTCTTGAGCTATTAGTTTTCGACTGTATCTAATTAATTATATTTCTATTCTTTTTTTTATTTTTTTTCTTTCTGGTTGCACCTAACGTTTAGCGTAAGAATAGTAAAGGATTAATATGCAACAACTTTGGTTTGGCACTAAACSCCTTATTATTTTTATACTTTAACCACTGGCATTTTTCATATTCCTAACGTAATTATTATTTAGGTTCACTTTTAATTAATAGAGATTTGTTATAATATTCAGGTTTTGAAATACAAAAATTATCTTTATTTGATTTATTACTAAATACCTCAAAAATATATTTGTAGCTTTTATGTTTTATATCTCTAATCGGATTATCTAAAATAATATAATTTTCCAAAAAATAAGATACCGCTAATGAATCATTTTTTGTTTGCTTCACAAGGTGATTTAACACCTTGTAGCACTTACCTTCCAATAGAAATGAAATTTCTTTATTACTTTGAGAAAAAGTCTTACTTGCAAATATGAATAATAAAAAAATTAATACAATTATTTTTTTCATGTGTTTAAAATTTTGTAATTAACTAAAAATATTTCAAAATTTGAGAACACATGTTAGCACTCGTTACACTCGTTCTCACATGAATTTATTTTAGTTAAACTTCGATTCTGGTGTTTAACTACCCCAAAAACAAATTCGATTATTTTCTATATACAAATGTAAACCTCTTCAGTCTAAATAATTAAACTCACGAAAATAAATGTTAAATYCACCAAAAATGTTCTTTAATTTCTCATCACTTAAAGATTCAATTTTTATTTCTAAGACAAATTTATTTAGATAAATGAAACTGTTTAAAGAGCGACTATATTCAATTTGTGCACCCATGCCTTTTAATTCATCTATATAATTAAATAAACTACTTCTTGAAATATTAACTCTATGYGCATAATCTTTAGCAGAACCTTTATATCCCATTTGAATAAGTTTATGTAACCGTTCCAATATTAATATTTTTTCAAGGATTCCCATTGTTGTAGTTTTTATAAATTAAAATATGCTTATCAGTTTAATGCCTCAATCTTATTTAGAGATTGAAACCATAAATTGTTTGCGTTTTCAGTCAAAAGCAGTGGTTCTTTTTTTGTAAACAACAACGWTTTTAWCTCCATAATTTGAACAGAATTTTCCARSGTCAAAATCCAAATCAACTGCTCCATATTCACAATTCCAATAATCATTATGGGAAGCCAGCATTTCACTTCCGCATGCAGCACATTTGTAAATTATATTTTAATTTCTGCTCCAACCTGTTTCTTTTCCAGATGTTTAAGGTTCCCGTCCAATATATTTTATTCCATTAATATTTAAATCAAATTTTGCTTGTATTCATATTAGGGTTTTCTCAAATGYTTTACAACACCCAACTATCCACACATCAACCTGAAAGTTGATGGTATATCTATTATACCAGTAATACAAAGGGCGGGTATTTTGTTGTTTAATTTTCTAAACGTTGTAAGTTCCCATAAAGCGTCTTTCAAATATAAAAAACACAAAGTTATACGCATTAGATAAATTTGGCTATTTTTTAAGTACTTAGAGAAAAATTTTTCTTGGTTGAATCAAGAATTGAGATAGAGTAATTGTTCTTATGTAGAACGTTAGCTTAAAGAATAATGAAAGGAGCTTCACTAAATTTTAAAAGCTACCTACTTTGTATACATTTAAACCCTGTTTATACTGGGTAATAAGATGTATAAAATGAGGTTACTTCGTAAGCACCTTCCTTGTAATGCCGTATTTAAAACTTTGTTTTGTCTGACAAGGGTGGCTCATATTTAATAACAGCTGTAAGACAAAAAAAATACACCCAACAAATTCAATTAATTAGGAGCTCCTTTTTCTATAACAAACTGAATCTATCAAAGTAGTAGACTTTAGTCACTTAATTAAGTACATGAAATACCCATAACAACATCTTTGGACTTGTTCACAATAGGACGTTCAAGAATAGTACTACTCAGTGGATGAATACTCAGTTGTTGCCCAAAGTATTTATCATTTGAACAAATAACCAATTCCAATTGAAAATCCATAATTTTTTGGTTCCATATAATCATCTTTTAATGCATTCGTTAAACCATGAAAGTATCTAGCATTTGCAAAAAGGCGATGTTTAATTTTGTAAGAAAGTCCAACTATTCCGCTAAGCTCAAAACTTTTCCCTGTACCAGTACTTCTCCAAGAATTATAAATCATTTTATCATTTACCGAAAAGTTAAATGAAGGTCCTATTTCTAAAGAGAAGTTCTCAATGAAGTATATTTTCGCTAAAACAGGAACCTGAATATAATCAAGTTTATATTCACCCAACACAGGAAGAGGAGCTGGCGCTCCTGGATATGGAACATACAACATTAACACTTCTCCCTCAATACCTTGTGTTGAATACAAAATTTCAGGTTGTAGTGAAAATTTATTTCCAAACGGAATTTCAACTAATGCGCCAACATAAAACCCTGTTTTGTATTCTTTATTGTATAAAACATTTGATGTTAGACTCGTAAAATTAATTCCTCCTTTTACTCCAAACTGAATTTTTTCTTGTGATTATACTGCGGTAATTGTCAAAATTATTTTTCATTTCGTGAAGTTTATTTTTTTATTTAAAACAATGTTACTTTTATATTGTGGCTACACAGCAGGCGAATGCTTAATCCTTGTACATCGTATTTTATTCYTTTCTACTTTTTAATATTTTTTTTATTTTTCTTGAAGGTTTCATTTTGTTATCTGAATTAGCACAATATTCAATTAAAATTCCTTCTGCTTGATTATAAATTTCATCATTGCTTAATTTTTCACCTTTGTTTTCTAGAACCACCTTAGACATAGCAGCCATATAGAGTGAGAGTAAATCATCATTTCCTTTTGTTAATTTCATAGATTTTTCTTCAATTACAAAATTATAATCAGGTGATCCCTTCATCCATTTCATAATATATTGAATTGAAGTCAATCGATTTAATCCTGATTGATTCGCAGGATTATCAAATAAATAATTAGCACAGAGTAGCACCTTATTCTCTTCAGTCTTGTAGCTTTCTACAGATTTAAATTCAAAACTCGCTAATTCCGTGAAATTTTGTCCGATTGACAAATTTGAAGTAAATGCGATTGCGATGATTAGAATAATTTTTTTCATGTGTTTAAAATTTTGTAATTGACTAAAAATATTTCAAAATTTGAGACCCCATGTAAGCACTCGTTACACGCGTTCTCATATGAATTTATTTTAATCATACCCTTGGGGTGTTTTTTGATTAAAAAAATTCATGTTCGTTTCATAAATGATGGTTTTATTATATCTTGTACAACGGTCTATGTATAGCTATGTGGCTGAAATTATCAAGCCATACTCCTATACATCATGTGATGCAGATTTATTGTTCTTTTATAACTAATGTTTCTAAAAATAACTCAATAATTTCTTTATCCTCTGGATAATCCTCGCTCAACAACATTGTTACTACAATTATACCCTGATCTTTTCCGCCGTACGTAGCAACTTTATATATTTCATTTTCTCCTTTATAAGTTAAAGTAGCTTGAATACCTTCAATTGTTTGACCACTTTTGAGTTTTTTCTTGAATTCTCTTTCTGTTTTTGAGTAACCATAACTAATACTCTCTTTGGTAATTTCGTTCAATATTAATTGTGTCAAACTACTTGGGTTAATTGTTCTATATTTCTGAACCATAAAACCATTACCCGTAGATTTGAATATCATACATTGCTCAATACCTTCAGCAATTTTAGAATCCGATACACTGAGTGATTTATGATGACTAAAAGAGATCATATCGTCTGAATAAGTTAATATTTCAGGCTGTGTAATTCTAATAGTCAATTCCTCCCCTGAAGACGTTTTATATTGAAGGTCGTTATTAAGGTTAACCTGAATGGAGTCATTATTGATAATTATGAAATAATTCCCTTGGTTTTGGGCAAAACTTATGAAACCAATTAATAGTGCTCCTAGGGTGATAATCGTCTTTGTCATTTTTTTAGTTTTAATTTTGCATAAGCCCATATATCTACAATAACAACCTGTAGTCTGAAGATATATCCATTATAGCTACAGTGCAATAGTGTTCTTTATTTATCTTCCTCACGTAGTACTTTCACTATACAACTCCCTTCAAATATACAAAACACAAAGTTATACGCCTTAGATAAATTTGGCTATTTTTTAAGTACTTACAGAAATATTTTCATGGTTGAATCAAAAGTTGAGATAGCATCGTTGTTCTTATATATAACGTTTGCTTAGAGATTAAAATCGGAGCTTAGTTAAATTAACAACTCTCTGATTTACCTTTTGATTAAAAACTGTTTATGTTGGAATTTTAAGATGTAAAGTATGAGATTTCTTCGGTCGTGCCTTACTCGCAATGACGTTTTTTTTTAGGTTGTTTCGCTGTTGAGGCTGTCTTACTTTTAACATCAGCTACAATTGCAAAAATGTAAACACATTTTTGCAACACAGACCAAAACTATCAAAGTCAATAGATAGTAGTCACTAAAATAAGTGCATGCAATCCCAATAATAACACCCTTTTTACTAGTATAGTCGTTAGGATATTCATTTTTAGTGAGATACAAAACAGGAATGCTTAATTGTTAGCTACTACCATTTTTTTCCAATCAGAGTTAGATATTACATCTGTCAGCTCTAAAACTTCTTTAGTTCCGTCAGCATATTCTTTTTCCATTTTCACAAGTCCAAGACCTTTCCCATAATAACTGAATTGGCTGTATTCGTATACTTGCTGTGTTTTCGAATCTTCTGTTTTATAAGTTTCTTTAAATTTTAACGCATTTATATTATTGGAAAGAATATAAATATTCACCTTTCCTATAAATTCTCTTCTGCGTTCAAAAGTCACTTTTTCGCAATATTTATCAACTACTTCTGTAGAATAACTGTAAGGTTTATCTCTCTCCCATTTATGTACATCTAACCCAACTGGTTTGTTTATGACAATATTTTTCTTTTGCCCATTATTTTCGGTGCTGTAACTTATAAATTCCAGTAATTCAGAACCTTCTTTAGTCAGTTGCTCTTTGAAAAACATATACTGTATATATTCAGAGTTAAAAGCWTCTGTAGTCAGCGTATTATCCATCATATTTGATGTCAGTTTCCAATATTCAGTTTTAGAAGGCTCCTCTTTACATTCGTATTTATAGGTTTTACTCTCGATTAATTCTACTAACGGAAAGTAATACCCCTTCAATGTACATCCAGCGAAAGTCAGAATTATAATAAATACGGAAATCAGTTTTGTGTATTTCATTTTTTCGGTTATAACTAACGGTTGAAATATGAGGAGTATAGAGTTTACTTTTTATATCAAACGTAATGTTTGTTTATAGTTAAAATTTTTCTTTTTACTCAATTTCCTGCATTACTTATATTTTCGTGTTGTAGCACGTTTTTAATTCAAATTTAATTTTCCGTTATCAGTCAAATACTTTCTATAATTAGATTGGTAATATTTATCAAGTCCCATTTTTAGAGAATTCAAGTTTAGTCCGTTACCAATTTTTATATTTTTTCCAGTCACACGGTATAAGTCAGATATAGCTGGTGGTTCAGCCCATTCCATCGTATATTGAAATCCGTCGATTATTAATTCAGATTTTGGATCAACTTTTAAAATCAGATAGTCGTGAAAAATTTTACGAGTTCCGTCAAATGAATCTCCGTTAAATTCTGAAATCAATACATAAATATCACTTCCCCCCTTTTTGGAACTAAATGCTTTTTTTAGTCCATCATTTTTGTAGATTTTGAAGTTGTCAAAGTTCTTAAATGCTTTGTAATTAATATCTGCGTTTTCAGTTTTTGAAATCAGCGTATATATTTTCTCTTGTCCGAAAGTCAGATTACAGATTAGAATAAAAATGATTATTAATAATTTCTTCATTTCGTTTTTTCTCAAAAGTATTACAACACCCGTATATCCACAAAAGCAACTTAAAAGTTTACTGCATAACTAGTATACTAGCAGTACAAGGCGGATTGTTTATTATTTCTGATCATTCTTTTTTGGAAGTAAGTTTCCTTACAGGATCTTTCAAATATACAAAACAAAACGTTATGCGCAATACACAAACATGTTATTTTCATATACTTACAAAAACATTCTCATTATTTAATCAAGAATTGAAAGAGTTACTTATCATATTCAACGTGCTATTTTGAAAATTAAAAGGGAGCTTCATTAAATTAGTATCTCCCTATGTTGTATCTATTTAAAACCTATTTCTGTTAGAGGTTTTTAGATAGTTGGTATGAGATTTCTTTTTTCGCACCTTCCTTCCATCGAAGATATTATTTGGATATTTTTCTACCGAGGGAAGATTGCTCTTATAAACAGATTTGAAGAACTGAAGAATTCTCGATACAATTTCCCTGCAAATTTTCAGTAATATATAGGAAAATCACTAGCATTGACGTTCTTGGTTAAAACACTGCTCTCGATACAATTTTTAGCTGATTTTTAAAAAAAAATCAACTAAAAATCACTCGAACTGACGACAGAAAATCGACATTATTATCTTATTAAAGCGCTATCAATCAAACACCAAATCATCCAAGGTTATTTTCTCATTTTGTATAAAATCATACAAGGTTAAACGTCTGAGGGTATAATAATCGTTCCAGAAATTYTGTAARGAAATCAGGTATTTCACAATAGATCTGTCTTTTTCCTCTTGGGCTAGATTTAAGTCTGTAATGGTAATTTTTCCTAATACATAACGCTTATTGGTAATCTCATAGCGTTTTTCGGCTACAATTTTGGCCTTTTCTGCAATGGCTAAAAAATCACGTTGGTTGGACCAATTCAACACATGTAGGTATATTTCCTGTTCAAAAGCTTGTTCGTCTTGAGCGACATTGGTGTTGACCAATGCCAAATCCGATTCCGCCATTTTTCTACGGGACTTGGACACTCCCCAGTCAAAAATAGGAATTCCCACTCTCAAGGTAACACTTTGTTGCTGGTTGAAATTCTGGTATAATTGTCCAAAATCCTCATGTTGGTTACTCAGACCAAAATTAGCGTTCAAATTTATTTCCAAACGGTTGCTTCCTCTTACTTCTGCCAGTTTTTGTTCTGCTTGTAAACGACGTCTTCTAAATTCAATCACAGATTTTCTGTTCTCGCGTGCTTCTTCTACAGCCTTGTCTACATCAACCGAAAACGGGATTAAGGTTTCTGGGATGGACAAGGTCATATCCTCAGATTCTAACCCTAAAAANTCGTGCTAAATTTTGAGAAGTACGTTTTACAGAAATAATGTTGGTGGTGACACTGTTTTTAGAATTCAGTAGAGCCAATTCCATTTGTAGCAATTCGTTTTCTGCAATTTTCCCCATTCTAAAACGTCCTTGGGCAATCTTGTATAAGGTCTCTTGGCTGGACAGGTCCTTTTCGGCTATTTCCAATTGCATTTGAGCGGTTAACAAACCAAAATACAAACGAGAAGTTCGCATGGATACTTGTTCCATTTTTTCTATATAACCCCTTTTGGACTCCTCGTACATCAAAGGTTCTATCTTTTTATCCCATTTAAACGGGTTGTAAAACAAGGATTTTTGATAGTAATTGATCGAAAAAGGAGTGACATTATAATTGGTATATCCGTCACCTCCATAGCGATCTATACGTTGTAAATTAGAAGACACAGCAAACACACCTCCTGTAAACGGAACATTTTGCACCAAAGACAAATTGGTTTCAAATAAAGACTGATTTTGGCTTACAAACACATCATCTCCATTGTCATTGGTCAATCTACGTACCGAATTTGAATAGGACGGAATAGTAGCATCCAATCGCAACTGCGGCAATAATCCCGCCTTGTAATTTTGAAATCGCCAATAACTCCCTTCGGTCTGATTTACAATGTTTTTATAATCAGGAGACTTTTTCTGAGCCATTACAATGGCATTTTTCAAGTCTAACTGTTGGCTTTGTGCTCCAACAACAAATGGCAATAATAAGAGCATTCCAAGCCAATATTTTAAGCCTAGTACTGCATTATTTTTAAAATAGTTTTCTTTATTCATGTCTAATGGCTTCTATAGGGTTTTTATTGGCTGCTGATTTTGCGGGCATAATTCCAAATACCAATCCAATCACGGTGGCTACGAAGAACGAAAGCACAATAGAAGTGACGGTTAGAATGGTTTCTATGCCTGTGGCGAATTCAATGATATAGGAACTGAGAATACCTAGGAAAATACCCATAATTCCTCCTCCAATACTGATGAGTACAGATTCTGCCAAAAACTGTAAAATAACATCTTGTTTGGTAGCTCCTAAGGCTCTGATGATTCCAATTTCCTTGGTGCGTTCCAGAACGGAAGCCAACATAATATTCATAATACCTATTCCTCCTATCAGCAGTGAAATTCCAGCAATGATACTCAATACCACATTAAAAATTTGTTTGGTTTTTTGCTGTTGTTTTAACAACTGAATGGGAATAGTAATTTTAAAATCCTGTACATCATTATGTCTRCGTTTGAGCATTCGACCGATAATATTGGCCGTAGATTGCAACATAGAAGACTCTTTAACTTGAATCACTAATTTATCCAATTGATGGTAATTTCCACGCGGAATCCTCTTTTTAGGCCCACTGCTTCCTCCACCAAAAAATATCATGCCTCCACTCATATCTTGTACCTCATCTATTAATATTTTTCGATCTCGGTAACGTACCAAAAAGGATTTAATAGGAATGTAAATATCCAAATTCAGATCTCGGATGCTCAGGTTTTCTTTGGCTTCGTCAGAGATGAATTTTTTCTCTATCACCCCTACTACTTTTAACCAAACATCTTTTACTTTTACTTGTTTCCCCAAGGCCGAACTTCCAGGAAACAATTTCTTCTCCATGGTTTTCCCAATGATACAAACAGGCAAGGCATTGCGCACTTGAAATTCGGTAAAATTACGGCCATTGTTTATCTTAATATTAGAAACCTTAAAAAACGAACGACTCACCCCAATCAATTTCACGGAATTTTGACGTCCTTTATTACTCACATAGGTTTCCATTACAATTTCTGGGCTCGCTAGGGAAATRGAAGGGATATTTTCCATCATACTCTCAACATCCAACACATCCAATCCTTTGGAAAATTTTTTTACTTGGCTCACCGCATCGTCACTTTCTCCAGCGCCTTCTTTTTCTGTATCTGCAATGGGTGTAATCACAATATTATTCACACCTATCAGTTCCAATTGTGCTAAAATTTCTTTTTCAGCTCCCTTTCCAATAGACATCATGGCGATGACAGCGGCCACCCCAAAAATGATTCCTAAAGCCGTTAAAAACGTTCGCACCTTATTGATTAAGATGATCCGACCCGCTTCATAAAAATTCGACTTTAGCTGTTCTAGCAGCATCTTATCTATCATCCTCCGCCTTTAGCAATTGAATACGTTCATTATCATAACCTTCTGGTTCGTTCAAATAAATCACTTCACTTTCCTTCAATCCTCTTTTCACAACTACTTGGTCCAAATTGGCATCGCCTAGTTCTATTTGCTTTTTCTGAATAGAAAAACCAGATTTTACATAAGAAAAACTAATAGAATCTTTGGAAAACACGGCTTCTAACGGAATGATCAATACGTCTTCCTGTTTTTGAATTAAAATTCTATTAGAAGTGGTCATTCCTGGTTTGATGCTTTCATGTATTTCTTTTAGTAAAATAGATACTTGGAAAATTTTGATATCAGATCCTCGTTTATTCTCTCCTACATTGGCAACACTAGTTACTATTCCTTCCAAATTAATTTCTGGAAAAGCATCAAAACCAACGGTTACAACTAAGTCCTTTTTAATTTTACGAATATCAACCTCATTAGCATAGGTCTTGGATTCCATTTTTGTCAAATCGGGCAATGTGGCAATCGCCAAATCCCACATATTTATGGTAGATCCCACTTTTTTCTTAGAGCCATTCCATGTTTTTGCATAGGTAATCATTCCTGGAGCATCTGAAAATATAGTAAAGGAATTTTGTAGTTCTTGTAGCTCTGTCAATCGTTTTTTAATTTTAGATACCTCTGTTCCTACTTCCACCATTTTTGCAATGGCTCGGCGTTCTTTAATGGAATAATTCTCCAAACGTTCTCGTAAATCACGGGCACCTTTTTCTAAATCGATTTCCAATTTTCGAATCGTTGCTGGTGGTTCGTATATGGATTGTTCGAGTTCCAATTCGTTTTGTTCTATTCCAAAACGCAAATCTTTGATAGCACTGCGTTCCTCTTTTAAAGTAAGTGTGGTATCAATCTGTTGTTGGGTATATTTGGATTCGGCTGTTTCTAAGTTTAACCGTGCATCAATAATCATTTCGTTGACACCAGAAGGGTCTAATTTCCCTATGTAGTCACCTTTTTTTACAATAGTTCCTTCGGTAATTAAATCTTGAATTTTAATGTCTCTCAGCTTGAATTTACGCACCGCAGCTGGGCCGTTTATCTTCTTAAGACTTGTAGATTGGGCTTCTCCTGAGATGATGACTTCATCTAAAAAATCTCCTTTTTTAACTACCGTTGTAATGGCAGATTCTGTCTCTTCATTTCCGCTAAAAAAAGCATAGCCAACAATGGCAAGTAATAGCGCTCCTGCTACCCAAAGGTACTTTTTGTATTTCATAATTGATGGTTTTATTTAGTATGTTTGTCTGCTGATTCCTAAATAAGACACTCACCCTCTTCATCACCCACCTACAAAACTCCCCATCCTCTACTAAGTCCTATTTCGATTCCATAAAAGTACTGATACCCTTACAAAAAACTTGTTATTTATTTGTTAAATAACAGAGTAGGTAGTCATCAATTATAATGCCATTGATATTTAAAGAAACTAATCAATGTTATTTTTATTTTCATAGGCAATCGTTTTCATTCAGCATAAAACTCAAAATGATCACAAAACATAAGGAAACCTATCCAATTAAGAACTTTTCGATAATAAACAAGATTTAAAAAACTATTATTTTTTAGAAAAATAAGCCGCCATAGGCTCAAAATAATGTACTACCCATCCTTTTTTATACTTGTCACCATCTTCTGGAACATTTGTATGTACCAAGGTCAATAAAGTAGCACCGTTCTCCTCTTTAAAAACAACTGTAATTACAGCGTCTTCCGCTGCCTCTTCAAATTCGTTTGTACGCCAGGATTGTACAATTTTTATAGTTGGAATTAACTCTAAATTAGCCCCCCAGATATAGCCATCCCATGCAGTAAATGCACCGCCAATCTTATGAGAAGCCGTGGCTTGACCACCAGTCATTTTTGTATGAGCATCGCTATTTAGCCATGCCGCGTAAATTTCTTTTGGAGAGGCTTGTAATACTGTGGTTAGCGTAAATTCCATCTATTTTCAATTTAAAAATATTTCCTTGCTTCTACCAAATCTTCAGGAGTATCAATTCCAATTGCTATTTGGTCTGTTTCTACCATTTTCACTTTTAAATCATGGGCTAAAAAGCGAAGATTCTCTAATTTTTCTGTGGCCTCCAACATAGTCATTGGTGTTTTTGTAAAATCCAATAAAGCTTGCTTACGAAATGCATAGATTCCGATATGCTTGTACCAACTCCCCTTTTTCTCATCTCTAGGGTATGGAATAGGACTGCGAGAAAAATACATCGCAAAATCGTTGGCATCAGTCACCACTTTTACATTATTCGGATTTTGAATCTCTGCCAAATCCATCAACTCGATTTTAAGYGATGCTACATCAATTTTATCAGCATCTTCTTGATCAAAAACACGGAGTAATTTTTCCAAGGATTCTTTTTTAGTAAAAGGCTCGTCTCCTTGAACATTTACAACAATATCCACGTCTAAACCTACAATCACCTCGGCTATACGGTCGCTTCCAGATTCGTGGTCCGACCTACTTCTAAGTGCCTTCCCTCCTTTAGTTACAATTTCATCAAATATGATATCCGAATCTGTTACCACATACACATCATCAAACAGCTGCGTATTTACAGTTGCTTCATAGGTACGTTGAATTACGGTCATCCCACCCAAATCTTTCATTAATTTACCAGGAAAACGACTTGCCTCAAAACGAGCAGGTATCATGGCTATAATTTTATTTTTTCTTTCTTGCATTTCTAAGTTTTAATCTGTTTAAAGAGGCATTTAATTCAAAGCCTAATAATAAAATAATACAGTTGAGCCAGATGTATAACATCAGTATTAACAACGCCCCTATGGATCCGTACAATTCGTTATATCTAGCAAAATCTTTTACGTACACTCCAAAAACATAGGTTGTAAGTATAATTAAAACAGTTGTTAATAAGGCTCCTGGCGAAAAGAATTTAGTGATTTTTCCTTCTTTGGTACCAAAATAATACAATACAGAAGTTCCCACATAAATCATTAATGTAAAAAACAAAAATTGTCCAATTTTTACGCCTAACAAATCACTTTGATCTCTATTATACCCTGCTGTTTTTTCTGCTAATTCACTTAAATATTCAACAATATAAATTTCAAAATATATCAAGACAACAATAGTTACTAATAAAAGTAACGCCAATATTACGCCTACCCATAATGAATACAAATATTGCCAAAACATATTTCTAGTTATCTTTACGTGATAAGAGTATTCGAAACCTGCAAAAATAGCATTCACTCCATTTGCCATCAAAAACATGGCAAAAACTAGATTGACATAATTAACACCTGTTCCAGTTCCTTGATGGTTTACAATGTCTTCTACTATAGAATCAAAAAAATCAGAAGTTTTTGGAGGGAGTAAATTAGTTACAATACTCATAAACTCGTGAGCATCCACGGGTAAATAAGGAATGATTGTTAATATAAACAATAGAAAAGGAAAAATAGCCATAAAAAAACTGAATGCAATGGCACTTGCTCGAGAAGTCAAAGCTCCTTTTACAATACCAATAATGTACATTTCCAATAAATCATATAAAGAAAGTCCCTCGAAACTTGGAATCTTAATAGACTTCAAAAATCGGACAACAACATTGAGCACCGGTATTTTTAATAATTTCTCTTCTATTGATTTTATCATTTACACAGCTTTTAAACTTAAATCCATATTGTACACAGAATGGGTTAAGGCTCCTGAGGAAATAAAATCAACACCACATTCCGCGTATTTTCGCAAGGTATTTTCATTAATTCCACCAGATGATTCTGTTTGGCAATAATCTCCAATTAACGCTACCGCTTTTCGCGTGTTTTCGTAGTCAAAATTATCAATCAAGATACGATGCACACCAGGTGTTTGCATAATCTCAGCTATTTCCTCCAAACTCCTCGCTTCTACTATAATTTTCAAGGCCAAATTATTGCTCGCTAAATATTCCTTGGTTTGAACGATGGCTTTGGTCACACCTCCACAAAAATCAATATGGTTGTCTTTTAGCATGATCATATCATACAAGGCAAAGCGATGATTGACACCTCCTCCAATTTTCACGGCCCATTTTTCAATCGCCCTAATGCCTGGAGTCGTTTTTCTAGTATCCAGAATTTTGGTGTTTGTACCTTCTAATAAATCAACAAACGAACGTGTTTTAGTCGCTATAGCACTCATGCGCTGCATGGCATTCAATACCAAGCGCTCTGTTTTTAAAATAGATTGTGATTTCCCTTCTATATAAAAAACAATATCACCAAATTTTACRGCATCWCCATCATTTAAAATAGTTGTTACTTTCATAGTTGGATCTACCTGAGYAAACACCCGTTTTGCAAATTCTACTCCTGCAATAATACCWGTGTCTTTCACTAATAATTTGGCTTTCCCATAAGCATCACTTGGAATACAAGCCAATGAGCTATGATCACCTTCACCTATATCTTCGCGAATGGCATTGCTTATTATSAGTTCTAATTCTTTTTCAAATTGAGCATTACTTATCATATTCTGATTTATTATACCTACAAAAATAACTTTTTGTTTTAAAACTCCTAGGGGAAATCTTTAGTATCTTTGTCGCATGAATATAAAACTATTGGTAATAGGTAAAACCGACGACAAAAATCTACAGCAACTCATTGGTGTATTTGAAAATCGGTTGAAACATTATATTAAATTTGAGTTGGAAATTATCCCCGATATCAAAAATGTAAAAAACCTTAGTGAAGTACAACAAAAAGAAAAAGAAGGAGATTTAATTCTAAAAAAAATAGGCCCTACTGACCAATTAGTAGTATTAGATGAAAATGGAAAAACCTATAAATCAATTGAGTTTGCCCAATTTTTACAAAAGAAAATGAATAGTGGCATCAAGCAATTGGTCTTGGTAATAGGAGGTCCTTATGGATTTTCTGAAGCCGTCTACAAAAAAGCAATTGGAAAAATTTCTTTATCAAAAATGACCTTTTCACATCAAATGATTCGCTTGATAATTGTGGAGCAATTATACCGTGGATTTACCATTTTAAAAAATGAACCTTACCACCATGAATAAATTGGAAATTGTATTTGCAACTAACAATGCCAACAAACTTCAAGAAGTTCAGGCCATGTTACCCGAACATATCAAAATATTGAGTTTAAAGGACATCAATTGTTTGGAAGATATTCCTGAGACAGCCGACACCTTGGAAGGAAATGCCATCTTARAAGCCAATCACGTCACAAAAAATTATGGTTATAATTGTTTTGCTGATGATACTGGACTAGAGGTTACCGCCTTAGACAATGCTCCAGGTGTTTATTCTGCGAGATATGCTGGCGAAGGGAACAATGCAGAAAACAACATGCAGAAATTGTTAGATAACCTCAGTGACAAAGAGGATAGGAAAGCACAGTTTAGAACTGCTATTGCCTTAAATTTAGAAGGAGAACAGCTCCTTTTTGARGGRATTTGCACTGGTAGTATCCTAACCGAAAAAAGAGGAAGTGCTGGCTTTGGATACGACCCCATTTTTAGGCCTTCCAATTACAACATTTCATTTGCAGAGATGGACATGAATACTAAAGGAAAAATTAGCCATCGCGGTTTGGCCGTAAAAGAGTTGGTGACTTATTTAAACGCAATACTTTCATAATTGGAGACTACAAAATCATATAATAATACCTTTATTTTATTGGGCTGCGCTTTGTTAATAGCGCTTCTTTTAAATATTAGTTTAGGATCGGTATCCATTCCAATAAAAGCTATTTTTAATAGTTTTTTAGATTCAGAATCTGTCAAAACATCTTGGCGATATATCATTTTCGATTACCGGATACCCAAAGCCATCACTGCGGTGTTGGTAGGAGCTGGATTGTCTGTTAGTGGATTGCTCATGCAAACTTTATTTAGAAATCCATTGGCAGGCCCTTTTGTTTTAGGAATTAGTTCCGGTGCAAGTTTAGGTGTTGCATTGCTTATTATGGGGACCTCGTTTTTCAGCATYAGTATATTAGCTAGTTTGGGRTTTAATTGGGGAGTTGCCATAGCATCTAGTTTGGGAGCTTTTATAGTACTCTTTTCTGTAATGATTGCAGCTAACAAATTAAAAAACACCATGTCAATTTTAATAATCGGATTGATGTTTGGAAGTCTCACCACGGCTATCATTAGCGTATTGGCTTATTTTAGCTCTGCAGAACAACTGCAACAATACATGTTTTGGAGTTTTGGGAGTTTAGGAAATTTAAGCTGGACTGAAATTGGAGTATTAACAGGGGTTTCTTTTCTTGGATTGGTATTGGTCTTAAGTATTATAAAACCTCTAAACAGTTTACTCTTAGGAGAGAATTATGCGAAGAGCATGGGGGTGAATATTAAAAAAACTAGGCAAATCACATTGATAGCTACAAGTATACTTACAGGAGTAATCACCGCTTTTTCTGGCCCGATTGCTTTTATTGGACTGGCGGTACCACATTTAACCAAATTGGTCTTCAATACCTCTAACCATAAGATATTACTCCCAGCAGTGGCCATTTCAGGAGCCATTATCATGTTAATTTGTGACAGCATAGCGCAACTACCAAATAGTGAATACACCTTACCCATCAATGCAATCACCTCTTTATTTGGAGCTCCCATCGTAATTTGGTTATTAATGCGTAAACGTACTTTAAGTTAATATGGAATCAACAGAAAAAAAACTACTATTATCCATATCCAATGCAAGCATAGGCTACCGGTCAGGTAAAAAAGAAAACTGTGTTGCTAAGGGAATTTCAGTGGGGATACAACCAGGAAACTTAGTATGTCTATTAGGTAAAAACGGGATTGGGAAATCTACCTTACTCAGAAGTATTTCTAAAGTACAACCCTTATTATCGGGTAGTATTTTTATTAAGGGAAAAAACATCCTAGACTATTCTCCTCGAGAGTTTTCGAAAGTAATGAGCCTTGTATTGACCGAAAAACTACCTGAAAGTAATTTAACCGTATTTGAACTGATAGCTCTTGGAAGACAACCATATACCGATTGGCTCGGAAACATGACGCAATCCGATGCTGACATTATAGAAAAAGCGTTAAAAGCTACTCATACCAATCATTTGACAGGACAAAGAATTAATGAATTAAGTGATGGTCAACTCCAAAAAGTACTCATTGCTCGTGCTATTGCTCAAGACACAGAATGTATTATCCTAGACGAACCTACAGCCCATTTAGACATTCATCATAAAATTGAAACGTTTACATTACTTAAAAAATTGGCTAAAGAATTTGGAAAAACCATTCTCATATCGACTCACGAAATTCAAATTGCATTGCAGTTAGCTGATGAATTATGGTTGATGAATGACAATAAGTTTATCGCAAATAGCCCTGAGTATCTTATCGAAAATAATGCGTTGGATCATTTGTTTTCGTCAGATCTTATTCGATTTGACAAGAATCTGAAGCAATTTATTATCAAATAAACAAACTCGTATTTTTATTCTAACCGATACTAAACTGTGAATTAGCGCTAGTTTTATAGATTGTACAATTGAATTCAAGAGAAATGAAACTGGTGGAATTATTAATTCCTCAAGTTTTTTTATATATTTGGCTTTATTAACTAACAGTTCAGTCAGACACTATTTAAAACATCGTTTGAACACTTAAACAGATATAGTTCCCCAATTTCCCYTACGCTCATTGCGTTTGGAAGATGGAATTTTTCAAAAAACTAGATATATATGAAGATTTTTTACTACGCTATTTTATCAGCGTTTTTCCTCAGTTGTGGAAGCAAGAATGTAACAAACCCATCTATTTCCTCTACAGAAACTAGTATAGATGTGGCTACAAGCTWTGCAAATACCATCACTACAACAGACCTTAAAAACTATCTAACTACTATTGCTTCTGATGATTTTGAAGGAAGAAGGACTGGAGAAGAAGGACAAAAAAAGGCGGCAAAGTATTTGAGTGAATTCTACGCAAAAAACAACATCAAAAGCCCGCTATCCAACGGAACTTATCTACAAGCCATTCCTAAAGATTTCTTTAGAGGACGTTCAAATTATGATTCAGAAAATGTGTTGGCTTTTATAGAAGGAACAGATAAAAAAGAAGAAATAATTGTCATTTCTGCACACTATGACCACTTAGGAGTTAAAGGAAGAAAAATATACAACGGAGCTGACGATGACGGGTCTGGAACTTCTGCTATTATGGAAATTGCTCAAGCATTCCAATCTGCTGTACAACAAGGAAAAGGCCCCAGAAGATCTTTACTGTTTTTACATGTAACAGGGGAAGAAATTGGACTTTTTGGCTCTAAATATTATGTACAACATCCTGTTTTTCCTTTAAAAAATACCGTGACCAATTTGAATATTGATATGGTAGGACGTGTAGATAATGCTCATAAGAAAAACCCGAATTTTGTATATGTAATCGGTTCTGAAAAATTGAGTAAGGAATTGAAATCTGTTTCTGAAATGGCCAATAAAAAGTACACAAACTTGTCACTAGACTATAAATATGACGATAAAAACGACCCCAATCGTTTTTATTACAGATCTGACCATTACAATTTTGCTAAAAATGGAATTCCAATTATTTTCTATTTCAATGGAACTCACGAGGATTATCACCAAGAAAGTGATACAGTTGATAAAATTAATTTTGAAATTTTAGAGAAACGTACCAAACTCGTTTTTTATACGGCTTGGGAATTGGCAAACAGAGAACAACGTGTGAAGGTTGATTAGCACATAGACAATATAATTAGATAAACGTTCCTTTTTTAGGGGCGTTTTTTTTGGGATAAAATCATATGAGTGTTCTTATAGTTCCAAAAAAGTAATTGATTTTCTCGAAAGATTGAATTAACTTTGAGTAGAGACTTTAAAATTAACTGCTATGAAAATCCGATTTCACCTACTGCTTCTATTAGTAACTATATCTATTTCTTGTCAAAATAATAGTAACTCCCCCAAAAGGAGTATTCAATTTTCGGGTATTGAATGGGATGTTAGAGAAGCCATAAAAGCAGGTCCAGGAGCTAATAATTGGTCTAGCTCTAAAGGTAGCGCCTTTGTAGACTCTATGGGGCAATTGCATTTAAAAATCAGGAAAATTGCAGGTATTTGGCATTGTTCTGAAATTACATCACAAAAATCTTTTGGTTATGGAAAGTATATTTTCTTTGTAGCMACCAATGTAGAAACATTGGATCCAAATGTGGTAACGGGCTTATTTACCTATGAAGACGACAGTAGAGAAATAGATATTGAATTCACTAGATTTGGAGATCCAACAAAAGAAGTTGGTTCGTACACAGTGCAACCAAAACCATACGACGATAAAAATAAACATACATTCTCATTAAATCTAAACGGAACGCATGCTACCCATATCATGGAATGGACTCCTGAAGGTATCAATTTTGAAAGTTTTCATGGTCATTTCACTTCACTGCCTTCAGAAGATCAATTAATAAGTAGATGGTCTTATAAAGGAAATCGTAATCCTCCTACAGGTAAAGAACGATTACATCTAAATTTTTGGTTATTTCAAGGAAATCCACCAGCCATAGATAGCGATGTAGAACTTATAATTTCTAAAGTTTATGTACCTTATTAATGCATGAGTTTAAATAGTAATTCTTTTAACAAATCGCTTTGGGGTAATGCATTTGCTCCTACTCCTTTACTTTTTAAATCWGCWTCTCTYAAMRTAGAKATTACTTGWGAWACTTTWCGCATTGGATAATTYCTAGCMGCATCSGCATAATCASCMACAAAATAMGGATTTAYYTTAAGYTTYGMWGCCACATTWGSTCKYGAYTTATCYTTTAATGCGTGGTACATAAATAGTTGGGTAAAATAACTATTCAATAAAGAAATGGTCATTACCACTGGATTATTCTTAGGGTTTTGACTAAAATAGTTAATAATTCTATTGGCCATTAATACATCTTTATTCCCAATAGCTTTGCGCAACTCAAAATTGTTAAAATCCTTAGATATTCCAATATTATCTTCGATAATTTGGTCATTAATAGTCGATTTCTCAGGTAAGATTACCATCAACTTTTCCAATTCTTTGAAGATACGACTCAAATCAGTTCCTAAAAATTCGGTCAACATCAACACGGCTTTATTTTCAATTCCGTAGTTATGTTCTGTCAACACCCTTCTGATCCAGTCTCCAATCTGATTTTCATACATTTTTTTTGACTCAAAAATAGCCCCATTCTTTTTAATGGTTTTATACAGCTTTTTCCGCTTGTCTATCTTTTTATATTTATAGCATAACACCAACATGGTTGTAGTTTGAGGATTCTCAGCATAACTCACTAAAGATTCAATACTACGTGCTAATTCTTGAGCTTCTTTCACTATAATCACTTGCCTATCGGCCATCATAGGAAATCTTTTGGCATTGGAAACAATATCCATCACCTCCACATCGCCTCCATACATCACCATCTGGTTAAAGCCTTTCTCTTCCTCTGAAAGGATATTATGTTCTATATAATTAGAAATTTCATCAATAAAATAAGGTTCTTCTCCTGTCAGCAAGTATATAGGCTTGATGTCTCCTTTTTTTATATCTCCAATAATTTGATGTATGTCGTTCATTTATCAAAAAAAATTAGCATTTTTGTGCTATGCAGCAGCTGAATTTACCACCGTATAAACTGAACCTCAAAAGTAGCGAAAATAAGCTGTTAATTTTTGATATCGTTCGAAAAAAATACATTGTWCTCACACCCGAAGAATGGGTGCGTCAGCATTATATTCACTATTTGGTAGAAGAAAAAAAATACCCCATTTCTTTAATTGCTGTTGAAAAACAGCTCAAAGTAAATACGCGGACCAAAAGAACCGACATCGTAATTTTTAATACCCAAGGTAGGCCTGAAATAATTGTGGAATGTAAAGCTCCTTCCATCAAAATATCCCAACATGTTTTTGACCAAATAGCCAGATATAACATGGAACTAAAAGCGCCGTATCTAATTGTAACTAACGGAATGTTTCATTACTACTGCCGTCAAAATTTTGAAAAAGAATGTTACGAATTCTTAAGAGACATTCCTGAATTTAAAAAGAAATAATCTCCCATTTTTTAAGTAAACACTGCTGAAATTATACCTACATTTGACTAAACATTATCAATTATGAACATTGCCATTGTAATCTTAAATTGGAACGGAAAACAGTTATTAGAACAGTTTTTACCAAGTATCATTGCCTTTAGTGACCCTTCCTATTCAACAATTTATGTAGCCGACAATGCCTCGACGGATGATTCTATCTCTTTTATTAAAGAAACATATCCTGCAATTAAAATAATAGTAAACAGTAGTAATGGTGGATATGCAAAAGGCTATAATGATGCATTGAAGCATGTGGATGAGGAAATTTATGCTTTGGTAAATTCCGATATCGAAGTGACAAAAAACTGGTTAACTCCTATTAGAGAATTGTATATGACTCAGAAGGAAACGGCCATTGTTCAGCCAAAAATATTAGATTTCAAACAAAAAGACCATTTCGAATACGCAGGTGCAGCTGGAGGATTTATGGATAAATACGGCTATCCATTTTGCAGAGGAAGAATTTTTGATACTATAGAAAAAGACATGGGACAGTACAATGATATTCTACCAATTTTCTGGGCTTCTGGAGCTTGTTTTTTTATAAAAAAGGATGTCTTTCATACATTAAATGGCTTTGATGAAGCATATTTTGCCCACCAAGAAGAGATAGATTTATGTTGGCGTGCTCAAAACTTAGGCTTATCTATTGTATACAATGGACACTCCACAGTTTATCATGTTGGAGGTGCGACTCTCAACGAACTCAACCCCAAAAAAACCTATTTAAATTTTAGAAATAGTTTGTATAACTTGGTAAAAAACACGCCTAAAAAAGGACTGTTCTTATTGATTTTTACGCGGTTAGTATTAGACGGAATTGCTGGAGTAAAATTTATGCTAGCATTAAAACCTTCACATACATTTGCCATTATTAGAGCACATTTTGGGTTTTATTCCATGCTGTCTTCCATGCTAAAAAAACGAAATTCATCAGCACAAAAACAAGACTATTACAAAACTAAAAGTATTGTTTGGGATTATTTTGTAAAAGGGAAGAGAGAAATAGAATAGAGAGAAATAGAATAGAGAGAATAGACTAAGGACTACAGAAAATCAATAGATCCTTTTCCTACTCTTAAAATTTCAATTTCATCTTGTGATAAATCAATAACCGTAGAGGCCTGATTATCACCAAATCCTCCATCAATAATTACATCTACAATATCTCCCCATTTTTCGTTGATCAATTCTGGATCTGTGGTATATTCTATCACATCATCCTCATCTCTAATTGAAGAAGAAACAATCGGGTTCCCCAAAGCTTTTACCAACGTTCTGATAATATTATTGTCCGGTACACGAATTCCTACCGTTTTTCTGTGTTTAAAAGCCTTTGGTAATTTAGTACTGGCAGGCAACACAAATGTATAAGGCCCAGGCAAGGCTTTTCTTAGAATTTTATAAGTAGGCGTATCTATTTGTTTTACAAAATCAGATAAATTACTTAAATCGTGACAGATAAATGAAAAGTTAGCTTTGTTTAATTTAATTCCTTTTAAGCGCGCTACTTTTTCCATCGCTTTTGTATTGGTAATATCACAGCCCAATCCATACACCGTATCTGTAGGAAAAACAATCAATCCGCCTTTYTTGAGAATTGTTACTATTTTTTCTATCTCTCGTTCGTTTGGATTTTCTTCGTATATTTTAATAAATTTTGCCATGACCCCTTGTAATTTAGCGCCAAAGTACGATATATTAAGCATAAAAAAAAGCCTGCAAAAGCAGACTTTTATATGGTAGTTTTAGTGGTAGAATCTTTATAAAATTAACTTTTATCTATCAATCTAAAACCTTCTCCATGAATGTTTAATATTTCTACCTCATCATCCAATTTTAAATATTTTCTCAATTTTGCAATGTACACATCCATACTTCTAGAAGTAAAGTAGTTATCGTCTCTCCAAATTTTTGTCAAGGCCAATTCACGAGGCATTAAATCGTTCTTATGCAAGGCCAACATCTTCAAAAGCTTGTTCTCTTTGGGAGATAATTTTTGATTATTTTCACCATTATGCACCAAGTGTCTCAACTTAGAATTAAATTCAAATTTCCCAATAACAAACTCGAATCGTTCTTCTTCTAAATTATTTCCTACTTGTTTGCGCTGTAAAATTGCTTTAATTTTATAAAGTAACACTTCAGAATCAAAGGGTTTGTTCAGGTAATCATCTGCCCCTGCTTGATATCCTTTTAATACATCCTCTTTCATGGTTTTTGCCGTTAAAAAGATAATTGGAATGTCTGTATTGGTAGCTCTTATGTCCTTTGCTAAAGAAAATCCATCTTTTCGAGGCATCATAACATCTAAAATACAAATGTCATATTCATCGTTTTTAAACATAATGAGTCCTTCCAATCCGTCTTTTGCGAGGGTTACGACATAGTCGTTTAAGGCTAAATAATCTTTTAATACGGTTCCAAAGTTAGGATCGTCTTCTACTAATAAAATTCTGTTTTTACTCATAATCAACTCTTTTTATATTAACGGAATTTTCACAATAAGCGTACTTCCTTTTCCTTTCTCGCTCTCAACATGAATACTTCCTTGATGTATCTCTACTATTTTTTTTACATATGACAGTCCCAATCCATGACCTTTTACATTATGGATATTTCCGGTTTCTTCTCGGTAGAACTTTTTAAAGATATTTTTCTGAACACCATGGCTCATTCCTATACCTTGATCTTTAATTYTAATGATAATAWATTTTGCTGTGTTCTCTGTATACACATCTATTCGGGGTGGTTCTGGTGAATATTTGATGGCATTGTCCAGCATRTTTACTATAATATTAGTGAAATGAAATGGATTTCCCAAAAATTCTGTTAAAACAGCTTCCATATGCAATTGAATTCTTCCCTCTCGCTCCTCTAATAACAAATGAATATGTGACATGGCATCATCTATTAAATCGTGCATATCCACAGCTTCTTTCGTAACATCTAATTGGTTTTTTTCCAATTTAGAAATTCGAAGAACATTCTCCACTTGTGCATGCATACGCTTGTTTTCTTCACGAATCATTTTTACATAGCGCTGTACTTTTTCGGCATCATTTATCACCTTTGGATTTTTTATCGCATCTAAAGCTAGGTTAATGGTAGCAATAGGWGTTTTAAAYTCRTGGGTCATATTATTGATGAAATCCGTCTTAATTTCTGAAATCTGTTTTTGCTTAATCAATTGGTACAAGGCTGTTACGAAGGCCACAATAATGATAAGAATAAAAAAGATAGATAACAATAAATTACGTCGAATGGAGGAAACTATATACTTTTCTTTTAAAGGAAAACTCACAAACAAATCGTAACTACTCTCTCCTTCACTGTTAGTAAACATAGGAATCTGGTAACTCTTACCTGTTTCCTTTCTGAAATATCCAGATTTAATTTTCGTAGCCAGTCCGTTGCTATAAATCCCATATTTAAAATCGGTCTCTATCCCTCTTTTCTTTAGCTCTTGATCCAACTCCAAACTCAATTCTCTATTGCTAACTCTCCTATTAATAGGCATTCGTGAGACAAAAACATCAATAACACTCAAAAACTCAGCTCTTTCAGAAGCATCAAAACGCCCCACTTTTACAAAGCGCTCGGTAGGTGTTTCTGTGGACAAATCACCATCGGTATGAATATGACTAAAAACAATTACTTCTTCCTTACTATAAATCTTTTTAAAGTTGATAGAATCGTCTTCAAAAAAGTCCGTAGGAATTTTATAATTATCTTCTAGAATACTACGGGAGTATAAAAATCGCTGGTTATTTACAGTATCAATTTGCTCAAATACAAAATTTCTGATATCAGAAGGTTTGTATTTTTTTTTGGTTTCTGCTAATTTTGAAAATTTTTTAAAATACCCATCAAATTCGCGTTGCGTGATGTTTTGAGAAACATTGGCCATTGCGAATTTCACATCGCTTGAAAACTGTTTTTCTCGAATATCTAATGTGCTTTTAATCCAACTAACTTGCACAAAAATAATACCGATTAAGGCAATACTCATTAGAAAACTAATTAGGAAAAATGTTTTTTTACCCATGCATCAAATTTAATATTTTAACATTTACACACGCCTTTTTTAACCAATATTAACACCTTGCGACGTTCTTTAACACTATTTTAAGAGCTTATCTAGGAATACTCAAATCTATCAATATGCTATTTAGTGTTGCTACCTCCTCTTGTGTAGACTTTAAACTGTTGTTTACAATTACGAAATCTGATTTTTCGATACGAAGTTTGTCTGGCATTTGACTATTCATACGTGCTGTAATGTCTTTTTTAGACAGGCCATCACGTAATTGTATTCGTTTAATTTTTTCATTTTCATCTGCAGTAACAGTAATTATAAAATCACACAACTTATATCCTTCAGACTCCAACAAAATCGCTGCTTCATACACTATATACTTACCTGTTTGTTGTTTTAGAAAATTTTTAAAATGATGATGTAATCTAGGATGTGTAATGCCATTGAGTGCWGCTAATTTCTCTGAATCGTTGAATACTATATTTGCAATAAACGGGCGGTTCAGTTGRTTGTTCTTATAMGTTTGCTCACCAAATACCGCTTCTAACTCTCTTTTTATCTCTGGAGAAGTATTGATTAAATTACGTGCTTCTACGTCTGCATTATAGGTGTTTATGCCCAATTGCTCAAACATACTGAGAACGGTAGTTTTTCCACTCCCAATTCCTCCTGTTAATCCAACAACAATCATTTCTTTTGAATTAAAAATTCTACCTTTCTTGGTTTAATTTCAACGGAGCGAACCCACTTACTCTTAGCCCTAACTACAGGGTTCAAATACACAACAGACGAATCCATTAAATATTCGTTATAATCAAAAACGATATCAAAAGATTTCTCATTAATTTTATTAAAATTAGAAAGTCCTACCTGAAAAACAATGTCGATATTTTTTGGAAATGTAGTAATATGAACTTGAAATGGAACATTTATTATTTCTACTGGTATGGTCAGCTTACCTTCGGTAATTTTTTCAACAACACCTGAAATATTAACTTTAGTTGCTGCATAGCTTATGGTAGTAATTTCAGGATTTATTTGTAGCGCTACGGCGGTATTAATATTTTCGAAAATATCTGTAATCACTAACCTCTTTGTCATTATTTTTCGGATAGTATCAATGTATTTCTGTGGACCAATAATCAAGATACTGTCTGGTTGTATATGGACATCACTCACTAGATTATAGCCTAACTTATAACTGGCATCCAATTGAATTTCTATAGGTACTTTTTTAGATATAGTCGCTCCAAGTTCAAAAAATATGGTATCCGTATTAAAACGTAATAACTCGGTTCCAGCCGCCAATTGATTCTCGATTTCCAATTGATGATTGCTCAAAAGAACAAAATGCTTATCTCCCCTAATATGCATGGCATCTGTCAAATCCAATGCTACTTTTTTAGAAAAAAGTTGATAGCCCATTAAATTAAACCCAGAGGACTTCAGTACCACATCAACTCTATTTAAAGGAGCCTCTTGAAGAATCTGAGTATTGGATAAATTTTTATAGTCAATCTTTAATTCGACGGTACTACTATAATTTTTTGAAAGTTCTATTAAAAACCAAATAATAGTGGTCAATATTAGAAAAATGGAAAATACACGAACGCTCCTATCATTTTTTAAGAAGACCAATGAGCTTGCAACCTTTTTTTTCAATAGATTTTATTTAAGATGGATTGATTTTATATGTTAAAATTACAAAAAAAAAATGTCTTAAAAGAACTCTATTCAATGCTTTCGCATAATACAGAATATCTTTTAAGACAATTTGTTCTAAAAATAGTTGTTTCTATTTTTTCTCTACAGCCGGAGCGTATACTTTACTCATTTCCATAGAAATGGCAGCGCGGTCAAATTTTATTTTTCCTGCACCTGTTTCTATAATAACCGTATTATCGCTTTCAACGATGTCTAATATTTTCCCATGAATTCCACTAGTCATCACAACCTTCGCCCCTTTTTTAATGGTTTGTTGGAATTTTTTTTCATTTTTTTGACGTTTCATTTGTGGGCGAATCATGAAAAAGTAGATTACCACAAACATTAAGGCGAATGGTAGCATTCCCATTAATCCACTTGTATCTGCTGCTAAAGAAATTGTTGTAAACATTTATTATTTGAGTTTTTATATTAATTTTWTACTGCCGTTTTAGGCTTTGGAGTTACAAATCCTTTAATACGAATAACTTCTGTAGTTTTTTCCGCATTAGATTTGATTGTAATTGATTTATTTTGYTTGTTTGGTTTCCCTCTTGTATTAAATTTAAAGGTCAACTCAGCTGTTTCTCCCGGTTTAATAGGTTCTTTTGGCCACGAAGGAACTGTACATCCACAACTTGGTTTTGCAGATAAAATCACTAAATCTGATTTACCTTTGTTTGTAATTATAAAAGTACCTTCAACGATATCTCCTTCATTTACAGTTCCAAATTCGTATTCGCGTTGATCAAATTCAATTACAGGTACACCTTCACTTATTTTTTCATCACGTGCTTGTGCCTGAACTACGTTTTCTGTTTTAACTTTGGCAAGGGCTGATTCTTGCTTACAAGAAAACAATAATGCTAC
Source organism: Flavobacteriaceae bacterium (assembly GCA_002401385.1). Lineage (GTDB taxonomy): Bacteria > Bacteroidota > Bacteroidia > Flavobacteriales > Flavobacteriaceae. The sequence continues at coordinate 73,928 of NVSY01000008.1, read as the reverse complement.
ACWCATAAGTGCTGCCACAGGGAAAATTAATTTTTTCATACAGGTTATTTTATAAATTATTTCAGTAAAAATAGAAAAATTATAACAATCCTCTACCTATTTTGTCAAGTCTTTTTGCTTTGTCAAATTCCTTTGCGATTTTATCCAAAACTCCGTTGATAAAGAAACTACTTTTCTCTGTAGAATAATCCTTTGCTATTTCTATATACTCATTAATAGTCACTCTTACAGGAATGGATGGGAATTTTAAAAACTCGCAAATGGCCATTTTAATTAAAATTAAATCTACATCTGCAATACGTTCCATATCCCAGTTAGGTGTCCTTTTGTCAACTTCTTCACTGAGCAACCGATCATTTAATACCGTTTTTCTAAACAAATTTGACACGTATTTTTGGTCGTCTTCATCTTTGTACAAACTTCCAATATAAATCCCTTTTAGAGGTGTTAGTTGATTCAATGTTTTTACAACCCACGTATTTACAAATGGAATATCATCTACCCAACTGATATTTTTATCTTCAAAATAATCTGCTATTTTTTCGTTCGGTGCTACTATTTCCCTGAACATATGAATGATAAAATCCTTGTCCAATTCAAAACTTTCTTTTTCATTAGCCATGTAATCAGCATAAAAATCACTTTCCTTAGTGGTTTTCCATACGTTTTTTACATAATCACTGTCCAAATACCAATTGTTTAACTTGTGATCGTTAATATACAAAGCAAGAGAGTTACTCTCATTCAATAGTTGAATTACCTTGTTATTGATAAATTTAGGGTTGGGATTTAATTCTTCTTTCGTCGCAAGAATCTTTTTTTGTGAAGCCGCTAAAAAATCACGCTCCATGTTTCTCACTTCTACCAATAGACTCAAAAGCAATACGTACATGTCTTGCATTTTGTCAACACTTAGTTTCAACAGTTTTTCTTCTCTTATCAGGTCATCATTTTTGGATTGATGCATTGCATATACAGATTGCATAACCTTCACTCGTATGTGGCGTCTATTAATCATCTAAAGAACTTTTTTAAACTAATTATTAGTTTTAATTTTTGGCAAAAGTACTACTATTTTTATTAGAATTAAATGTATTTTAAAATTTATTTGTTTCCTGATAAAACCCGTATATTCGTGCTCTAAACAATTTGATACGCCTGCTAATTAATGAAAGCTTTACAATACTTAAACAAATATTTTTACAAATATAAATACCGCTTATTACTCGGACTCTTCATCACTGTTTGTTCCAAGTATTTATCCTTGTTAATACCTCCATTGATTCGTAATTCCATAGACATGGCAGATGCGTATAGGACGGGAATTGTTACAGATTTATCTGTAGTAAAAAGTGATTTACTTAACAATATATTACTAATTATTGGAGCCGCTTTATTGGCCGGAGTCTTTACTTTTTTAATGCGACAGCTCATAATTGTTACTTCTAGGTTGATAGAATTTGATCTTAAAAACGAAATTTATGACCAATATCAAAAGTTAAGTGTCAACTTTTACAAGAAAAACAGAACAGGTGATTTAATGAACCGCATTAGTGAAGATGTGAGTAAAGTACGGATGTATTTTGGTCCTGCTGTAATGTATACCATAAATATGCTCATCCTATTTATTGTAGCCATTATAAAAATGGTAGAGATAGATCTTGTTTTGACAGGATATACCTTGCTACCACTCCCTTTACTTTCCATCTCCATTTACATTTTAAGTAGAGTTATAAATACAAGGAGTACTATTGTACAACTGTATTTATCTAAATTGACCATCAATGCTCAGGAGACATTTTCTGGTATTAGTATCTTAAAATCTTATGGAATAGAGAAAAAATCTATCAAAGAATTTATGATTCTTACAGATGAAACTAAAGCAAAAAACATCGATTTATTCAAGGCACAAGCGTTGTTTTTCCCTTTGATGATCCTATTGATCGGACTGAGTAATATATTGGTTATCTACGTTGGAGGGTTGCGCTATATAGCCGGTGAAATTAGTGTAGGAGTAATTGCAGAGTTTATCATGTATGTAAATATGCTTACATGGCCTGTTGCGGTTGTGGGATGGGTAACATCTATCGTACAACAAGCTGAGGCTTCTCAAAAACGCATTAATGAATTTTTACAACACAGGCCTGAAATTGAAAACACTGCTACGAAAAAACATCGTTTAAAAGGTGGAATCGAATTTAAGAATGTCAGCTTTACCTATGATGACACAAATATTACCGCACTCAAAAATATAAATCTAAAAATTGCTCCTGGACAAACATTGGGAATCCTTGGTAAAACTGGATCGGGTAAATCTACCTTAATCAATCTTCTTACTCGTAGCTATGACATTAGCCAAGGAACTATAACAATGGATGAACGCCCAATAAAGGACGTTAATCTTAATTCCCTCAGAGAGCAAATTGGAGTGGTGCCTCAAGACTCATTTTTATTTTCTGATACCATCAAAACAAATATAAGTTTTGGGCTAGAAAATGCATCTATGATGCAAATAGAACAAGCCGCTAACAATGCATACATCCATGAAAACATAGTTGAATTTAAAGAAGGCTACAATACGTTTATAGGAGAAAGAGGGGTGACATTATCGGGAGGACAAAAACAGCGAGTATCTATTGCCAGAGCCCTAATAAAAGACCCAGAAATACTTATTCTTGATGATTGTCTTTCTGCTGTAGACACAAAAACAGAAGAAATCATATTGCGTAACTTATATACCGTTAGTCAGCATAAAACCACACTAATTGTGAGTCACAGAATATCTTCTTTAAAAAATGCGGATGTAATTATCGTACTCCAACAAGGTGAAATTTTACAAAAAGGAACTCATAACCAACTCCTAAGCATAGATGGGTACTACAAAAACCTTTATGAACAACAACTTTTAGAAAAAGAAGAGTAATTAAATAATTTTTCGTTAGATTTGTGACTCAATCTAACCTAATTGATTTATTTAACAGACCTAATATTATGAGCGATAAAGAACATATAGAGCAGGAGGAGATTTTTTCTCAAGTTCTAAGAGCAGGAAGAAGAACTTACTTTTTTGATGTAAGGGCTACCAAGGCTGATGATTATTACCTAACAGTTACTGAGAGTAAGAAATTTACTCATGATGATGGATCTTTCCATTACAAAAAACACAAAATATATTTATATAAAGAAGATTTTTCTGAGTTTAGAGAAATGTTAACCGCCGCTACTGATTTTATTATTAATGAAAAAGGTGAGGAAGTTATCTCTGAAAGACATCAGAAAGACTACAAGAAACAAACTGAAGAAGTTTTAGAAACAGCAGACACTGCAAGTTTTACAGACGTTAGTTTCGAAGACATTTAAAAAAGCTTTTTTAGCTTTCAAAAAAGACTCTAATTTTTATGAGGGCACTGAAAAAGTCAATTAAGATTTAAAATACAGATAAAAAGGAGTAGAGAACTAAGTTTTCTGCTCCTTTTTTGGTATCTTAAAGGAGTAATTATTTGACCATTTTTATGCTACTTAAACAACAAAAAATACAATTTAGTGAGTACAGTTCCTTGTATGATTTAATTGTACCAAAGGATAATTTCCTTAGAAAAATTAATGACTTAATAGATTTTTCTTTTATTTATGAAGAGCTATTAAGCAAGTATTGCCACGTTAATGGTCGTACTGCAGAGTGTCCTATTAAAATGTTCAAGTACTTATTACTGAAGGTAATTTATACAATTTCAGATGTTGATGTAGTCGAGCGTTCTAGATTTGATATGTCTTTCAAATATTTTTTAGGGATGTTACCTGAAGATGATGTTATCAATTCTAGTTCCCTTACAAAATTCAGAAAACTACGATTAAAAGACACAGATTTGCTAAACCTATTGATTGGTAAAACCGTCTCTATTGCTATAGAAAAAGGGATTGTTCGCTCCAAGTCTATAATTGTTGATGCTACACACACATTATCCAAATCCAACCCGTTTACAGCGTATGAGGTTTTAAAAGAAAGATCCAAGTTGCTTAGAAAAACTATTTACCGATATGATGAAAGTTGGAAATTTAAAATGCCAGAAAAGAATAACACTAACGATCTAGAAAGAGAACTTGATTATTGCAAAGAGTTAGAAAAACGTATTGAGTCAGACCAATCCATAAGTACAATTCCATCAGTAAAGGAAAAATTAAATTTGCTAAAAGAGACTATTGAAGATGCACAAGAAAACCTCATACTATCAAAAGATACAGATGCAAAAATAGGTCATAAATCAGCCGATAGTTCTTTTTTTGGATACAAAACACATATTGCAATGAGTGAAGAGCGCATTATCACAGCTGCAGTTGTAACTTCAGGAGAAAAAGGAGATGGGCCAATACTTCCAGAATTATTGGAAATTAGTCAAGAAAATGGAATTGAAGTTAATACAATTATAGGTGATGGAGCTTATTCAGGTAAAAAAAATCTTGCAATAGCGAATAAACAAGGAATTAAAATAGTAGCTAAATTAAACCCGATAATAGCACAAGGAACCAGAAAAAAAGAAGATCGATTTGATTATAATAAAGATGCCGATATGTTTGTTTGTCCTGCAGGACACTTAGCTATTAAAAAGGCTGTGCAAGGCAAGAAAAACATAGGTAAAAATCAAATGCTTACCTATTATTTTGACATTACAAAATGTAAGAATTGTCCTTTAAAAGAAGGCTGTTATAGAGAAGGAGCTCAAACAAAAACCTATTCTGTCACAATAAAATCAGAACTACATCAAGAGCAAGTAAATTTTCAACACACGGATTATTATAAAGAAAAATCCATGCATCGTTATAAAATAGAGGCGAAAAATGGTGAATTAAAAAATGCACATGGATTTGGAAGAGCAACATCATACGGTATCGTAAACATGCAAATGCAAGGCGCTATAACAATGTTTGCTGTAAATCTGAAAAGGATAATAAAATTAAGCTAATACGATGAATAAAAGGAATAATCATCTACGGAAAAGGTTATAAAACTGTGTTTATATGCTAATTTCCAATTAATTAAAGAACTTTCTAATAATTTATTGAAAATTAAAAGCGATTGAGTAAAACTTATTTTACTCAATCGCTTTTTTAAAAATAACCTCAAAACAGAGACTTTTTCAGCAGCCTCATTTTTATTAGGGTCTTTTTTTTTGAATTAAGAATCAGGACTTATTGACGTTGTCGCAAAAAAAACATCTCTTCTCTCTTCTCTTTTTTCTTCTCTCTTTTTTACATCCATTCGAATCCCGAGTCCTATGTCCTATGTCCTATGTCCTATGTCAAACCAAAAAAAAAACCAAACTCATGAAACACAAGTTTGGCCTTTTTAAAAAATATGTTGTTTGTCTTATTTAGACAATACTTCTTGCACTTTATCAGCAGCTTCTTGGAATTCTGTAGCAGAAATTAAATCTACACCGCTATCATCCAATAATTGTTTTGCTTCAACAGCATTGGTTCCTTGTAAACGAACAATAATAGGTACATTAATAGCATCACCCATATTTTTAAAGGCATCTATTACCCCTTGAGCAACACGATCGCAACGTACAATACCACCAAAGATATTTACTAAAATTGCTTTTACATTCGGATCTTTTAAAATCAATCTAAATGCCAATTCCACACGTTTTGCATCTGCAGTTCCACCAACATCTAAAAAGTTAGCAGGTTCTCCTCCAGATTGCTTGATTAAATCCATAGTACTCATAGCCAATCCAGCTCCGTTTACCATACATCCAACATTACCATCTAAGTCTACATAATTTAATCCAGCTTCGTTTGCTTCTACTTCAATAGCTCTTTCTTCACGTAAATCACGTAATTCAGCCAAATCCTTATGACGGAATAAAGCACTATCATCCAACGTAACTTTAGAATCTACTGCTAAAATTTTGTCATCAGAAGTTTTTAACACAGGGTTAATTTCAAACAATGATGCATCAGACTTTACATATGCTGTATATAATGAAGTTACAAACTTCACCATTTCTTTCATCGCTCCTCCAGACAAGCCAAGGTTAAAGGCTATTTTACGTGCTTGAAAAGGTAACAATCCTAATAAGGGATCTATTTCTTCCGTGAAAATTAAATGAGGCGTATTTTCAGCTACTGCCTCGATATCCATACCTCCTTCGGTAGAATACATAATCATATTTTTACTCGTAGCACGGTTCAATAATACCGACATATAATATTCTTCTGGCTCATTATCACCAGGATAATACACATCTTCCGCTACTAAAACTTGGTTTACAAATTTTCCTTCTGGTGGTGTTTGAGGAGTAATTAACATCATTCCAATAATATCATTAGAAATAGATGCAATCTCTTCTAGGCTTTTAGCCAATTTAACACCTCCACCTTTTCCACGTCCACCAGCATGGATTTGAGCTTTTACAACCCACCATCCGGTACCCGTTTCTTCCGATAATTGTTTTGCAGCCTCCACCGCTTTTTCAGAACTGTCAGCTACAATTCCGCGTTGGATACGAACGCCAAAACTATTTAGCAATTCTTTTCCTTGATATTCGTGTAAATTCATTTAGAGTCAATTTTGCTTTATAAAGACAAATGTAACAATCCTAACGTAAAATTTAATTTTTTTTTGAAAAACTTATCATAATTGTAACAAATATACTTTTTAACAGTCTTTACTGTGATTTAACAATTAATTAGGAGCATAATTAACGTTTCCTTAATAATTTAGCACAATAAATTTTCCTCATGAGAAACTTAGTAAGTTTAATTATAATATTTTTTACATTTTCCCTTCACGCTCAAGACATTAAAAAAAAATCTGTACGTACAACACGGATACAACTAGTACCTAATATAGACGGTAAGTTGGATGAGTCGTTTTGGCTTGGAGCGGACCAAGCTAAAGACTTTGTAATGTTTAAACCTGGTGATGGAGATCCAGAAACGGATAAAAAAACAGTTGTAAAAATAGTCTATGATGATGAAGCAATCTATTTTGGTGCCATCATGTACGATACCAATCCTAGTAGTATTCCAACACAAGAAACTACACGTGATAACATAGGAAATGCAGATTTTTTATTGATAAGCATCAATCCAAATAACGACGGACAAAACGACACTGAATTTTTAGTCACCAGTGCAGGTACCCAAGGAGATGCAAAGGTTTCTTCAAATAATGAAGATTGGAGCTGGAACGCCGTATGGGAAAGCGCTGTACAAATAAATGATGACAGTTGGGTAGTTGAAATGAAAATACCCTATTCAGCACTTCGTTTTTCGAATACTAATATGAAAGCTTGGGGGTTAAATATACATCGTCGTATTCAAAGTACTAATGAGCAGTTTGTTTGGAATTATATTGACAAAAGTTCTAGTTTATTTACACAATTTGCAGGAGAAATTTCGGGAATTTCAAATATAACACCACCTGTCCGCCTTAGTGTTTCTCCGTATGCCTCAGTTACAAGCACCTCTTTTGATGGAGAAAACGACTTGGCTTACAGTGTAGGAATGGATTTAAAATATGGAATCAATGAAAGTTTCACACTAGATGCTACTTTAATTCCAGATTTTGGACAAACGGCATTTGATGATGTTGTATTAAATTTAGGCCCTTTTGAACAACGTTACTCAGAACAACGTTCATTTTTTACTGAGGGAACAGAACTATTCGGAAAAGGACGTCTTTTTTACTCGCGACGCATAGGGAATACCCCAACTGGTTACAATGATGCGGAAAATTTAGTCGGAGAAAACGAAACCATAGACAATCCTACTAAAGTAGACATGCTAAACGCCATTAAAATTTCTGGTCGTACCAAAGAAAATCTTGGTATTGGTGTTTTCAATGCCATCACAGAAAAAACGTATGCCAGAATTACAGACATGGACACWAAGGAAGTTCGAAAAATTGTCACTGAGCCATTTACCAACTACAATGTACTTGTACTTGACCAACAATTTAACAAAACATCTTCGGTAACTTTAGTAAACACCAATGTAACCAGAGATGGTCATTTTAGAGATGCCAATGTTACTGGTTTGCTTTTTAATATTCTAAATAAGAAAAATACCCATTTTATCGATGGGAGTTTTAAATTGAGTAATATAAGAGAGAATGGCAAGACAAGCACTGGTTTTTACGGAGATTTTAGCCTAGGAAAATCCAGTGGAAATCACCAATATGAACTGGGTTTATCTAAAGTAAATGACAAATACGACATCAATGACCTAGGGTATTACAGACAAAACAACTACAAACGTTTTTATGGCCGCTATACTTACAGAATTTTTAACCCAAAAGGAAAATATGACAATTATGGACTCAACGTGTGGGCAAACCTAAACTATTTAGATCAACCAAATACCTACACATATACTTCGATAGGCGGTAATTTCTGGGGAAATACTACCAAACGAAACAATATAGGATTAAGTGCTTATATAAAATTGTCCAATAGTAAAGACTTTTACGAACCKCGAACAGAAGATTTTACACGTTATTTTAAAGAAAACTTGCTCGGGAGATTAAACGTTTGGTTTTCGTCAGATTACAGAAAAAAGTTTGCCATAGACGTGAGTGCTGGTGGACTTTTCAGGGCAGAAACCAATGAGAATGGATATTGGTTTGGACTTACGCCTCGTTATAGATTTAATGACAAATTTCAAGTTAGATACGGCATCGATTTTGAAAATGTATTCAATTCGAAATCCTATGCAACAACCTTAGACAATGGGAATATCATTTTTGGAACTAGAGATTCCAAAAATGTAGTAAACAATATTTCTGCTGGCTATAATTTTAGCGTTAAATCAGGCCTAAATTTAACATTCAGGCATTATTGGTCTCCTGTTTCTTATGAAAAGAATTTCTTACTATTAAATGATAAAGGAGGTTTGGATGCAACAACATATCAAGATAACTTAGACATTAACTATAATATTTGGAATTTTGATTTAAGTTATTCTTGGGAATTTGCTCCGGGTAGCCAACTTACTGCTATCTACCGAAATTCTCTATTTAAAAGTGATGATTTAGCCGATTTAAAATTTGGAAATAACATAAAGAATTTGTTCGACGAACCCATGACAAACATGGTATCTATCAAATGTATTTATTATTTAGACTACAATAATGTCAAAAACTGGCTTTAGTGATTTATAAATTGAGTACTTTCGTTTTCTAGTATTTACAACATGATAAAAGCAACAAATATCCACAAATTTTATGGCGAATTAGAAGTCTTAAAAGGAGTGGATTTACATATTAAAAAAGGAGAAATTGTAGCCATTGTAGGTCCATCTGGAGCAGGAAAAACAACTTTATTACAAATTCTTGGTACCTTGGACAAGCCTACTAAAAACGGAAACGCATCAGTGAGTTTAAATGGGCAGAACATTTTAAATTTAAGCGATAAAAACATTTCCAAATTTAGAAATAATCACATCGGTTTTATATTCCAATTTCATCAATTACTTCCAGAGTTTACTGCCTTGGAAAATGTATGTATCCCCGCTTTTATCAATAAAAAAACAAAGAAAGAAGCAGAAGAAAAAGCGTTGGAATTATTAAATTTTTTAGGACTATCGCATCGCTTGCACCACAAACCAAGTGAGCTCTCTGGAGGAGAACAACAACGCGTGGCTGTAGCAAGGGCTTTAGTGAATGAACCAGAAGTGATTTTTGCCGATGAACCTAGCGGAAACTTAGACACAGATGCCGCTAAAAATTTACATGAATTGTTTTTTACGCTTCGCGATACATTCGGTCAAACATTTGTAATAGTCACCCACAACCAAGCCTTGGCGGAAATGGCGGACAGAAAATTAGTAATGAAAGACGGTTTAATTATCAAATAATATGGATACCACCCCAAGAATTGGAATTTTAAGTGCCATGCACGATGAAATTGACGCTTTATTAAAATTATTGACAAACGTCGACCAAAAAACCAAAGGAAAACGTACCTATTATACAGGAACTTTATTTAACAAAAAAGTTGTGCTGGTATTTTCTAGATGGGGTAAAGTAGCTTCCACCATGACTACTACCCAACTTATTAATGATTATAACCTAAGCGAACTTATTTTTACAGGTGTTGCAGGTGGATTACAAAGTGATTTAAATATTGGAGATATTATAGTAGGAGACAAGTTATACCAACACGATTTGGATGCCAGCCCCCTATTTCCAAAGTTTCATATTCCCTTGTTAAACAAAGCAGAAATTAACACCGCATATAGTGGAAAACTTTTAAAAGCAACGGAAACATTCCTTCATCATTTTAAACAACATTTAGATGATAGCACCATTGCTACATTTAAGCTAGAACAACCTAAAGTACGCATTGGAACTATTTTAAGCGGTGACCAATTTATTTCTAGCAGTGATAAAATAAATAGCTTATTAAGCGAAATTCCTACAGCGCAATGTGTAGAAATGGAAGGTGCTGCCGTTGCACAAGTGTGTTATGAATACAATATTCCGTTTTCTATTATCAGAACTATTTCTGATAAAGCCAATGACAATGCCACTTTAGATTTTCCTAAATTCGCCAAAGAAGTAGCCAGTTTGTATGCTGCTGGTATTTTGGAAGCGTATTTTGAAATGGATTAAATCCTTTGATAGCAAATACATTTMTGAAAKGWCAWMTAGAAATMGAATTNNATNTTGTTTTWRNCTAGGCGAAAAATAAAAGAATAGCCTTAGCTATGGTTTTATTTTTGAACAACGTTAAAACGAAATGTAAACTATTTATAATGTTCTTTTGGTGATGTTTTTGGTATTACATATATTTGAGGAGCTAGTAAAAGCAAAAACTAAATCTATGCAATTTAAGGATCCTGAAATTCTATACGCTTTATTTTTTTTAATCATTCCAATAATTGTTCACTTATTTCAATTACAACGATTTAAAAAAACACCTTTTACCAATGTACAATTTCTCAAAAAAATAGCACAGCAATCTCGCAAGAGTGCTACCATCAAAAAATGGTTGATTCTAGTAACACGACTAGGTGCTTTTACCTTTATAATTATTGCTTTTTCCCAACCGTTTAGCTCTAATTTCTCCAAAAACACACAACATCATACGGTAATTTACCTTGACAATTCCTATAGCATGCAAGGCTTAGGAGATGAAGGAGAATTACTCAAACGCAGCGTACAAAACTTATTAAAATCATTGCCTAAAAACGAAATTGTATCCTTTATCACTAATAATAACAGCTACAAAAACATAAGGTATAACGATCTTAAAAAAATACTTCTCAGTCTCAACTACAGCCCTCGACAATTAGATTTTAAAACCCTGTTGCTAAAGATAAAACAACTGACACATAACAAAACAACTCATCAGATTAACGTACTACTAATTTCTGATTTTCAAGTGCATAAAAAATTTAATTGGAGTTATTTGGATCCAAATAACCGGTACACATATACGTGCATCCAGTTAAGTCCACAAAACCGAGACAATGCCTCTATTGATAGTGTTTTTATCACAAAAAAAACGGTTTCTATGATCCAATTAGCAGTCATCGTACGACATCAAAAAYTTAACAGCGAAACTGTAATCTCTCTCTATAACGGCAAGCGATTGATTGGAAAAAAGAATGTGACCTTTGAAAAAAAACACGTTAAAAAAATAATTTTCCCGCTTGCATTTAACAACGATTTTAAAGGACATCTACAACTAAATGATCCCGCATTATCTTTTGACAATTCATTTTATTTTAATATCAGTAAACCAGAAAAAATAAATATTCTCAGTATTGGAAAAAAGGCTGATTTCTTAGCTCGAATATTTACCAATGATGAGTTCCATTTTACTCAAAACAGCCTACAAGGCTTGGCATATAATAGCATTAACGAGCAACACACTATTATTTTAAACGAACTGGATGCTATTCCAAAACAACTCATCCAACCTTTAAAAGATTTTGTGATAAAAGGAGGAAGTCTAAGCATTATCCCAGCTAACAATGCTGCAATAGCTACCTATAATTATTTATTCCAACAGTTGGAAATAGGAAAATTAGAAACTGCTAAAAAACAAGAATTAAAAATAACAGACATTAATTATGAGCATCCCCTACTCCGAGATGTTTTTAAAAAACGTGTTGCAAATTTTCAATACCCTACAACAAAACAACAATTCAAGCGCAGAGGTAAAAAAGGAATAAAAATTTTAGGTTTAGAGAATAAAACGCCATTTTTTGAGTCCTTTCGTCTTAAGGACGGCTCCATCTATTTTTGCGTCACTCCTCTAAATCCACAAAATAGTAATTTTCAGCAATCATCACTTATTGTACCWTTRTTTTATAATATTGGACGACAAAGTTTTACCATTTCACAATTGTATTACACCTTAGGAAACAAAAAAGATGCTGAAGTAGCAATTGGAGTACAATTAAATAGCAACGAAATTATAAGTCTTTCWAATGAAAAAGAAGCATTTATTCCTTTACAACAACGCTTCCCTAAAAAAGTAAGTCTTCAACTTGATGACAAGCCTACGCATAGTGGTCATTTTGACTTAAAATCACCCATTCACAAYTATGGACGATTGGCTTTTAATCACCCTCCTAGCGAAAGTAATTTAAATTATACTGTACTTGAATCCCTTGAAGACAAACCTAAAAACGTGTACATCAACAACAGTACAACTACTGTAAACCAGCAAATTAAAGAAAATCAAAAAATCAATTGGCTTTTTAAATGGTTTTTAGCATTATCTGTAGTATTTTTGATTTTTGAAATGCTTATCTTAAAATATTTCAAATTATGAGAATTATTCTACAGAATTCAAAAATTATTGACAAATCAAGCCCTTTTGATGGTCAAACAAAAGATATTTTAATCGAAAATGGGATGATTGCTTCCATTGAAGACAGCATCCAAACWACTTCAGAAGACATCCTATTAAATTTTAACAACTTACATGTTTCTCAAGGATGGTTTGATTCGAGTGTTTGTTTTGGAGAACCTGGATTTGAAGACAGAGAAACCATACAAAACGGATTAAAAACAGCCGCAAAAAGTGGATTTACTCATATAGCTCTCAACCCTAACAATTCTCCAATAATTGACAATAAATCGGCGGTAGAATTTTTAACTTCCAAAGCACAACACACGGCAACTTGCCTGTATCCAATCGGTGCTTTCACCAAACAATCGGACGGTAAGGACATGGCGGAAATGTTTGACATGCAAAACTCTGGAGCCATCGCTTTTGGTGATTATAAAAAACCAATACGCAATGCCAATCTTCTAAAAATTGGACTTTTATACACACAAAATTTTGACGGACTGGTTTTGAGCTACCCTCAAGACGATAGTATTGCTCAAAACGGATTGGTCAACGAAGGTATCAACAGCACAAAATACGGATTAAAGGGAATTCCTGCCATGGCAGAAGCTTTACAGATACGCCGTGATTTATTTTTATTAGAATACACCAAAGGAAAATTGCACATCCCTACCATAAGCACAAAAGCAGCAGTGCAACTCATCAAAGAAGCCAAACAAAAAGGACTGGACATAAGCTGTAGCGTAAGCGCACATCACTTATGTATTACAGATAATGAATTACAATATTTTGATAGCCGTAACAAGGTGAGGCCTCCTTTGAGAACTCAAACAGATATTGATGCATTGATAGAAGGTCTGAAAGACGGAACCATAGATATGATTACTAGCGACCATCAACCCATCACTATCGAGGACAAAAAAGTAGAATTCCAAAACGCCAAATACGGAACTATTGGTCTAGAAAGTATTTTTGGAGCTTTAAATACTATCTTGGATATTGATGTCATTATTGAAAAATTAACTGCGAAAGCGCGATTTTCTATTCAAGAAAATACTATTAAAGTTGGCGGAAAGGCAGATTTCACCATGTTTAATCCTTCTCCAACTTCTGTTTTCACCAAAGCAAATATAATTTCAACCTCTAAAAACTCCATTTTTTTAAATAAAAAAATGAAAGGAATGGTATATGGTGTAATTGCCAATGGGGTTTTAGTCAAGAATTAAATTTGTATATTTACTAACAGTACTTAAAAAATAAAAAAACGATGCAAAATCAACACATTGAAGAAGGAAAAACAACCGCAATTATTAGTTATATCACTTGGATAGGTACATTGATTGCTTATTTTATGAATAATTCTAAGAGAAATAGTTTTGCGGCTTTTCATATACGTCAAATGACAGGACTTGTTGTTTTTCAAATAGCTTTAGGAGCAATAGGCTATTTCTTACATTTAGGAATGGTAGAGTCAGTTTTACAAATCGGGTTATTTGTTTTATGGATTATCGGGTTTGTGGGTTGTATTAAAGGTGAAGAGAAAAGAATCCCATTAGTTGGAGATATTTTTCAAGATTGGTTCAAAGGAATATAAAATATTAATAGATAAATACTATTTTTGAAGTCGCACAAATGGTGCGACTTTTTTATGATACAATTATGAGTGATTTAGCATTAGAATATATAGTACGTGAACCTAAAGTGAAGGTAGCAAACCAACCCTTATTATTTATGTTTCATGGATATGGGAGTAACGAACAAGATTTGTTTTCATTTGCCAATGAGTTACCAGACGAGTTGTTAATTATAAGTGCACAAGCTCCAATGTCTATAGGAATGGGCGCTTACGCCTGGTACACCATCCATTTTGACAGTGCAGACGGGAAGTTTTCAGACATTCCAGAAGCCATTGAAGCACGTAATACTTTAGCAACATTTATCACGCAAATTCAAGAGAAATACAATTCTACTCCAGAGAACACATTCTTACTAGGTTTCAGCCAGGGAACTATTTTGAGTTATTCAATTGCATTGAATCACCCAGAAAAAGTAAAAAACATCATCGCTTTAAGCGGACATATAAATCCTGATTTAATGCCTGATGATTTAGAGACCAAAAACTATAAACATTTAGACTTTTTTATCTCTCACGGAAGTGTAGATCAAGTAATCCCAGTAACATGGGCCAATAAAGCTCCTGCATTTTTAAAACAGTTGCACATTAAACATTGCTATCAAGAGTATCCTGTAGGGCATGGTGTAGCTCCACAAAATTTCTATGATTTAAAACAATGGGTCATAGACAGGTTACATTAAAATAGTTTTTCTTAAGACATAAATCACTGATTAATAATTTACACTAAAAAATTGGGGCAATCGTATAAACAATGTATCTTTGCACCACAAAAATTAGAACAATGAACAACGGATTATACGCGAAATTTAACACCTCTAAAGGTGCTATTTTAGTAAACTTAGAATTTGAAAAGACTCCTGGAACAGTTGGTAACTTTGTTGCTTTGGCTGAAGGAACTATGGAAAACAAAGTTAAGGAGCAAGGAACTCCTTTTTATGATGGTTTAAATTTTCACAGAGTAATTGCTGATTTTATGATTCAAGGTGGATGTCCACAAGGATCAGGAATGGGAGATCCTGGTTATAAATTTGCTGATGAATTTCACGCTGATTTAAAACATGACCGTCCGGGAATTTTATCAATGGCCAACTCTGGACCTGGATCTAATGGAAGTCAATTCTTTATTACACACATAGAAACTTCATGGTTGGATAACAAACATACCGTTTTCGGAAATGTTGTTGAAGGAATGGACATTGTAAATAGCATTGCTCAAGACGACAAATTAGAATCTTTAGAGATTGTAAAAGTTGGAGCAGATGCAGAAGCTTTTAACGCAATTGAGGCTTTTAGAAGTTTTGAAGGAGGTCGTTTAGACGCAGCATCAAATGCTCAAAAAGAGCAAGAAGCTTTGTTAGAAAAAGAAAGTGCTGGATATGATGTAACTCCAAGTGGATTGCGTTACAAAATATTACAAGCTGGAAATGGAAAAGAAGCGGCAAAAAACAAAACCGTATCTGTACATTATAAAGGGCAGTTATTAGATGGAACTGTATTTGATTCTTCTTATGACCGCAAACAACCAATCGATTTTAAATTAGGAATTGGTCAAGTAATCGCAGGATGGGACGAAGGAATTCAATTATTAAAAGTGGGTGATAAAGCTCGTTTTGTAATACCTTCTGAGTTAGCTTATGGAGCACAAGGAGCTGGTGGAGCAATTCCTCCAAACGCTATCTTAATTTTTGACGTTGAATTGATGGACGTTAAATAAAATTCCAACAATATATTAAAAAAGCTCGCTATATGCGGGCTTTTTTTTATGCAACAGCGTATATTTCTTTTGAAAAAACATTGAAATTCGTAACATTTATTCATTTCGTTCGTCTAATTCCGTATATTTAACAGCAAACATTTTCAAACTCACCCACATGCTTAAAAACAGTTCGTTATTTTTTCTCATTATTTTTTGCTTTAGCACCATTATTTCATGTAGTAGCCCAGAAGTATCTGCAGAATTTATTTCCAAAACCGAAGGGCGTTATTTATTAAACGCTGATGAATTTATTCAAGTATCTTTTGTAGAAAAGGAATTACGTCTTAACTGGGGGGGSCTAAAAGACATTCAACCAATACAAATGAACTCTACTGATTTTTATATCAAAGAAATCAATCAAAAAATAGAATTTGATTTGCAAAATACTCCTATCAGCATTCATGTATTAAAAAAATCAAATACAGATAGTATCCCGATAATCTATAAAAAAATACCGAATAGTTTTAAATTTGCATACGAGTATCTCGACTCAGGAAATTATGACAAAGCAGTTGATGCTTATTTAAATATTCAAAAACAAGACAGCCTTAGCCCAATTATAAACGAGAATGATTGGAACAGCAAAGGATATAAGGAATTAAAACATGATTCTATCCTAAAAGCCATCATGTATTTCAAAATAAATGTTGCGCTGCATCCAGAGAGTTATAATGTATATGATAGTTTAGGAGAAGCCTATCTTAAAAATGGGGACACGGCCTTGGCTTTGACTAATTATAAAACAGCCGTTAAATTAAATCCGTCCATGAGAAATGCAAAAAAAATGATAAAAAAACTGCAATAATGCCAACTTTAGATTTTTTAAGATATCCGATAGGGAAACCTGATATTCCTAGAAAAATAGGTCCAACACAATTAAAAGCATGGATTGGAAATATTGAAGAGTTTCCAGAAAAATTGTATCAACTCACTAAAAATCTGAACAACCAACAATTAGACACTGTTTACAGAAAAGGAGGATGGACAATTCGTCAAGTTGTACATCATTGTTATGACAGTCATCACAATAGTTATACACGCTATAAATGGGCATTAACAGAAGCCTCTCCATTGATAAAAGCCTATGACGAAAAAAAATGGGCAGCACTTTTTGACACGAGCCAAGCGCCAATCCAGCTTTCCATCAATAGTTTATTTGCATTGCATGCAAAATGGGTCTTTCTTTTAAAAGGGATGACAACTGCTGATTTTAATAAAACATTCATCCATCCAGAAGGAAACGAACAAGTTTCATTAGCAGAAAACACAGGGATTTATGCATGGCATTGTGAACATCATTTTGCACATATAGCGCATTTAATCTCAACAAAAAATTGGAGTTAAACTATTGGTTTCTCAGCAATCATTTCCTCAAAATTAACATGTGTGTTTCCTCTTTTTTCTAGAACCTGACCCATCGCGTATTCACTCAAAGCAGTAATAGTTAGGCTAGGATTCACTCCTAAATTACAAGGAATAATGGAAGCGTCGATAATTTTCATATTTGGATAATTAAAGACATTAAAATATTGATCCACCACACCACTTGAAGCATCCACTCCCATTGGACAGCCTCCAATAATATGAGCAGTACTACTCATATTAAAGCCAATTTCTGTTATGGCATTAGCGCCAAATCCATTTACTTTTTTGGCGTAGTTATGCATCACTTTTTGACCGATGGGAATGTATGCTGGCACTTCCAATTTGCCTTTATTAGCCTGAATACTCAAACGAGACCCAAAAACACCTTTTTTCCAAGTCATTTTTAACGCATTGTCTAAGGACTGCATCACTAATAAAATGATAGAATTTTCCGCTAGTTTACTTCCAAATAACATACGTAAAAACCGCAATGGATGCTTGAGTATTTCTACAGGGTATTTTAACAATCGCAACCATGGTTTATCTGAATCTACAGCCAAAGTTGCCATTTTGATCATAGAGCTAGAGCCATTTGGAAATTTTACCAATTCTATATGTGTATCATCATCTGGATTAAACACAGAACTAATGGCAACACCGTTATTCAATTTTATATCTTTGTTGATAACTCCTATCAAGGATTCTGAATTGGTCCGTAGGTTCTCTCCTAAAGTATCCGATAATTTAGTCAGGGTTTTATAACTATATTTTTGTTTAAATAGTAAGTCTAAAGTCCCCAGAACACCTCCACTAAAAATAATCCCTTTGCTCTTGTATTGTTTTTTGTACTGTTTAAAATAGCGCGTACTCCGATGTGTATCTATGGTATAAATTTGATCAGATTCATTAAAACATATTTTTTCTACCATTGTTTCTGCCTTTATCTCTGTTCCGTATAACTGGGCAAAATATAAATAGTTTTTATCTAAGGTGTTCTTGGCATTTTCTCTACAACCAACCATGCAACCAGCACATTCGGTACACCCTTTTCTCAATGGACCGTGACCATTGAAATAGGGATCTTTTTCTGATTTCGTATCTCCATAATACACCCCAACATCCACTTTTGTGTAAGAACCTTTTCTGCCCATATCTTCGGCCACCTCCTGCAACAATTGATCATCTATATAATTTGCCTTAGCAGGAGTACTTCCCAACATAAAATTGGCCTTTTGATAAAATGGTTTCAAAACAGTTTTCCAATCTTTAAATTTGCTCCATGCAGCATTGGTATAAAATTCTGAAGGAGGTTTCATATGAGTATTGGCATAAACCAAACTACCGCCTCCTACACCAACTCCACTTAAAATAAATACTTTTTTAAAAAAAGAAAGCTTTTGAAATCCAAAACACTTGATTATGGGAATCCAGAGGTATTTTCTAATATTCCAATTGGTCTTTGGAAAGTCGGCATTTTTATAGTGTTTTCCTTTTTCCAATACCAATACTTTATACCCTTTTTCAGACAGGCGCATGGCGGATACACTTCCTCCAAAACCAGAACCTACAATTATATAATCATAAATTTCATTCGTTACATTTGATTTCATTTGTTTGTTTTTGGGAGTACTCAAATATAGGAATTCTTGTAAAAATACATGCCTGATAAACCTATAAATCAACTATTCTAACATTTTATTGTATATTTAATATTCATTTATGTGATTCACATGTGTGATAACCCAAAAATAAACCTACAAGATACTTCGATAATAACTACTAAAAAACTACTAATGAGGACAACCCAACAATGGTTTGAGGAATATGCCATAAGTCATCAAAACCCCACTAATAAACGAATTCATTATATCTGTGTACCCGTTATATTTTTTAGCATAATTGGTCTCATAATGAGTATTCCCACTACTTTTTTAAATGATTTAACAGGACTTAACAACTCCCTTTATATTAATTGGGCAGTAGTGTTACTCCTACCCATCCTCCTTTTTTACCTAAGGCTGTCTAAGAAAATTTTTCTACAGATGCTACTTTTCTCGTGCATCTGTATTATTGGAAATTACTATATTAGTCAAAAAATCCCCCTTTTCACCTTTTCAATTATCGTTTTTATTTTGGCATGGATCGGACAATTTTATGGACATCATTTAGAAGGAAAGAAACCATCTTTTCTTAAAGATTTACAGTTTCTATTGATCGGCCCAGCATGGGTTTTTAAAAAAATATTTTTATAAAAAAAAGTATATTCAAAAAATTAATTTTTCTGCTGTTTTTGTTTAGTTACAAACAACACTTGCAAGTAAGAACCTTAACAATTTAAAACTCAATTCTTTAGAAAGTAATACTCCTAAGAAAGCAGTATTAAAACAACTGACGTCAAAGGAAATAAATGAAGTTGTAATTAAAAATGTAAATTTGAATGTTAACAATTGTTTTCAATTCATTCGAGGGGTAATATTTGATACTGGAGATAACAAACCAATGCATAACGTACACCTCGAACTCAGTTTAAATAATAAGGTTGTTTTAAAAAAAATACCGATAAAACAGGCCGTTATCAGCTAAAACTCTTGTGTAATAAAACCTATAATTTAAGAATTGATTTTATTGTTTTAGAAGATTAAAAAAAGAACATGGACATAAAACCGATAATATCTTATGATGATTTCCTAAAATTAGACCTTCGTATTGGTACTATAATAGCGGTTGACGATTTTCCAAAAGCACATAAATCATCCTATCGACTAAGCATAAATTTTGGAGCGTCAGGCATAAAGAAATCAAGTGCCCAGATTACACATTTGTACACAAAAAAACAATTATTAAACAAACAAATTATTGCTGTTATAAACTTTAAGCCCAAGCAAATCGCAAATTTTTTTAGTGAATGTTTAGTGCTTGGAGTTGCAGATAATCAACAACGTATTGTCCTTTTGAAAACCAACGCAGCGACATTAAATGGAACTCAAGTTCTGTAAAAAGGTTGCACTTTATAATTAAAAACTATCTTCGCTAAAAAAATATAAATGAGAATTACCGCACTTATCTTATTCGCCTTTTTAATCAGCAATTGCTCTAGTACAAAATCAAGTACAAAAGACACAGCTGTAAAAGTTAATTTCGAACAAATAATTCAAGAAACACAAGGAGGTTTTCCTATCGCAAAATTCCTGATAATCAAAGAAGAAAATACAGTTTTAAAAATTTATAATCAAATAAATAAAATACGTAAACCGGGATTTGAAATCCCAACAATAGATTTTGACAAACAAATGCTTATCGCATTGTTTATGGGAGAGAAAAACACTGGGGGATTTAGTATTTCTGTAGAACATATCACTGAATCTTCTGAAAAAATGACAGTATTTGTAAAAGAATCAACTCCTGAAGGAATGGCTACTATGGCCATAACATCTCCTTTTTGCTTTGTTTTACTAGATAAAAGTGACAAAGAAATTGTTTTTGAGAAGAAATAATAAATACTTTAGATTGAGAATCAAGACTAAATAACTTTACAAAAAACTTATCATAAAAAAACTGCTATCTTTTCCAATAGCAGTTTGTATTTTATAAGGAAAAAAATATTAGTTCCCTTTTTGAGCATCTTTTAAAAACTGTGCCAATCCACTATCAGTTAATGGGTGTTTGAACAATCCATCAATTGCTTTTAAAGGACCAGTCATAACATCAGCTCCTAATTTTGCGCAGTCCATAATATGCATAGTGTGACGTACAGAAGCAGCTAAAATTTGAGTTTCAAATCCATATACATCATAGATGTGGCGAATTTCAGCAATCAATCCTAAACCGTCCGTAGAAATATCGTCTAAACGACCAATAAAAGGAGACATATAGGTAGCTCCTGCTTTGGCAGCTAACAATGCTTGACCTGCAGAGAAAATTAAAGTACAGTTGGTTTTTATTCCTTTATCAGAAAAATATTTCACTGCTTTTATTCCGTCCTTAATCATTGGAATTTTTACTACAATCTGAGGATGTAAAGCAGCCAATGCTTCTCCTTCCTTCACCATTCCGTCAAAATCAATTGAAATAACTTCCGCACTCACATCACCATCTACCAAATTACAAATGGCCACATAGTGATCCAAAATATTTTGCTGTCCAGTAATACCTTCTTTGGCCATTAATGTTGGATTGGTAGTTACACCATCCAAAATACCTAAGGCTTGTGCTTCTTTTATTTGCTCAAGATTTGCAGTATCAATAAAAAAKTTCATAGTTGTGTAGTTTAGTTTAAATTAGTTAGCATCAGAATTCTAAATGCCTATTCGAGGCAAAAATAGTCAAATGATTACAATTTATAGTGATTCATCAATAATTTTTCGTACCAAGTATCTGGTAAAATTCGTTTTAAAACAATAGAGAATTTTTGCATAAACTCTCCTACCTTATAATGAATTCTAGGAGTATTTTTTGTTATAATAGAAAAAATAGCTTTCGCCATTATTTCTGGATCCTTACCTCCATCCACGTGTGCATTCATTAAATCTAAATTTAATTGATAAGATGCTTCATATGGCGATTTTTTAATAACAGGTGCATGGTAGCGTCCTGCAGCAATATTAGTTGCAAAATCTCCAGGAGCGACATTCGTAATCTGAACTCCAAATTGTTTTACTTCCATTCTCAATGCTTCAGTTACCAGCTCTAAGGCACCTTTAGAAGCAGAATAAACCCCTCTAAAAGGCAAGCCCATATATCCAGCTATAGAAGTAACATTGATGATGAGCCCAGATTGTTGTGAACGCATTTGAGGTAACACTGCTTTCATTACATCAATAGCTCCAAAAAAATTAGTATCAAACAAACGACGCATTTCTTCTGTGTCCGTTTCTTCAATAGGTCCAGTAATCCCCATCCCCGCATTGTTAATCAACACATCCAATCTACCTTCATTTTTTATGACCGTCGCTACAGCACTTTCTATAGTTGATGGTTTTCTAACATCAAGAGATACTAATGGAAAAGGATGATTTTTTATTTGACTAGCATCCCTACTCGTCCCATATACATTAAATCCTTTTTTTGTTAAAAATTCTCCTACTGCTTTACCTATTCCAGAAGATCCTCCAGTAATTAATACTACTTTACTCATTGTATTTTCAATTGATTTAGATAGACCGTAAAAATATGGATTTTATTCTGGTTTTATCAGATAAGTTAAATGAAGTTCTCAAATAAAAGTTCCCTTAAAAAGGAAGTGATATAAAACAAGAAAGACGCTATAAAGCGTCTAAAAAATGGCAAGCGACCTACATCACACCGCTACAACCTAATACCCTTGCTGCGTTCCCGCCCTGGGGGATTCAAAGGGAGCTAGTTGTGTAGGACTTGCCGTTGCAAATGTACAAACCTATTTCGTATTACCAACTAAAAAAGTGCTTATTTTTTGTAACATTTTTCAAAAAATGAATACTAACATTTTGTGGTTCTCATTTTCTGCAACTTAGCGAAAAAATGACGCTACATCTATTAATTTAATTATATTTGAATAAACATTAAACTAAACTTATTATGAAAGACATTATTAAAAAAACTGGAATTAACTTCGGACTTATCTTTGGATTCTTAGTATCTCTAATTGTATTATATGCATTTGCAGTAGATAGTTCAATTATTATAAATTACTGGATTGTACTTCTTGTTCCATTTTTGTCTGTTATTATATGCGGACTTGTTGCTATAGGTACCGTAAAAAAAGCTCAAAACGGCTTTATTTCATTTAAAGAAGGCTTTACCACTTATTTTATTATGATTGCCATAGGTCTCTTAATTAATACTTTTGTGAGCATTATGATTTTTAATGTAGTTGCTCCGGAATTTCAAGAAACTGTAAAAGAATTACAAATTACTAAAACTACTGAATTGATGGAAGGCTTTAACGTTCCTTACGAACAAATAGATGAAGCCATAGAAAAAATCAAAGAAGATGACGGTTTTTCCATTCCAAAACAAATGCTTTCTTATGTTATTGGTTTAGCAATTTACTCTATCTTTGGTCTATTGTTAGCACTGATATTAAAACGAAATAATCCAGAACTTGAATAACCAACATACACACATWTCTGTAGTGATTCCTCTTTTAAACGAAGAGGAATCACTCAAAGAATTATACGATTGGATTGCACGAATAATGCAATCCAATCATTATTTATATGAAGTAATTTTTATTGATGATGGTAGTACCGACACTTCTTGGAATATTATTCAACAATTAAGTACCCAACACCCCGAAGTTAAAGGAATCAAGTTCCAAAAAAACTACGGAAAATCTCAAGCATTAAATGCTGGTTTTAAAATTGCCAAAGGCGATGTTATCATCACAATGGACGCTGATTTACAAGATAGTCCCGATGAAATACCGACGCTTTACAATGCAATCACTGAAAAAAACTACGACCTTGTTTCTGGTTGGAAAAAGAAACGYTACGATTCTAARATTCGTAAAAACATCCCTTCAAAACTCTTTAATTGGGCCGCCAGAAAAACATCTGGCTTAGCACTCAACGACTTTAATTGTGGATTAAAAGCCTACAAAAACGAAGTCATAAAAACCGTAGATGTTTACGGAGAAATGCATCGTTATATTCCTGTATTAGCCAAAAACGAAGGCTTCAACAAAATTGGAGAACAAATAGTACAGCACCAAGCTCGGAAATATGGAGTTACCAAATTTGGTATTGAGCGTTTTATCAATGGCTTTTTAGACCTAATTACCATTTGGTTTTTATCAAAATTTGGGAAGCGCCCAATGCATCTTTTTGGACTGCTAGGTACCCTTATGTTTCTATTTGGTTTATTAGCTGCAGCATTTATTGGCATTAGTAAATTGTATAAATTATACCATGCAATGCCAACTATTTTGGTAACAGATAACCCTTGGTTTTACTTATCCCTATCCACTATGATGATAGGAACCCAATTCTTTTTAGCTGGCTTTTTAGGTGAGATTATCTTACGCACCAAAAAAGACGTGAAAAGGTATACCATTTCAGAAAACAGTAACATTAATTAGTCCTATATTTGTGGGCTTAAACAGATATTTATGAGTACAATWATAAACGAAGCTRAAAAATGGCTAAGTGCACCTTTTGATGTAGAAACACAACAAGAAATTCAACAACTTATAGATAATGACCCGGAGCAATTAACGGATCGTTTTTATAAAAACATGGAATTTGGTACTGGAGGGATGCGTGGCGTTATGGGCGCAGGAATCAATCGCATCAATAAATACACGCTTGGTAAAGCTACACAAGGACTTGCTAATTACATGAAAATTGCATTTCCTAATAAGGATTTAAAAGTTGCCATTGCATTTGATTGTCGTCATAATAGTCAAAAATTTGCAAAATTAGTTGCTGATGTATTTTCTGCAAATGGTATTTATGTGTATCTTTTTGACAGCTTACGTCCTACTCCAGAATTATCCTTCTCAGTAAAACACTTAGGTTGTGATGCAGGAATTGTATTGACTGCTTCTCACAATCCACCAGAATATAATGGTTATAAAGTATATTGGAACGATGGAGGTCAAATTGTACCACCTGAGGATCACAATATCATCAGTCAAGTAAATGCCTTGGAATTTTCAGAAATTAATTTTGATGCCAATGAAAATCTGATTGAAGTTATTGGAAAAAAAGTAGATGACGTATTTATTTCTTCTGCCGTAAAAAACGGTTCTTTTAATGCCAAAGGAAAAGAAAAATTAAAAGTAGTTTTCACCTCGCTTCACGGTACATCCATTGTATCTATACCAGAAGCCTTGGAAAAAGCGGGTTATAACGATGTTCACATCGTAGAAGAACAACGTGTACCTAACGGGGACTTCCCGACTGTGGCATCACCCAACCCAGAAGAACCAGCGGCCTTAAAAATGGCGACTGACTTAGCGGATAAAATTGGAGCGGACATCGTAATTGGAACTGACCCTGACTGTGATAGGTTAGGAATAGCTGTTCGAAATACCAAAGGTGAATTGGTATTGATGAACGGAAATCAAACCATGTGTGTAATGACCGATTTCTTGATCAAAAAATGGAAAGAAGCCGGAAGATTGAATGGAAAACAATTTGTTGGATCTACCATCGTAACCACTAGTATGGTTGATGTAATTGCCAAAAGCTATGGTGTAGAAACCAAAGTTGGGTTGACAGGATTTAAATGGATTGCTAAAATGATTCGTGACGCTGAAGGAACGCAAGAGTTCATAGGAGGTGGTGAAGAAAGTTTTGGTTATATGGTAGGCGATTTTGTTAGAGATAAAGATGCTGTTACAGCTACTTTGCTAGCTTGTGAAATTGCAGCAGACGCCAAAGCAAACGGAAGTTCATTTTACGAAGAATTAATAGCCCTTTACGCCAAACATGGATTCTACAAAGAACATTTAATTGCAATTGTAAAAAAAGGAATTGATGGTGCTGATCAAATTGCTAAAATGATGGTCGAATTACGCGAAAACCCATTAGAATCTATAGATGGTTCTAAAGTAATTCGCATAGAGGATTATGACTCTTCTATCAGTAAAAACATGATCACTGGAGAAGAAACCACAATGACAGTTCACAAATCAAACGTATTAATTTATTATACAGAAGATGGTAGTAAAATTGCCGCGAGACCAAGTGGAACGGAACCAAAAATCAAATTCTATTTTAGCGTAAACCTACCTTTAGCTGACGCAAAAGAAGCACAAGAAGTAGAAACACAACTAGATGCTAAAATAAATCGCTACATCACAGCAATGAAATTGAATTAATGGATTATTTTAAGAAAATAATAAAATACGCAAAACCTTATAAAACATACGGAGTATTGAACATTGTGTTCAATACTTTTTATGCATTATTCTCGGCATTATCATTTATGGTTATGATGCCGTTACTACAAGTTATTTTTAAGAATGAAGGAGTAAAAGTCACAGAAAAACCGATATTTGAAAGTTTTGCTGAAATATTAAAATACGGTAAGGACTCTTTAAGTTATTTTATTCATACGGTTGCTGGAGATGACAAATCAAAGGCATTAATGATAGTGGTTAGCTTAGTAATAGTAATGTTTTTACTTAAAAACATATTCAGTTATTTAGCCATGTATTTTATCACCTTCTTAAGAAATGGTGTTTTAAAAGACATCCGAAACGATTTATACAACAAAACCATCACCTTACCTATTTCCTATTTTTCAGAAAAGAGAAAAGGAGACATTATGGCAAGGATAGGAACTGATGTATTGGAAATTCAACATTCTTTTTTATCAATTTTAGAATTGATTTTTAGAGAACCGTTGACCATAATTTTCACCATAATTGCCATGTTTACTATCAGTGCAAATTTGACACTTTTTGTATTTATTTTTATTCCTATTTCTGGATTTATCATTTCCTTGATTGGAAAAAGTTTGAAGAAAAAATCGGATGATGTCCAAAGAGAACAAGGGTATTTTCTTTCTTTATTAGAAGAGTCGCTTACTGGGTTACGCATTATAAAAGCTTTTAATGCGGAAGATACCTTTAATGAGAAATTCAACGATTCTACCAAGCGTTTTTATGATTTTTCAAATACACTCATTAACAGAACAAACCTTGCAAGACCTACAAGTGAATTTTTAGGAATTGCTGTAATTGCCGTTTTATTATGGTATGGAGGACGTTTAGTTTTAGTGGAAGAAACCTTAGCAGGAGAAGACTTTTTAGCATTTATCGGCTTAGCGTATAATATACTAACACCGGCAAAAGCTTTGTCAAAAGCAAGTTATGCTGTTAAAAAAGGAAATGCAGCTGCAGAACGTGTGCTGGAAATATTAGAAACTAAAAATCAATTAGAAGACGCTCCAAATGCATTGGTAAAAACTGGATTTGATTCGGAAATTAAGTTTGAAAATATTTCTTTTAAATATGAAGATGATTATGTGCTAAAAAACTTTTCATTGACCATTCCAAAAGGTCAGCAAGTAGCGCTTGTTGGGCAGTCTGGAAGTGGAAAATCTACCTTGGCCAACTTAATTACACGATTTTATGATGTAAATAAAGGAAGTGTAAAAATCGACGGCATCAATATAAAAGAACTGACAAAGAAATCGTTGCGAAACCAATTGGGAATAGTGAGTCAAGATGCTTTGTTGTTTCATGATACCATAGCTAATAATATTGCTTTTGGAAAACATGTAACTAAAGAAGACATTATAAAAGCAGCAAAAATTGCCAATGCTCATGAATTTATCATGGAGCTGCCTAAGCAATATGACACCAACATTGGAGATAGTGGAAACAAACTTTCTGGAGGGCAAAAACAACGCATAAGCATTGCCAGAGCAGTCCTAAAAAACCCACCAATTATGATATTGGACGAGGCAACCTCAGCCTTAGACACGGAAAGTGAACAATTGGTACAATTAGCATTAGAGAAAATGATGAAGAACAGAACCTCTATGGTGATTGCCCATCGTTTGTCTACCATTCAAAAATCTGATTTAATTGTTGTCCTTAAAAAAGGTGAAATAGTAGAGCAAGGAAAACATGAGGAGTTACTTGACTTAAAAGGAGAGTATTTTAAATTGGTAACCATGCAGTCTCTGGGTTAGTTATTGGTTGCTGGTTGCATGTTGTTAGTTGTAATGGAATCATGACTATTGGATGCAGGACATAGGACTAGCACATTTATCTAAAATAATCAATAAAATATAGAACATAAAAAACGTCCCATTGAATAACTTCAATGGGACGTTTTTTATGTTTTGAAAAGTAGGCAGTCTATCTTTTCAAACCTAGTTTCTTAGCTCTTTCCAGCATAAAGGCATAAGCTTCATCGTACTCATTTTTAATAGTACCCTCTAAAATAGCTTCTTTAATAGCATCTTTTAGAACTCCAATTTCACGACAAGGTTTTAGCTTAAATGTTTCCATAATCATTTCGCCTGTAACTGGTGGTTGAAAATTACGCACATGGTCGCGTTCTTCTACTTCCTTAATTTTATCGCGAACAACTTTAAAATTGTTGTGGTATTTTCTAAACTTTTTTGCGTTTTTTGTGGTGATGTCTGCTTCGCAAAGTGTCATTAAATTTTCGATATCATCTCCTGTATCGAACACCAATCTACGCACTGCAGAATCCGTAACATTTGTAGCAAGCACAATTGGTCTAGAACTTAAAAAGACCATTTTTTGTACAAATTTCATTTTGTTATTCAGTGGCATTTTCAATCGTTTGAACAATTTAAAAACCATTTTTGACCCCACAAATTCATGAGAATGAAACGTCCATCCTATTTTTTTATCAAACTTTTTAGTCGGTGCTTTTCCTATATCGTGTAACAAAGCAGCCCAACGTAACCATAAATTATCTGTTGTTTTGGCAATGTTATCTACCACCTCTAAACTGTGGTAAAAATTATCTTTATGTGTTTCTCCCTCCACATCATCTACTCCAAGCAATGCCGTTAATTCCGGCATAAAACGTTTTAACAAACCTGTTTTTTCCATCAATATAAATCCAATGGATGGCTTGGTCGATTTTAGTATTTTATTCAGTTCGTCTACAATTCGCTCACGCGTAATAATATCAATACGTTCGGCATTTTTTGTGATAGAATCCAACGATTCTTTTTCAATTTTGAATTGCAACTGAGAAGCAAATCTAACAGCTCGCATCATACGCAATGGATCATCAGAATAGGTAATATCTGGATCTAAAGGKGTTTTTATAATTCCACGCTCCATATCCTCCATTCCTTGAAACGGATCCAATAAAGCACCAAAATCTCGTTTATTCAAACTTATTGCCAATGCATTGATGGTAAAATCACGTCGTTTTTGGTCATCTTCCAAAGTACCATCTTCTACCACAGGATTTCGGCTATCTTCGGAATAAGATTCCTTTCTTGCACCTACAAATTCCAACTCAATGTCATTATAGCGCAACATTGCCGTTCCATAGGTTTTAAAAACCTGCACTTTTGGGTTGTTTGGTAGCAGTTGGGCTACTTTTTGAGCCAACTCTATTCCACTTCCAACAGCCACAATATCAATATCCTTGGCATCTCCACGTTTTAACAAAAAGTCGCGTACAAACCCACCTATTACATATGTTTCCACTTGTAATTCGGTAGCTGCATCGCTTATATAAGTAAAAATAGCATCCGAAACAGCTTCCGAACAATTTTTAAAATCAGTCATATTATTTTCTAAGTACCTCAAATTCTCCATCATCCAATAATCTAAGGATAGTAGATGAACTTAGTGATTCATTCTCTTGCGGCAAATTTACAATATAGTCTACGCTGTTCAAAATAGAAGYACCAATTTTTTCAAAAGATGATGGAGTTTCMTCTCCACTCACGTTTGCAGAGGTAGAAACAATTGGTTTTCCAAATTGAGCAATCAATTGTTGGCAAAATTTATGTTTAACAATACGTACAGCCACCGTATTATCTTGAGCGACCACGTTTTTTGCCAATCCTTTTGGGTTTTTATAAATTATGGTAGTTGGTTTCTCTACGGTTTTCAATAGTTCTACTACCTTTTCTGGAATAGCATCTATATATTTTTTAAGCATAGGGATTCCATCAACTAAGATAATTAAACTCTTACTTTCTTCGCGTTGCTTAATCTCAAATATTTTTTTTACTGCTTCCTCTGAAGTGGCATCACAACCAATACCCCAAACCGTATCGGTAGGGTATAAAATTGTTTGTTGATTGTTCAAATTAGTATAGCAATTTGAAATTTCTAAATTCATGTAATATCTATCTTTTAATTAAGCAATTTTTCTAACCAGTTCAATATAAAAACTTGTTTTTTCTTAGAGCATTGATCCAAACTTTGCAAACATAAAAACAGAATATTTTTATCTTCTCTTCCTTTTTGCAATAAGAATTTATACCATGCCAATGGCTTTTTGTACGATTGAATATAAAGCATCTGATAATCTGAATGCAATACACATGTTTCCTTTTTTATTTCTACATGATTCATTAAACCTTGAGGTGTAAATTGATCGAAATGCCTAAATCTATGAGAAATATTCTGTTTTTCGACTTCTTTATTTTCTGCAAAAAACTTTTCAAAAGTTGATTTCCGAAGCGGATATGGTGCATGATGAAACTTATAGTATTTTTTGAATCCCACTATTTTAGCTCCCTTCTGCTGTGCAATTTTATGACCTGCACGTGGAATTTTATTTCTTTTTACATTGCTTTTAATTTGCTTGATTAACACATCGTCATCAAATTTCAGCCACTCCCCTCTCAATACCGGCTTTTTCTCAATAAAAAAATCGGTGATATCCACTTTTTTAATCAAAAACATATCATCATTAAAATACACAAAATGTTCCGACAAACCAGGTGTTTTATACAACCTAGTTTCCAATGGCCTGCAGTTAAATACAGGAAGCCTCTCCAAGCAATCTTCGAAAAGAGCTTCATGCTTCACTAATTTCACTTTCTCATACCTACCATTTTCCGSCTGATTTTCTAAAAACTTAGGTGTCTGAGAATCCGTAACTATGTAAATATTCCTAAAAAAAGTAGCATTTTTTAAAATGGAATCTATGGTGTATTTTATTTCATCTACTTGATCAAAGCGAGTTCTAAGATCTTTTTTCTTAAGATCAGACTTRTTTTCCAAATAAGGCAGCATTTTTTTCTGATGATTCTCATCATTTCCATCTACCCATAACACAACAGCATCAATAGGAAAATGGTCCTTTATTTGATTTTTCTTATCCATTCCAAGAACTTATTACGTGTTCTCCATTAGGAATTTTAGGAAGTACAAAGTAGTCACCTATAATTTTATTGTATTCCTCTGGAATAAAATCTTTTCGTCCATCRGACGGATAAAACGTCATTTCTCCAAAAACAGTTTTACCCTTTATAGAGTAAAAATCAACTCTTACAAAAGGAAAGCCCTTTGATAAAACACGAGACAATTGAATCATTTCATCAAAATTACTTGGCTTGTCAATGGCTTCAGYTATCGTTTTCTTTAAAGACATATAACGAAAGGGCAAAATATTAAAATTCAAGTCATAAAACCCTCTTTTGTGTTTAGAGGATCGATCCAAATGTACTTCTGTAAATTTTACATCACCATCAAAACAATAAAACTTATAATCAATAAGTGAGGTATTACCATTTCCTTGATCCATAAATTTTTCTGCCATTATTCTTGGCGCCACATCTTTATATGCCCATTCTTGTCCTGTCCTGTAGTATTGATTATTTCGTTGCCATTTCTTAAATAATCGCTTCGTTTTAGCGATATCTAATTTGGTTTTATCCTCAACAATCAAGTTATAACTACTTGCGTGCACACCTTTTATAACATATTTATCTGGAAGTTCCTCGAAATTCACATCCTCAGCCTTGTCAAATACAGCGAACGTTTCGTTTAAATATTGTGCTCCAATTTTTTGTTTCACATATTCTTTTACTGCATATTTATCTACCAAAGTATTCAGTATTTTTGGATGATAAAACACTTTGTACCAATAAATTTTAGCGTTGAATTCTTCAGGGTGGTCTAAGTTTAATTTTTTCCCTGTAAAATGTTCATAAGAAATTTTCGCGTATAATTTAGGGGGCAGAAAAGTCATTTTTTTGAGAAACCTCAAAGCAAATCGGCGAAGTGTAATTGACATAGGATATAGTAATATTTTACAAAGATAAACTAAAATATATCCATCAACAAATGGCTTGTAAAAGGAAAAGCAATTACATAAACAGTCAAATCAATTAAATGAATTCTACTTAAATCAACTACTRTTTTTGTTCAACCATGTAAGAAAATACCGTTGAATTCTGTTTGGACTTAAATCCAAGCTTTGTAAACACAAAAACAAGGTTTTTTTTCGTTTTTCAGAAATAAACATATGCATTCTATACCAATATAAAGGTTTTCTGTACGACCCAAAATATTGCAACTGAAATTGATTTTTCAATACAAATGTTTGTGATTTTACTTCTAAGTGATTTGCTAAAGACTGAATCATAAATTGCGAAGGTTCTCGAAAACGAAACTCAGCATTATGAATTAATTTTCGAGGAAACTTTAAAAAATAATTACTAATAGTAGATTTTCTCATGGCTGACGGAGTGTGATCAAGCCGAATGTAACTGTCAAAATCCAGTAATCTGGCAGCATTTTGTTGTGCTTTTTTATACCCCAATTTCTTATCCTTTGATAGCTTCCCAATTATTTTCAATGCTTTTTTATAAATAACTTTGTAGTATTTATCTTCATCAAACCTTGACCAATCACCCCTTATAATAGGGATTCCTTCTTTAAAAAAATCATCAGGTTTTGTAGGGCTAATCAAGAAAAAATCATCGTTAAAATAAACAAAATGCTCCGCTAAATTTGGAATTCTATGTAACATAGATTCTATAGACACACTATTAAATGTTGGCAAATACGATTCAAAACCCTTAAAAATAACAGTGTGATCAACAAGGATTACTACTGGACCTCTATCTTTTTTATGTTTTAGATATTTCTCTAAAAACAATGGCTTTTGATGATCGGTAACCAAGAAGATATACCGAATATAAGGTGCAAATTTAACAATCGATTTTATCGCGTATTCAATTTCTTCTACTTGATAAAATCGAGTATTAAATTTTTTATTCTTAATTAGGGACACATCATTTAGATATCTCCTCATCTTTTTTTGATGGTTGGTGTCATTTCCATTCACCCAAGTTATCACTGCGTCAATAGGATAGGTTATTTCGGATTGCATAATAAAGGTATTTAATTACCGATATAAATATAACCGTTTTAACCATAAACACCTATGCATATAACAATCTTAACAAAACTTTAAACCGCCACGTCATTCTCACGTAAAGCATCATTTAAAGAAGTTTTTTTATCAGTACTTTCTTTACGTTTACCTATAATTATTGCACAAGGCACATTGTATTCACCTGCAGGGAATTTCTTCGCATAACTTCCAGGAATCACAACAGATCTTGAAGGAACTCTTCCTTTAATTTCTATAGGTTCATCACCTGTTACATCAATAATTTTTGTACTAGCTGTCAATACAACATTTGCACCAAGAACTGCTTCTTTTTCTATATGCACTCCTTCTACTACAATACACCTAGACCCAATAAAAACATTGTCTTCTATAATTACTGGAGCTGCTTGTAATGGCTCTAAAACGCCACCGATTCCTACACCCCCACTCAAGTGCACATTTTTACCAATTTGAGCACAACTTCCAACAGTTGCCCATGTATCTACCATGGTTCCTTTATCTACATAAGCACCAATATTCACATAACTTGGCATTAAAATAGTTCCAGGAGCAATATATGAACCATAACGTGCTACTGCATGAGGAACCACACGAATTCCTTTTTCCTTATAACCAGTTTTTAGTGGAATTTTATCGTGATATTCAAAAATACCTACCTCAATAGTTTCCATTTTTTGGATCGGAAAATACAATACAACTGCTTTTTTCACCCATTCGTTCACTTGCCAACCATTCTCTATAGGCTCCGCCACTCTCAACGTTCCTGCGTCTAGTAAACTAACCACTTTTCTGATAGCCGTAGTCGTTTTTTCTTCCTTTAACAAGTCTCTGTTTTCCCAAGCTTGTTCTATAATTTTTCTTAAATCTTCCATCTTTTTGTTAGGTATATGAGCAAATATAAAATTAAAATAAGTACTGCTTAACTTAAATTAGTAAATTTGTACACTATTATAGAAAATGTTAAGATTTTGAGTAGAGTTATCGCCCTTGATTTAGGAAAAAAAAGAACTGGAATTGCCGTTACCGACGAATTGCAGATTATTGCTTCAGGTTTAAAAACTATTGAAACGAAACAATTATTCTCCTTTTTAATGCAGTATTTTAAGCAGGAAAATGTAGAATTAATGATCATAGGTGAACCTAAACAAATGGACAATACAGCAAGCGAAAGTGAAGCAATTATGATTCCGATAATTCAAAAACTTCAGCAAACATTTCCTAAAATACCAATCAAACGTATTGATGAGCGTTTTACTTCTAAAATGGCATTTCAAACAATGATAGATAGCGGGTTAGGCAAAAAGAAACGCCAAAACAAAGCTTTAATTGATGAAATTAGCGCAACCATTATCCTGCAATCATATCTTTATAATAAAGAAAAAGGTTCTTTTTAAAAATGGTTGTACTTTTGCACAAAATTAGAAATTAAATTTATGGTGTTACCTATTATCGCTTACGGCGATCCTGTATTGCGAAAAGTTGGCGTTGATATAGACACGGATTATGAAGGCTTAGAAACTCTTTTGATAAACATGAAAGAGACTATGGAAAATGCGCACGGTGTTGGGCTAGCTGCTCCTCAAATTGGACGTGTAATTCGCTTGTTTTTAGTTGATGCTTCTCCCTTTGCAGAAGATGATGAATTGGATCAAAAAGAGCGTGACTTCTTAGCTACATTCAAGAAGACATTTATCAATGCAAAAATCACCAAGGAAGAAGGTGAGTCTTGGGCATTTAGCGAAGGATGTTTAAGCATTCCTAACATTCGTGAAGATGTGTTTAGACAAGAAAAAATCACCATACAATACTTGGATGAAAATTTTGAAGAACACACAGAGGTTTTAGATGGATTGGCAGCGAGAATTGTACAACACGAATACGATCATATTGAAGGTATTTTATTTACAGACAAAGTATCATCACTTAAAAAACGATTGTTAAAGAAAAAATTAGAAAATATTTCCAAAGGAAAGATTGATGTAGATTACAGAATGAAATTTCCTTTATTAAAACGATAAGAAAGATATATGGATTTAAAAAAGATAGTAGCCGTTAGTGGTAAACCAGGATTGTACGAAATTAAAGCACAATCAAAAGGAGGAATTATTGTAGAGTCGTTGCTTGATGGAAAACGTTTTCCAATTACCGTGACTCACAACGTGAGTGTCTTGAACGACATTGCTATTTATACTTATGAGGAAGAAGTTCCTCTACGTGAAATTTTCAAAACTATTTTTGAAAAAGAACAAGGAGCAGCTTCAATTACTCACAAAGCAAGTAGCAAAGAATTAACCACTTATTTTAGCGGAATTTTGCCTAGCTACGATGCAGAACGCGTTTACGCTTCTAACATTAAAAAAGTGATACAATGGTATAACTTACTAGCCGGTAAAAACTTTGATTTCACAGCTATTCCTGAAGAAGAAAGCGAAGAAACTGCACAAGCATAATGAATACACGTAAACAACAAGTCGATGCTTTTGAGCGATTGTTGGATATTATGGATGAATTGCGATTGAAAYGTCCTTGGGATAAAAAACAGACATTTCAGTCGCTTCGCCATCTAACCATCGAAGAAACGTATGAACTAGGCGATGCCATTTTGGACAATGACCAAGAGGAAATCAAAAAGGAATTAGGGGATTTGTTGCTACACATAATTTTCTACGCAAAAATAGGTTCCGAAACAGACCATTTTGACATTGCAGATGTAGCCAATGGAATTGCTGAAAAACTTATTTTTAGACATCCTCATATTTATGGAGATGTAAAAGTAGCCAACGAAGAAGAGGTAAAACGAAATTGGGAAAAACTAAAGTTAAAAGAAGGAAAAACTTCTGTTCTTGAAGGTGTTCCCAAATCTTTACCCGCCCTCGTAAAAGCTGCAAGGATTCAAGAAAAAGTAGCTGGTGTTGGTTTTGAATGGAATCAAACCGCACAAGCCTTGGCAAAAATAAAGGAAGAAATCAAAGAATTAGAACAGGAAATCGACCTCAAAAACCAAGATGCCATTGAAGACGAATTTGGCGATGTTTTATTCTCATTGATAAACTATGCACGCTTCCTCAAAGTAAACCCAGAAAACGCCTTAGAACGCACCAATAAAAAGTTTATAAGTCGTTTCCAATACATAGAACAAAAAGCCAAAGAAAAAGGAAAAGAAATTACAGACTTAACTTTGTCAGAAATGGAGTCTCTATGGGGCGAAGCAAAAAAATAATCCAATTACTTTATTTTAATTTTAATCCTTTACCATTAGGAATAAATCCGCTTAAACTTTAGTTCAACCCGTTTAATTTGATTAAATTAGTTCTTCGACAAAAGAACAAATTTATGCCAAAAACACTCATTATAACTGGTGGTAGCAAAGGTCTAGGACTTGCCATTGCCAAAAGATTTCACAAAAAAGGATTTCGGGTTTTTTCTATTGCTAGAAGTACTGTAAATAAACTGTACGAAATAGAACAATACCAATGTGACCTTTCAAAACCAGCAGATTTAAAGACTACTTTTTCCACCATATTTAATGCAATAAACGAGCAAGTGACGGAATCTATTGTTTTAATAAATAATGCAGGAATGTTAGGTGAAGTTGACACTATTGGAAATATTTCATCTGAAAGCATCCAGCAAACCATTCAGCTAAATCTGATTGCCCCAATGCAGATAAATGCTTTATTTATTAAACATACCGAACATTGGAAATGCCGTAAAAACATCATAAACATCTCTTCTGGAGCTGCCAATAATGCGTATGGAAGTTGGAGTATGTACTGTGCTTCTAAAGCGGGTTTAGACATGATGTGTAAAGTAATCTCCAAAGAGCAAAAAAAACGAGAACACCCTATTAAAATATCCAATATTTACCCTGGCGTTATAGATACCGACATGCAGGCAGAAGTACGTGCGGTACCACCTGAAAAATTTAAATCATCCCAACGTTTTATCGAGTTTCACTTAAAAGGAGAACTCTCCGACCCAAACGATGTGGCAAAAGTAATTTTTAAACTGTATAAAAAGAAAAAACTGACTAGCGGTAAAATTATTGATGTGCGGAAAATATAAAGTGAGTGATTTCGGTTTATATAAAATTACCACTGTAATAAAGGAATGATTATTGTTTTTAAATGTTTAATTTTAAATAAAATTAAATGAGACAAACATGATTTTTTTTAATCAAAAAACACACCCAAGGATATGATTAAAATAAATTCATGTGAGAACGAGTGTAACGAGTGCTTACATGGGTTCTACAATTTTTTAATATTTTTGTTCAATTACAAAATTTTAAACACATGAAACGAACATGAATTTTTTTAATCAAAAAATACACGCAAGGGTATGATTAAAATAAATTCATGTGAGAACGAGTGCAACGAGTGCTTACATGGGTTCTCAAATTTTTAAATATTTTTAGTCAATTACAAAATTTTAAACACATGAAAAAAATATCACTATTACTTTGTGTTGGAATTTGCGTCTTCCAAATTCAAAATAGTTTTTCTCAAAACAATTCTATAAAACCAAATGTTATCGTAATTATGGTTGATGATATGGGATATAACGATGTAGGATTTAATGGTTGCCAAGATATTCCTACTCCAAACATTGACCGAATAGCAACAGAGGGTGTTAAATTTACGAATGGTTACACTTCATATTCAGTATGTGGACCAAGTAGAGCTGGATTTATGACAGGACGCTATGGACAACGATTTGGTTTTGAAAGAAACCCACAATACAGCGCAGATGACCCTAATATGGGTTTACCAAAAGAGGAAAAAACAATTGCAGAACATTTGAGTACTGTTGGGTATACATCAGGAATTATTGGTAAATGGCACTTAGGTACACATATTTCAAACCATCCTTTGAATAGAGGGTTCGATGAGTTTTATGGACATTTAGGAGGAGGACATAGATACTTCCCAGAAAACCTTGTCATAAAAGATAGTTATTTTACTGGTGAAGAAGTACTAATTCCTGCTGAAGATGGCATCGGAAAACCTAGAAAAGTTTCTGCTGAAATTGCAAGTTACCAAACAAGGATACTACGAAATCATACACCTATAAAAACTTCAAAATACTTAACGGAAGAATTTTCTGATGAAGCCGTGAAATTTGTAGAGCGAAATAAAAATGAGCAATTCTTTTTATTCTTATCATACAATGCTCCTCATACTCCACTACAAGCCACGCAAAAATATTTAGATCGTTTTCCAAATATCGAGAACAAAAAACGTAAAACATATGCCGCAATGGTRAGYGCWGTAGATGATGGCGTTGGAAATGTATTAGACAAGTTAAAAGAATTGGATTTAGAAAAAAACACCCTTGTTTTCTTTTTATCAGACAACGGAGGGCCAGAAACTAAAAATGGATCAAATAATGGGATCCTAAGAGAAGGTAAAGGGTCGATTTATGAAGGTGGATTTAGAGTCCCTTTTGCTGTGCAATGGAAAGGTGTTTTAGAAAGTGGCGTGTATGATTTCCCTATTTCTTCATTAGATATATTAGGAACAATAGCTAGTTTAACAGGTGTAAAAATTGACAAAGAAAAACCTTTAGACGGCGTTCATTTAATTCCTTACTTACAAGGTAAGAAAACAGGTGCTCCACATCAAAACATTTATCTAAGAAAATTTGACCAAGACCTTCATACAGTACGTGATGGTGATTTAAAACTAGTTGTTAAGTGGAAAGGTTCAAAAAAAGAATTATATAATTTAAAGAATGATATTGGCGAAAAAATTAACATTGCCAATCAATATCCGAAGCAAGTAAAACGCCTTCATAAAATTCTTTTGGAATGGGAATCAGAATTAATAGAACCAACATTTTTAGGTTTAATACATACTCCTGCTTGGGTAAATAAAGCCAAGAAGAAAAAGAAAAAGAAAAAATAAATATGCAACCTTGTTCATTGGAATATATAGTGAATGCCTCCGGTAAACATTCGTTTTGTCTCATTTTTATTCTTTACATTTGACAGCAGTTATTAATTTTAATAGCACAAGACCTAAATGATATTATGCATTTTAAGAACTATATTTTAATTCTATTTTTTACAGTATTTACCCTTTTTTATGCAACCTCCATAAGTGCACAGAAAAATCATGAGTTTGAGCATATTAATTTACCCACAGAAGTAGTAGATAGTAAAGCCAATTGCATTCTCGAAGATTCTAATGGATTTATTTGGTTTGGTTTTAATAATGGATTGGTAGTTTATGATGGATACAAGGGAAAAATAGTTAGTTGCGTACTCAAAGATGGAAGTTCACAAGGATTTGGTGCTGTTAATTCTCTAGTTGAAGATATAAATGGTAAAATTTGGGTAGGTACTCCAAATAGCGTTTTTATTTACAATCCCATTAAAGAAACTTCCGTTTCTCTCAATGATTCAAAAGTTAACGGGAAATCGTTTCGTAGTCTGTTTGCAACATCTAAAGGTGAAATACTAATTAATACAGAAGACGGGCTGCTTATTTACGATTTGAATGGGAGTTTCTTAGAACAATACAAACATCAACCAACTATTGAAAATAGTTTAAGCAGTAAAGTAGTGAGGTGTTCTTATGAAGATAAAAGCGGGAATATTTGGGTTGGAACTTACGACAAACTTAATTTATTAGATAGAAAACAAAAAAAAATATCCCATTTTAAATTACAACAAAGCGACTCTTTATACCACACCAACAACCTAATTCTCAGCATTAAACCTTTAGAAAATAAAAATGATAGTATTTTAGTTATTGGAACCGAAACTGGATTGTGCCTATTTAATACCATTAGCAAGGAATTTAAGCAATATAGCCATTCAGAAAAGGATAATTCTATTAGTAATAGTGTCGTTAAATCAGTACACAGAGTTGATAATCAGTTATGGTTAGGAACCGATTTAGGGCTAAATATTTTTGACATTGAAACTCAAAAATTCACTAATTTATACTACGATTATAATAATTCCTTCAGTATTAGCAATAATGTTGTGAACGATATTTATTTTGATAGCCATAGAAATCTATGGATTGCTACAGATTCTGGGGTTGATAAGATTTATTTAAATCATAATAATGTACTTTTAAATCAGTTCTATAAAAACGCTGCCATTTTTAAGGATGGTGTTGTAATCAAAACTTTTTCAAAGCAACGCAATGGAGATATTTGGATTGCATCTCAACAGGGCGTATTTAAATTTGACAACAAAAACAATTCCTACAAACAATATTTACCCCCTAAAATTCTTCACAATAAGATAAGAGATATTTTTTGTGATACAAATGGTCTGGTTTGGATTGTTACTTCGGGTGGATTAAATATTTATGATACAAGGAAGAAATTATTCTTAAACTATGTATCTAAATTAAAAGGGGAAAATGTTTTAACATCCAATTACTTAACATCCATTGCTCAAGATTCTAAGGAAAACATTTGGATTGGTACTTTTAACAAAGGACTGTTCAAAGTTGTTAAAAAAAACAATGGAGATTTTGAATTTATAAATTTTAAGCATGAGACTGATAATGACAATTCATTGTCTTCTAATTCTATTAATGATATTTCCTTTGACGAAAATGACAATGTATGGATTGCTACTTCAAAAGGAGTTAATTGCTTCTATATTTTGAATGGTGTATTTGAACGTTTTACTGATAGAAACAGGTATGGAGCCTCACCAAATCAATCCGTATCACAACTTTTTTTCGATAAAGACAAGATGCTTTGGATGTCTTCCTATACAGGGTTGTACCAATGGAATCCTACATTAAACAATTTTACTCATTTTGATAATTTACCATCGAACATAACTAGCGTTGTTGCAATTGATTCTATAATCTATTTTTCCTCTGACAATAGGTTTTATTCCTTTGATAAAAAAGACAACCTACTCATTAGAGTCCCAAATGATGAAATTGGATTAAAAAATATAAAAAGAATAACATTAATGCCTGATGAGACTCTTCTTTTGTCAGGTAAAACAGGCTTTGCCTCATTAAGAGCAAATGATTTAAAATTTAAAGAAGATATTGCAAATGTAAAATGGACTAACTTTTCAATTAGCAACACCGAAATAAAGCCTTATACTGAATAYAATTCAAGATTTATYTTAAAWAAGCACATTGACGCTACAGATTCTATMATTTTAAAATATGATGAAAATTCGTTTCGGATAGACTTTTCTTCATTGCCATTTAATTCAAAGGAGGATGTAGAATACAAGTACATCTTGGACGATTATGAAAAAGATTGGAATATMTTAAAAGATGGTCAAAACTATGTATCCTACACGCAAGTAAGACCCGGTAATTACAAATTAAAAGTAATGGCCAGTAATAATCAAGGATTGTTTAATGGTGAAGAAAAAATCCTTAATATCATTGTTAAAACACCTTTTTATTTATCCTTCGGGGCTTTACTAATTTATTTGTCCTGCTTTGTTTTATTAATTCTATTCTATAGAAGAATCGTTTTAAATAGAGAAAGAGATAGAAGTGATTTAAAATTTGAAAAGCTGGAGCATCAGAAAAGTGAAGAATTAATAGCGCTGAAAACACGTTTTTTCACAAATATTACCCATGAATTAAAAACACCTTTAACATTAATTAGTAGCCCGGTGGATGATTTATTAACCAAGCAATTAGATGCAGCTACTTTAAAAAGTTTATTGTTAGTAAAGCGAAATGCCGATCGCTTAAAAAAGTTGGTGAATCAGATTCTCGATATTAGAAAAATTGAAGCAGGAGGCGAGAAATTACGCATACAAAAGTTTGATATTGTTAAATTTTGTAAGCAGAAAATTGGCCAATTCAATGAAGAATCAATTAGAAGAAATATTTTTCTTCAGTTCTCTTCAGAAATTGAATCTGAAATTATCTGGTTTGATTTGGAAAAAGTTGAAAAGATTATTTATAATTTATTGTCAAATGCCTTTAAGTTTACACCAGATAACGGTACAATAAAAGTTTATATTGAATATGGAAACAATAAAAATGTGAAAGATAATTACATTTCTATTTCGGTTTCTGATACAGGGAAAGGTATAAGGAAAGAGGATCAGGCCAATATCTTTGATCGTTTTAATAGTCTTTCTTCTCCAAACTACACAAATCAAAAAGGTACAGGAATTGGCTTGTCACTTATTCATGAATATGCAACGCTACACAATGGTACCGTTACATTTGAAAGCGTCTTAAATGTAGGAAGTAAATTTATWTTTTCCTTGCCAAAAGACAAGTCTTTATTACAAAATTACGAAGTTGTAGAACCTTCAACTGAAAAACATCAAGAAGAAGCTATTGAGGAATTTATTGATGAAAAAATTGGTAGAGACACCTCCTTAAAAGCATTAATTGTTGAAGACGATGCAGATATGCGGGATTTTTTGACCGCCGGATTAATTACAAAATATAACGTTATTGAAGCTGAAGATGGCCAGGAAGGATTCCGTGTAGCCATTAAGGAATTACCCGATATTATTATTTCAGATTTGATGATGCCAAATGTGGATGGAATCGAATTTTGCAAAAA
Organism: Flavobacteriaceae bacterium; assembly: GCA_002401385.1. Lineage (GTDB taxonomy): Bacteria > Bacteroidota > Bacteroidia > Flavobacteriales > Flavobacteriaceae. The sequence continues at coordinate 31,022 of NVSY01000008.1, read as the reverse complement.
ATTAAAGGAAGATATTAGAACAAGCCATATCCCATTTATTTTACTTACTGCTAAAAGTGGAATCGACAGTAAAATAATAGGCATTGAAACAGGTGCAGATGACTATATTCAAAAACCTTTTAAYTTRGAACATCTAACGGTTCGAATGAARAATCTGATACATCAACGAGAAGAATTAAAAAGAATATACCTACAACAACAGAAGTTAGAACCCTCTGAGATAACYGTTAATTCYYTWGATGAAAAATTTTTAGAWGAGTTGTTGGCTAAAATTGAAATGGAAATGGACAATTCWGAACTAAGTGTTAARTCACTCAGTAAAATGCTAGGGATTAGCTCCACCAATCTATAYMGWAAAGTTAAGGCGCTAACCGGRCAAACAGCCACTGAATTTATACGYCATATTCGTTTAAAAAGAGCTGCTCAACTRTTAAAAAATGAGCAYTTAAATGTTTCGGAAGTAATGTATATGGTCGGTTTTACRCATCCTTCCTATTTTACCCGTTGTTTTAAGGAACTGTTTGGTGTTTCCCCTAAATCTTATACTAAATAAACTATACTTCTATTGACGTTGAAATACAAAAGATCCTTATTAAATTCATTTATTTAATATTCCATAGATCTTTCTTTGATCTATCTTCCATTTGAAATAGTATTTTTAACCAGAACCTATAATGTCCCCTTCTCTTAAGAAGGTTCTCTAGTTACAAAACGAATCATTTCTTTTGTCAGAAGCAGCACAATGCTCAAAATTACTCCATTCATTTTTTTTAATTCTAAAGACCTGGCTCTATAGGTATTGAAAACTGGATCCTCGAAGAAATTTTAGCGTATAAAAAACAAATTATAGTACAAAATAAACATTTATAATATATGCTAGTTTAATGTAAATATGTTACCTGATTTAACCTTAACATACCGTTAACTTTGTATGTATAACTTTTAAATTTTGTTTACAAGCATTAAAAGACTCTAAAGGATTTGTTTTTCAAAGCGTTAGTCACTTTCCTTTTCACTCTTTGTTAGGACCTTATTAGTTATGAGTTAATGAAAAGTAACTCTTAGTATCAAAACTATAAGGAATCTCAATCTTATACAGCAAATAAAAAATTGTTTGTGAGCAATAAAAAAGGGAATGGTAAAAGATAGCATATAAAAGGTAATTTTTGAATATTTAGAGACCTATGTATGTTATAGATTTGATGAAAATAATCAATAATCAATATAAACATGTATAATAAAAATTTAATAAGGTACTCGTATCTTCTAGTGTTTTTCTTAGTGTTCCTTAATCAAGGATGCCAAGATGATTCATCGTTTGGAGTGGATTTAGAGCTTGCCAAAGTTCCGGAAAATTTATCTTATCCCGAAATTATTAATGCAAGAGAATTTAGTTACATTGAATCGGCAACGCCTTTTATAGATGCTAATGGCCATCCACTAGTTTTAGAAATAGTTAATATAAAGAAAGATGGTGAAATTCTAGATGATTCGTACATGAACAGTACAACAATCATTGGCTTTGAAATTCTTGAAGTAGTAGAACCTGAATCAGGTAATATTGTGCAAATATTTGATCTATCAAATGCGGGAAAAATAATTATTGAGGAAGGGAATCCTTTCGGTTACGGTGATTATTATTTTACAATTAAAGCTACAGTTAATGGAACTCAAGAGTCTACAATTTTTCTAGATGCGTTTCATTTAAATGTAGGGCCAGGTTTGGTTGATGCCATTAGTTTCTGTCCATTTAAATATAATTTTAATTCATCCAGTAATGATAATTTCACGGTTGCACCAGAAGTTATTTCAGGGAATTCAAATATTTTATTTGAATTAGAAACAGAATCTGATAAACTTTCTATAGACCCTACAACTGGAGTTTTATCTGCAAACCCAAGTTATTCAATTACAGMMACAGAAACATTAAAACCTATTATTAATGTTATAAGCCCTATTAGTAACGAAGTTATTAGCTTCGAAAATACTGTTACAGTAATATTATCAACGGAGGCTGTAGATTTAGGTCTTACAGTAGATTACTTTTTCTATCCGAGTTTAAAACCTACAAACAAGAAAAATTTAGCCGTCGGCGGAAATGGGTACAGTAGAAAAATACCAGTAGATCCATTTGCTGGTTGGGTTAGTGCTAACCATATTTGGAGAAAAGATGCTGCAGTTTCAACACCAGATGCAGTTGCAGTAAGAGCAGATGCAGGAGTTACAGGAAACAATGCATTGCGTTCAAATTACTGGGGACCACTGGTTTCTCCTTGGGAAACTTGGGTGATTGCAGACCCTGTTAATTTAGCTTCTTATAAAGGATGTTTTGATACTAAGGTAGTTTTTTGGACTAAAATAAATTTACCTGCTGATATGGCTCCATTGGATTATTTCCCTGACGGAAGAACTATAGTGGGGATGGAAATTCAAATCACAAATAATTATACCGGCGATTTAGACACAACAGATTGGACACAAATAAATGATGTTTTAACTTGTGAAATTGAGGATAATGGCACCGAATTTATTGGAACCCCCTATCCACTTTCAGGAGTTCCAGATATAGATGAAACAAAAAATGCAAACGGAAAATGGGTAAGATGCGAATTAGACTTAGTAGATTATATTGACAACACATCATTTACCATTGCCTTCAGAAATTTAACTTATTACACAGAGGATCTATCATCAACTCTTAGAGGAGAAGGATTTATTTCAGATCTTCATTTTGTAGCTACAGAAAAACAATAATCTTATTATGAAAAACAACCCATATATATTATATCTATTTCTTCTTTTTACAGTACTGGGGTATTCACAGAGTACTATTAAAGGTGTAATTACAGATGAAAGTAACATACCTCTGCCTGGAGCAAGTATTATTATTAAAAACACGAATACAGGAACAACAACGGATTTTGATGGGAATTATCAAATTAACGCAAACCCAGAAAACACACTAACCATTTCAATGATTGGTATGATTACCAAAAAYATAAAGGTTGGTACTCAAAAAACCATCAATGTAATTYTAAAAACTGATGTAGCGCGCCTTGACGAAGTGATTATTGTAGGTTATGGTTCGGTAGCCAAAAGAGATTTAACAGGGTCTGTTTCAAGTATAAAATCAAAAGATTTGGAAATTGCTCCTGTTGCAAATTTTGACCAAGCTTTAACTGGTAGAATTGCAGGTGTTAGCGTGAGTGCAAGTGAAGGAACACCTGGTGAAGCCTTAAAAATAGTTGTAAGGGGAGGTAATTCTATTACTAGCTCAAATTCTCCATTATATGTAATTAATGGATTGCCTTTAGAAGACTTTGATCCAAGTACTATTAATACATCCGATATCAAATCTTTTCAAGTATTAAAAGATGCATCAGCTACTGCTATCTACGGTTCCAGAGGAGCCAATGGTGTTGTGGTGATTACAACAAAATCGGGGGCAACCAATTCAAAAACAGAGGTGAGCGTAAACCTTTCAACTGCGATGCAGTCAATTACTAAAACATTAAAAGTTTTTAGTCCATATCAATTCGTTAAAAACTTGGAAACACAAGCAATTGCAAGAGACGGTTTTCAATTTTTACCAAATGAAGCCTCAGAAAGTTATCTAAGTAAATTCATTGAAAAATGGATAGATCCAGAATTATATCGAGACGTAGAAGGAGTAGATTATCAAGATGAAGCTTTTAACCTAGCACCAATGACTCAAGCAAACTTTTCTATTAGAGGAGGTGACCAGAAAACAAACATCTCTTTTTCATCTGGTATGGTAGATCAAGAAGGTGTATTAATTACAACAGGGTTTAAAAAATGGAATAATAACTTTACCATAAGTCATAAGTTAAATGATAAAGTATCTTTATGGGGAAGTACCAATTATACCAGTTCTGAAAGATTTGGACCAAGAATGAGAAGCGGTAGAGGGAATCAAGAATTGAGAAATATTGTCTTATTTAGACCTGTAGAACCAATTAATACCGTAGAAGGTGAAGAAGAAGGAGGACTAATTCCAGGTGTTAATGATCAAGATTATGTTAACTTATTTGATCCTATAAAAAACATTAATAACACCACACGAAATGATAAGACACATAATATTCGCATAAGCACGGCACTAACCTATAAAATGAACAAAAACCTTACATTTAAAACCACCAATGGTTTTAATACAACTATAGGTAGGGAAGAATTGTTTTATGCCAAGGAAACACAGCAAGGATCTAGATCAGAAAATGGGATTAACGGACAAATAAATAGTTATGAAAGATCTACATTCTCTTCATCCAATACACTTTCGTTTAATAAAAAAACGAAACGAAATAATTTCAATGCTTTAGTTGGAACTGAATTCGTTCATAATAATTTCTTTACTTCAAAACTTTGGAATAAGAATTTACCTACAGATGAATTTGGAATTTCAAACTTAGATGTTGCCACTAAGCCTACGATTGCGATGACGGATAAATCTCAAAATGTTTTGATGTCTTACTTTGGTAGAGTTAACATGAATTTAAATCAAAAGTATTTATTGACGGCAACCTTTAGAGCAGATGGATCTTCTAAGTTTCAAGGAGATAATAGATGGGGATATTTTCCTTCATTCTCTGGAGCTTGGCAAATAGGAAATGAAGATTTCATGGATAATGTTGATCTCGTTAACAGCTTAAAAGTAAGAGTTGGATGGGGATTAACAGGAAACAATAGAATTGGCAACTACGCCTCTATCAATCAATTTGGAATTGGTATTTGGAGTGGTTATGTATTCGGAGCTGGAGAAGTGTATCAACCTGGAGCTGTTCAATCTAATTTTGCTGTACCAGATTTGAGATGGGAAACTACTGCTCAAACAAATGTTGGGTTAGATTTCTCAATGCTTGATTCGAGATTATCAGGAACGTTGGATTACTATCATAAAAAAACCGACGACTTATTATTATACGCCGACATGGCTTTAAGTTCAGGATTCCCAACAGTAGTTCAAAATGTAGGAGCTGTATCTAATGAAGGATTTGAATTATCACTTTCGGGATATATTTTTGATACCTCTAATTTTAAATGGGAGTCTAGTATTAATATCTCAACTAATAAAAATAAAATTTTAAGTTTAAACGGAGGTCAAGAATTTATCAAATCAGACCCACAACTTGACTGGGGAAATGAATATTATTACATTTCAGCAGTAGGAGCACCTGTAGGAATGATGTATGGGTTTGAATTTGACGGTTTATACCAAGGTGAAGATTTCTATTTTGATCCAGCAACAAACCCKAAYTCTCCATATATACTTAAGCCCGGACTACCTTCTTATGAACCTGGAATAGGYCCTGGACACGCAAAATACGTCGATCAAAATGGTGATGGTATTATTGATCAGGATGACCGCGTAGTTATCGGTGACCCATATCCAAAACATTTTGGTGGATTTAACAACAACTTTAAATACAAAAATTTCGACTTAGGAATATTACTACAATGGTCTTATGGTTTTGATGTATTAAATGCCAATAGAGTGTTATGGAGTTACCCAACACATAATTCTAGTTTTAGTAGGTTAGCAAATGTTGCTAATTCATGGACACCTTGGAATACAGATACGGATGTTATAACCCACTATTCAAATGGATACGCACCTTACCCACGACCAGGTTATAAAATGGATTCAAGGTATGTTGAAGATGGTAGTTATTTAAGGTTAAAAACAGTAACATTTGGATTTAATGTGCCTTTACTAGATAGCTCAGGATTTACAAGTTTAAGATTGGCTATTTCTGGTCAAAATTTATATACTTGGACCAATTACTCTGGTTTTGACCCAGAAGTAGCCGTTGGAGGGAATCCTTTAATGCAAAACTTAGATTTTTCTGCTTATCCGAAAAGTAAAACGTATAGTTTTTCAGTTTCAGCTAAATTTTAATAATTATGATTTCAAAAAAAATGAAAACAATATATAATAAAGGCTTGCTAATAATTGGATTGTTAGCAATTATCATAAGTTGCTCAGATGCACTAGAATTAGAGCCAGAAACTACTTGGGCTGCGGAAGGTTTTTATAAAACTGAAAGTGAAATTAATATTGCACTTGCTGGTATTTATTCTTCTCTAAGCTCTGGACAAACCTTAGGTGATCGCATGTTAATCATGGATTATGGAACAGATGAAGGTTATGCACTTAAAGGTTGGGTAGAAGATACTCCGACAAATCTTTACACCCATAATGAAACTACAAAAGAAATAACTGATTCTTGGAAAACCTTTTATCAGGGTATTAATAATGTAAATAATTTTATTAAATACATCGACCCTACTAATTTCGAAGAAGAAGAATACAACAGGTTTATAGGTGAAGCACGTTTTTTAAGAGGGTTTTTCTACTATCAATTAACAATTTGGTGGAATGAAGTTCCTTTAAGACTAGAACCAACTTTTGATCAAAACTCAAACCATAAAGCTCCTGCTAGTTTAGAAGAAATTTATACGCAAATTATTACTGATTTAACATTTGCTGCTGAACATTTACCAAGTGCTTTTGATGGGGATTATGTAGTAGGTCATGCCAATAGTATGGCTGCTCATGCAATACTAGCCAAAACATATTTAAAAGCAGCAGGACACCCTTTACAAGCTTCTGAAATTAACGGGAAAAATCCTTATCAAGCGGCTAAAGACCATTGTGAAATTATTATGACCGATGGTAATCATGCATTAAACGCTAATTACAAAGAACTCTTTTTAAATTACATCCAAAATAGGTTTGATTTGAGTGAGTCTCTTTTTGAAATAGTATTTATGAATGGAGCTGATTTAGGTGTTGGTCTTTCAGGTAAATTAGGTTACACAAATGGGTTACTTTACAAACCAAACCCGAGAATAAATAAGCCTTATTCTGATCCACTTATTAACCCTTCTCCAATATTTGAGTTGACTTACGAAGAAGGTGATGCCAGAAAGTCGTGGAATGTACCAGGTATCAGCGGAAAAGCTAATGGAAAAATAAGTAAACTGGCAGGTCCATTAACTTGGGGTTACGGTATAGGGAAATTTAGAAGATGGGAACCAATTTATCCAGACGATATTGAAGCAAGTAATTTAGAAGACACTCCAATAGTAGTATTAGAAACCCCTTCTCCTCTTTCAGCTACTAGTACAGGTATTAACTTACCTGTTGTTAGATTTGCAGATGTATTATTGATGTTTGCCGAAGCTACGAACGAATTAAGCGGACCAACTGCCGAAGCAATTGCTGCAGTTGATTTAATTAGAAATAGAGCTGATCTAGAAAACTTAGCGACTGTAAAACCAGAAGCTATCGCAGGTAAAGAAGACTTTTTCCTTGAAATTGTTGATGAGCGTTTAAGAGAGCTTTGCTTTGAAGGACACAGAAAAGCTGACTTGATTAGATGGGGTTTACTAGAAGCTAAAATCAATGAATTAGAAGAGTCAATTATTTATAACTCTGCGTACGATTCTAAAACACATACTGCCCAATTGCGTTGTGTTAGAAATTTTAATCCTTCAAAACATTTATCATTGCCATATCCACAACAAGAAGTTTTAATAAACAATCTTCTTGAACAAAAAGTAGAATGGTAAAAAATAAGTTTAGGTTATTCAACTTAAATAATAATAATNWMTAAWRATRWTWWTRTCNMMWSWTGWYWTYATYMMTMWWRACAYCAYTAWTARAAAYAMYASTNNNNWTTARAAATAWYMGWRKTNWYWRWRMATANNCRARTTANCAGTRCRWANYRARTKAKCARWACRARKWGWWTKATCWMAWYAAGGAGTTTTATCTCATTTGTCTATTACATTATCTATAAATAAAACACATGAAAACAACTATAATAAAACTAGCAAGTCTATTTATTCTGTTGATTTTAATACTTTCTTGTACCAGCCCACAAGAACGAAATCGAGTATCTTTTAATCAAAATTGGCAATTCTTAAAAGGAGAAGTTGGACAGGAACACATGCCTAACTTTAATGATTCCAATTGGAGAACATTAGAGCTTCCTCATGACTGGGCAATTGAAGGTCCTTTTGACAAAGCAAATGATGCACGAACAGGAGGTTTACCTATTTATGGTACCGCTTGGTATAGAAAAACCTTTATTATTGAGGCTTCTCAAAAAGGAAATCAAGTTGTACTAGAATTTGACGGGGTTATGAACAATGCCGAAGTATATCTAAATGGCAAAAAAATTGGAGCAAGACCTTATGGTTATATAGGTTTTGAAGTGGATTTAACACAAGACATACAATTTGGTAAAGAAAATGTATTGGCTGTACGTGTAGATCCCAAAGAATTATCAGCGCGCTGGTATCCTGGTGCTGGAATTTATAGAAATGTGTATCTAACCATTAAAAACTCTGTAAATGTTGCCTATAATGGCACTTACATAACAACTCCAAAAATCACAGACAACGAGGCAGAAGTAGTTATTGAAACAAGCATTGAAAACAACAAAAATTTAACTGGAGATTATACGCTAAAAACCTCCATATTAAACAGGAATGGAGTTGAAGTTTCTAGCACAAAAACATCTTTTAATCTAAATAGTACCACGCAGTTAAAAGATACAATTATAGTAAACAACCCAATCTTATGGGATGTAAATAATCCATACCTGTATACAGCATATACCGTAATTCTAAAAAACGGAAAACAAATAGATGACTACACAACTACTTTTGGTATTCGCTCCATAAAATATTCAAAAGAAAAAGGTTTTGAATTAAATGGTAAGCAAGTCAAATTCAAAGGGGTTTGCTTGCATCACGATCTTGGACCCTTAGGAAGTGCCGTAAACTATAGAGCTACTGAACGTCAGCTAGAAATAATGAAAAGTATTGGTGTCAATGCCATACGTACTAGCCATAACCCACCCTCTCCTGAACAATTGGCACTCTGCGATAAAATGGGTATCCTAGTGCAGGTAGAAGCATTTGACGAATGGAAACTAGCAAAAGTTGAAAACGGTTACAACAAGTTTTGGGACCAATGGCACGAAAGAGACCTCAGAGATATGATCAAACGCGATCGCAATCATCCATCAGTGGTCATGTGGAGTATCGGAAACGAGATTAAAGAACAAAGAAATAAAAAAGGGGCTAAAGTTGCACAACATTTGGTAGAYATTTGCCACGATGAAGACCCAACCAGACCAGTTACAGCAGGGTTTAACAACTATCCTCAAAGTGTGAAAAATGGTTTAGCAGCTACGCTTGACTTAGTTGGTTTTAATTACAAGCCAACACAATATGATAAAGTCGTAAAAAACAACCCTAATTTTATTGTTTACGGAGCTGAAACAGCTTCTACTGTAAGTTCAAGAGGAGTTTACCACTTACCGCTTAAAAATTATGAAAAACATGAATCTTTACAAGTAACAAGTTATGATATTGTAAGTCCACCTTGGGCATACCCTCCAGATTTTGAAACCTATGCACAAGAAACCATGCCGCATTCTTTAGGAGAATTTGTTTGGACAGGTTTTGATTATTTAGGGGAACCTACACCTTATAACGGAAAAGACAATGAAACACATGGTAAATGGGGAGGCGATTGGCCTTCACGTAGCTCCTATTTTGGAATTGTAGATTTATGTGGTTTCCCAAAAGACAGGTACTATTACTATCAAAGTAGATGGACAGAGGAGCCAATGGTTCATATTTTACCTCACTGGAATTGGGAAAATACCGAGCATAAAGAAATCCCTGTGTATTGTTATACAAATTGTGATGAAGCCGAGTTGTTTTTAAATGGAAAATCATTGGGTAAAAAAGTGATGGGAGTGGATAAAACAACTATTCCTGCAGAATTTAAGTGGTGGAAAAAATCTGCAACTACTTGGGATTCTCCTTACAGATTAAATTGGAACGTACAATACGAACCSGGAGAACTAAAAGTTGTGGCTTATAAAAATGGAGAAATCGTAGCTGAAAAGAAAATTGTGACTGCTGGAAAACCACATCATCTTGAATTAACTCCAGATAGAACAGAAATCGATGCTGATGGTTCAGACCTATCATTTATTACTGTAAAAGTGGTAGATAAAGACGGTAATTTCTGTCCGCTGGCAAATAATTTAGTAAATTTCAACATAGAAGGTCCTGGAACAATTGCTGCCGTAGGAAACGGAAATGCCGCCACTACAGAACCATTTCAGGCAACTTATAGAAAAGCTTTTAATGGCTTATGTATGTTAATTATTAAAAGTAAGAGAAACCATATAGGAGAAATAAATATTACCGTCTCTTCAGAAAATCTAAAAAGTGATCATACCACAGTTAATTCTAAATAAAACAGTAACAACATGAAACGAACATGAATTTTTTTAATCAAAAAATACACGCAAGGGTATGATTAAAATAAATTCATGTGAGAACGAGTGTAACGAGTGCTTACATTGGTTCTCAAATTTTGAAATATTTTTAGTTAATTACAAAATTTTAAACACATGAAAAAAGGGTATTTAGTAATCTTATTATTTACAATGTGCTTCGTCAGTTGTAAAAAAAATCCACAAGTTGCAAAAACTACGGAGGTTGTATCAACAATAAAACCAAACATCATTTACATTCTAGCAGATGATTTGGGCTATGGAGATTTGAGCCTTACAGGTCAAGATAAATTTGACACTCCTAATATTGACAAACTAGCAGTAGAAGGAATGGTGTTCACCCAACACTATTCGGGAGCAACAGTGTGTGCCCCTTCTCGTTCTGCGTTGTTAACAGGAATGCACACAGGTCACACCGTAATTAGAGGAAATAAAGAAGTACGTCCAGAGGGACAACACCCTTTACCTGCCAATACATATACATTGGCTGAAATGCTTCAAGAGCAAGGCTACAAAACTTCAGTTTATGGGAAATGGGGACTTGGTTTCCCTGGTTCTGAAGGAGATGCAAACATGCAAGGATTTGATGAGTTTTACGGATACAATTGTCAACGTATTGCACATAATTATTATCCTTACCACCTTTGGCATAATCAAGAGAAAATTATACTTAAAGGGAACGAAGGAAAGGGACAAGAAATTTATGCTCCAGACTTAATTCATGAAAAGGCATTAGCATTTATTGAACAACATAAAGATTCTACTTTTTTTATGTTCTATGCTACACCCCTACCTCATGCCGAGTTATTATTGCCMGAAAAGTATGTTGATAAATACAAAGGAAAATTATTACCCGACAACAARTTTGAAGGAATTGACGATGGGCCAACMTATAAAAATGGTGGATATGGTTCCCAAGAAAACCCTCATGCTGCYTTTGCTGCTATGATAAACCACTTAGATTCTCAGGTTGGAGATATCATGAATAAACTGGAAGAACTWGGAATAGCYGACAATACAATCGTTATTTTTACTTCAGACAATGGCCCTCACAGAGAAGGTGGAGCAGATCCWGATTATTTTAATAGTAATGGGATTTACAGAGGTTACAAACGAGATTTGTAYGAAGGTGGAGTTCACGTGCCTATGATTGCTAAATGGCCAAACAAAATTAAAGCAGGATCAACTTCCAATCATATTTCTGCATTTTGGGATRTCATGCCAACACTAGCAGATATAACGGGTAAAAAGTTAGCCGAAAACCTAGATGGAATTTCATTTTTACCGACACTTTTAGGTGAAAATASTCAAAAAAAACATGCTTATTTATACTGGGAATTCCACGAAAAAGGAGGAAGAATTGCCATTAGAAAAGATAAATGGAAAGGTGTAAAATACAATGTATTAAAAAAGCCGAACCAAAGAATTGAATTATTCAATTTGGATCTAGATCCAAGCGAAGAAAACAATTTGGCCTCTCAGTACCCAGAAATAGTAGAAGAACTCACAAAATTAATGCAAGAAGCAAGGACTCCTTCTGATATATTTCAGTTTGCTGCACCTACTTATTTAAATGTAGATTAAATTTAAAATCATGTTAAAAAAACTCTCCCTCCTATTCATAAGTTTGCTATTCCTTAGCTGTACGAATGCACAGAAAAAAAAGCAAAATGTCGTATTAATTTTGGTAGATGATATGGGCTGGACAGATTTAGGAAGTTTTGGAAGCGACCTTTATCAAAGCCCAAATATTGATAAACTAGCCAGTGAAGGTGTGCAATTTACAAACTCATATAGTGCTTGTACTGTGTGTTCACCAACTCGGGCATCTATTGCTACAGGAAAATATCCCGCTCGTATCAATGTCACCGATTGGATAGAAGGCCACAAATTTCCTTGGGCAAAATTAAATGTTCCAGATTGGACTATGTATTTGGATCCTGAAGAATATACAATGGCCGAAGCCTTTAAAGATGCWGGTTATAAAACAGCRCATTTTGGTAAATGGCAYCTTGGAGAAAAAGAAGAAAATTGGCCTGARAAYCAYGGYTTCGACTTAAACGTTGGAGGATGGAAAAARGGAGCGCCAAATAGAAATAAGAAAGAAGGTTACACGGGSTATTTTTCACCTTATGGAAATCCAAGATTGGAAGATGGMCCWRAAGGAGAATACCTAACGGAGAGATTGGCMAATGAGGTATGCRATTATATTGAYRWAARTAGCGATGAGCCGTTTTTCGTAAATCTGTGGTTGTACAATGTTCATACGCCTCTTCAAGCTAAGCAAGAAAAAAYAGATAAATACAAWRMGTTAATTGATACAACTTCTAGACATCAAAATGCAACGTATGCYGCCATGGTGGAACATACGGACGATGCMGTRGGTAAAATAATAGCKAAGCTRAAAGAAAAAGGRTTGTACGAAAATACCATCATTYTATTTTCTTCGGACAATGGTGGYCTYATAGGAAAATCAAAAAAAACAGTCACTAATAATGCCCCACTTAGAAATGGAAAAGGTGATATTTATGAAGGTGGAGTTAGGATCCCAACTATTATTTATGCCCCTAAAATCAATTCCAAAAGAAAAAAAGTAGCCGAGCCAATAATTTCGATGGACTACTACCCTACGCTGATGGACTTAGCAGGTATCACAACAAAAAAAACAAGCTCTCAAACTGTTGATGGCAAGAGCCTACTTCCTTTATTGCAAGGAAATGCTACAGAAAGAGAAGCTATTTACTGGCATTATCCACACTATCATCAAGAAGGAGGAGTTCCCTATAGTGCCGTTCGTATGGGAGATTGGAAATTAATAGAAAATTTTGAAACCAACACTTTTGAACTTTACAATTTGAAAAATGACATTGCTGAATCAAATAACCTGATCAACAAATGGCCTGATATCGCAACAACTTTAAAAAACAAATTGAATACTTGGAGAGAAGATGTAAATGCACAATATGCTAGCCCAAATGAAAACTTCATAAAAGCTAAAGAAAGAAAAAAGAAATGATCGTATGTAAAACTAACATATCAAGAATAATCGCTCTTATAAGTTTTTTCTTAGTAGGAATTAATAGTTATGCTCAAGAACAAATTAGTGTTGATTTTTCAGTAATTAAAAAATCCAATGTAAATCGTGGAGTTGCTTCTGCAAATTTATGTTGGTTGATGGACTCTGACCTAAACAATCCAAAACCTAACAATTCTATGTATAACGCAATTAAAGAATTGGGTTCAGGATCGCTACGTTTTCCTTATGGTCATTTAGCCGATAATTATTTATGGCATACACCTCCTTTCAATAAGGTAAAAAATGGATTGAGACCAAAAGTCGCAACTATGAAACAAGCTCCAGGAAAATGGAACTGGGCAGTAAATGCTAATGGAAGTTTTAAAAATGCTATGGATTTTGATGAGTACATGGCATTATGTCAAAAATTAAATAGTAAACCACTTGTTGTAGTGAATGTTTTCTCCCATAAATACAAAGGAGGCCCTACGCTCGATGAATTAATTGAAACCGCCGTAGCCTGGGTAAAATATGCCAAAAAAAAGAAGTACCATGTTGAGTATTGGCAAATTGGTAATGAAGTAGATCATCATAAAAAATTATTGTCTCCAGAAGAGTATGTGAACTGTTATCAGAAATTTGCAAAGGCAATGAAACAAGTCGACTCAACAATAAAAGTGGGACCMGGTATTTTACAAAGCACCAAATATTTTAAGGATATCGTTTCAGAATATCCAGCATTAATAGACTTCACCTCTAGTCATCAATATATGTGGCCTTACATAAAGACAATTACTAATTATGACCTATGGAAAACACATCAAGACACCTATATTCCAAATATAAAAAAAATGCAAAAAGCAGTACGYAATTCTCAAAAACCAAATTTGGAAATTGTAATTACTGAAACAGGAGTGTCCCCAGATAAAGGCATGGGGAGTGTAAATAACGTGTATAAAGCCCTGTGGTATTTTGATGTCTTAATGAATGAAATCTCTCAACCCAATGTGGCCTATTCCTATTTCTGGGGAACCCATTCTCCTTGGGACGGGAATACTGATAATGATGATAATGATATCGCTGTGCTTTTTAGAACTGATGACAATTCAAGAAAACCTATTGCTGAAGTAATAAAACTGGTCAATGATCAAATTTTAGATAACATTGTTCAAACAAAACAAATTTCTGGGAGTGTAAGAACATTTGCCTCTATGAATAATAGTGGAGATAAATACCATGTGTTCTTGATGAATAAAAACGATGTAGAAGAAAAAGTAGAAATTTCAATAAACCAACTTTCTGAAAATGTTGTCTCTTTTTCAAAACTAGAGTTAAAAGGAAAAAACCCTGATGATCGGAAATTGAGCATTACAAACTCAGAAAAAGTAACCATAAAAGGAACTAAAATAGCATTGACATTGGCCCCTCTATCAATAACTATTTTAAAATCAACAACAAAATAAACCAAAGCTCTATGGAGCTATTTAAAAAAGAATATGAAATCGAATCCACTATTATATAGCATCCTCACACTAATCATAAGTTTACAATTTATTTCTTGTACTCCAATATCTAGTGATAAAACGAGGCAAAGAGAATCCATAGATTTCGACTGGAAATTTCAGCTTGGCGACATTCATAATGCGGAGTTAGTAAATTTTGATGATACAAATTGGAGACAACTAAATGTACCCCATGATTGGAGTATTGAAGGAAATTATGACAAAAAAAATCCAGCTGGAATTGCAGGTGCATATCTGCCTACTGGAATTGGATGGTATCGAAAAAAYATTAATATTGATACCTTAGAAAAAGACGATAACTATTTTATTGAATTCGATGGAGTATATATGAATTCTGATGTATATCTAAATGGACATCATTTAGGACACAGACCCTATGGCTATATTAGCTTYTCATACAACYTAACACCTTATCTAAAAAAAGGYAAAAACATTATTTCTGTACGTGTCGATAATTCAAAATCACCAAGTGGAAGATGGTACACCGGRTCTGGAATTTACCGTCATGTWTGGTTAACAAAAACTTCAAATGTATTTGTACCGCAATGGGGAACAAAAGTAACYAGTACAGAKRTAACTGCWGAAAGTGCAACTATTCATCTARCAGGTCAAATTAAAAATGAAACAGGTACCACACAAAAAGTAGAAATTSTMAGTACYATTTTAGATGCTCAAAATACAGYAATTGTTTCTGCTAATAATTTTGTATCAATTGATGTTGATGGAACTTTTAATCAAGAATTTGAAGTCGAAAMCCCAAATTTATGGTCGCCAGAAACACCATCAATGTATAYGTTGRAAACCAAACTTTTTGTTGATGGAGCACTWAGAGACACCTAYAAAACACCTTTCGGTATCAGATCCATTGAATTAAAAGGAAGCAAAGGGTTTTTCTTAAATGGAAAATCAATAAAGTTTAAAGGGCTAAGTAATCACCACGATGCTGGWCCMGTTGGAGCTGCCGTACCTGATGATGTATTATACAAGCGTTTAAAAATGGTAAAAGACATGGGKGCAAATGCTTTAAGAACKACTCACAATCCTTTTTCTCCAGAATTTTAYACCATGTGYGATACMYTMGGWATYMTGGTTATGGATGAAGCYTTTGACGGTTGGWKKAMKCCYAAAGCAACMCAYGATTAYGGWAATTAYTTTAAMGATTGGTGGMAAMGMGAYYTSACAGMTTTTRTTAARAGAGATMGAAATCACCCYTCTGTAGTWATWTGGAGTATTGGAAAYGAAGTWMGWGRTTTYAAACCWGAAGATCAAAAAGAAATWGTRGSKYWYMTTAAAAAYWTWGACAATACMCGTCCWATTACMCAAGGAAGAGGMYACTCTGCTCCWTATATWGATATYGCMGGWTTTAACGGACATGGAGAATWWARAGGWGYWYTAGAAAAATACCATAAACAAAATCCTGATAAATTGATTATYGGWACAGAAATWACACACACTTTRCAAACAAGAGGKRTTTATAGAACAAAAACTTGGTACAGAACAAAAGAYAATCCTGCTCCTTGGGAAAAACCRRGTCAATTTAAAAAAATSGAACCAAGAGTTTWTAAGATTCCAGATTTATCAGCTAWAGAAGTTTTYMCWGGRATTACAAAGAAATATCAATCYTCTTACGATAATTCAATTGTYCGTATYGGAGTGAGAGAGGAWTGGAAAAGAGTTGAAAACAACGATTATTACATAGGGAATTTCAGATGGACTGGATTCGATTAYTTGGGWGAATCWTTTGGTTGGCCTGCACGAACGGCAAATTTTGGAATTATAGATTTRGCAGGWTTCCCTAAAGACCATTAYTATTTATATCAAAGTTTGTGGAGTRAAAAMCCTATGGTWCATATACTYCCACATTGGACACACMCWGGTWWAGAAGGARTTGAAATTCCTGTGGTWGTTTATACCAATTGCGAAAGTGCTGAATTGTTTTTAAATGGAAAYTCTCTCGGTGAAAAGAATATGACAAGCGAAGGACAAATAGTTTGGATGGTGCCTTATGAAAAAGGGGAACTAAAAGCTATTGCTAAAAATAACAACAAACAGGTTGTCGAAATCAAACACACAAGTGCAGGAAAAGCAACTACTATTCAATTAAAATCAGATAAAAAAACAGTAACAGCCAATAGAACTGATGTCATACATATTGAAGTTTCAGTGGTAGATAATAACGGAACTATGCATCCTGATGCTAATAATTTAATTGAATTTGAGGTTTCGGGACCTGGAATAATTATTGGAGTAGAAAATGGCGATATCCTAGATTTATCTCCTCATAAAGTCAAGTACCGTAAAGTATTTAAWGGTAAATGCTTRTTGCTAATTCAAACTACCGATAAAAAAGGAGTTATTGAAGTTAAAGCGAAATCGAAGGGACTTGATAATTCTTCGGTAAAAATAGCATCCAACTAGTACCTAAAAAAACACCCAATACATTCAATTTTATACAATACCAAACAAATTTAAATCATGAAAAAAATAACTTTAATTATCGTGTTGTTAGCATTCACTTTTTCAAGTGTAGCACAATCAACTAGTGACTATAATGAAGGAAGATTTAAGCGTTCGAAAGTATATGCTGAARTTKCGGCACAAGAATTTGGRCTTTCAAAAGAGCAACAACAAGAACTTTATGAAAAAAAAGTACAACATTATGCAGCATCTTATGAAGCCGCTCAAAAATTTAGGAAAGGTAAAATTACGAAAGAGGAAAAAAATATTCCGAACAAAAAATTTGGTAAATATTTTAATAAATTAACAGGGAAAAATTATAAGCAACTAAAACCTTTTTACGATAAGGTACATAAAGAAATCTCCAAAATAAAGTAACATTTTTTTTAACATACTATTCAACATCAACTATATAAACAATGAAAAAAATTATTTTTGTCTTTCTAATATTTTTCAATACCGTATTATTATACGCAAACCCAGCACCTGATAAAAAAGTTGTTTATAAAAAAGTTGATGGCATTGAATTATCATTACATTTCTTTTTTCCTGAAAATCATAAAAACACAGATAAAGTACCCACAATTGTATTCTTTCATGGAGGAGGTTGGAAAGGTGGTGGAGTTAGTCATTTTTACAATCAGAGCAACTATTTTGCATCGCGAGGAATGGTTGCTATTAGTGTTCAATACAGAGTTGAAAACCAACATAAAACAACACCAAAAGAATGTGTGAAGGATGGTAAATCTGCCATGAGGTTTCTGAAGAAGAATGCTTCAAAATATGGCATTGACCCAGATAAAATTATTGCAGGTGGTGGTTCTGCAGGTGGGCATGTAGCGGCAGCAGTAGCAACTTTAAAAGGTTTTAATGAAAAAGGAGATGACACCTTGGTAAGTTGTATTCCTAWAGCATTGCTGCTATTTAATCCGGTAGCTAATAATAGTCAAGAAGGTTATGGTTATAACAGGGTAAAGGATTATTGGGAAGAATTTTCACCATATCACAATATAAAAATAAACACGCCGCCTACTCTCATTATGCTCGGTACAAAAGATAAATTGTTTACACCTGCTTTGGCGAAACAATACCAACAAAAAATGGAATCATTTGGAGTGCGTTGTGATTTAATTTTATATAAAGATCAAGACCATGCTTTTTTCAATATAAATAAAAGCGAAGAGATGCATTATCAAACCATGAAGGATGCCGATATTTTTTTAACCTCTTTAGGTTATTTACAAGGGCCTCCTACAGTATCAGAATTTAGAAATAAAAATAAATAAAACAAAGAACTCATTATAACGAATCCAAATRCCAAGTCTGATGGACTGAATGAAGTAATAGAAATAATGTGTTTTTCTGATGTGTTCCCAAGGGTTTAACAAAGTGATATCGGCATTCGGAATGCTTAATTAATTAATGTAGTCACAATCACTTTAGATACCCAAAGTCTGAATGGTTTCCATAGGTATTGTTTTTTTACAAATTCCTAAACTAAAAAGACAGATAACATTTTAAAATCAGGAGCCTGAAACAACTTAGTAATAGTTGCAAAAAAATCATATCCAAATTAAACCAAACGGAATAATAACAGTCAAATATACAGTTGCAATTGAAGTCTCCTATATGTGAAACATTAATTGAGTGAACCATTTTAAAATAAATAATCGTACTAAATTCCACCAATGAGAATCCTAACAATCTTAATTTATTTACTAGTTTTTGCAACTTCGTTGCCTCTGGCTGCACAACAAGAAATAAAGAGTAAACCAAATCTTTTAATCATTCATACCGACGAACATAATTTAAGAACTATTGGTGCCTACAGAGCAACTATGTCTGAAGAACAAGCAGAAATGTGGGGAGAAGGCAATATTGTAGAAACCCCAAATATAGATCGCTTAGCAACTGAAGGTGCAATTTGCCAAAATTGGTATGCAACTTCACCGGTATGTACACCTTCACGTGCCTCTATGATTAGTGGTTTGTATCCAGTTGCAACTGGATCGCCCATAAATGATATGCCTTTAAATGATGACGTAATAACCTTTGCCCAAATATTAAAAGATAATGGCTACGCAACGTCTTACGTAGGTAAATGGCATTTAGATGGTGAAGATAAACCAGGATTTGCACCCGCCAGAAAATTTGGTTTTGATCATAACCGCTATATGATAAACCGTGGGCATTGGAAAATTCTTGCAGAAGATGAAAACGGTGTGAAAGTAGATCAGAAAATCAGTAAATACGGAGGAGGCGTATTTGTTCAGGAGAAAGCTACTCCAGAATCATTTACTACAGACTTTTTAGTAAACAGAGCACTTAAAATTTTAGAACAAGATAAAGACAAGCCTTTTTGTTTGATGCTTTCTATTCCCGACCCTCATGGTCCTAATCAAGTAAGAGCACCTTACAACACCATGTATTCTCATTTAAAATTTGAAGATCCTCGAACCATGCATCCAACACAGGATCAAATACCAGGATGGTTAAAATTAAAAGGAAAAAAGAATAAAGGAAATGTTGTTAAACAAAAACAAATGGCACAATATTTCGGAATGGTTAAGTGTATTGATGATAATATTGGAAGAATTCTAAATTTCCTTAAAGAAAATAATTTAGAAAAAAACACCATCGTTGTATTTACCTCAGACCATGGCGACTTGTTGGGAGAGCACGGAAAATTAAATAAGGGTTTACCTTATGAAACATCCGCTCGAGTTCCGTTTATTCTAAGATATCCAWATGCGGTAAAATCAGGAAAAAAAATACAGAAAGCCTTTACCATGGCAGACTTCACCCCTACTATTTTGGGCTTAATGAATATAGATCATTCCTCAAATTCATTTCATGGAATAGATGCATCTAAAGATTTTAAGAGTCCTGAAAACACCATTATAGATGATCGTACCGTATATATCACCAATGCACACGGAAGATGGGTAGCTGCAGTAAACAACAGATATAAGTTAGTCCTTTCTCCTAGTGACAGCCCTTGGTTGTTCGATTTAGAAAAAGATCCTGACGAATTAACTAACTTTTACAATAACCCAGCATACAAAATAATAGCAGGTAAATTGACCAAAGAGCTCTATGAGCAAATGGAAAAATTTAACGAACCTCTAAAAAAGGAATCCCTTTTAAAATAATCTTTTATGCAAAAAAATTTAATTTATAAACTCTTCTTTGTATTCGTTTTTATTGTGTTAAACATTTGCAACGCACAAGAAAAACCGAATGTACTATTTATAGCATTTGATGATTTACGACCATTAATTGGCGCTTATGGAGAACCGGAACCTCTTACCCCGAATATTGACGCACTAGCCAACGAGGCTACAAGATTTAACAAAGCCTATGTGAATTACCCCTTGTGTTTACCTTCAAGAGCGGCAATGCTTACAGGTATTAGATTTGACAATCAGACTTGGGTTGATGGTAAAAAAGTATGGACTTTTCCAAAAATGATACAAACCCAAGATACATGGCCGAGAGTGTTAAGAGAAAATGGTTATTGGACAGCAACTAGCGGAAAATTGTATCACGGAAATGTGCCAGGGGTAGATAAAACGGCTTGGGACATTCCAGGAAAATATTGGAAAGGAAAATACCATGATGGAGGTCCAGAAATTGAAAAGAGAATCGTTGATATTGGCGGTAGACAAGATCAAATTGATGCATATCTAAAAAAAGGCGCGGGCCCCGCAGCTTTAATGTATGCTTCGGTTGATGGTCCAGACGATCTATTAAATGACGGAAAAACTGCAAATGCTGTTATTGACTTTATTAAAAATAAGCGAGACAAAAGTAAACCATTTATGATTTCCTGTGGTTTTGCGAGACCACACATGCCTTGGGTTGCCCCAAAAAAATATTTTGATATGTATCCAGAGGATGCGGGTAAACTAGCCTATGTTCCTGGAAATGCTGATAAAGACATAACAAAAGATCCTTTTAAAGGAAGAGGTACTTCATTTGGTTGGAACGAAGGTGTGTCTGATCAAACTGCCCAAAAACTAATAAGAGGTTATATGGCAAGTACAACCTATGCCGATGCTCAAATGGGAAAAGTAATCCAGGCCTTGAAAGAGGAAGGATTGTATGATAATACCATTATTATAGTTTGGGGTGATCATGGATATCATTTAACAGATCACGGAAAATGGCGTAAAAATACAGGGTATAACATATCATTAAGGAGTCCATTAATTATAAAGACTCCACATAATAATAAAGCACAAGTGGTAGAAAATGTAGTGAAAAATATTGATATTTATCCAACCCTGCTAGCCTTACTAAACATTGACCAACCAGATAACGTTACCTTACATGGCAAAAGCTTGGTGCCACTTTTAAACAATGAAAAAGTTGATTGGGAGGATGTTGTTTATACTTGCGCCGCTGGGAACTTCGGATTGGTAACAGACCAATATCGTTTTACCAAATTAAAAGAAGGAGGATATTTACTGTACGACCTAAAAAAAGACCCACATGAGTGGTATAATTTAGCGGCAAATAAAAAATACAAAAAACTTATTAAAACATTTGAAGCCAAATTACAAACGGTTGTTTGGAACAAGCCTTCATAAAACACATAAACTAAATGAAAATACTAATTCGCACAATATTACTTCTAATTTGCATTCATGTAAATTCATTAGTAGCCCAACAAAAACAACCCAACATATTATTCATCGCCATTGACGACATGAATGATTGGACTGGATTTTTAGGAGGTCATTCTCAAACCATCACTCCCAATATGGATAAATTAGCAAAAATGGGGGTTAATTTTACAAATGCACATACATCGGCTCCTGGCTGTTCACCATCCAGAAATGCGTTGCTCTATGGAGTACAACCATTCAACTCTGGTTTATATCCTTTTTATGAACATGATATTCATAAGCAACTTATGGAGCAATATACCAGTTTGCCTAGGTTGTTAAAAGAAAATGGGTATCTAACCTATGGAGCAGGAAAAATTCATCATGGTAGAAATAGAGATCAACGTGAATGGACTGATTATCTAAAAACAACACCAAATAAAAAAAAGTTTAAAAAAGGCGAAGGATACGTCAAGGGAAAAAATGGCAAGTACTCTTTTAGACCCACTATAAATCCAGATGAAGAACATATAGATTATCAGGTTGCCTCTTATGGTATTGAAAAACTACACGAAAAGCATCACAAGCCTTTCTTTTTAGCCGTCGGAATTGTAAAACCACATTTACCTTTTGATGCCCCTGTTCGTTTTTTCGACAATCTACCTAAAGATATAATTCCACCGCCATTTAATGAAACTGACTATGATGATATTCCAGCTGTTGGAAAAAGTTTTTCTAAAAAAGGAGAATACAATCATTACTTAACTAAAGGCGTTTGGGGTGATGTAAGAAAGGCTTATCTCGCCTGTATTTCTTGGGCAGATTATAATGTTGGTAGAGTGCTAGATGCTCTTGAAAAAAGTGAATATGCCGATAATACAATTGTTGTCTTATGGTCTGATCATGGATTTCATTTAGGAGAAAAAAAGACTTTTAAAAAATTCACCCTTTGGGAAGAAGCAACACGAGTGCCTTTTATTATTTACGATACTAGAAACAAACACGTACAAAAAGGCAGCACCTATTCAGAAGCAGTATCGCTTATTAATGTATACAAAACTATCGCAGACTATACCAAGGTAAAAACACCAGATTATGTAGATGGAGAAAGTCTTTTACCAATAGTGAACAACCAATCAATACTCTTAGAAAACCCTACCATTACTTCTTGGGGAAGAGGTAATTATTCGGTGAGAACAAAACAGTATAGATACATCCAATATTTTGATGGTGGCGAAGAATTATACAATCATTATAACGATCCAAATGAATGGAAAAATTTAGCCAACGACACTAATTATAAATCCCTAAAAAACGAATTAAAAGGGCATTTACCAACACAAGAAAAAGAGATGGTTTCTGATTTTGTAAGTAAATGGAGTGTTGAAGGAGCGGATAAATCGAACTATAAAACTAAGAAAAAGAAAACTAAGAAAAAGAAAAAATAGTATGAAAATCAAAATTTTATCATTGCTATTAGTACTACTAATTAGCAATACGGTAGTTGCAAAAACCTATTATGTTAATTCAACAATTGGAAGCGACTCAAACAGTGGTAAAAGTGAATCAAAACCATGGAAAAGTCTGTGGAAAGTAAACAATCACATTTTTAAACCTGGAGATAAAATTTTATTTGCTGCAGGAACTTCTTATCAAGGTCAATTGGCGCCTAAGGGCTCTGGAAAAAAAGGGAATCCAATACAAATAGATCTATACGGGCAAGGATCGAAACCCGCCATACATGGAAATGGATGGAAAGAACATACCGTTTTACTCTATAATATTGAGTATTGGGAGGTTCGCAATTTAGAAATCACGAATCAAGGGCAGGCCAGTAAAGCAAAAAGACGCGGAGTTATTGTACGTGCAGAAAATTTTGGCGATTGTCATCATATCATTTTAGAAGGCTTGGAAATACATCATGTAAATGGYGTTTTAGAAAAGAAAAAAGGTGGTGGTTCTGGTATTATTTGGGAAAACAAAGGCAAAAAAGTAAAAACACGTTTTATCGATTTACAAATTCTAAATAATTATATCCATCATTGTGAACGTAACGCCATTAATTCTAGAGGAAATATTCTACGTACAAATTGGCACCCAAGTTTAGGAGTGGTGATTAGAGGAAACTTAATTGAAAATATTCCAGGAGATGGTATTGTACCTATTGGCTGCGATGGTGCTATTATTGAATACAATGTAATTAGAAAAGGACTAGATGTTATGGCAGAAGGTGATGCTGCTGCAGGAATTTGGCCTTGGAGTTCAGATAATACCTTAATTCAATTTAATGAAGTAAGTGACCATAGAGCAAAGTGGGATGGACAAAGTTATGATGCCGATTTCAATTGTATTGGAAGTGTATTTCAGTACAACTACAGCTTCGATAACTGGGGAGGATTTATGCTGATTTGCAATAATGGAAGCAAACTAGGGCAACCTATAAATATAGGAACCAAAGACACAAAAATTCATTACAATTTAAGTATGAATGATGGTTTACGACCGTACAAAGCACAWAACAAACGTTTTTTCTCGCCTATATTCCATATTACAGGCCCTGTAGAAAATACATCTATCCATCACAACATTATCATTATTCCTGAAAAACCCGTAGCAGMAATTGAAAATACATTATTGGAATTTGGTGATTGGGGAGGCGCCTATCCTACCCTAACAAAATTTGAAAATAACATTATCAGAAATCAACAAACTGCAGCAATTCTGAAAACACAAGCTGCAAAATTTGTTCAACAGGCAAATGATGTGCAAAAAGATTTTAATTATGAAGAAAAGAATCCTCTCCTAATTTTAGAGAGACTTAAAAACCATCCTTTTCTAAAAGACAACAACGACTTTAACATATTGTACAATTTTATACAGCATAGGCAAAAAAATTACGATCCGCGGTATGCCACTATGAAATCATTCAGAAATAAAAAAACACTTAAATAGCAATCGCATATGAATCCATTCAAATATTTAGCCACAGTTATCATAATTCTATTCCTAAGTCCTTCRGCTTTTGCAACCRATTATTATGTAAATGCTGAAACAGGAAACGATCGAAACTTTGGRAAAAGCAAAGAAAAAGCATGGAAAACACTCGCAAAAGTAAGTCGCACTAATTTTAAGCGAGGAGATAAAATTTTATTAGCAAAGGGACAAGTGTTTTTCGGAACAATTGAGTGGAATAACATCAGTGGAACGCAATCAAAACCAATACTTATAAGCAGTTATAGCGTTTCAAATCGAAGTGAAAACCCAATAATAAACGCTAAAGATTTTATGAACGGTATACGATTAACTAATTGCAGTCATATTAAAGTTGATGGATTAACAATTATGGCGAATGGTGGAAAAACGCCCAATTCCAATAAAAAAGGAATGCGCTGTGGCGTTTTAGTGGTTATTACAAAAAAGGGAGTTTTTCAAAACATTACTTTAAGTAATCTTGAGGTGAAAGATATCTTTTACGAAAACCCAAACTTTCAACGAGGTGCCAAAGAAGTTAAAACTGCCAATGGCACACAAAGTTATGGATGGGGAATTCGCTTTATAAATAAAACCAAAGGTGCTCTTTTAAAGGATGTATTAGTGCAATCTTGCACCGTGAGTAATGTCTCACATACAGGTATCAAACTCAAAGGAAAATTGGAAGGGCTAAAGTTATACGATAATAAGGTTTTTAAAACCGGAGGACCAGGAATGCAATTTAGTATAGTTACCGATGCACATGTAAAAGGAAATAATGTGAATTTTTCAGGTTCCAAAGATGATAGTAGAAAATGGGGACGCGGAAGTGGACTTTGGACTTGGGGTTGTAAGAAAGCATTGATAGAACACAATTCTTTTAGAAACGCGTACGGACCAGCAGATTCAGCAGGTTGTCATATCGATTTTAATTGTTCMGATATTATTGTACAATACAATGTAAGTGAAAATAATGCCGGTGGTTTTGCAGAAATTCTAGGAAATAATTACAATTGCGCCTATCGTTATAATGTAAGTATTAATGATGGCTACCGTGTAAAGAAAAAAGGAGTCGCATTTCAAGAAGGGAAAATATATTGGTTGAGTGGTTTTGTTGGTAAAAATAAAGAGCGCCATGGCCCTTACAATTCCTATTTCTATAACAAYACCATCTATGTAAAAAGTGATATTCTAGCAAAAATGGCGGTAGCAAAAGTAGCTAAGGGAGCTTTGTTGATGAATAATATATTTTATATAGAAGGAAAAAGTAAAGCTGTCTTAGGAGATCAATACCAACCTCAACTAGAAGGAGGATCTGCTTTAAAAGATATTATTTTTAAAAACAATTTATTTTTAAAAACAGACAATTGGCCTAAACAAGTTTCAATCCAAGATGAAGCTCCTGTATTTGGAAACCCACAATTTCTGAATGCTGGAGGAAAAGAAATTAAAGACTATACCCCTACCAATATTGATCTTATCAAAAATAAAGGGATTAAAATTCCATTCATTCCAAACGATAAGAAAGGAATCTATATCGGATTAAAAGTAAAAAAAGATATTTTAGGAAATAAAATTATTGGTGCACCAGATATGGGAGCCATTGAAATGCAGTAAGATTTTGAAATACCTACTTGGTGGCTACATACTCGCCCTGGTCAGCAAGCTGACGCTTCTAAATGGGGAAAATGGAAAAAAATGTATTATACCGGAACAGAACCTGGTAAGCCGATTCGAGTATCAGATGTACCTGAAGTAACATCAGTAAATCTGTTGCGTACAGGTGAGTTGGTGGACTACAGCTATAAAGATGGAGTTTTGATAATCCCTAATCCCGATGCCGGTCCCGACAGGCAGCACGAGATAATTGAAGTGAAATTTTAAAGATAAAGAGAATAAAATAGTAATTAAAAAAATGAAAAAACAATAACATAATTTTTTAAACATGCCCAATAAACAGCCTTCAGAATCATCTATATTATTAAATCCGCTAAAAAAATTAGCAATGGTTCTTGTGGCAGTTTTCTATGTTGCAGGCACCTATGCTCAGAATTCTACTACTAAAAAAACAAACTTCATCATATTTTTAACTGAYGACCAAGGCTATAATGATTTGGGATGTTATGGATCTCCAAACATAAAAACACCTCATTTAGATCAAATGGCGAWRGAAGGTATAAAGTTTACAAATTTTTATGCCCAGCCYCTTTGTGGAGCCTCCAGAGCGGCTTTACTTACGGGTAGTTATCCAATTCGTGTTGCAGAGCCGAACAACACAAAAAACTTTCATCCAAAATTACACCCAAAAGAATTAACGATTGCMGAAGTTTTAAAAACCAAAGGCTATCAAACGGCTTGTATAGGTAARTGGCATGCMGGAGAAGAACCMAATCAAATGCCATTAAAACAGGGATTTGATTATTTTTATGGAACACCAAAATTTAATGGGTCTACTAAATTAATYGAACAGAATAAATTTAGATGCTCTATCCTTCGAAATAATGACACCATTAAAGTGATTAACACTGTTGAAGAAATGGGKCAACTYACCAAATTGTATACGAAAGAAGCYGTTAATTTTATCAAAGAGCAAAAAGAGAAACCCTTCTTTTTATACCTCTCNMMMNAACATGCCTCACGTACCATTRGGAGCGTCAGAAAAATTCAGAGGAAAATCRGCMGGWGGTTTTTATGGTGATGTAATCGAAGAATTAGACTGGAGYATGGGAGAAATTCTRAAWRCMTTAAAARAAGAAGGATTGGACGAAAACACCTTGGTGATTTTCGCTTCAGATAATGGCCCGTGGAATGAAGMTAAAATTGGAGATCATGGAGGTAGCGCTTTTCCTTTAAGAGGAAATAAATCTCAAACCTGGGAAGGTGGTGTTCGGGTACCGGCAATCATGAAATGGAAAGGAAAGATTCCAGAAGGAGTTGTAAACCACGAACTACTTACTACGATGGATTTTTTACCGACATTTTCGAAAATAGCYGAAGTRGYATTGCCAAAAGACTTGGTAATTGACGGAAAGAATTTCACTGAGGTTATTTTAAATAATGCTAAAACCGAGCACGAATTTTTCTATTACTATGCCTATACTAATCTACACGGAGTAAGAGATAATGATTGGAAATTGGTRCTACCACGTCCAGCTAAACCAACATATATGAAATGGTGGGCACGAAAGATTGATGCTGTCGAGGAAGTACAACTTTTCAATATGAAAAATGACAAAGAAGAACAACACAACATTGCCGAACAACATCCAGAAAAAGTAGTAGAATTAATGATACTCATAGAAAAAGGACGTAAAGAGTTGGGAGATCATAATCGAATTGGTGAAGGCGCTCGTTTTTWTGATAACGAYYCAAARACWMARCGMATTGATGCATATAATAATTGGAAAAATAAAATAAAGAAATAAAAAAAAATAGTCCTGTTATTGTTAGCATTAATGCCATCCCCTACACCTCTGTGTTTTTTCAATTGGAATGTGGTTATTGGAATTCAGAATCCGAAAATAACATGAGACAGCTTTTAGAAAGTACAACAACAAAATATCCTTAAATTAACTTCATCAGTTCTAAGAGATATGATTAAACAGAAAGAGCATCGCACAAAGTAAATATGAACTTCTATAAACCAAATCYWAYTTCAYCTTATAGAAATGAAGACGCTGCTTTCAACAAGACTAATTTTGTTCAAATCAGTCTGTCTTTGATGGATTCATGCTAGAATTATTTCAATTTGTGTACAAAGTTCTTCCTGAAATGAAAGACCTTGCTATTTATAAAGTCTACATATATTCATAAATAACAATTAATGACTACTAAAAACATATGCGTACTAATAGGGCTTATATCCTTCACATTTGGATACAGTCAATCGAATAAAAATGATTGGGAAAATCAACATGTTACACAAATAAACAAAGAAGCACCTCATGCCACACTTTTCTATGATGCTACTTCTAACGATGTGACATCACTAAACGGCACATGGGATTTCGCCTATTTTAATGATGTAAGCAACATTCCAGAAAATGTAAAACCATCCTCATGGGATAAAATTCAAGTCCCTGGAACCTGGCAAATGCAAGGATATGGCACTCCAATTTATACCAACATCACCTACCCTTTCGATAAAAATCCACCATTTATTAGTGGAAAAAACGGAAACTCCGTTGGAATTTATCAAACAGAATTTACGATTGAAAATCTTGATAAAAAAGAAACTTATCTTCGTTTTGAAAGTGTGTCTTCGGCCTTTTATTTATGGGTGAATGACCAAAAAGTTGGTTACAGTCAAGACAGTTGGTCTCCTGCCGAATTCAATATTTCAACCTACATCAAAAAAGGAAAAAACACGGTACGAATGCAGGTATTTCGTTGGTGTGACGGAAGTTATTTAGAAGATCAAGACGGCTGGCGTATGAGTGGAATTTTTAGAGATGTATTTTTGGTGCAAAAAAACGAAGTGCACCTTAAAGATTATTTCGTTACCACTCCCCTAACGGAAAATGGAGCCGAATTCAACTTAAGTTTAAAATTGAATAAAAAAAACATTGAATCCATTGACAGTTATCTGTATTCGGTGGAACTATTTGATGGTGAAGGAAATGTTATTATTGAAGAAATACAATCCGCTAAATCAAATAATACATTTAAATACAAACTAAGAGATATTGACGTTTGGTCGCATGAAACTCCAAACCTTTATCCACTCGTAATTACTCTATTAAAACAAGGAAAAATCGTTGATCAGATTGAATCAAACATAGGTTTTAGAGACATCCGTATTTCAGACAAACAGGAACTTTTACTAAATGGAAAACCAATCCTTATAAAAGGAGTGAATGTAATTGAGCATGATCCTATCTATGGAAAATACATTCCAAAAGAGCGCATTGAAAAAACRGTACAACTACTCAAGCAACATAATATTAATACCGTAAGAACAGCYCACTACCCTGCTACTCCTTATTTCTACAAACTATGTGATGAATATGGAATTTTAGTGATTGATGARGCCAATGTAGAGTCACAT
Organism: Flavobacteriaceae bacterium; assembly: GCA_002401385.1. Classification (GTDB taxonomy): domain Bacteria; phylum Bacteroidota; class Bacteroidia; order Flavobacteriales; family Flavobacteriaceae. The sequence goes on along the minus strand of NVSY01000008.1, from coordinate 1,053 downwards.
GGTATGCGCTACGGTGCGGMATCATTGGCAAAAGATAGCACKTGGGAAAAATCACATRTTGAACGTATGGAAGCCATGATWCAGCGAGATAAAAATCATCCWAGYGTAATTATGTGGTCWTTTGGAAATGAAGCTGGWAATGGCGTGAATATGGTGGCAATGCAAAAGCGTACCAAAGAAATWGACACWTCGAGACCAACACATTATCACTCTTCWGAAAATCCAGTTTCATAYGAYACMTAYGGAGGTGGTGTTTGGAAAGGCGGGAAAAAGCATAAATTTGGAAGGTACCAGTCTGTGGAAGATATGGAGCATATTGGWAAAATGAATCTTGATAAACCTTTTTTATTAAATGAATATGCYCAYGCTATGGGTAACAGTATTGGAAATTTGCAGGAATATGTKGATGTRTTTGAAAAATAYCCAGCGCTTATYGGTGGATGTATWTGGGATTGGTCAGACCAAGGAATTACSAAACATRTTGATGGATCTTATGGAAATAAAATCAAAGAYATCGAAAAAGCACATRCTGAATGTTTRAARCCAGAAAGTAATTATTATTGGGCCTATGGTGGTGATTTTGGMGATWCACCMAACGATGGTAATTTTTGTATGAATGGKGTKGTTATGKCMGACYTAAGTACTTCTCCAAAAACTGTAGAAGTTAAAAAGGCYTATCAAAATATTGYCTTTAAATTGGTGGATAGCCAAAAAGGCTTCMTTGAAATTTCCAACAAGTATTTTGAAACAAATCTCGATACATTTGATTTCGAATGGCAATTATTAGAAAATGGGATCKTAGTAAGAACAGGTAGTTTAGCGCTTGAGTTAAATGCTGCTGAAAAAAGGACTGTTCAGTTGAAGTCTTTTGARTTTWMWAARAAYAAAGAARTYGTACTTCAAATTCAAGCCAAAACTAAAAACAAAWCARRTTGGGCTRMKTCARGTCATWTRGTCGCTTGGGAAGAATTTCTGATTCAAGAACCTCGTTTAGAATTGGAAGAAATCAATACTAAAGAGAAAGTATCAGTAAAGGAAAATGGAAATAAGATA